>NZ_AOHZ01000041.1:0-205837 GCF_000337215.1 Natronolimnohabitans innermongolicus JCM 12255 | reverse complement strand
ATGTGTATAAGAGACAGGAGGACGATCGAGAACTCGCTGACCTGCAGCATCGAGATCGTCCCGAGAAAGGAAGTCTCGATATCGAAGCGCTGGCTGTAGAACAGCCCGAAGACGATACAGAAGTTGATGACGACCAGCAAGAACGAGGCGGCGACGGCCTCCTGCCAGTAAGCGAGCAGCTGGTCGCGCTCCATCTGGAGGGCGATGCTCGCGAAGAAGACGGCGATGAAGAAGTTCGTCGCCGGGCGCATTCGCTCCTTGAGCTCCGTGCTGTAGGGGAGCTGTGCCAGCGCGAGCCCCGCGAGGAAGGCGCCGATCTCGACGGAGAGCTCGAGCGTTTCGGCGGCGAAAATAAAGAGAAAGGCCCAGGCGATGCCGACGGTAAAGAGGGTGCTCTTGTTCCGGGCGCTGGCTCGCAACAGCGCGGGGAGGAGGTACTGGCTGGCGAGGTAGGCGGCGACGCCGATCGCGCCCATCAACGCGAGCACGCGGCCGATGCTGAACGCGATCTCGCCGACGTCGTCGACGGTGCCGACCGCGAGGATGGCAAGCGCCATCACGAGGTAGATGTCCTGAAAGATGAGGATGCCAACGTCGACCTTGCCGTACAGGGCCTTCAGGTCCTCCTTGTCGCCGAGGACCTTGACGATGATCGGCGTCGCGCCGAACGTCGTCGCGAGCGCGATCATCAGCGACTGGAAGAGCGTAAAGCCGAGCAGCAAGGCGACGGCCGTCGAGGCGACCGCCTGCAGAATCGCCTGTCCGAACGCGATCGCTCCGACGGGGCGGGCGATCTCCCGGATGTCGTCGAAGCGCATCTCGATGCCGAGCAGGAACAGCAGGAAGCCGAGGCCGAGTTCGGCGACGACCTCGATCAACTGGTCCTCGGTGACGATCCCGAGCCCGATCGGACCGACGACGACGCCGGTCAGCACGTACGCGACGATCGTCGGCTGTTTCGTCAGCCTGGCCGCGTAGCTCAGAATTGCCGCGGCGACGATCAACAGCGCGAAGTCGGTCGCGAGTGCGATCCCGCCTAACGACATCGTGTCTGGTGATCAGAACGGGATGCGCATCGACGACTGGTTCTCACTCGGACCATGGGTGAAACGACGAACTCGGCTAGCAATAGTAGTGACAGGCTACGCTGCCGATACCTGTTGTGCCTGCTGGTTCCGCAGAAACGAGAACTACTCCGCCAGCCCCTCGATCAGAAACGTCGCGGACGCGAGGTTCGTCGCCA
The DNA here is from genome assembly GCF_000337215.1 of Natronolimnohabitans innermongolicus JCM 12255. GTDB lineage: Archaea > Halobacteriota > Halobacteria > Halobacteriales > Natrialbaceae > Natronolimnohabitans > Natronolimnohabitans innermongolicus. The sequence goes on along the minus strand of NZ_AOHZ01000041.1, from coordinate 204,594 downwards.
GCGCGGTGTCGTGGACGTCGCAGATCCGCAACAGCGCGGAGATGTCGGGCTCGTGGGGCTGGGCCCGAAGCGGGTCCCGGAGGAAGACGATCCCGTCGAGCCGGTCGTCGGCGACCTCGGCGCCGATCTGGAGGTCGCCGCCGAGCGGCCCCGACTGCTTGCGGTCGACCTCGAGGCCGACGTCCTCTTGCAGCCGTTTCCCGGTCGTACCCGTGGCGACGAGTTCGTACTCCGACAGCTGGGACTCGTGTTCTCGGGCGAAGTCGATCAGGTCCGGCTTCGTCTCGTCGTGTGCGATAAGCGCGACGCGCGTCATACCGTCCGTTGCGTTCGCCAGCGAGTTAACAGTCAGCACATCGGAACCGGGACCGATCGATTCAGACGTCCGCGGCCGGCGTCTCTCGCTGCAGTTCCACTTCGGCCTCGCTCGCGCCCAGATCGTAGTCCGAGGCTCGCTTGGTCACGACGATATCCTCGAGGACGAGGACGTCGAGTCCCATCCCGTAGAAGTCCTTCAGGGCCTCGGTCGGCGTCCGGACGATCGGCTCGGCGTGGTCGTTGAACGAGGTGTTGAGGAGCACGGGAACGCCGGTCACGTCCTCGAACTCGCGAAGCAAACGGTAGTAGCGGGGGTTCTGGTCCTTCCGAACCGTCTGGGCCCGCGTGGTGTCGTCGGCGGGGTGGACCACCGCGGCGAGGTCGTCGCTGCGGTCGGGTTTCACGTCGAACGTGTTGATCATGAACGGGCTGGGCCGGGCGTTCTCGAGGAACTCGTCGGCGGCCGATTCGATCATCGACGGCGCGAACGGCCGCCACCCCTCGCGGTGTTTGACGAACCGATTGACCCGATCCCGGGAGGCCTCGGTCCGCGGATCGGCGAGGATGCTCCGGTTGCCGAGCGCTCGCGGGCCGAGTTCCATTCGGCCCTGGAACCAGCCGACGAGCGCGCCGTCCGCGATCAGTTCGGCGACCCGCCGCTCGAGGTCGTCGGGTTCGGCGTACTCGATCTTGTTCGTCTCGAGCAGCTCGCGGATCTCGTCGGTCTCGTAGGCGGGGCCCCAGTAGGCGTCCGTCATCTGCTCGATCTCGGTCGGCCGGTGGTCGATCCAGCCGCCGCCGAGCGCGAGGCCGGCGTCGTGGGCGACCGGCTGGATGTAGACGTCGTCGACGCCGGGACGCTCCGCAACCTGCTTGTTGAGCTTGCAGTTGAGCACGACGCCACCGGCCAAACAGACGTTGCTCGTGTCGAGACGGTCGACGTACTCGTCGACCAGCGCCGAGATCGACTCCTCGAGCAGTCGCTGGGCGGCGTACGCGAGGTCCTTCTCGAACTGGTCGAACTCGTCGGTCGTCTTCGAAGCCGGCCGGCCGAACAGCTCCTCGAGCGTCTCGACGCCGTGTTCGGTCCCCCAGCGCCCGGTCAGTTCGGTCACGTCGTAGTCGACGCCGGTGTCGACGACGCTCCGGAGGCGACGCTCGATGTTGGGATTTTCCTCGCCGTAGGGGGCGAGCCCCATCACCTTCCCCTCGCCGTTGAACATCCGGTAGCCGACGTAGTTCGTGATGGCGGCGTAGAACAACCCCCAGCTGTTGGGGTGGTCGTACGTCCGGACGCGCTCGAGTCCGTCGGGGGTGGCGTGCCAGACGACGGTCGAGTCGTACTCGCCTTTGGCGTCGATGGTCAACACGAGCGCCTCGTCGAACGGCGACGGGTGGAACGCGCTGACGGCGTGACACTCGTGGTGCGAGCGGTTCTCGATCGGCGGCACCGGCGTTCCGATCTCCTCGAGTCGACCCTCGACGATCCGGTTCGGCGCGAACCGACCGAACACCTGGTCTCTGGCGACGTTTTTCAGGTGGGTTACCTTACTCAGGTGGCTGTCGAGCTGTGTGGTGTTTTTCAGGTAGTGACCGGCGATCTTCGAGCGGAGCTTCGGATCGTACGGCAGGACGATCTTCTCGACGTCGGCGAGTTCGATCCCCTCGTACTCGAGGCAGGCGCGGATCGCCCGCTCGGGGAAGGTATCGACCGCGTGCTTGTCTCGCGTCAGCCGCTCCTCTTCGATCGCGAATCGGAGTTCGCCGTCGTCGAACAACGCCGCGCTCGGGTCGTGCTGGCCGTACAGGTCGATCGCCGGTTTGAACGATAGGGTGTATGTCATATGTTGGAAGAGTAGTCGTGTATTCGGGGGACGATTCGTCCGATCGACTCACTCGACGTAGCCGAGGTCCGCGAGCCGATCCTCGACCCCGGCGTCGACGGTATCCCGGTCGGACGCCGCGTAGTCCGGATAGGTCGTCGGCTCGGTCGCCTCGACGATCGGCAGCACTCGTCCGTCCATACGGTCGCTGTAGGGCACGCCGAGCGCGGAGAGGATCGTCGGCGCCACGTCGTAGAGGTGTGCGCTCTCGAGGGGCTCCGAGGCGTCGAGGCCTTCGCCGCTCGCGGCGAAGATACCCTCGAGTTTGTGGTTCCAGGGTTCGGTCGTCTCGGCGAAGTACTCGTCCGCGGGCTCCGCCGAGAGGAAGTGCTGGAAGTCGTTCGGAATCGTGACGATATCGACCGCGTCGTCTGCGTACGGTCCTTCGAAGTACTCCTCCCGCGGCGCGACGGTCTCGAAGACGGGTTCGCCGTCGGGGGCGGTCACCGACTCGAGGTCCGCGATGAGCGCCGCCCGAACGTCGTCGTACTCGTCTTCGGGGACGACGCCTTCGGGATCCCGGCCCTCGACGTTCATTCGAACGCCGAGTTCGGTCCGTGCGCGGACGTACGCCTTCGAATTCGGGAAGTCGACCTGTTCGTTTCCGGTTCGGACGACGCCGTCTGGGGCGTGGGCCTTCGCGAACTCCGCGAGGCCGAGCCGTTCCAGGACGACGCCGATTCGGTGGGTCGTAATGCCGACGCTCGCCAGCTTCGCCGCGAGTCGTTCGCTCGCGCTCGGCTCCCACTCGTCTGCCTGCTCGCCGCTCCGGAGGTCGTCCCGCATCAGGTTCCACGTCGGCATCCCCTTCCCGCCCAGCGTGGTCTCGAGGTAGCCGGCGTCCTCCAGGAAGGCGTTGACGCGGAACTCGGGTTTCTCGTAGCGCCCCATCCCGTGGTCGCTCGCGACGAACACCTGCTTCGGGTTACAGGCCTCGAGAACCTCGCCGATCTGTTCGTCGGTCGCGGCGTACACCTGTTTGACCTTCTCCCACTCGCCGTCGAACTCGTGGAAAACGGTGTCGGTCTTCTGGAACTGAAGGAAGCCGAAGTCCGGTTCGAAGCGCCCGCTTAGATACTGGAACGCCTCGCCGCGCATCTCGACGAGCCGGCAATACTCCTCGATCTTCTCGGCGTCGGTCAGCGAGTCGTCTCCGCGCGCGTAGTTCGGGTAAACGCGGTAGTCGCCGATCTCGTCGCGGACGTCGTCGAGAATCCCCTCGGGCTGGCAGGGCGGATCCTCCGGGCCGATAAAGCCGGGAACGATCGCCCCGTCGATTTCGTCCGGCGGGTGCGTGACGGGGACGTTCACGACGACGCTCGAGCGGTCGTGGCGGTCGAGTAGCGTCCAGATCCGGTGTGCGCGTACGTCCTCGCCTTTCACGACGTGGAAGTCGTAGCCGTCGAAACCGGTGAAACCGTAGACGCCGTGTTTTCCGGGGTTGACGCCGGTAAACATCGACGGCCACGCGCTCGGCGTCCACGGCGGGATCTGGGACTCGAGGGGCGCGGAAACGCCCGCATCCAGCAGCGCCCGCAGGTTGGGGATCACGTCCTCGTCAGACAGTCGATCGAACACCGAGAGACAGCCGGCGTCGATCCCGATGAGCAGGGCGTCCATCCGGTTTCGCCCCTCACCCGACTCCGTCCGTGCTTTCGCAGCGTTGCCTGTCATTTCGTTGGCTCACCGTTGCGCCGGGAGGGTGATTATTAATATCCGAACAAACGGCCGTCCGGTCGACGACGGGGTATCCCCTCGAGGGTCCCTCGAGCGTCGACTGCAACCGACTTTCGCGATCGTTTCGCTTCTGCAACGGCGGCTAACACCTCCATAAACACTCTCGTCGCGCCCTCACGCGGCGGTCGGAAACTGACCGGTCAGGTCCTCGCGTCGCCGAATCTCGATTAACGGACCTATCACTAAGCACGTCGGTCGCCGATCGAACGCTGACTATGGAACAGCATCTCTCTCGGCGACGCGCGCTCGCCGCGCTCGCCGCGACCGCGGGATCGGGTGCGCTCGCCGGTTGTTTCGAACGCAGCTCCGACGACGACGACGGCGGGAACGGCGACGACGACGAGTCGTACGTCGACGCCGACGGTTCGACCGACGGCGACGCTGCGTGGCCCGCTATACACGACGGTGACGTCATCTCGAACTTCGAGGACCTCGACGAGTGGTTCACACCGAAGGGACAGGTCGAGCCCGCGCCGGACGAGGCGCGAACCGGATCCCAGGCCGCCAGACTCGAGAACGACGACGCCGAGGCCGAGATGAGCATCTCGTTCCCAAGGGGACTCGACCTCGAGGGATGGGACACCTCGCTCGCCGTCAAGCCGGAATCGGCGACGCGGATCGTCGTCGAGTTCATCGCTCCCGACCGCGACAACCGGCTGACGACCGTTCGGCAACTCCCGAACGAGTACGACGGCTGGTTCCGCCTGGATTGTGGCTACGAGCACAAACCGTCGGGCGGTCCGGACGTGACGAACGAGCCAGACCTGACGAACGTCACTCGAATCAACGTGATCGCCGTCGGCCCCGAGGAGGAGTCGCCGCGGATCCTGGTCGACGACCTCCGCCGAACAGAGGCGGTCGACAACGGCAAGGCGATCCTCGCGTTCTACGACGGCCACGACTCCCACTACGACATCGCCGCGGACTTGCTCGAGGAGCGGGGCTGGGCCGGCGCGGTTCCGGTCGATCCGGGACGAGTCGGCGGCGGAAGCCGGATGGGATTCGACGAACTGCGCGACCTCCGGGATCGCGGCTGGGACGTCTGTGCGTACCCCCGAAGTGAGTCGAATCTTACCGACCAGCCCGAGGACCGCCAGCGAACGGTCGCCGCGAGCGCTCGCGATACGCTGGCGGATCGCGGCTTCGAGGACGGCTCGAGGCACTTCTTCGCGCCCTCCTGGCGGCGGATGACGTCGACGACCCACGAGGTCGTCCGGGACTACTACGAAACGGGATTCCTCTTCGGGAGCTGTCCGGTCGGCGCGCCGCCGACCGGGCCGCACATGACGCCGGTGATCTGGGGCCCCGCGCTCCACAACGGCGTTCGCCGCCACATCAACCTCTGCGATCAGTACCGACAGCTCACCGTCATCCGGATTCCGCCGATCGTCGACGAGGACGACCCCGACGGCGAAGTGATGACTCTCGACGACTTCGTCCACCTGCTCGATCACCTCGAGCACCGGGGACTGGACGTGATCACGCCCTCGGATCTCGTCGACGGATTTGACGCCGTCGAACAGCAGGAGCCGGACGGTGCCGCGACGCGACCCGACGGCGTCGTCTTCGAAGCCGGCGAGCGCCACTCGGTCGACGGCTCGGGGGCGACCGAAACCGACACGTTCGAACTGTCCGAGGGGCTCGTCACCGGCGAGTTCACCCACGACGGCGACGGATCGTTCGAAGCGTCGGTCGTCCCCGCCGACGGCGCTGGCGGCGAGCGGCTGGTGACCCGCGCCGACGGCGACGGCGAGTCCCTCGCGGTCGTCGACGGCGGCTCCTACCGCCTCGAGGTCGACGCCGACGGCGACTGGTCGATCGACCTCGAACAGCCCGAAGTCCACGCCGACGACCTCGAGAGTCCGCCGCTCGAGGTGACCGGAACCGGGTCCGGAACCGCCGGCCCGCTGTGGGCGGCCGACGACCTCAGCCTCGGCGTGACCCACGACGGCGACGGCGCGTTCGTCGTCGACGGCGTCGATGCGGACGGCGGCTGGGAACGGCTCGTCGATCAGGACGGGCCGTTCAACGCCATGCGGTCCTACGCCGCGGGCGGCGTCTGCTGGATCGACGTCGAGGCCGACGGCGACTGGTCGATCGAGGTAACCGACTCGTAGACGGCACCCGGCACTTGGCACTCGCCACTCGCCACTCGCAAGCGGTTCCCGCGAGCAAAACGCGGCCGAGCGACCGGCGAGCGGAAGGGTTTTTCTTTCGGGGTCGTAGGCCTACACGATGACGCCGCTCAGCGCACACCACGTCGGTATCACCGTCAACGACCTCGAGGAAACGCTCCCGTTCTACCGAGACGTCCTCGGGCTCGAGGTGGTCGATCGGTTCAGCGTCGGCGGCGAGGCCTTCTCCGACGCCGTCGGCGTCGACGACGCCACCGGGACGTTTGCCCACCTCGAAGCCGACGGAATTCGGCTCGAACTCGTCGAGTACGAGCCCGAAGCGCGCGGGTCGCCGGCCGCCGGGCTCAACCAGCCCGGCGCCTCACACGTCGGCCTCGCCGTCGACGACCTCGAGGCCTTCTACGCGGCGCTCCCGGCGGACGTACAGACGATAAGCGAGCCGCGGACGACCGAAAGCGGGACCTCAATCCTGTTCCTGCGGGATCCGGAGTCGAACCTGATCGAGGTTCTCGAAGCCTAACCGCTGGAGGGAGACGAACCGTCAACGCGGACCGACGGCGATTTTCGCAGCGATTCGAAGATCGTCAGCGAGAGGCCTGCGATTCGAGGGTCGAGCGAACTTCGTGGACGTCTTCCTCACACTCCGAACAGGAGCGTTTCTCGGAGTCGATGTAGACGGTGCCGCAGGTCGAACAGTGAAAGAGGTTGCCGGGTGCGTCCGGGTTCGGTTCGACAGCGTTGCCCACGTTGCCGTGGTCAGTTTCGTCGCTCGAGTCGTCCTCACTACCGAACAGCGTCGATCGAATACGGCTTCGGAGCCGACCGAACTGCGAGTTGGATTTCCCGTTAGTGCGAGTCGCCATACTGTAGTAATCGATTATACGACCGAAGTAGCTACTGTCTAAAGTATTTGGAACGAGAACTGTTCACACCCGCTATCGCGCGGCGAGTCACTTGGTTTTCGACCCCTTACGGAAGCGCAAACGAGCCAATACGTAGTAGACGGGGCGTCTCCACGCCACCGCGACCGATAGCAACTTTTTCGACCACCGGGCCACCACTCGGCAGCATGAACTTCTTCGATCGGCTCCACGACCGCATTCGGACGGTCGACAGCGTCGTCAGCGTCGGACTCGACCCGGACCCGTCCCGGATTCCCGACCACCTCCAGGAGTACGACCTCCCACGGTGGGCGTTCAACCGCCGCATTATCGACGCGACTCACGAGCACGCGGCGATTTACAAACCCAACGCAGCCTTCTACGAGGACGCCGACGGCTGGCGCGCACTCGAGGAGACGATCGCCTACGCCCACGGAAAGGGCGTTCCCGTCTTGCTCGACGCCAAGCGCGCCGACATCGGGAACACGACCCGTCAGTACGCCCAGATGCTCGAGAAAGTAGACGCGATCACGGTCAACCCCTACATGGGTCGGGACTCCCTGCAGCCGTTTCTGGCCGACGAGGAGTCGGGCGTCTTCATCCTCTGTCGGACCTCAAACCCGGGCGGCGCGGACCTCCAGGATCTGGAACTCGAGACCGGCGAACCGCTCTACGAGCGCGTCGCCGCGCTGGCGGATCTGTGGAACGAGAACGACAACGTGGGACTCGTCGTCGGCGCGACGAAACCCGAGGAACTCGAGGAGCTACGCGACCAGGTTCCGGATCTTCCCTTCCTCGTCCCCGGCGTCGGTGCGCAGGGCGGCGACGCCGAGGCCGCCGTCGAATACGGGCTGGCCGACGGGGTCGGACTCGTCAACTCCTCGCGAGGAATTATCTTCGCGGGGGAACACGACGGTGAGGAGTTCGCGAACGCGAGCGGACAGGCCGCAAAGCGGCTGCAAAAGCGGCTAAACCAGTACCGACCCTCGTCCAGTTGAGCGCTGCGACGAGTATCGGCTAGAACCGAAGTCCGAAGCTTACGGAGACGACGATGGCCAGTAGCGCCGCTCCGAGAAGCATACCGAGAAGGGCTTTTGCCTGTTCGCTCATGGCGGTACTGGTACGGCGGCCGGTAAACCGATTGCCGTTTTCCAGTCCAACTTCGGTTGTCACTCCGTGATCGTGCGGTGTCGACCACGCACCCGTAATGTAGCTACCGCCGACCTGTCCGACGAGTTCGACCGTGATCGGTTCAGCTGGCGGCCGTCGCGCTCCTCGAGTCAGCGGCCGACCCGCTCGCCGACGGCCGCCGTCTCGCCCGGAAAACTTCGGATCGGACCGGATCGCCGTCGCGGTCAGAACCGGTGGATGTCGACGTCCTCGGAGTCAGACGGCCGCGTCGGATCCGCCTGCCCGGCACACTCGATGCAGAGTTCCTTCGGATCCTCGTAGTGCGTGTCACAGACGAGTGCCCCGCAGTTGGCACACTGCTCCTGGGCTGGTCGCGACTCGCAGATCTGACAGAGACCGCTGACGCTCATAGTACACCTAGGCCCTCGAGCGCCTTGAAACCGCACCCAGAACGGCACGGGCCGGTCCCGCGGTCGACCGCGATGTCGGACCGATTCGCTGCTACTCGAGGCGATTCGCGTCCGATCTGCCACAGCATTTAGGGTCCCCTCCGATGAAGTTCGTCTGTGACCACGAACCGAACTCACCGAGGGCGCGGTCGGACCGACGAGGCACGCGGTGGGTCGGACGACCCCCGTCGCTCGCCGCCGCGGTCCGGGACGGACCTCACGCGAGCGCAAGCGCGGGCCATCCTGGACGTGGGGCTCACCGCCGACGACGACGAAGTCAGGGCCGCCTATCGGACTCGCATCAAGGACGTCCACCCCGACAACGGCGGCGACAAAGCGGCTTTTCTCCGCGTTCGCGCGGCTTACGACCGTCTTTCCGAGTGACTCTTGCGGGTAAGTTCGGTTTCTCTGCGAGTGCGTCCGGTCGGTTCGTGACAAATATCATGACGTGTGTTAACAACACACGGGAAAGCTTTTGCCATGTGGGCCGCTACCGGGGTATATGAGCCGTGACCGGGCTCTCCTCGAGCGAGCCCTGGACCGTGGCGAAGAGGACGGTGGCAACGTCGAATTCAAGGAGCGGCTGTCACGGGACGTCCACCTCGAGGGTGGCCGACGCGAGAGTCTGGCAGCACAGCTTCGTCACCGACTGCTCTCCGGCGACGGCGAAGCGACGTACGTCGTCGGCGTGACGGACGACGGCGGACTCGCCGGCGTCGATCCGGATACCTTCTCCGAGACGATGGACGTTCTCTCCTTGCTTGCCGAGGAGGCCGACGCCCACATCGACGACGTCCAGACGTGGAGCGTCGACGGCGTCTCGGATGCGGCGTCGTCGAACGGGACCACGCCGCCGGCCTCGGCCGGCCACGGCCTCGTCGGCGTCGCCACGATTCGCGAGGGCGGCGTCCTCGAGACGGACGACGAACACGTCGTCGTCGGGACGGCCGGCCACGTCGACCACGGCAAGAGCACGCTCGTCGGTTCGCTGGTCACCGGGAAAGCCGACGACGGCGACGGCGCGACGCGGGGTTACCTCGACGTCCAGCCCCACGAGGTCGAACGCGGGCTGTCGGCGGACCTCTCCTATGCGGTCTACGGCTTCGACGACGACGGTCCCGTTCGCGTCCGTAACCCGAACCGCAAACGGGACCGCGCGGCGGTCGTCGAGGAGGCCGACCGCCTCGTTTCGTTCGTCGACACCGTCGGCCACGAGCCGTGGCTTCGCACGACCATTCGTGGTCTCGTCGGCCAGAAACTCGACTACGGACTGCTGGTCGTCGCCGCCGACGACGGCCCGACGCGAACCACCCGCGAACACCTCGGCGTCCTCCTCGCGACCGACCTGCCGACGATCGTCGCGATCACCAAGACCGACGCCGTCAGCGACGAGCGCGTCGAGGAGGTCGAACGCGAGGTCGAACGACTGCTGCGGGAGGTCGACAAGTCGCCGCTTCGCATCGCCCGCCACGGGGTCGACGCCGCCGTCGACGAGATCAGCGAGCGCGTCGTCCCCATCGTCGAGACCAGCGCGATCACGATGGACGGCCTCGAGACGCTGGACGAACTGTTCGATCGATTGCCCAAGACCGCCCAGGACAGCGGCGAGTTCCGGATGTACGTCGACCGGAGCTACTCCGTGACCGGTGTCGGCGCCGTCGCCTCGGGCACCGTCATGGCCGGCGAGGTCGAAGCCGGCGACGAACTCCTGCTCGGGCCGATGCCCGACGGGCGGTTCCAGGAGGTCGAGGTCCGCTCGATCGAGATGCACTACCACCGGGTCGACAAAGCCCAGGCGGGGCGGATCGTCGGCATCGCCCTCAAGGGCGTCAAGGAGAGCGCCATCGAACGCGGGATGGTCCTCTTGCCCCGGGACGCCGATCCAGACCCCGTCCGGGAGTTCGAAGCCGAGGTAATGGTGCTCAACCACCCCACCCGGATCGGCGAGGGGTACGAACCAGTCGTCCACCTCGAGACGATCGGCGAGGCCGCCGCGTTCCATCCCGAGAACGGTCGACTCCTCCCCGGCGACACGGGCGAGACCACGGTTCGGTTCAAGTTCCGCCCGTACCTCGTCGAGGAGGGCCAGAAGTTCGTCTTCCGCGAGGGACGCAGCAAGGGCGTCGGGACGGTGACGGACGTCACGCCGATGGAGTGACGTGACGCCGACTCTACGATTCTTCCGTTTCAGCGCCAGTAGCGCTCGAGATCGTTCCGACTCCGATCGCTGACTCGCCGGTGATCGTGCCACCGAGGGTCACCGCGTCCGGACGCGTGAACAGCACCGTCTCGTCGGGCATCGAGACGTCGGTGCGAATCTGGCACTCGAGGAAATCCATCGAGGCGGCCTCGGGACCGTGCTTGACGAGTCGGCGTTCCATCTCGCGGCGCGTATTGTGGCTCATGTAGAACTCGTAGCCGGCGCGATCCTCGGCGGGCGGAGCTGCGGCGTCAGTATCGGTATCCGTATTGGACTCGAGACGGTCGAACAGCGCTCGACAGACGTCGACCGGGTCGGTAGCGGCGACGGTGACGATCGACGTCGACGTCGACTGGGCGTCCGAGTCCGACGAATCGGCGGCCCCGCGGATCGAGTCAACGATTTCGGCGAAGTTGATCGCACGGTCGGTCATCGACTCTCACGTCGGGCGGCACCCTCTAAAGTCGGACGATCGGTCGACGCGGCGACTCGAGCAGCAGGCGAGGTCGCGAGGATAAACCGGCTCACCACGGCGGCGACGACAGCTCCGCGAGCCCCTCGAGCCGGTACGTCGGCGTCGGATCGGGCGTCTCGGGAACGTCCTGGCCGTGTGGCACCCAGACGGACTGCATTCCCGCCGCCCGGGCGCCTGCCACGTCCGAGGCGAGCGAGTTGCCGACGTAGACCGCCCGATCCGGCGTCGAACCCAGCGCGTCGAGGGCGCGCTCGAACGGTTCTGCGGACGGTTTCGCGGCCGTATCGTAGCCCGCGTAGACGACCGTCTCGAAGTGCGCGTCGAGGCCCGTCGCCTCGAGTTTCGCGCGCTGCATCCCGGGTTCGCCGTTGGTGATCAGCCCCAGTTGGTTCTCCGTCGCGAGCGTCTCGAGGACGTTCCGAGCGCCGGGGAGCGGTTCCACGGCCTCGCGGTCGCGGTACTCGCCGTAGGCATCGGCGACGGCGCGCCCCGTTTCGCGGTCGTAGCCGGCGTCGACCGCGAGGTCGGCGAAACACCGCCGCCGGAGGTCGTCGGCGCCGCTACTCTCCTCGAGGTAGGTTCGGTACCGACCGTAGTAGTCGTCGACCGTCCACGGCGCGTCGGTCTCGAGGCCGACGCGTTCGAACGCCCGCGAGAGGATCTCCGATCCGGGTCGAGTGTACCGACAGAGCGTGTGGTCGAGGTCGAAACAGACCGTATCGACGACGCCGTTTTCGACAGCCGTCGCCGGGTTGCCGTCGCGACCGGAACCGAAATCAGTCATGCGCCCGGCTACGGACGGCCACGACAAAAGCCGTCCGACGAGCGCTCGGCCGCCTCGAGCAACACGGCCCACTCGAGGAGTCGGCGGAGTCGATCCCGATCCCGATCACGATTCCGGCGCGTGTCCCGACGAGCACTCTCGTCGCGGACCGCGTCGAACGCATCGTCGTCGGTGAACGGTCCGTCGGCGTCGGCGAGCGCCTCGAGCACCGCCTCGGTACCGTAGACTCGTTCCCGGAACGCCCGCCGGAGCGACTCCGTCTCGAGTGCGTCCGCGGCGAACGGATCGGTCGGCACTCGCCGATATCCCGCGGGCTCTGCGGCCGCGAGTTGCAGCGCCCGGAGAAAGACGAGCCACGTCTCGGCCGCCTCGCGGGTCTCGAGTCGGGTTTCGTCGACGAGGCGGCCACAGCAGTCCGCGACGGCGCCGGCGGTCTCGGGCACGGCGGCGAGGACCGATCCGACGGCGGCGAGGTCGGCGGGCGGTTCTGGAACCGGTTTGAACTGCACGGCCCTAGAGATCGAACGACTCGGCGAGCAGTTGCTCGTCGGTCTCGCCGCGGACGTACGTCGGTCCGCCGAGGACGTCGATCGTCACCTTGGCCGGGGCGAAGAGGTCGGCGGGGACCTCCGAGAAGTCCCACTCGAGGTCGGCGAAGATCTCGCCGAACGGGCGGCCGTGGCCCTCGGACGCCGTCGAGGGCACGTCGTCGAAGACGTCGGCGTCATCCCGGACCGTGAGGTGGGCCGTCCCGCCGTAGGCGATGGCGTCGTTCGCGCGGGCGATCGCGGTCCGCTCGTCGGCCGGAACCGGCGGGACGGGCGCACGCCCGCTCGCGGAGACGATATCCAGCGGATCGTACCCGAGTTCGGAGAGACGGAACGTGGCGAGTTCGGCCGCTCGAGCGGCGTTGCTGATGCTGCCCACGAGGCTCGCGGAGGGGTAGGCGAGCAGGAAGACGCTGCTCGGTTCGACCTCGGCGAGTTCGGCGACCTGCTCGGCCGCCTCCGCGGTGGGTTCCTCGTCCGTCTCGACGGCCAGCGCCGTCAGATCGAAGGCGTCGGTGTAGCCGACGCGGTGAAATTCCTCCTCCTGGGCGACCAGGGCGCGGGCCGGTCCGCTTCCCAGGCCCTCGAAACCGTCGACCGTCAGCTCCCAGCCCGCCTTCTGCGAGCAGAGCAACGACAGCGCTGGCTGGTCGGTCGAGAGTTCGACGTAGCGGATCGGCGCGCCGTCGATCTCGCCGACGTGGTGACTCGGCGTCGCCATCCCCGCCGTCTGGATCTCCGTCAACAGTAATCCCGCTTCGACGCCCCCGTCGAACTCCTGACCGAAATCGAGGACCGTCGCGTCGTTGGCGAGATCGTAGCCGCCGACGTTTAGCTCCTCGGCGTACTCGAGGGCTTCGTCGACTAGCTCGATCGCCATCCGGTTGAGACTCTCCATAGCCTCGCTTTGCTCTCCGGCGTAAAACAGTTTGTAGTTCGGCCCGCGTCAGACCGCCGGCTCGTACCCGGCGTCTTCGATCGCGCCGGCGAGCGTCGTCTCGTCGACGGTCGCCTCGTCGTGAGCGACGCTGACCTCGCCTGCCTCGTGGTCGGCCGTCGCCGACGACACCCCTTCGAGCGCCTCGAGCGTTTCGATCACGTTCGCCTCGCAGCCGTCACAGGACATCCCATCGACCTCGAGCGTGGTCTCTTCCATACCACATCGTCCGCCGTCGCACGGGTTGAGTCTTCCGCTCGCTGTCGTTCCATCGGCGCGGTTCCACCGACGTGGTGCTAACGGGTGGTTTGATATGTGAGTAGGCTGTTCTTTCCGCCATGTACACAGTGCTCGTCCCGATCGACGAGGAGCGAACGCGCGTCGAGGCACAGATCGACGCCGTCCTCGACCTGCCGAACGTCACCGACGACGTCGCCGTCGAACTGTTCCACGTCCGCAAGGAACTCGAGTTCACCGACAGCGACGAGGACGTCGAGATCGGGAAGGTCCGGAACGACCTCGACGAAGCGGCGATCGAGAAGTTGCCCGAGACGGTTTCGCTCGCCCACGACGAACTCGCCTCGGCCGGCGTCGACGCGACGGTTCACTCCGCGACCGGCAATCCCGCGGCCGCCATCGTCGACGTTGCCCAGCGGTTCGACGCCGACGAACTGATCGTCGGCGCACGCGGCCAATCGCCCGTCGGGAAGGTCCTGTTCGGCAGCGTCGCGCAGTCGGTGATTCTCGACACCGACCGCCCTGTCAAGGTCGTCCCCTCCTGATCGCTCGCGGGGCCGCGAGATCAGTTACGAGTCGTGTTCGTCGCGGGCCGACCGAGGTGGTCTTCGACGGCATCGACCTTCTGCTCCGCCGAGACGTCTCGGCCGCGTTTGTCGTCGATCTTGAGGACGGTGCTCACTCGATCACCGTCGACCGCCTCGTGTGCAGCCTGCGCGGCCGCGAACAGTTCGTCGGCGTCCTCGGCTTCGATCACCGTCCCCATCGGATTCGTCTCGTACTCGACGTCGTACGCCTCGAGGGCGTCGACGGCCTTCGCGACCTCTTCTGACATGCTGTCTTCGATCACCGGTGCGACACTCAGTAGTGCGATGACTGTCATCGATACGAACGTCGTGGACGAGGGTCGTAAATCCGGCCCATGCCCATCGCCGGCGAGCGGTCGCCGATCGACAGTTCCGGTACAGACTACCTCCGCCGCCCGAGTTTCGGGCGTTGTGACTCGTCGGCGCTCGACACTCGCTCAGAAGGAAGTGGACCGCAAGCGGCTGCCGACCGATTCGATTAGTCCGCTCGCGTCGGTCCCTGCGCCCCCGTCGGCGGGTAGATGATGACGTCTCCGTTGGCGTACACGTAAACCTCGTGCTCGAGGGCGGTGAAGGCGATGTGTCCGCCGCTGCGTTCGGTTCCGTCCGCTTTCGGGCTGAAGATCCGATCGAGCGCGTCGGGGTCGACGCTGTCGTACAGCGAGAACTCGCCCTGCGAGACGTCGGTGTCGGCAATCGACGCCAGCGCGTGCACGATCGTCGTCGTGAGCGTCGCGGTGCCGTCGGGGTCGTGTTTGAACACGTAGCGGTCGTTGGTCTGGTCGTACTGGAGGCCGTCCGCGTCGCCGGCGGTCGAGAGTTCAGTTTGCATAGGAAGTCAGCGATTCAATCGTCGATTGTTCGTACTTACTCGCGGTATAAAAGTCAATCGCAGGCAACATCAGTTAACGAACGTGAGTGGTTTCTCTCCCTGACGGTGTGATCGTCATATTTGTTCAGTTTCGCTAGACGGCCGTCGATCGTCTGTCGGGCCGACTCACCGTCGGTACCGATCGCTAACCTCGTATTTCTCCGCTGAACGATCGGCTAGCACCGTGCTGTCTGGACCGTGTTCGACGCCTAATAACGGCTTACTCCCCGTCTCGAATGTGACGTGGACAACGTTGTCTCGGTCTCTCTCGAGGAGAGTGCTGGCTGGGATTTGAACAACGCGAAGACGATCCTGCTCGCTCACTACGTTCGCTCGCAGGCTGCGACTTCTCTCGTTCAAATCAAGGCCGACTTCACGGCTCACGGGTGACGAGCACACGCTACGCGGTGCTCGTNGGCGTTGTTCGCTGTAGAAGTGCGCTGGCTGGGATTTGAACCCAGGTTGTGACCATGGCAAGGTCACGTGATACCACTACACTACCAGCGCGCTCGAGCGAGAGTCGCTCGCTCTCGAGTGTATTCGAACGATGGCGCCGCGCTTATTTATAAATGTCGAAACGGAACTCGTGGCGGCTGTTGGGTGCTCGGCGGTAGGTCCGTTCGGATGGAGCGTGAGTACTCGACCGACAGGTATCGGCAGTTCGGCTCCTCGAGGTTGGGACTGCATGATACGGACTGCTGTAAGTCGTTACCGGAGCGACCCCGCGTCGTCCTGCGGTCGCTCCGGCAAAACGTTACAGCAGGCCGTATGACTCGAGGACCGTGTCAGCCGGCGACGGGAGACGATCGTCTCGCTCCGGGCGGCGCTGTGACTCCCCTGATGGCTCCAGATTACTTTCCGTCCACGAGTACCAGCACTGTTACATAGCGCTCGTGGGGTTGTGTTCGAAGAACTGCGCTGGCTGGGATTTGAACAACGCGAAGACGATCCTGCTCGCTCACTGCGTTCGCTCGCAGGCTGCGACTTCTCTCGTTCAAATCAAGGCCGACTTCACGGCTCACGGGTGACGAGCACACGCTACGCGGTGCTCGTCGNGCTGCGACTTCTCTCGTTCAAATCAAGGCCGACTTCACGGCTCACGGGTGACGAGCACACGCTACGCGGTGCTCGTCGGCGTTGTTCGCCGTAGAAGTGCGCTGGCTGGGATTTGAACCGCTCCCGAGAACCTGCTCACTTCGTTCGCAGAACCTCGGTATGCTTCAAGTCAAGATCCGATTTCCGTCGCTCACGAATTTGTTCGCGACAGAAATGCGCTGGCTGGGATTTGAACCCAGGTTGTGACCATGGCAAGGTCACGTGATACCACTACACTACCAGCGCCCTGTTGCACTCTCAAGTNTGCGCTGGCTGGGATTTGAACCCAGGTTGTGACCATGGCAAGGTCACGTGATACCACTACACTACCAGCGCCCTGTTGCACTCTCAAGTACACCGGGAGGGATGTATAAGGGTTGCGAACCGGAAGCGTCGTGGGTGTTCACCGCGTACCACACCATCGAGCGATCCACCGTCGAATCAACCGAATCTAACGCCCTATACAACCGCTCGAGCGGTAATTCTCGCAGATCGACGGTCGCCAAAACGAACGACCCCGCCGGGAGTCGTTCACGATTCTCTGCATGTGTCGAATTCACACTCGAGAGCGAGTCACAGCCGGAATCGAATCCGCTACCCTTTTAAGATCCTGTCCGCAACAAAGCGCTACAGTCTAGTGACGCGGCGCCGAAGCGTTTCGGCATGACCGTCAGCGTACTCGTTCCGTCGTCACTGACCCGGGAAGCCGAGGACAAACGCGAGGCAACTCGCAAGCTCGGATACGTCGCCCGTGCGGCGACGATCTACCGGGTCGATCGCCTCATCGTCTACCCAGATCGGGCGGGCGAAACGGGGCGATTCGGCGACGGGTTCGTCAGCACTGTACTGCGATACGCCGCAACGCCACCCTACCTCCGAAACGAGGCCTGGGGGATGCGGGACGAACTGGAGTACGTGGGCGTCTTGCCGCCGCTCCGCGCGGTGTCACAGACCGGCTCCGAATCGAACGGTTCGGGGTCGTTAAGACAAGGGATCGTGACCGAGGTCGGACCTGAAGGGCGCGTCCGGGTCAATTGCGGCTTGCAACACCCGATCTCCCTCAACACGCCTCCGGATATGGAGGTCTCCGAGGGGGAGCGCGTGACCGTCAGGATCTCTTCGCGACGACCGGTCCGGGCGAAACTCGTCGACGAACCCCTTCCGGGGCTCGCAGTCGAGCGGACGGACCTTTCGACAGCTCTCGGCCGTGAGGACGCCGGCGTCTGTATTGCGTCGTCTCGCTACGGTATCGAACTTACCGTCGGACGACTCGAGACGCTGGCCGGACGCGTCGGCGACGGACTGACCGTCGCCTTTGGTGCGCCCGAGAGAGGGCTGCCGGATATCCTCGGAATCGAGGCATCCGCCATCGACGCTGACCCATCGGGGCAGCTGGACACCGCGGCGGATGACGGAGTCGAACCCACGCAGTCAGCCGATCCGGGGTTCGACCTCTGGCTAAACACGGTTCCGGATCAGGGCAGCGAGGTGGTGCGAACGGAAGAGGCTCTGTTCGCCACCCTCGCTCCCCTCTCACTGCAAGAGTGATAGAATGCCACAAGCAAATTCACCACGCAAAGGCTCACTCGGGTTCGGCCCACGAAAGCGTGCGACCAGCGAGGTCCCACGCTTCAATTCGTGGCCGGACGACGAAGGACAGCCGACGCTCCAGGGTTTCGCGGGCTACAAGGCCGGCATGACCCACGTCGTCATGGTCGACGATAAATCGAATTCGCCGACCGAGGGGATGGAACAGACCGTCCCCGTGACGATCGTGGAGACGCCGCCAATGCGCGCGGTCTCCCTGCGTGCGTACGAAGACACGCCGTATGGAAAGCAACCGATCACCGAGGTCTGGACCGACGAGTTCGTTCCCGAACTCGACCGCACTCTCGACCTCCCCGGTGACGACTACGACGCCGAGGCCGCCGAAGAGGAACTTCGGAACCTCCTGGCTGAGGGTCGCATCGACGACGTTCGCGTCATCACGCACACGGTTCCCGGATCCGTTCCGTCGGTTCCGAAGAAGAAACCGGACGTGATGGAGACGCGCGTCGGCGGCGGCTCCGTCGGCGAGCGCGTCGACTTCGCCCTCGAACTGCTCGAGGACGGCGGCGAACACGTCATGAACGACGTGTTCCGCGCCGGCGAGTACGTCGACGCAAGCGGCGTCACGAAAGGTAAGGGTACGCAGGGTCCCGTCAAGCGATGGGGCGTCCAGAAACGAAAGGGCAAGCACGCCCGGCAGGGATGGCGCCGCCGCATCGGGAACCTGGGTCCATGGAACCCGTCCCGCGTCCGGTCGACGGTCCCACAGCAGGGACAGACCGGCTACCACCAGCGGACGGAACTGAACAAGCGCCTCGTCGACATGGGCGACGGCGCTGACGCGACGGTCGACGGCGGTTTCGTCAACTACGGCGAAGTCGACGGCCCGCACGCGTTGATCAAGGGCTCGCTCCCCGGTCCGGAACAGCGGCTCATCCGCTTCCGCCCGGCGATCCGACCCGGAGACCAGCCGCGCCTCGACCCCGAGGTGCGCTACGTCTCCACCGCATCCAATCAGGGGTAGATAGACTATGGAAGCAACAGTACGAGACCTGGACGGCTCGGACGCGGGCTCGACCGAGCTCCCGGCGGTCTTCGAGACCACGTACCGCCCGGACCTCATCGCCCGCGCCGTGCGCGTCGCCCAGGCAAACCGGAAACAGGACTACGGCGCCGACGAGTTCGCCGGCATGCGAACGCCGGCCGAATCGTTCGGTAGCGGCCGCGGGATGGCCCACGTCCCCCGACAGGAAGGACGCGGTCGTCGCGTTCCTCAGACGATCAAGGGACGCAAGGCCCACCCGCCGAAAGCCGAGAAGGACCAGTCCGAATCGATCAACACGAAAGAGAAGAAGCTGGCCGTCCGCAGCGCCATCGCGGCGACGACGGACGCCGAACTGGTCGCCGACCGCGGCCACCAGTTCGACGACGACGCCGAGATTCCGGTCGTCGTCTCCGACGAGTTCGAAGACCTCGTGAAGACGAAGGAGGTCGTCGAGTTCCTCGAGGCCGCCGGTCTCGAGGCCGACGTCGAACGCGCAGACGAGGGTCGCAGCATCCGCTCGGGTCGCGGGAAGACCCGCGGACGCAAGTACAAGCAGCCGAAGTCGATCCTGTTCGTCACCTCGAGCGAGTCCGGTCCCTCCCGCGCGGCCCGGAACCTCGCCGGTGCGGACGTGACGACGGCTGCCGAGGTCAACGCCGAGGATCTCGCACCCGGCGCACAGGCCGGCCGACTGACCGTCTGGACCGAGAGCGCACTCGAGGAGGTGGCCGACCGATGAGTTCGATCATCGAACACCCGCTCGTCACGGAGAAGGCGATGAACGACATGGACTTCGAGAACAAGCTCCAGTTCGTCGTCAACCCCGACGCCACGAAGCCGGAGATCCGTGACGTCGTCGAGGAGCGCTTCGAGGTCTCGGTCGACGACATCAACACGCAGGTCACGATGAAAGGTAAGAAGAAAGCAATCGTCAAACTCTCCGAGGACGACGACGCACAGGAAGTCGCCTCGCGAATCGGGGTGTTCTGAGGATGGGACGACGCATTCTCGGACAACGACGCGGTCGCGGTGGCTCGACCTTCCGCGCCCCGTCGCACCGATACAAGGCGAAACTCGACCACAAGAAGACCGAAGACGACGACGTCGTTCGCGGCGAGGTCGTCGACATCGAACACGACCCGGCCCGCTCGGCGCCGATCGCCGCCATCGAGTTCGAGGACGGCGAGCAGCGCCTCGTCCTCGCGCCCGAAGGCGTCACCGTCGGCGAGGAGATTCAGGTCGGCGTCTCCGCGGAGATCAAGCCGGGGAACACGCTCCCGCTCGCGGAGATTCCCGAAGGGGTTCCGGTCTGTAACATCGAGGCGAACCCGGGCGACGGCGGCAAGTTCGCTCGCGCCTCCGGTGTCAACGCGGACCTGATCACCCACGACCGCAACGCCGCGGTCGTCCAGCTGCCAAGCGGCGAGGTCAAGCGCCTCGATCCGCAGTGTCGCGCCACCATCGGCGTTGTCGCCGGCGGCGGCCGCACGGAGAAGCCGATGGTCAAGGCAGGGAACAAGTACCACAAAATGAAAGCCCGCGGTGGCAAATGGCCCCGCGTCCGCGGTGTCGCGATGAACGCCGTCGACCACCCGTTCGGTGGCGGCGGCCGACAGCACCCCGGGAAACCGAAATCCGTCTCGCGGGACGCCCCGCCGGGACGGAAGGTCGGTGACATCTCCTCGCGCCGTACCGGTCGAGGTGGAAACAAATGAGTCAGGAGTACAGAACCGGCCGTGAAGGTGAGTTCACCTACCGCGGCCACACGCTCGACGAGCTGCAGGAGATGGAGCTCGACGAAGTCGCGGAACTGCTGCCCGCTCGCCAGCGGCGAAGTATCGAACGCGGTCTCTCCGTCGAGAAGCAGAAGCTCCTCGAGGAGGCCCGCGAGAGCGAAGAAGAGGAGACGGCGAACGCGCCGATCCGAACTCACCTGCGGGATATGCCGATCCTGCCGGAGTTCGTCGGCCTGACCTTCGAAGTCTACAACGGTCAGTCCTTCGAGCGCGTCCGCATCGAGCCCGAGATGATCGGCCACTATCTCGGCGAGTTCCAGCTGACCCGGACCTCGGTCGAACACGGCCAGGCCGGTATCGGTGCGACTCGCTCCTCGAAGTTCGTGCCACTGAAGTGATCATCGCATGGGAATCAACTACTCAGTCGACGCCGATCCGGACACCACCGCGAAAGCGATGCTCCGGGAGCGTCACATGAGCCACAAGCACAGCAAGGAAGTCGCACGCGAGATCAAGGGCCGAACCGTTGCCGAGGCCCAGGCGTACCTCCAGGACGTCATCGACGAAGAGCAGTCGGTTCCGTTTAAGTCCCACAACGCCGGCGCGGGTCACCGCTCCGACATCGACGGCTGGGACGCCGGCAAGTACCCCGAGAAGGTCTCGGGCGAATTCCTCGATCTGCTCGAGAACGTCGAGGCCAACGCCGACAGTCAGGGCTTCGACGGCGCATCGATGGAGATCGCTCACGTCGCCGCCCACAAGGTCGGCGAATCGGTCGGACGCAAGCCCCGTGCGATGGGGCGAGCCTCGGCCTGGAACACGCCCCAGGTCGACGTCGAGATCGTGATCGAAGAATCGGCGGACGAGGAGGGAGATAGCTAATGGCTGACGAACACCAATTCATCGAGAACGGCCTGCAGCGGTCACAGATCGACGAGTTCTTCCAGGAAGAACTCGGCCGCGCAGGATACGGTGGTATGGACGTCGCCAAGACGCCGATGGGAACCCAGATCGTCCTCAAGGCCGAAAAGCCCGGGATGGTCATCGGCAAAGGCGGCGAGAACATCCGGAAGGTCACGACGGCTCTCGAGGAGCAGTTCAACCTCGAGGACCCACAGATCGACGTCCAGGAGGTCGACGAACCCGACCTCAACGCACGGATCGTCGCCGACCGACTGGCCAACGCGCTCGAGCGCGGCTGGTACTTCCGAAAGGCCGGTCACACGACGATCGACCGGATCATGGAAGCCGGCGCGCTGGGTGCCGAGATCGTCCTCTCCGGGAAGGTCACAGGCGCCCGCTCGCGCGTCGAGAAGTTCAACCGCGGCTACATCAAACACAACGGCGAGCCCGCCGAAGAGGTCGTCGACCACGGCCAGGGCGTCGCCGTCATGAAACTCGGGACCATCGGGGTCAACGTCAAGATCATCCCCCCGGGCGCCGAGTTGCCCGACGACTTCGGCGTCCACGAGGAGATGGACCCCGAGGAACTCGTTCCCGAGGCCGTCGAGGCCAACGAGGCCGAGGGCGTCGAGGAACTGCTCGAGGGCGAGCCCGAGGAGGCCGAAGCCGCCGAGGAAGGCGCCGAGGCGCCCGCCGAGGACGCCGTCGAGCCCGACCACGACCTCGAGGAGGACGTCGAGGAAGTCATCGACTCCGATGTTGACGAGGACGAAGATGTCGACATCCCCGACGAGTCCCCGATCGAGGAAGATCTCGACGACCTCGAGGAAGACGTCGAGGCCGAAGCCGAAGAGCTGATGGCCGAGATGGACGACGAGGACGAGGACGAAGACGCTGCGGACGAAGACGAGGGAGGTGACGCCTGATGGCGATCCTTCACGTCGCCGAAGTCCGCGACATGACCCCAGCCGAACGCCAGGAGGAACTCGAGGAGCTCGAGACCGAACTGCTCAACCAGAAGTCCGTCCTGGCAGCCGGTGGTGCCCCGGAGAACCCGGGCCGCATCGGCGAACTCAGCCGGACGATCGCTCGGATCAAGACGATCCAGCGAGAGGAAGGCGACCTCGACGAAGACGACGAATAACACACATGGCACTGACACCCGAGACCCTACCGCGACACGAACTCAACGGACTGCCCGTCCGCATCGTCGAGAGTGACGACGACTCGCGGGTGGGCCTCGAGGGACGGGTCGTTATCGAGACGACCAATACGCTCTCTATCGAGATTCGTGAAAACGGTGACTCTCGGGTGGTTATGGTGCCGAAATCGGGCTCGACGTTCGAGTTTGCGATCACAGATGACGCCGCCGACGCCGAGAAGGCGTCGGGGACTGCGTCCAAACTGGCCGACACTCAACCTGCAGCGACGGACGATTCGTCCGCCGCCGCAGACCGAGCCGGCGGCGATGCCGCCGGCTGCCGTGGCGACGATCCCTCGCGGGATCGCCGCCACGCTGCTGGCGAGGGCGTAGCCTACGTTACGGTCGATGGATCGCGACTGCTCTCACGACCCGCCCGACGCACGGAAACTAGTGGTGATTCACCATGGCAATAGGACTAGACGTTGAAACCCCTCCGGAACCAGAAAACCCGGAGGAATACGACTACGAGAAATGTCCGTTCTACGGCGAGCTTCCCGTTCGAGGCCAGATCCTCGAGGGAACCGTCGTCTCGACGGACATGGACAAGACCGTAGTCGTCGAACGAGAGTACGACGTAGCGGTTCCGAAGTACGACCGCTACATGAAGCGACGCTCGCGCATTCCGGCCCACGTGCCGGGCGTGCTCGAGCCGCTCTCGGTTGGCGACTCGGTCAAGATCGCAGAGACCCGACCACTGTCGAAGACCAAATCGCACGTGGTCGTTGAAGTAACGCAGGAAGCGACCGCCGAGGACGTCGCGGAGCTGACCGGCCAGGCAGAGCCTGAGCCGGGCCTCTCCGCCGAGGACCTCGCTGCGGAAGCAGACGAAGACGACGCCGAAGACGAGGGTGATCAGTGATGGAGGCAATGAAAGCCGACGTCACCCAGGGCCTCAAGAAGGGCTCGCTCGTCACGTGTGCCGACAACACCGGCGCACGCGAGCTGAAGATCATCAGCGTCGCGGGCTACCAGGGCACCAAGAACCGCCAGCCGAAGGCGGGACTCGGTGACAAGGTGACCGTCTCGGTCACCAAGGGTACCCCCGAGATGCGCCGCCAGGTTCTCGAGGCCGTCGTCGTCCGCCAGCGGAAGTCGATCCGCCGGCCCGACGGCACCCGCCTCAAGTTCGAGGACAACGCGGCGGTCATCATCGACGAAAACGAGGAGCCCCGCGGCACGGAGATCAAGGGACCGATCGCTCGCGAAGTCGCTGAGCGATTCGGTGCAATCGCCTCGACGGCGACGATGATCGTCTAGAATCATGAGCAAGCAACCACACAAACAGCGAACGCAGACGGAGCGCGCACCGCTGCACAAGCGACAGAAGCAGCTCCACGCGACGCTGTCCGACGACCTCCGTGAGGAGTACGGCACTCGACGCACCCGCGTCAACGCGGGCGACACCGTCGAGATCATGCGCGGCGACCACGCCGGCGAGACCGGCGAGGTCCTGCGTGCGATCCTCGAGGACGGGACGATCCACGTCGAGGAGGTCACGGTCGAGACGGCCGACGGCGAAGAGGTGCCGCGCCCGCTCGATCCGTCGAACGTCCGCATCACGGAACTCGACCTCGAGGACGAGCGTCGCGAGGCGCGCCTCGAAGGCGACAGCGACGAAGGTGATAGCGAATGACGAAACACCAGAAACGACTCTCAGTACCGAAATCCTGGCCGGTCGAGCGCAAGACCGACACGTTCACGGTCAAGGCCGGTGCCGGCCCGCACGGCGAGGAGGGCGTTCCCCTCGTCGTCTTGCTGCGGGACGTGCTCGGCTACGTGGACTCGAAGAAGGAAGCCCGCTACGCGCTGTCCGAGGACGCGATCCTCGTCAACGGCGAACCGATCAACGACGAGAAGCGACCGATCGGTATCTTCGACATCCTCGCGTTCCCCGGCCGAGAAGAGTACTACCGGGTCTTCCCCGACGAAGGCGGTCGACTCGCGCTGACCGAGATCGACGCCGACGCAGCTGACAGCCGCCTCGGCAAGATCGAGGGCAAACAGCAGGTCCCCGGCGGACAGACGCAGCTGACGCTGCACGACGGGACCAACGTCGTCGTCGACGACGAAGCCGAGTACGAAGCGAACGACTCGATCGTCGTCGACAACGAGGACAAGTCGATCGTCGCCCACTTCCCCTACGAGGAGGGCGCGCTCGTGACGGCCATCCGTGGCAACCACGGCGGCAAGATCGGCGAGATCGACGCGATCGACGTCACGCCCGGCAGCGGTTCGAACACCGTCGGCGTCGACACCGAAGACGGTGGCTTCGAGACCGTCGAGGAGTACGTCGTCGTCATCGACGAGAACTTCACGGGCGACGAAGGTGATGATGATGAGTAGTGAAGCCGGCTCCGAGGGCGACTTCCACGAGATGCGCGAACCGCGCGTCGAGAAGGTCGTCGTCCACATGGGCGTCGGTCAGGGTGGCCGCGAACTCGGCCACGCCGAGGACATCATCCAGGAGGTCACGGACCAGGAGAGCGTCCGAACGCAGGCAAAGCGGACCGAACCCGACTTCGGCATCCGCCAGGGCGACCCGATCGGCACGAAGGTCACCCTCCGCGGCGAGGACGCCTACGACTTCCTCGAGACGGCGCTACCGCTCGCCGACGTCTCGTCGACCCAGTTCGACGACACGGGCAACTTCAGCTTCGGCGTCGAGGAACACACCGAGTTCCCGAGCCAGGAGTACGACCCGAACGTCGGAATCTTCGGGCTGGACGTCACCGTCAACCTGGTGCGTCCCGGCTACCGAATCGCCAAGCGCGATAAGGCCACCCGCTCGATTCCGTCGAACCACCGCCTCACGCCCGAGGACGCGATCAGCTTCCTCGAGGCCAACTTCGACGTCACCGTCGAGGAGGCAGACGATGAGTGAAAGCGAAACTGAAGACATCGAGAGCGAGCGCACTGGCGAGCACGCGGCAAAGCGCACCGGCCAGATCGAAGAGTGCCAGCGCTGTGGCCGCAAGCAGGGGCTCGTCGGCAAGTACGACATCAACCTCTGTCGCCAGTGCTTCCGCGAAATCGCTCGTGACATGGGATTCAAGAAGTATCGATAACATGACAGGAAACGATCCACTCAGTAACGCGCTCTCCGGTCTCGACAACGCCGAGAGCGTCGGGAAGCTGAGCCACGAGGTAACGCCCGCCTCGAACGAGATCGGCAGCGTACTCGAGGTCTTCTACGACCGCGGGTACATCGACGGCTTCGAGTTCGTCGACGACGGCAAAGCCGGTCAGTTCGAGGTCGAACTAAAAGGAGCGATCAACGAGTGTGGCCCCGTCAAGCCCCGCTACGCCGCAGGCGCCGACGAGTTCGAGAAGTGGGAGAAGCGATACCTCCCCGCTCGAGACTTCGGTGCGCTCGTCGTCACGACGAGCAGCGGCATCATGAGCCACTACGAGGCTCGAGAGCAGGGGATCGGCGGCCAGGTGATCGCATACGTCTACTAACAATGCGAGTCGAACTGGACATCCCTGACAACGTAACCGTCGAGAAAGACCACCTCGACGTGACCGTCGACGGACCGGAAGGCAGCGTCACCCGCCGCCTCTGGTACCCCGACGTCACGGTCGAGGTCGAAGACGACACCGTGGTCGTCGAAAGTGACAGCGAGGACGCGAAGACGAACGCGACCGTTGGCACCTTCGAGAGCCACATCACCAACGCCTTCCACGGCGTGACCGAGGGCTGGGAGTACAAGATGGAAGTCTTCTACTCTCACTTCCCGATGCAGGTCCGCGCGGAAGGCGACGAGGTCGTCATCGAAAACTTCCTCGGCGAGAAGGCACCGCGACGCACGACTATCCACGGTGACACCGAGGTCGACGCCGGCGACGAAGTCATCGTCCTCTCCGGACCGAACAAAGAGGACGTTGGCCAGACGGCGGCCGACATCGAGCAGCTGACCCGCGTCAGCGGCAAGGACACCCGCGTCTTCCAGGACGGGGTCTACATCACCGAGAAACCCGCAACCGGAGGTGCCTGATAGATGGCTGAAGACACCGCTGACGACGGACCCGAGGAACTCGAAGACATCAGCGGCGTCGGCGCGAGCAAGGCCGACGCACTGCGCGATGCCGGCTTCGAGTCCATCGAGGACATCAAGGAAGCCGACCAGGACGAACTGGCCGAGGCCGAGGGCATCGGTAACGCGCTCGCGGCTCGTATCAAGGCCGACGTCGGCGATCTCGAGGTCTCTGACGACACCGAGGCCGAGATCGAAGACGAGGGCGTCGAAGAAGAGGAAGCGCCCGAGGAAGACGTCGAAACCGAACTGCAGGCCCGCGGTCTGACCGAGAAGACGCCGGAGCTCTCCGAAGAGGAAGAACGCTTGCTCCAGCGTCGCAAGAGCGAGGGCAAACCGCAGTTCAACCGACAGGACTACCACAAGAAAAAGCGGACGCCCGAATCCTGGCGCCGCCCGCGCGGACAGCTGTCCAAGCAGCGCAAGGGCGTCAAGGGCAAGGGCCCGAAGGTCTCCGCCGGCTACCGCACGCCCGAATCCGTCCGGGGCAAACACCCCAGCGGCTTCGAAGAGGTCTACGTCGAGAACACCGACGACCTCGAGGGCGTCGACGGCGATACCGAGGCCGTCCGCATCTCCTCGTCTGTCGGCGCGCGAAAGCGCGAGCGCATCGAGGAAATCGCCGAAGACCAGGAGATCCGGGTGCTGAACCCGACCTACGAGGAAGTCGAGGTGGAATCCAATGACTGATCTCTCCGCACAGAAGCGACTCGCCGCCGACGTGCTCGACGTCGGCAAAAACCGCGTCTGGCTGGACCCCGACGCCCAGGCTGACATCGCCGAAGCGATCACCCGCGACGAGATCCGCGAACTCGTCGAAGAGGGTCGCATTCAGGCCGAAGACGCCAAAGGCAACTCCCGCGGTCGCGCACGAGAGCGCAACCAGAAACGCGCCTACGGCCACCAGAAGGGCCCGGGCAAGCGAAAAGGGAAGAAAGGCGCCCGCCAGAACGAGAAAGAACAGTGGCAGAACCAGATTCGTGCACAGCGACGGAAGCTGCGTGAACTCCGCGATCAGGACGAGATTACCGTCCAGCAGTACCGCGAGCTCTACAACAAGGCTGGCGGTGGCGAGTTCCGTAGCGTCCGGTACCTGTTGAACTACATCGACGACAACTACGGTGACCAATAATGGCGACAGGACCACGATACAAAGTGCCAATGCGGCGTCGCCGTGAGGTCCGGACGGACTACCACCAGAGGTTGCGCCTGCTGAAATCGGGCAAACCACGCCTCGTCGCTCGCAAGAGCAACAAGCACACTACGGCGCAGCTGGTTACTCCCGGACCTCAGGGAGACGAAACGCTCGCAAGCGCACACTCGAGCGATCTCGAGGAGTACGGCTGGGAAGCCCCCACGAGCAACATCTCTGCGGCGTACCTGACCGGCCTGCTGGCCGGCAAGCGGGCCGTCGACGCCGGTCTCGAGGAAGCGGTCCTCGACATCGGCCTCAACACGGCGACACCCGGAAACAAGGTGTTCGCTATTCAGGAAGGCGCAATCGACGCCGGCCTCGAGATCCCGCACAACGACAGCGTGCTCGCAGACTGGTCGCGTACCCGCGGCGAACACATCGCCGAGTACGCCGAACAGCTAGACGAGCCGCTGTACAGCGGTGAGTTCGACGCAACGGAACTGCCAGAACACTTCGACGAGGTACGAGAGGCGATTCTCGAATGAGCAACTACAACGACAGCGGATGGGAACCGGTCACCCGTCTCGGCCGAAAGGTCCAGGAAGGCGACATCGAGACGATGGACGCCGCCCTCAACTCGGGGCTCCCGCTGAAGGAACCCGAGCTCGTCGACCAGCTCCTCCCCGGACTGGACGACGAAGTGCTGGACATCAACATGGTCCAGCGTATGACCGACTCCGGACGCCGCGTGAAGTTCCGGTGTGTCGTCGTGGTGGGCAACCGCGACGGCTACGTCGGCTACGCGGAAGGCCGTGACGACCAGGTCGGCTCCGCCATCCAGAAGGCAATCGGTATCGCGAAGCTGAACATGATCAAGGTGCCACGCGGCTCGGGCTCGTGGGAGGACCGTTCGGACCGCCCACACTCGCTGACCCGAAAGACGACCGGCAAAGCCGGCTCCGTCGAGGTCGAGGTCATCCCCGCCCCCGAAGGGCTGGGACTGGCCGCCAGCGACACCGTCCGTCACGTCCTCGAGTTGGCCGGCATCGAAAACGCCTGGACCAAGAGCCACGGCAACACCCGAACGACCGTGAACCTCGCAAAAGCGACGTTCAACGCGCTCGAGAACGCCTCGCAGTCGCGCATCCCACAGTCGTACGGCGCCGATCGAGAGGAAGCCGAGGTGAGTGAGTGATGAAGGCTGTCGTTCAGGTTCGCGGTGAAGTAAACCGCAACCAGGACATCCAGGACACCCTGGAGATGCTGAACATCCATAGCGTCAACCACTGCGCACTCGTTCCCGAAACCGACGCCTACGTCGGGATGGTCAACAAGGTCAACGACTACGTTGCCCACGGGGAACCCGACGCAGACGTTCTCGAGACGCTGCTTGCAAAGCGCGCCGAGCCCCTCGAGGGCAAGCAGGCAGACGTCGACGAGGAGTGGCTCTCCGAGAACACCGACTACGACGACTTCGGTGCGCTCGCCGAGGCACTGCTCGAGGAAGAGACGACCCTGCGAGAGGAAGGCCTCTCGCCGACGCTCCGACTGCACCCCCCACGCGGCGGCCACGACGGCATCAAACAGCCGACCGCCGGTGGCGGACAACTCGGAAAGCATACAACGGGGCAGATTAACGACCTGCTAGAATCGATGCGATAACCATGACGAGCAAAAAACGACGCCAGCGCGGATCGCGTACGCACAGCGGCGGTTCCCACAAGAACCGACGTGGTGCGGGCCACCGCGGTGGCCGCGGCCGCGCCGGACGAAGCAAACACGAATTCCACAACTACGAACCGAAGGGCAAACACGGCTTCGATCGCCCGCAGGGCATCCGCGAAACCGTCGCGGAGATCGACGTCCAGAAACTCGACGAGGACGCGCTCCTCTACGTCGCCGACGGCGACGCCGAGGAGACCGACGAGGGCTATGCGATCGACGCTCGTGACGTCGTCGAAGACGGTCACGAGGTTGACAAAGTGAAGGTCCTCGGCTCGGGCCAGGTCCGAAACGCACTCGACGTGACGGCGGATGCCTTCTCCGACGGCGCCGAGGAGAAACTCGAGGCCGCCGGTGGCGAGGCGCTGCTCACCGAGCGCGCCCAGCAAGCCCAGGAAGTCGCCGAGGCTGACGCCGAAGACGAAGCCGACGCAGAACAGGACGAGGACTAACACATGGGATGGAAGGAAGCCGCTGAACCGGTCTTGACGCGGATGCCCGCAGTGCGCCGTCCGGAGGGCCACGTTCCCTTCAAGCGGAAGCTGATGTGGACTGCCGGCATCCTCGTGTTGTACTTCTTCCTGACGAACATCGCCCTGCTCGGACTGCAGGGCGGAGAGGCGACCGACCTCTTCGGCGAGTTCCGCTCGGTGCTCGCCGGCGAGATGGGGTCGCTCATGCAGGTCGGTATCGGACCGATCGTCACCGCCAGCATCGTCTTACAGCTGCTCGGCGGGGCGAATCTGCTCGGTCTCGACACGGACGATCCGCGAGACCAGGTGCTCTATCAGGGGCTGCAGAAGCTGCTCGTCATCGTTATGACGGCGCTGACTGCGCTCCCGATGGTGTTCGCCGGCGGCTTCCTGCCAGCCCAGCAGTCGCTGACGCTCGGCGGGCTCGAGTTCGGACAGACCCAGATCGAGATGTTGCTGTTCCTCCAGATCTTCATTGGCGGCATCCTCATCCTCTACATGGACGAGGTCGTCAGTAAGTGGGGGATCGGCAGCGGGATCGGGCTGTTCATCATCGCCAGCGTCAGCCAGCGCCTCGTCAGCGGGTTCGTTAGCCCGACCTCGGAGGCGTTCTTCTACAGCTGGTACGAGATCATCACGGGCCAGACCGGCGTCTCAGTCGCCTCGCTCGACGGGCTCACGTACATGCTCTCGGACGGCGGCGGTCAGCTAATCGCGCTGGTAACGACGATCCTCATCTTCGCGATCGTCGTCTACGCGGAGTCGGTGCGGGTCGAGATCCCGCTGAGTCACGCTCGGGTCAAGGGCGCCCGCGGTCGCTTCCCCGTGAAGCTCATCTACGCGAGCGTCCTGCCGATGATCCTCGTTCGCGCGCTGCAGGCGAACATTCAGTTCATGGGCCAGATCCTCAACAGAACGTGGGGCGGCATGCCCACGTGGCTGGGTGACTACTCCGCTGGAGAACCCACCGGCGGGTTCTTCTACTACCTCAACCCGATCTACTCGCCCCAGGACTGGATGTGGTGGACTGCAGACGTCGGCCAAGAAGCCTGGCAAGTGCTGATCCGCATCTCGATCGACCTGTCGTTCATGGTCGTCGGCGGTGCGATCTTCGCCATCTTCTGGGTCGAAACCACCAACATGGGCCCCGAAGCGACGGCCCGTCAGATCCAGAACTCCGGGATGCAGATCCCCGGCTTCCGACAGAACGTCGGCGTCGTCGAGAAGGTCATGGAGCGGTACATCCCGCAGGTGACCGTCATCGGCGGCGCGCTGGTCGGGCTACTCGCCGTCTGGGCGAACATGCTCGGGACCATCGGCGGTGTTACCGGAACCGGGCTGCTGCTGGCCGTCTCCATCACGTACAAGCTGTACGAGGAGATCGCCGAGGAGCAGATGATGGAAATGCATCCGATGATGCGCCAGATGTTCGGACGCGAGTGACCCCATTGGGGTCCTAGCATTTATTTATTGAGTCTACGTAGCCGGTGGTATGTCAGACGGTGCGTATAGGAAAGTTAAACTCAACGTCTGTGTCCCTCCGACGAAGAAAGAGGAGTGGAAGGACGTACTTGAAGAAGAAGAGATACTCACTTCACTTGTCCAAAGGGCTGTTGGCTGGGAAATTCGAGATGAATACATTCCCTAGCACGCAATCGAAGACATCCAGGGGACTAGTGAGCTTGACGTTGATCTTAGTGACGTCACAACCAAGATAGACGATTTGAAACAAACTGTCAACGTCCTCCAAAACCAACTTGACGATCCATCGACTCCTGGTACGACCCCGGACGAAGAACCAAGTGTCGGAACTTGCTATCGAACTCGTACCTCACATTCCACGATACAACGACATCCATTCAGATCTGCGCCGAGAGATTGGGGGTAGTGACAGCGAGCCATTGGACGGAGTGAAGACTGCTATTGAATACGCCCGTCGATATGAGTCCAAAAACGTGTTGATGGGAGCATATACACGATTGCCTAAGATGTCGACGAAGATGAGATCTTAGTTAGACAAGCTTTGATCTACTTAGAGCGTCGAACGTCGGAGAAAGTCAGTAGCGTAGTTGCTGATGGCACTCAACACTGGTTTCGAAACATATCATGAAAAACAAGACAGATGGGAATTATAGTCCCAGTCCCAGTGGATGAAAATGAATCATCTATTATTTTTATTATAATCTCCTAGTTGTAAATATATTATGAGTAAGAGCAATCCTGGTATCAATCCGAATATAATCATGGTCGGTATCCCAATCGCCCATTGCCATGCCCAATCACTGCCGCGTTTTTTGGCATCTCGGTAAATCCACCTGCCTAAATAACCATATAGTAGTAACAATATTGTTGATACGAATAGTATAAACACTAATGCCTCTATTATCCACGCACTGCTCAGGGACATTCCCACTAACTCTGACATACAATCGGTTGTTATATCTCTTAGCTAATAAATTTTATTTAAATGGCCGTGTGTTGCTTCATTCCATGCTATGAAATGATTAAATCTATAGTTTAATTTAACTACTTGTAGTTCATATCAGGATTTATCCTAATATTTGTTCACAACAAAAATAAATACTGTCAATAAACGTTACCACTCGTCTCTATCTTCACCTTTGCTCACTTCAAGCTCAGCATCCCAAGCTTCATAAGCATCCACAAGATCAATTCCCAATCTTCCAAGCGAACCATCTAAGATATCTACGTGGATATCAATACCAAATGGCCCTTCGCCAAGGAAGGTATAAGTATGAATGTAATCAAAATAAACCGGAGCTTGATCGGTAGGGCCAGTTTTGTACAAATCTGCTTGTAGCGATATATTTGTATCGTCACCGAGTGTTCTTGGTAGGTCAACTCCCCAAGTAACACCGTAATTAGCGTCAAAATCTGTCCTTTCAATGTCTGCTCCTCCTGATGCATCACTATTAGCGATGTAATTCAAATGGTTTCTACCACGGGCGGTCCACTCATTACTATCCCATCCAATACCACAAGCGTCATCAATCACCGCAGCATCTCGAATTCTTGCCCTTCGTGTAGAAAGTGTGCCATATGTCGAAACTAAATACAAATCATCATTGTCATTCTTTTCCACTAAACTCATATAGAGTTCCGAATTGCTTTCCGAGTAGCGACCCTGTGCTTCAAATTCTCTGTCTCCTCCCGTTTCCAGCTTTTTGGTGCTGTAATTCACACCGTGGCTCTCCATCAATTGCTCTGCTTGATTAATCTTTCCAGTTTGAAGTAATTCTTCTACTTCATCTGAAATACCTATCTGATCAATACCCCCAACATCAGATTTTGAAGCTTTTGTACTTTGACTAATAATTCCGACTGTAGTTATTCCTACTGCCGACTTAATGACTTTTCTTCTATTTGCCATTGTATGATCTTCTAACACAATTGCTTATTAATAATTATTGATTCACAATGTTTTCACCATCCATTCTAGTTTAGCAGATCGAGGTATTCAGAAACCCCGAGCTAGAATCCTCAGTAACTAGGAATGCACGGGTCCGGTGGAGAGAGTGCACAGACCACCAGATTCAGTAGTCGTGAACCACATTTAAAGAGCGTTTACATCTGATGAGTTGCGCGAGCGTGCTCGCGCAACGAATCTCATTCAACGAGAGCGGAAATTCGACATCGTCACCCTGTTTTACACGCTTTCTCTCGGCTTTGCTGCCGGATCTGACCGATCCATTCAGACGTTTCTCGAACGCTACGTTGAGATGGGAGACTGTGACGACCTCTCGTATGCGACGTTTCACGGCTGGCTCAACCCGGGGTTCGTTGCACTCCTTCGAGAGATTCCGATGATACCATCGAGAATCTCGACACGGGCCAAACCGAACTTACCGGACGTCTCGAAATCGTTCGAGACGTCCTCATCGTTGATGCTACGATCATCTCGCTCTATCAAGACGCCAGAGACGTCTACCACTCGATGACGACCGAGCCGGTGCGAAACTCCATCTCACCGAATCGCTCACAACTGGGCTCCCGACACGATTCCAGACAACCGACGCAAGCACCCACGAACGGAGCCAGCTACCCACCGGAGAGTGGGTAGCTGGCGCTATTCGATCTTGGCTACTACGATTTCTGGCTGTTCAACCGTATTGACGCCAATGACGGCTGGTTTGTCTCTCGCGTCAAAGCAAACGTGAACTTCGAGATCGTCGAAGAGCAACCACAACTGTTCCGATCCGTCGATGAAAAACACAGGTGCGGGCACTTTCTGAGCGATTACACGGACCAATGATCGAGACTGATGGTCCATTCGTTGATTATCGATTGGGGAATGACGAGGAACTTGCTGCTGCCGTATTTGCATCTCGAATCGTCGAACCAATGGCTGCTCAACGAATCACCCCCGATGCTGTTCGGCGGTTGGAAGAAGTATTTGGTGAGTTATTAGATAGACTATTTTCATAGATTTAGTCTCCCTAAATCAAGGTCTGTTTTGAAACCGTGTCATAAAATAACTGGACGCCCGCACGTCAGTCTACGAGTGTACGCCGCAGTGTACGGCGATATCTCCTCACTGGCAGTCTTCGAACCGAATATTACCTCTAACTGTCTATCTCGACGAGTCGTTTCATCCGTCCCAGATCCTCGTCAGTTTCGCGCTTGTGTTCCTGCCACCCGTGGTCATCGACACCCTCCCAGCGGACCGCGAGGTGAATCAGCAGGCAGTGGTGCTCGTCGATAGCGAACAGTCGCGAACGTGGGCGTTCGACGGGGCTGCCAGCGTCGATCTCGAAGTCGACCACACCAGACTCCTCGTCGAGATGTGGCGTCATCGTGAACTCATCTCCCCTGGTACCAACCCCGCGGTAATGTCTCTTCTCCGGCGCAACGCTCGTCGTCCAGTTGGGGTAGCATTCGGGGACGTTCATCGGATCGGTGATGTACTCCCAGACCGTTCGGTAATCCGCAGCGACGAACACCTTCGAGACGTGGGTTTCCTCGATAGTCGTGGTAGCCATGCACCGAGTACAGCACAGAGGAGAATACGCTCAGCTAGACGTCACGCCGAGTGTTTTGTTTTCGTGGGAACCAGACCAGACCAGACCGTCATGTATCGTGCGACTCCGCTCTGGCCGTGTCGGCCTCGAGTCGTCTCGATCCAGGCCCGCGCGCCGAGCGCCGCTACCGATCAGACTGGCCCACGCGATGAACTGAACGGCAATCGATCCGAACGTGGAATTGCTTGGCACACAGGTATCGAAAACGCGTCGCTCGAGCCAAACGCAAACGCCTGGAAAACAACCGTCGACAGTCGAACACCAAATGCGGAATTCGTTCGTGACGACCGGGTGTGGAACTGGGTCGGGTTACTGGATCGAGTAGCCGGCAGCGACGGTGAGCAGGAAGACCATGAACACTGCAATAGTCATCATGTAGGAGATCGACCGTGGCTCCTCACGAAGGTGCATGTAGAAGCCGGCGATCAGTAGCGACTTGATAACCGCAAGGATTACTGTGCCGGTAATCGCCATCTGCTCGGTGAATATTTGGTCCAGTTCGAAGAACACGAACTTGGCGGTCCCCAACACCAACAGTACGACGTATATGATGGAGTACGTCCGAACGTCAGCCATTGGTGTAGAATGTGGCTGACGGTCACTTATAGCTTCTCATACGATCGATCAACGCTGTCAGATACAGTCGCCATGGCTGATCGAAGCGACCGATGAGGCGGTCCGAGTTGGTTCGTTCCCGACCCCGGCACCGAATCGGCAACTCGAGTCGACGACGCATTCGTCGCCACGTGACCGGGCGGACACGGCTCTCGAGAGGGGTGCAGCGAAACTCGCGAGCCGGACAGCGCTCGGTGCGACGCCAGCGTACCGAGCGCCATAGCGTCAATCTCCGCACGACGTGGCGCTGTTGGACGGTGGAGAAGTCAGTGACCACGCCCTCGCTCTGTTGACGGCGGCCGAGCCACCGCTCGAGGCGAGTGGTCGTCAGAAACGCAAACCGAGAATCGGTTGACGTAGCGGGAGACCGCTACATCAGGTAGAACAGCGGGAAGAGGAACACCCAGACGATGTCGACGAAGTGCCAGTAGAGGCCGAAGAACTCCACCGGCCGGGGATCCTCGAGGTACGCATCGACGCTCACGATCCGGTAGATCATGAAGATGGCAATGAGCAGTCCGAGGATCACGTGCAGGGCGTGCAGACCCGTGGTGACGAAGTAGATCGAGTATTCGATCCCGTTCCACCACCAGTCGCCTTCCGCGAACTTGACGCTGTACTCGTAGGCCTTGACGCTCATGAACGTCAGTCCGAGCAAGAGCGTCGCGCTCATGGCACCGAGCAGTCCCTTCTTGTTCTTGCGCTCGGCGAAGACGAGCGCGAGGATGACCGTGAAACTCGAGGTCAACAGGACGTAGGTGTTGAGCAGGCCGGGCCAGGAGGCAAACGGCACTGTCGTCCACTCGCCCCAGCCCATGTGGAGGCGCATGAAGATGAACGCCCCAATCGCGGCGCCGAAGACGACGACGTCGGAGGCCAGGAACACCCAGACACCGAACTTGGTGTTGCCGACGCCCTCGAACGGCCAGCGCTCGGCGATCGGCATCTCCGGAGCGTTGAACTTCTCGACGCCGAATTTGAACAGCGTGTAGCCGAGAATCACCAGGCCGAGTACCGTGATGATCGGATACATGATACTCGGCTCGGCAGCGTGGCCGAAGCTGGAGATGTGGTCGAGTTCGTTGATCCCGCGCTCCTCTGCGAACTCGACCATGTACGGCGTCATACCGCTCAGGCCGAGGAAGAACGTGAAGAGGCCGGCGCCGATGCCGAACGGCCAGATGCTGGCGTGGTCGGCGTGCTCTTCGTGGTCGTGTTCGGCTGCGGTCGCTTCACCGTGACCGGCAGCGACACCGCCGTCAGTTGCGGCCTTCGAGTCGTCGACGAACTCGAGGCGGCCGCTGGCGTAGGACGGTCGTCCGTCCCAGTTCTCGAGCGGTGGTGGCGACGTAATTGCCCACTCGGCGGTTCGGGAGAACTCCCAGGGGTTGTCGGGGGCGACGGGACCCTTGACCCAGCTGTGGATGAACGTCGCGAACATGATNAGAACTCCCAGGGGTTGTCGGGGGCGACGGGACCCTTGACCCAGCTGTGGATGAACGTCGCGAACATGATCAGGAACGACGCGCCGAGGATGAACGCCCCGACGGTCGCGACCTGGTGGTAGACCTCCATGCTCGAGTCGAAGTGGAAGACACGACGTGGGGTCTCCCAGGCGAGGAACATCGGGAAGTACAGCAGGTTGAACCCGACGAAGTAGACGGCGAAGTTGAGCTTGCCCAGTGTCTCGGAGTACATCTTCCCGGTGATCTTTGGCCACCAGTAGTAGAGCCCGCCGATCAGGGCTGTCACACCGGAGACCATCACGTAGTGGAAGTGGGCGACGACCCAGTAGGTGCCGCGGAACTCGTAGTCAAGGACGACGGCGCCGAGGAAGACGCCCGTGATCCCGCCCAGGATGAACAGGACGAGCGCTCCGAGGCTGAACAGGAACGGCGTGGTAAACCGCACGCGTCCCTTGACCATCGTGTAGATCAGCGCGAAGACCATCAGGTCGAACGGCAGCGAGATCCCGATGGTCGTCGCCATCATCAACGTGGTGATCTCCAGGTTGATGGTCGTCAGGAACATGTGGTGCATCCAGACGAGGAACGACTGGACGGCAACGAGGACCATCGCGATGATGACCCACTTGCGGCCAACCAGTCGGCGACCGGTAAAGGTCTGGAACGTCTCGAACATGATCCCCAGCGCGGGGAAGAAGACGATGTAAACCTCCGGATGGCCGAAGAACCAGAACAGGTGGGCCCACAACAGCCCCGACCCCTGATCGGTCATGAAGTACTGGGTCAGGAACAGCCGGTCGATCGACATCAACAGCAGTGCTGCCAGCAGCGCCGCGAAGGCAAACAGCATCATCCAGACCGTCAGCAGCCACGACCAGGTGAACATCGGCATGTTCCAGAGCCCGAGTCCCTCAGCGCGCGAGCGGTGAATGGTCGTGAGGAAGTTGACCGTCCCGAGCGTGATCGAGAAGACGAACAGCATCAGGGCGAGAACGGCCGTATTCCCACCCGTCGTCGCTTCCAGTGCAGGCGTATACGTCGGCACGTTCAGCGGGGCGTACATCGTCCAGCCACCGGAGTACGTACCCTGCTGGAAGAACGAGATCGCGATCAGGATCCCCGAGAACAGGTAGAACCAGTAACTCAGGGCGTTCAGTCGCGGGAACGCGAGGTCGTCTGCGCCGATCTGCAGCGGGACGAAGTAGTTCGCGAACCCGGATGCGATCGGCGAGAGGAACCAGAACACCATCAACAGCCCGTGGGCCGAGACGGCCTGGTTGAACTCGCTGCTCGTGAGCAGCCCAGTGCCACCAGCTTCCCAGAGGTGTGCTCGGAACAGCAACGCAAGCACACCGCCGAACAGCAGGAAGAACAGCGACGTCGCGAGATAGAGAATCCCGACGTCCTTGTGATTCGTCGTGACCAGCCAGCGCTTGACCGACGTCATCGGTGGAAGGTCACTCATTCGTCGTCACCTCCGTCGTCCTCGTCGTTGTCATCTTCGTCATCCGTTTCGTCACCGTTTGCCTCGATCGTGTACGACTCAGACGACGGGCTGGTGACGGAGAACGAGTCTTCGATCGTGTCAGTCGCCTCGTCTTCGTAGGTGACCTCCTCATCGAACGCGATCGTCAGCTCGAAGTCACCGCCCTGCTCGAGCTCTTCGTTGAGTTCGAGCGTGCCTTCCTCGTCGAAGTCGTCAGCGTCGAACGTGTACTCGGTGCCGTCCTCGACGTGGACGAGTTCGAGTTCGTCGACGGCGTCAGCAGCCGACTCTTCGTCTTCGGTTACGATTTCGATGTCGAGTGCCAGCTGGTTGTCGAGCCACTCGTCGAACTCGTCTTGTTCCATGACCTGGACGGTGCCGTCCATGGCGCTGTGGCCGTCGCCACAGAGCTCGAAGCACTCGATCGTGTGTTCTTCACCGGCTTCTTCGGCCATGAACCACGTCTCGTCATACTCACCCGGGATCGCGTCCGCTTTCACGCGTAAGTCTGAGATCCCGAAGGAGTGCCAGACGTCGCCGCCGGTCACCTCAATTGCAACCGGATGATCGGCAGGCACGGTCATCGTGTTGATCGATTCGACGCCGTTTTCGTACTCGAAGTACCAGGCGAACTGGTTCCCGAGTACGTCGATTTCGATCGGATCCTCCTCGAACTCATCGCTCGGGTCCTCAACGTAGAGGAGCATCCCGTACGTCCAGATGATCAGCGAGATGACGATGATCGCGCTGATGCCGAACGATAAGAACAGCTTCTTTCCACCCTTTCCTCCAGTCGGTAACTCCCCGAGCGTGGGCAGCGAATCGTCGGTTTTCAAGTCGCCGTTATCGCGATACTTGTACGCGTTGTACAAGGTGTATGCGATTACGACGACACCGACGAGCGTACCGAGTCCAAGAAACACCAGGAAGATGCTCTCGAATACGTCGATACGCGTGTCTGCCTGCAGCGGCATCGGGGTCGTAAGTACGCTGTAAATTGTATTCACCTCGTTTGAATACCGCTTATATGTCGGAGGATGATGGCCCGGGGCACTTATCTATTTGGAAACCGGCCCGACGGAACTGTCTCGTCGTCCGCCAGTACGGCGGATATTACCGGTCCCAGATATGCGTCTGCCATCTCCTCTCAGTCCCTCAACACGCGGTTAGCGTCGAGCGACTTTTTTCTATCGTTGTCTCTCGAAAATCGTGTTCGTCTGCACACAGATTCACACTCGATTCCACCGTCGAAGCGAACGTGTTCGGATCGAAAACCAACATCGAGCGTTGGTGATCGAACTCCCACCATCCGACGGGTTGCGTATTGTTCGCGCGCGCCGCAGTTCCAGTCACCTCCGACGTCGACCCGGCGGAACTCTCTATACCGTTCAACCCGAAGATCAACTATGCCTGAAGAAGTACTCTTCAAGTTCGAACGGCAGATGGACCGAAGCGAGATCGCCGACTACCTTCGAACCGTGGCGGATAGCCTCGAGTCCGGTGGCTCGATCAATCTCGAAGCAGGCGGCGAGTCCGTCACGATGTCGCCACCTGCTCGCCCCACGTTCGAAATCAAAGCCGAGCGGGAAACCTCGAGTTCGGCGCCCGACGGTCCGGGCGAACTCGGACTCGAGTTCGAACTCGAGTGGGACGAAGGCGCTGCTGACGACGGCGACGGGGACGGAAGCCTCACTATCGAGTAACGCGGTCGGCCCGTTCGATACCACCGGCGGTCGTCGAATCAGAGTTCGACGACCCAGACGCGAACGTCGTCCGAGAGTTCGTAGACGCGCAGGAATATTGCGTCGAGACACTGTGCAATTCGGTTGGGATCCGCTTTCGCACTGATCCTGACGTTGACGCCTGCCGCGTCGTCCGGCCGATGAATTTCGTCGATTTTGAACGCCGGAAACTCGCCGAGCAGCGACTTGAGTGACTCGAGTTCCGCATCGGTGCAATCGAGGTTGATCATTCCGTCGCCGAACTGGAGCCAGGGGTCCCCCAGATCGGACGCTGCGTCGGCACCGTCGGCGGTGGCCGCGCTGTCGCCGTTTTCGGCTGCGGGGTTCGCGTTCGTGTCTTCGAGCGACGTCTCGTCAGCGGGCGCGTCGGTTGCGCTAGTATCGGCCTCGAGGGTCAGGAACGCACTTCCTCGCTCTCGATGCGCTGTAATCGCGTCGACGTAGAGCTTACGCCGCTTCGTCGGTTCGGTGGCGTCGAATCTGGTCATACCGGAACGGATGTGGTCGTTTCTTTAAGCCTTTATGTGACGGCGGTGAACGGGCGAACATGGCACAGCCACGAATTC
Source organism: Natronolimnohabitans innermongolicus JCM 12255 (assembly GCF_000337215.1). Lineage (GTDB taxonomy): Archaea > Halobacteriota > Halobacteria > Halobacteriales > Natrialbaceae > Natronolimnohabitans > Natronolimnohabitans innermongolicus. The sequence goes on along the minus strand of NZ_AOHZ01000041.1, from coordinate 163,612 downwards.
TGATCCTGGGTGCACCCGGGGCAGGCAAGGGGACACAGAGCGCGAACATCGTCGAGGAGTTCGACGTCGACCACATCACCACGGGCGACGCACTCCGCGCGAACAAGGACATGGACATCTCCGATATGGATACGGAGTACGATACCCCGCGGGAGTACATGGACCAGGGCGAACTCGTCCCCGACGAGGTCGTCAACGCCATCGTCGACGAAGCACTTAACCAGGCCGACGGCTTCGTCCTCGACGGCTACCCACGGAACTTAGAACAGGCCGAGGAACTCGAGGGAATGACCGACCTCGACCTCGCGCTCTACCTCGACGTCAGTGAGGACGAACTCGTCCACCGACTGACGGGACGACGGATGGACCCCGAAACCGGCGAAATCTATCACGTCGAGTACAACCCACCGGAAGACGAGGAAATCGAGGCCCGCCTCGAGCAGCGCGACGACGACACCGAGGAGACGGTCAAGGAACGACTGCGGGTCTTCCGCGAGAACACCGAGCCGGTGATCGAGTTCTACGACGAGCAGGGCGACTTAGAGCGCGTCGACGGGGAGCAGGCGCCCGAGGAGGTCTGGGAAGAAGTGAAGGAAACGATTGAAGACGCCGTATAGAAGAACGAATCAGTCAGTTTTTAATTTCAATCTCGTGTTCGGCGAGATTGAGGTAGGTAAGAGGTGGTGCGGGTTCGTAGCCTTCGGGAATCAGTTCAATATTGGAATCCTCCAGACCGCTTTCGTTTATTCCGTGTGGCATATTGTTGGGAACATATATTGAATTTGCAACAATCGCCCCATCAAATTCATTAGATCCTTGAAAATTCACTTGATAGTCATTATCTCTGCTACCGTCCTGGTCCATTGGCCATCCGTCGAAATCATCGTCAGTACGATCAATATCGCTAGCAGCGTAGATCAACCCTTTAAAAGTTGGATTGCCTTGAAAATCGATACCCATCATAGATGTTCCATATATCTGTATCGTTTCTACATCTCCGCTATCACAATCGGGTTGTATTATACTATCACCGCCCATAGCGAGATTGCCTGTGCTGTAAATTCGGAGTTGATTATTGCCGTCCTCACCACAATCTGTAACGCTTATCTCTGAATCAAGTACTCTGATATCGCCATCTACTGCGAGTGTCGCATCCCCATCCGAAAGATTGAATTCAACGTCCATATCGTCGATTTCATCTGCGTAATATTCTCCTGTGGTTTTCTCATCGACATCTTGAATGTGTTGTGCTGAACCGTTCTCGAAATCAGATACCAGTTGCGTCACGGTCCCATCTAGCGGTTGGTACTGTGTTCCAGTATCAACGTCAGTAAATACGTTATTATCATCGTTGAGATTGTCGTCTGATGGAAGAGATACACCAGCGGAGAATGCGTTATCGAGATCGTCGTAGCCGAGTCTGACTTTTACGACGCCGTCCTCGTTCTCGCCGTCGAAACATGACTCCTGTAGGGTCGTGTCACCGGCTTGCGTCGTGAAGTACTCCTCCCAGCCGCGGCAGTACTCGCTCTCGATCTCGACGAAGACGTGATCGTTCTGGATGTAATTGGTCGGTTCCGGCTCGACATTCGTCTGTTTGATCTGAACATCGCCCGATCGAATCGTCTGTTCTTCCGTGAGCGTCACGACCGGGAACGAGAGCGTACTCGTCTCGTGTTCGTAGTCGAGCGGCGGTGCCGAGAGTACCTGCGTTTGTTCGCCCGTTTCGCGGAAGACGCCACCACCCTCGTAGGCGACTTTCGTTCCGTCTTCGCTCTCGTACTCGATGGTCCCGATTGAACCTTCTGCAATCGTGTTATTCTCAGTTCCGTTGTAGTTCTGAGTCCATATCTCGTACGTCGCCGAATCGTGATGAGCGATCGCGCCTCGTTCTCCAGCGTGCAGTTCCATCGATTGCGAGACGTCACCCGATGACGTCGAGGAAGTAATACTGTTGCTCAGACTGACGAAGGCCTGTTCGATCCGTTCTTGTTCAGACTGCTGTTCTGCGCTATTGATTGCATCTCCAGCGACCAACAAGATGCCCAGACTACCCGCGGCTACCATGCCGAGCAGCAGGACGATTCCCAGCAGTGTCGACTGTCCACGCTCTGACTGCCAGTACTGTCTCCTACTACTCGCCACGTTCATACACTGCTACAATACAGTCACTAACTTAATACACTCGGTCAATCAAGCAATTACTCGGGAAGTGCCCATATAGGGAGTTAGAATAATGGGCACGTGTGTGTTAATTATCGTGGAATAGTAAGTTTCTCCAACTTATTGATGAATATACGACACACATTTTGATCGTGCTCTATGGTATTGTGTTTTTGCTACAATCTGAACACAGTCAGTAAAATATATAATATCGCGTGTATAATAATGTGGAAATGAAATGGGGACGTATCAGGAATCAACGTGATTCTGGTGGGGAGCGTGGTGGACCACCCGTGCTTGGCTTCGTACTCCTTTTCGGGATGGTTATATTAGGTGCGCTCTTGGTTGCCATGGCTGCTGGACCGTTATTTGATGCGTTGGAGAGTGAAAACGAGCGTGAGCGCGGACACATGCAAATGGATCAAATCGATCACGCGTTCTCGACCGCGACACTCTCGGACGGTCCACAGTCACTCGGCGTTTCCTCGAGTGATGACGTATCTATCGTCGACGACGGATCGATCGAAGTCGAGTGGTACGATGCTGACGAAGGTGATCCATTCGATGACGTGGGAGACAGCACGTGTCAAGCAGCTGGCAAGCTTCGCGCACTCGAAATCGATCAGGGAGATCGCACGATTGTCCACCAAGGCGGTGGGATCTGGGAACGCGACGGTGATCAGACGTCGGTTGTTTCCGAGCCGCGGATCGGCTACGACGACGACTCGTTGCAGTTGCACATCATGCAACTCGACGAAGGAGAGATCAGTGGCTCGGAACTGGCGGCGGAATCCGATCATACCAAGTCGACCGAACTAACTGACGATATCAGAGCGGCAGCGGACGAGTGCAGTGACAATGAGAGCGATATCGCGTTCCGCATCGAGAGCTCCTACCACGACGCGTGGTACACGTATCTCGAGGATGCGCTCGAAGCCGACGAGAACCCCGAAGTCGCTGTTCAGCATCTCAAGGCAGACGACACGGTCGAAGTGACGATTGAAGAGGTTCGGGACGTCACGGAGTCACCGACGTTCGTTATCGAGGAAGATCTGGGCCTCATGGAGACGAACGGAAAACCGATTGAACCGGCAGTTTTGTCCGAGTCACCATCGCAGCGGTCGGCGTTCTTGATCGATGGCACGATCAGAAATACCGGTGGGGAGGACGGTGATAGTAGCGCAAACGTCACGGTCTCGATATGGGATGGTGATCCAGACGAGGTCATTGCCAGTCAGACCGTCGAGCTGTCTATCGACAGCGGTGAGAGTCGGTCGATCTCCGATTCCGGAAGCGGTGTTCGATTCTCCGCTGGCGTAGGGAACGAGCAACTCTACGACGATCTCACGCCCGGAGAAATGTATTACTACACGATTTCGGTCGACGACGAGGACGAAACCGACGAGCCGGGGTCGTTCTACTACGGGAAAGACGGGATCGAATTCGAGAGTACAGGTCCCCAGAACGGACTCGTCGAACCGACCGTCGACGAGGGAACCGCAACGATCGGTCTCGACGTGCGGAACATCGGTATCGAAGGCGGCGAACGGGACGTAACCCTGACGTTCGACGAATACCCCGATATCACCGATACTCGTTCACCGCACCTCGAGTACGGTGAAGAGGGAACGGTTGAGTGGAGCATAAACACGAGCGCACTACCGGCAGGGGAGAACGCGTTTACGCTCGAGATCGACGGCGAGGAAGTCGCTTCCGGCACGGTCGAGGGCGAAGCCAGCAGCGACGACGGCGCGTTCGTCGTCGTCGAAGACGAGGGGGTCGACGATTCGACCGTCGAACGAGAGCAAGTCGTCCGAAACGACTCCGATACGTTCACCGTTCGAGCCGGTGTCACGAGCACGTATCCGTCCACCGAGAACGGGGACGTGACGCTCAGGATCCCAGACGCCGGTATCGAAATCAACGAGTCGATCACGCTGGGTAGCGCCGAGAACGGAACGGTCACGTTCGACGTCGCCCTCGAGAACGGCGATTTCGAACCCGGAACCGTCTACGAGTACGACGTCGTCGCAGACGGGGGCGGCCTGACCGAAACCGGGACGTTCTACGTCGGCGCGGAGGGGACGCAGTTCGACGCGGACGTCGCGCAGAACGAAACCGAGGACGGAACGGTGACGATCAGCGCCGACGCCACGAACATCGGCCTCGAGGACGTCGACGACGCGACCGCGACGCTCACACTCGACGATCTGACCGACGCGGACGGGAACGCGTTCTCGACGTCCGTCGAGGGCATTGGGGTCGATATCGGCGGCAACAGTTCGCTCGAGTGGACGCTGAATAGGACGGCGCTCCCACCGGTGGGCAACGCCGTCACGATCGAGATCGACGACGAAACGGTGTGGGAGGGGACGATCGTCGGCGAAGCGAGCGGCGACGACGAGGCGTTCGTCGTCGTCGAAGACGAGGGCGTCGACGATCCGAGCGTCGACAGGGAGCAAATCGTCCGGAACGACGGCGACCCGTTCACGGTCACCGCCGGTATCGCGAGCACGTATTCGTACGATAACGTCACGGGCGAGGCGACACTGACGATCCCCGAAGCCGGCGTCGAGATCGACGAAGCGATCACGCTCGACAGCGGTGAGCGGACGTCGGCCGCGTTCGGCGTCGATCCGGCCGAGTACGACTTCGAAGACGGGGCGGTCTACGAATACGACGTACAGGCCGAGAACAGCAGTCTGAACGAGACGGGCTCGTTCTACATCGGCCAACCGGGAAGTCACTTCGCGCTGACCGACGGGAACGCGAGCGTCGACGAGACCGTTACGATCAGTGCTAACGTCCACAACACCGGTATCGAGGACGACGAGCAACCACTCGACTTCGATCTCGAGTTCCTGGGTGACCTGCCCGACGAACTCGAGGAGGACCCCTACGAGGACGTCGAAATCGACGCCAGCGAGGTCGAGCGATCGTTCGGCGAGAACGGAACGGTCGACCTCGAGTTCAACCAGAGCGCGCTCATCGACGGCGAGTACGAGGCGACGATCGCGACTGAGGACGACGAGATAACGACGGCGTTCACTGTTACTGCAGGTGTAGACCCAGGCCGCGTTGGATTGGGTAATATCGATAATGCGACCGCTGAAATTTCGGTGCTAAGTTCACAGGTTTCCGGACTCTCCAGAAGCATTCTCGAACCCGATGATCACCAACTTGGCTCTATGACTCTCGAAGTCTTGACGGAACGCGGCGGTGAGACGTACACGGAGCACGTCTTCACCAATCCTGAGGGCGGTAACAATATCAACACGTATCCTGCCTGGCAAAATAAAGGGATGCACGTCTACAATACGACGGTCGATATTGACGAAGAGGCGACGCTAACGCTGGCATCGCGATCGTATGGATTGCCTGGAGACACTGCCGGATGTGACCTCCGCGAAGAGGTACGGAGATCGAACAGCTTCGGAACAGGTTTCCACCAATGGTGTGAGGAGTTTGACGCCACGTCGGAGGACTATCTCGTTGAACCGGTTGACGCGACCGCCGATGAGCAAGAACAGAATCTCCGGGTCCGGACCGCCGACGACAACGTACTGCCGGCGCTCCAACCGGGGAACGAAGAACAGGAGAGCGTCGACGAAATTCTCGCGGACGTATCGGACCCGGCGATCGATCGCGACAGCCTCTGGGCGGACGGTGAACTCGACCTCGAGGACAACGAGTTTATCTTCCTCTTCGAGACGACAACCGAGTGTGGCATGGCCGATTCCGACTGTACGGAAGACGACGACGATATCGACGCGCTCTGGAACAGCGCACTGGAAAACACCGGTTCCGGCGACCCGAACTTCAACGACCTCATCGTCTACGTACGAGTCGATCGAGCGGATGTAAACCCTGGGACACCGAGCATCACGATCATGCCCGGTGGCGGCGATTCGACCGACATCGACCGCGGCAGCGGCGGTGACGCCGGAACGCCGGGCGACGTCGATCCCGGCCTCGAGGGGAACGCCAGCGAGTCGACCACGCCCGAGTTCGACCACGGCACCGGGAGCGACGCCGACGCGCCGGCGACCGCCGACCCGTCCCTCGAGGGGAGCGCCACCGGCTCCGGCGCTCCCGAGATCGGGCCCGGAAGCTCGAGTCAGGACGACGGCGACGACTTGTCTGGTTCCGTCGACACCGGGATCGACCTCGATTCCGATTACATCGTCGTCGGCTGACGACGGCGACGACTTGTCTGGTTCCGTCGACACCGGGATCGACCTCGATTCCGATTACATCGTCGTCGGCTGACGACGGCGACGGCTCTGGGGACGCAGCGGTCTCCCGTTCCTCGAGAGTGGGTGAGAAGGGGCGGTCTCGTGGCGGTTTCGAACGCGACCGTCGGTATCGCTGCCCGTTCGGCCGTTCGGACCGCCATCGAAGATAAACACTTGTATACCGAACGTACCTAGCCCAACACAGATGACGCGTACAGCGGAGAAAATCAACGACCTCGTCCGAGAGGATTCCGCCATGTCGGACGCGCTCGAGGCCATTCGAGACGCGGCCGACGAGAACGGTGGCGAGGTCGAGTGGGCCCACGTCCGCGACGATCTGACGAGCGGGCAGTGGGGCCGATTGATCGAGAAAGGCGTACTAGTCGACGGCGACGAAGGGTTCCGAATCGCCGACCGCGAGGCCTACGACGAGGCACTCGACGGTGATGGGGACGTCGAGAGCTACGACACCGATGTCGATATCGACGCTGAGGAGACCAAGTGGTCTCAGTGGGACAAGATCGCCGCTGTCAGCGCACTCCTGCTCATGCCCGGGTACTGGTTCGATTCGATCCAGACAGCCGTTGGGACCACAGTGGATCTCTTCCTCGCACCACTGAACGAGGCGCTTCCCTTCTACGCAGTGATTCTTTCAGTTGCACTGCTGACGGGGCTGTACTCGGCGCTCCTGCAGGCGAACATGATGAACCCCGAGATCATGGCCAAGTACCAAGAGCGGATGAAGGCCATGCAAGAAAAACAGAAAGACGCCCGCGAACGCAAACAGGAAGCCGAGGAGCGCGGCGCCAGCGAGGCCGAAATCGAACGTCTCGACAACGAACTCGAGGATATCCGCGAGGAGCAGATGGAGGCGATGGCCGAGAACCTCGGTATGTTCAAAGAGCAGCTTCGGCCGATGGTCTGGATTATGCTGCTTACGATCCCGCTGTTCCTGTGGATCTACTGGCAAGTGCAGTCGATCGGCGTCGACGAGACCGTCGTCATGCCGCTCGTCGGAGAGACCAACTGGCAGTCGGGAGTGCTCGGACCGATGCCGGCCTGGATTATCTGGTACTTCCTCTGCTCGCTGGGCTTCTCGCAACTGATGCGCAAGTCTCTGAATATCGACATGTCGCCGGATACGGCCTGACGTCGGGCGACCGTATCCGATCGATTCTGATTCGCAAATCGACTCACAACTGATACGGATTGCTGTCCCGATGTCCCGGCGCAACCGCCGCCCGGACCGCGGTTGCGTCGGAACTGACGGACAGTAAACCGTATGAGGCGTTCGAGGTGGGCGTCTGTCTCACCGCGTCCGGTGTCGTTTCAGTCGGTGTTCGTCGAACGATTCAAAACCCATTTTACCGGCCGCCGCGCAGTTCGGATATGTTACTTACCGTCTCCGGCCCGCCGGGTAGCGGGAAGAGTACGACAGCGGAGTTACTCGCCGAGCGGTTCGACTTGGAGCACGTCAGCGGCGGTGACATCTTCCGAGAGCTCGCCGACGAGCGCGGCTACACACCCCTCGAGTTCAACAAACTCGCCGAAGAAAACGATCAGATCGACCGAGATCTCGACCGGCGACTGCGAGAAATCGCCGTCGACGGTGACGACCTGGTCCTCGAGTCTCGACTGGCCGGCTGGCTGGCCGGCGAACAGGCCGACTTCCGGTTCTGGCTCGACGCGCCGCCACGAGTCCGCGGCCACCGAATTGCCGAGCGAGAGGGCAAAGATCCGGAACGAGCAACCGAGGAGACGAAAGCCCGGGAGGCCAGCGAAGCCAAGCGTTACCAGGAGTACTACAGTATCGACATTCGCGATCTAACGATCTACGATCTCTCGGTGAACACGGCCCGGTGGGAGCCCGGCGCCGTACTGGATATGTTCGTCACCGCCGTCGAGCGCTACGACGGCGACGGCGACGAGGGGCAAGCCGCCGTCCCGACGGAGTACGACTTCTGAGGATGACCGACCACTCTCGACTCCGCGGGCCGCCCGCAGAACGACCCCCCGAGGAACTACTCACGTTCGGCGTCGTCAACCTCGACAAACCCCCTGGTCCGTCCTCCCACCAGGTTAGCGGCTGGCTCCGCGACGCCGTCGACGAGACGCTGACTGCACAGAGCACGGACGCAACGATCGAACAGGCCGCCCACGCCGGAACGCTCGACCCCAAGGTTACCGGCTGTCTTCCCGTCATGCTCGGCGAGGCCACTCGACTAGCACAGGTCTTCCTCGAGGGTTTCAAGGAGTACGTTGCCGTCCTCGAGTGTCACGCTCCGGTTCCCGCGGACGCCGAATCGGTCGTCGCCGACTTCGAGGGACCGATCTACCAGAAACCCCCGCGCAAGAGCGCGGTGTCACGACGCCTGCGCGTTCGCGAGATTTACGATCTGGACGTTCTCGAGGCGAGCGATCGGCAGCTCTTGCTTCGGATTCGCTGCGAGAGTGGCACCTACGTCCGCAAACTCTGTCACGACCTCGGCCTGGCGCTCGGAACCGGCGGCCACATGGGCCACCTGCGACGGACTGCGACGTCCCCCTTCGACGACCGCGACCTCTACTCGGCGTACGAATTCCTCGACGCGCTCGCGTTCTGGCGCGAGGACGACGACGCCGACCTACTTCGCGAGGTCGTCGATCCGGCAGAGCGAATCCTCGAGGACCTCCCGAGCGTGACGATCGCACGGAGCGCGGCCGCCGAGGTCGCCGAGGGCGCACCGGTGTACGCGCCGGGCGTCCTCGACGTCGCCGACGACGTCGCCGAGGGACAACTGGTCGCGTGCTACACGCCGAACGACGCGGCGGTGTGTCTCGGCGAGTTCGTCGGGGCTGCGGACGCTGCGGAGGGCGTCGTGGTCGACCTCGAGCGCGTGTTGGTGTAGACGCGGACTCGAGAGCTACGCGAGACCGTGTCGTGGCGCTCTCGAAACGATACCCTTAAACGGCAGACGGCCATGCATCTACATGCGGGACCGTGGGGTAGTGGTATCCTCTGCGGATGGGGTCCGTAGGACCCGAGTTCAATTCTCGGCGGTCCCACTTCGAATTCTCCAAATGTTCAACTCCTAGCCGCTCATACCTCTGAGCGTGCCGAAAATCCAATTCTCGGGTTTGAGGTAATTCCGTTTGGCGGACAGGAGATTCAGAGGTGGTCGGCGTGACGGTCGCGCCGTGGCCGTCGGCCGGCACTGATTCGACGTGCAAACACTGCGGAGCGCACGTTTCCGACCGCTTCTGTCGCGGTTACGGTGCCAACAGCGACCGCGCCCACCATTGTCCGTATTGGACACCTGCCGACACTGATCCGTGGGATCAGAGCAGGGACCATTCTTGGATCTCGGCTAGAAGGCCATCGAGAGGTCGCTCACCCGAGACGTGAGTGTCGCGGCCGAAACCACGGTCACAGTGCCGATCGGCGGTGAACTGTATACGGGCGTCCGAGACGACTAGTCGTCGGGAAGTGGAGAGCACGCCTGCATCGCCTGTCGAATGTGGTAGTCCTTCTCCGCTGGATCGTCGTCACGCAGTGCGTCCTCGAGGTGTCCAATACAGATATCGGGTAGTTCGGTCACCGTCTGCGACCGAGACTCGGGAAACCGTCGTCCGGTAACGAACTCCAGGTCGACGCGATAGAGTTCGAAGGAAAGTTCGTCGACGGAAACGTCTGGAACGACGTTCAGCGTCGGGATAGACGCGTTCTCTGCGAGTGCGCTCGTCGCCTCGAGCGTTTCGTGTTCCGGCACACGCTCGATCGGCCCTCTGGCGATAACGCTTCTCGCGGGGTTCTCGGCGAAGACGGTCACCGTCGCGACGTCGGTCGTTCCGACGAACGACATCTTGTGGCTGCCATCTCGGTTCGCGAATTGGAAGTAGATCGTTCCGTCGTCGTACGCGAACGACTCCGGAACCGCGTAGGTTTCGCTGCCGTTCGTTAACGATAGCACGCCTGTGTTCGCGTCTCGAAGAAACGCCGTCATTTCCTCGAGATCCATCTCTTCGGCAGTCATCACCGGACGTTCAGGCAGCCGTGAATATAGTGTGGCGTTCGCTTCCCGTGATCTGGAAATTCTCCGGATGGACTTACAGCCCTCGAGTTAGCAACAATCCACGACGGAGTGTGGGTGTGTACTGGACTCGAGGGGGACGATCGACAGAACCGACATCATCGACACTGGTATGTGAAAACGGCGCGGTACGTATCGTGGTGCGGACGGGACTGTGGAAATAGCGGCGAAAAGCGTTAGGATAGCGGTTCTACAGACTGTTAGTCGTCGGACTCGAATTCGTCTACGATTGCGTAGTTGTCGAGACCGAGTTCGTCTACGTCTTCTTCACCGTACACATCGGGTTCGTCACCACTGAAAGCAATCACCTGGATGGTATCGCCATCGGATATGTTGAATTCGTGTGATTCGCCAGTCGTAGTCAGCACACCTTCCTCGTCATTAACTATCCCATCGCTCTCATTACAGACGATAATCCCATCCGCGTCCGTGGTTCCCTGCAGTTCAATTTCGACCTCGTCACCAGTCTGTTCGTCGTCGATCACAGCCTGTGGATCCGGATCCTCTGGACCCATGTCCAGCACGAATGCCGCGATAACAGCCGCCAGAATAACCGTAATGGCGACCATCAGGATAATTCCGATAACGGGCGATACTGCTCGTTCGTCTTCGCTGCCGACCAGCTTGTCTCTGTATTTCGTTAGATCCATGATTGTGGTTCGTTCCGTGAACACACCTGTAAACGGTGAGAAGACGCACTGGGGCTCGTGAACGTCACCCGTGGCGCTCGAGGGGGGAGTGGACTGTTCCTCGGCGTCATCTTCTCAGCGTCGTCCGGTGCTGATCGCGATCAGTGGAGTACGACTATATATAGGTATTCGTTAGTATGAAGTTCAAACTGCCTGGGACGTCTCGGTCGATTTCAGACGTGAGAATCAGGGGGCGTGCTGTGACGTTACAACCCCGCCTTGAGGCACCGCAGTCATGCGGTTCTGTGTATTCGAGCACGGACGAGCGTTCGTCCAGATAATCCCGATGGATATTGGTATTGGTCATACAGAGGCGGTATTCGCGGGACGCGGACTCGCGCGCGCCGCCGATCGCGATGGAGACGTGCTTCGTCGTCTGTCGTGCTCAGGCTCCCGAGTTGCGTTCCAGAACGGGTCCGAACGCGACCTCGCACGATCGAGCGCGCTCGAGTTCCCCCCGTCGTGCTCGGAATCTGGTCGAGTACTTCGGTGGCGTGGACTCGGCTCAAGCACCGCACTGGGGATGCCCCACGAGTCCGTCGTTGAGAACTATGGGCACGTGAGACGGCCAGTACACTTAGGCTTCGATGGACGAATGCGTCGGGTAGCGGGGCAGGGAGTACTGTCTGTGCCGACAGCATCCGTCCGACTGCGATGTCGGATCTACCCGCGACCGATCAGTAGTTCCAACGTCACTACCTGATCGCCGATTCGCCCGTCCGCCGACACACCACTACGGATGGGGAGCACCGACGGTGCGATACCGTCGGCTTTTGTGACCGACTCATCATGGCAGTACGACGTAACGTTCTCAAAATTGTTCTCATAGTTTCTCGAGGTCGAGGGACGTAGCGACTCGAGTGTTTTCCATTGTCTGGCACTGCAGCAAAAACGCGTGAACTATAGTGGCCACTGAAAGTCACTGCACACCTGATCGCAGTACAGCGTTGCGATCAGTGTGTAAACCGTTTCAGTGGCTACTATAGGAGTTCAGGTTAGTCGAGGTCGAACTCCTCGGCGATGGTGTACTCGTCGACATCATCGAGACCTTCGATATTGTCTCCGCCTCCGCTATACGCGTAGACGGTAGCCGATTCGTTTCCACTGTGGTCAATACCTTCTGAGCCACCGGTGGTTTCTATTATACTCTCAAACTCATTACCACTACCATTGTCGACTTTAATAAGAATCCCATCGGCGTCGGTAGTCCCGCGCAGCTCGACTACCGTCGTGTCATTCTGTTCATCAACATCCACCACAGCCGTCGGCTCCGGGCCCTCTGGGCCCATATCGAGCACGAACGCTGCGATCACGGCCGCGAGGATAACCGTAATCGCGACCATGAGAATTACTCCGATAACGGGTGATACTGCCCGCTCGTCTTCGTCGCCGACCAATTTATTTCGATAGTTACGTAAATCCATATTATTGTCACGCACCCACAAGCAGGGAGAAGAATCGTTCCGAGACTGTGACGTCCCGGCTGTACTCGAGGGGGATTGGGCTGCTCCTCGGCATTGTCTTCTCACGCTCTCTGGTGCTGTTAGCTATCACTGAATGCCGACTATTTAAAATTATTTGATAGTGTACCTATTCACTCATGAACGAGTATCGAAGCAAATATCGATATCGATAATCGGACGGCTGATACAGGCTGTAGTCGCGTCATGAAATTATAGCGGTGTATCACCTCAAATATTGTATTTGATAGGATACGATATTGAACAGAGTTATGAAGGGTTTGGCAGACGAGTGAAATAGGGGATTAGCATCCAACTCGAGTACTCGATACGTTCGTCCGCTGCTAGCGGTATAACTGCGAAAAACGGAGAAGACGCCTTATTTAGCTGTCGTCTTCGAAGGTGAACTCTTCTTCGATAGCGTATGCCTCAAGATTGTCGAGATCCTCTATACTTTCCCAATCCTCGCTAGGTTCGCCCCGATATGCGTAGATCGTTATTTCGGTACTATCATTGACACCATCGGTATCATTGTCGAAGCTCATTGATGCACCAGTCGTATCCAAGATAGCATCGTCACTGGTCCCAAGAACCTCATCCTCTGAAGCGTTCCAGACGATAACCCCATCGGCATCAGTCGTCCCCTGCAACTCGACCGTCGTATCGTTGACGTTATTGTCGACGTCCACGACGGCCGTTGGATCCGGATCCTCCGGTCCCATGTCCAGTACGAACGCCGCGATGACCGCCGCCAGAATAACCGTAATGGCGACCATCAGAATCACGCCGATCACCGGACTTACCGCTCGTTCGTCCTCGCTACCGATCAGTTTCGCTCTGTATTGTGTCAAGTCCATAGTTGTCACGCACCCACGAGCGGCGGTCGACTCGAGTATCGGATCGAACGTCTCGCACCACCGATCGTCGTTCGCGTGACGGACACCAGTCGTCACGGCGTCGCGATACGAGTTCTCGCCACCGCAGTCGGATGCTGTCGAACACAGTGATTGTCTGGTACATATAGGTGGGGTATCGTCCGCGAACTGGCACCGACACGCGGTTTCAGTTTCGATAATTAGCGTCCGATAGAACCCCTCCAACGGTTGCTTGAACGCCTCGAGCGACCGTGATCGCCGGGAAAACCGCTCCCGTCTCGCTCGAGTGCTCGCGGGCCGCCATCGCTGTTCATAGCGCCGGTCGGCGAGTCCGCTCGCCACACCGAGTCGAAACGAGTCCAGCCGGCGTCATCGCTGTGTGCCCCGGTTCGAGACGCGCCGTGAAAACGTGGGTACACCCCATCGGCACGATCTGACCAGCAATACGATTGGGCGCTCCACACGGATGATCCCGGCGTTCGGTTGACGGGAACTGCCGGAACCAGTTAGCAAGACAACACCTCCGGCATTAATTCTGTTGGTTAGGTGGGGAAGACAACGTCTGACAGACTCGACATCGTCCGATTTGCACGACTCGCCGATCCGACGCCGCCACACACTCACGTCCTGTCCGCGATTGGCCCGGTGCTGACGGCCGGCGGTCCGGCCCCCACCCGCCGACCGGCAAGTAGATTCAAGTCACAGCGGTCACAGGATCACCTAGAGCTCGGCCCATGCGATCCGTACTCGACGCCCCTCACCACGACGTCGTCCGATCCGTCGGTCGGTGTTTGTCAGTCGGAACGTCCCTCGAGGGCGACCAACGGTCCACGGGGTTTCACCGAGGAGGATCGCGCTGATGTTCGGCCTCGAGAGTGCCCTCTCACAGCGCGTCACGAAGACCACGCTCTACCGCGTCGTCGGCTGGGGACTGCGCTGCTACGTGGCCTCCCTCCTGATCGTCGGGAGCTACAGCTTACTCTGGACGCTCGAGTTGGCCGGCGTCGTCTCAGAGACGTGGCTCTCGGTGATCTGGACTGCCATCGCCGCGATGGGGGCGCTGTTTCTCGTGTTGTTGCTCCCGCTGTTCTACAGTTCGCAGTCGACGAAGTGGTGATCGAGCCGCGTTTCTCGAGCCGAACTGTTCGAGTTCGGTATTGCCGGCGTCGCCGCTTACGGCCCTGTGAACGACGACGTGGACGTTGGTTACGCTCGCGGCTGTGGTCGGCCGTCGTCCGCGTCGGTGGCGATCCCGTCGTCGGTTCCTCCGGTTTCGACGTCGGCTCGCTCGCCGACGACATCGAACGCGTCTCCCCCACAGGAGCACGTCGTGCCGGTTCCGATCGGCCGAATCGATCCGTCGGCGAGAATTCGCACCGCGAGTGCGCTTTGACACTCTCGACAGATCGCGAGCGACCGGTCCCCCTGTACTGGCATAGCCACCTGTATTTCGAGGTATTATTTCAACATTTCGAACCTGAAAGAACTGTTCAACCAGTTGAAAATAGTTCGTTCATCGTACGACACGGTCGGCGACGACGGATGCTGATCGAGCCGTTCTCGCTCGCATATCGGCGGCTTTAGGACCGTCGTCGCCGAAACGCGGCTATGACGGTCGTCCTCGCTGGTGTCGGTGCCGACAGCACGAACCTCGGAACTCTCGCGCCGCTGTACGACGACGGGCGCTTCGAGTACGTCCCGATTCCCGAGAAAACCGCCGACACCGACGAAACCGAAACGCTCGGGTCGTGGGAGCTCCGCGCAACCGACGGAACTGCGGCAGCCCTCACGAACCGTATCACACCTCAGCCGATCGGCGAGGCCGAACGAACGCTCACCGGCGACGAACTGGCCGAGTGGCCCCTCCATCGCGACCCGAACTTCGCGGCGCTCACCTACGGCGAACACCGAACTAGCGGCTACGTCTCTCGGCTCCGCACACTCGAGCCGGGCGACGTCGTCGGCTTCTACGCCGGGCTTCGCCGTCCCGGTGGCGAGCGCGCCCACCGCTACCTGATCGGCTACATGACGGTCGACAGGGTCGATGTCGTCACCCCTGAACAGTCCCGCGACGAACGCGAGGCGATTCTCGCCGCGCATCCGGACAACGCCCACACCAAACGCGCTCGCGACGGAGCGTGCTACCTCGAGAAGCCGGTCGTCCTCGTCGACGGTCGCGAACCCGGTGGGCTGTTCGAGCGCCACCCGATTCGGCTGAGCGAGTACTACGTCAAATCGGGGAACGAACGGGCGCAGTACTATCTGCGCGAATCGGTCGCCGTGGAGTGGGACGTCCGCGCTGGCGGGGAGAATATGATGTACAAGCCCGCCTACCGCTGTGGAATCTCCGGATCGACGTTTCGCGATCGGGTCGGTATCCCGGGCGAGCGGTCCGCAACTGATGGCGTGATCGGCGGCTGACGAGCGACTCGCGTCGACTCAGTCGCTAATTGCCTCGAGATCGATCGAGGGCTCGAGGTGGTCGACGAACGGTTCGATATCATCGAAATTTCGCCCGGTTTCGATTTCACCGATACGTGGTTCGTACGAGACGACGTCGTACTGATCGAGTCGCGGTAGGTGATTGTGAACCAGTTGAATCGTAATCGAACGAGTGCTCGTTGCGTCCGTTGCTGATCGTCGTTTCCAGGTGACGATTCCGTCGGCGAGTTCTGTCGTCGTCGCTCGGCCAACGACGGAGAGATGCCAGAGGAGATATTCGCGAACGTCGTCGGCGAGCAGTGAATAGACCGTGTCCCGTTGGAGTACGTCTGGCTGGGGCGCCATTGCGACCTCACAATTCTTCCCGTCCCGAACAACAGTTGGGCCTAACTGGTTGGGTTGTCGTCAATTGTGTCCGGAAAAAGACCAGTGATACTTCGAACTGGTCACAGCTCGATCAGTATCGGCAGTATCGAGGCCGAATTCGACGTACGTCGTCGTCGACCCGACCGGGCAGTTTGATGTACCGAGAGAACTTATCACCGGTAGTGACCGACGAGACCGAGTCCCGACATGACCGCGTTCGAACGCATCCCACTCCGGGCACGGGTAACTCGCTGGCCGGCTGGCCACGCGCTCGCCATCCTCTCCGGGTCGCCGTCTCCTACGTTCTCGTCTGGCTGATCCGGATCTCTCCGAGTCTTCGATTCAAGCGCTTCCTCTTGCGTCGACTCGGTGCCACCGTCGGCCCCGGCGTCTCCTGGGGGCTCGAGGCGACGCCGGACGTCTTCTGGCCCGAACTGATCACTGTCGAGCGGGAGGCGGTCATCGGCTACGACGCGACGATCCTCTGTCACGAGTTCTTACAGGACGAGTACCGGACGGGAGAGGTCGTCATCGGCGAGCGTGCGATGATCGGAGCCGGTGCGATCGTCCTCCCCGGCGTCGAGATCGGTGCAGAGGCCCGCGTCGCCGCGAATTCGCTCGTCACGCGGGACGTGCCGCCGGGAACCACCGTCGCGGGCGTCCCGGCTGAACCGATGGGCTCGAGCGACGCGACGACCGCTGGTGACGACAAACCCGAATCGGACGCCGAAGACGAGTCTCGGTGACGGACGGTTCGTCGTTCGATACTCGTCGTCCGCCGTTCGCTCGCGGCGTTCTCAACCGTCTCCGAGTTGCCGTCCGTCGCTGCTCCGTCTCTCGACGGGAGGACTCGAGCGTCGATCGAAAACGGCAGGCCGCAGTCGAGAGAAATCGAGAAGAATCGAGGGGCGCTCGCGTTAGAGCGACGACCAGGACTTGCGCGCTTCGTTCCAGGAGGTGATGCTGGCGATCCACTTGGCGGCGATCATCTTCTTCAGGTTCTTCGCGGGGATGCCGCCGAAGGTATCGACGGGCAGGGAGACGCCGAACGCCGGCTTGACCTCGTGGGCGACGGCCTTCTCGCCGACCGAGATGACGGTTCCTTTGTCCTCGAACTCCCAGGTCTTCAGCGGGCGGTTTTCGATGGCGCGGGCGATGTTCTCGCCGGCGACCTCCGCGGCCTGCCAGGCGGCCTGTGCGGTCGGCGGTGCGGGCTGGTCGCCCTGGTCGATGATCGCCGAGTCGCCGACGGCGAAGACGCGCTCGTCGGAGGTCTGGAAGTTAGCCGCCGTGTTGACGCGGTTGTGTTCGTTCTCGAGGTCGGCGTTGCCCATCGCGTCGCGGCCCGTAATGCCGCCGGTCCAGACGAGCACGTCGTGTTCGAGCGGTTCGCCTTCGTCGAATTCGATGACGTCTGCTTTTGCCTCCGTGATCGGGTCGTCCGTGTGGATCTGGACGCCCGCGTCCTCGAGCAGGTCGCGAAGCGCCTGCTGGATTTCGGGGTCGTTGCCGGGGAAGATCTCCTCGAGCGCCTCGACGAGGTGGATCTCGATCGGCGCGCGGTGGTTGTCGCGGAACTCCGCGATTTCGCCGGCGGTCTGAATTCCCGAGAGACCGGCGCCGCCGATGACGACCTGTGCGGGCTCGCTGCGGGTGGCGTCCTGGCTCGCGGTCGCGACTTCCTCGTGAATCTCGAGGGCGTCGTCGAGACTCTTGAGCGTCAGGGAGTGTTCCTCGAGACCGGGGATGCCGTAGTAGGCGGTCTGAGTGCCGAGCCCGACGAGAACGTAGTCGTAGTCGACGTCGTCGGTGTCGGCGAGTTCGACGACCTGTTCGTCGACGTCGAGGCCGACGACCTCGTCCTGAATGAATCGGGTCGACGGATCTGCGATCTCGTCGACGGGGAACGTGATGTCCGACCGAACGTCCGGATCACGAATCGCGCGGTGTGCTTCGTGAAGAACCAGGTGATAGTCGACGTCTGCAATCCAGGTCAGCCGTGCGTTGCCCCCGAGCTCCGACTGGAGCTTGTTGATCGCCCCGGCACCGGCGTAACCGGCCCCGAGTACGACGACGTTCTCAGTCATACCTACTATTCCGAAACCCTCCGATACAAAGGTGTTGGAACGATCATGCACGTGGTACGTGTTTGCACGCAACACGTAGACACTGCTTACTGTTCCGCTGGCGGTACCGTTTGCAAAGTATGAGGGTTCTAGAGAATTCGCTTGCCGAACGCGCTCGCGGTGAGTTCCGCCGCGATCGTCGCCGTCTCGTTGCCCTCGTCTAAGATGGGGTTGACCTCGACGACGTCCATCGATCGCACGACGCCGTCTCGTTCGTGGTAGCGTGAGACGATCTCCATCGCGGCGTGGGCCTCTCGGTACGTGGCGCCGCCGCGAACGGGCGTTCCGACGCCGGGTGCGGTCTTGGGATCGACCCAGTCCAGATCGAGGCTGACGTGAACGCCGTCGGTACCGTCGGTCGCGACGTCGAGAGCGTCCTCGACGACGGCGGTCACGCCGCGCGCGTCGATATCGGACATCGTGAACGCGGTCACCTCGCTTTCTCGGACCAGTTCGCGCTCCCGCTCGTCGATACTCCGGAGGCCGACGTAGGCGATCGACTCCTCGCGGACGCGCGGCGCGTGGGCCCACGCCATCTCGTCGAAGGCGCCGCGCCCGAGGACCGCCGCGAGGGGCATGCCGTGGACGTTTCCGCTCGGCGAGGTTTCGGGCGTGTTCAGGTCCGCGTGCGCGTCGAACCAGACCGCCCCGAGGTCGGCCTCGCGGGCGGCCCCGCGCATCGATCCGACGGCGACAGAGTGGTCACCACCCAGGACCAGCGGGAACTCGTCGTCGGCGAGCGCGCCCGCGACGCGGTCGCTCAACCGATCGCTGACGTCTGCCACCTCCCGGAGGAACTTCGCGTTTCCGCGAGCGGGCGTTTCGGCGTCGGGATCTCGCTCCTCGGCCCGCGGGATCGATAAGTCGCCGGCGTCGATCACGTCGATGCCCGCCTGCTCGAGCCCGTCGGCCAGCTCAGCATATCGGATCGCCGACGGGCCCATGTCGACGCCGCGGCGGTCGGCTCCGTAGTCCATCGGCGCCCCGATGATTCTGACGGTCGTCATGGACGAGACTCCCACGCGGAGGGGTTTGACCGTGGTGGTCGACCGTCGTTTCGACGCCGAGTGCGAATACGACGCTGCGGCGGAAGATTTAGGGTTAGACGAGGCTAAACGCGATGTACGATGATGCTGAGCGACGTGATGGAAGACTACCTCAAAGCGATCTACCAGCTTCAACGCGAGACCGACGAGCGGATCAAGACGTCCGCGATCGCCGAGGAACTCGAGGTCACGTCGCCGACCGTCACGAGCATGCTCGACAAACTCGAGGAGCGCGGACTCGTCGACCGCGAGAAGTACCGCGGCGTCACCCTGACCGACGAGGGCGAGACCGTCGCCCTCGAGGTCGTCCGCCACCACCGCCTGCTCGAGGCCTACCTCACCGAACACCTCGATTACGACTGGGCGGAAGTCCACGAGGAGGCCGACCGCCTCGAACACCACATCAGCGAGGACTTCGAGGCTCGCGTCGCCGACGCTCTCGACCAACCGACGGTCGATCCACACGGCTCGCCGATCCCGAGCGCCGACCTCGAACGGCCCGAACGGCCCGACGGCAAGTCCGTCACGGAGTACGAGGAAGGCGACGTCGTCACCGTCGAGGAGGTCGCCGACCGCGACGCCGAGGTTCTCACCTACCTCGCCGACCACGGCGTCGAACCCGGCGTCGAACTCGAGATCGTCGAGGTCGCTCCCTTCGGCATGATCACGGCGCGCTCGAGTCGTCGCGACGGCACCGTTTCCCTTCCCGAGTCGATCGCCCACCACGTTCGCGTCGCACAGCCGGCGGAAGTCGACGGCTGACAATCGGGTTCATATTCGTTCACCGTATCCGACATTCAGTACGTTTAGATTCCGTCTAGCGTCGGTTCGGTGGAAAAGCTATAAGTTTAGACCGCTCTAATCTTCCGGCAATGACTGATCGAGTTTCTGTTTCGTCGGCGGACGGTGATCGTCCGCTATGAGCGATCGATCGATGTACGATCTGCCTCGCTGGCTGCTAGCGATCGGTCCCGTGCTCGTTTTGGGCGTGGTCTTCGGACTCATTTATCTCACCTCTCCGTTCAGCGGTATCACAATGGGGACCGAAGCGAGCACGCTCGAGATCCTCTGGATGCTGACGATCATCGGTGCGGTTGCGGGCATTATTCCCGTCGCGATCGGAATGCTCTGGTTCCCGTTTATTCGCGATCTTAATCCGCGGTATCTCCACGCATTCATGGCGCTTGCGGCCGGCGTCCTCGCGTTTATCGCCGTCGAGATGACCGAAGACGTCTTCGAGCACGCCGGCGACGCCGAGAACACGGCGCTCGCGCTCGGACTCGGCGTTGCGGGTGTTGCCGGCACGTTCGCCGTCATGTACCTCGCGAGCGAGTGGCGCCAGCGAAAGATGGCCTCGGTCGAGAAGAGCGGCCTCGAGATCGCGTACCTCGTCGCGCTCGCGCTCGGACTCCACAGCATCGGCGAGGGACTCGGTATCGGGACCTACTTCATCCTCGACGAGCCGACGCAAGTGATGTTACTGGTGTTGGCCTTCGTCATGCACAACGTAATGGAGGGGCCGACGATCGTCGCTGCGGTCGCCCGCGAACGGGAAACGCCGCCGTTCCGCCACTTTATGGCGATGGGACTCATCGCCGGCGGTCCCGTTATTCTCGGGGGCTGGATCGGTAGCTTCGGCCAATCTGACCTGCTGGCCGCACTCTTCTTCGCCATCGCGATCGGGGCGATCCTCCAGGTGCTGATCGAAGTCGCCGACCTCATCCGGTTCGACGCCGAGGCCGTCCTCACCCGGATCAACGCCGCGACGTTCTCGGTCGGATTCGTCCTCATGTTCCTCCTCGAGGACGTGCTCACCGAACTCGTCCTCGAGGGGTGGCTAGTTCCGGGCTGAGTCACCCACCACGAACGAATATCGAGTCCTGATTCCGGAATCGAAACAAAACGCCTTACTACAGCCGGTTCTAACGTCATATTCCACACGTTACCGCTCGGCTCACCCGTCGGGTTTAAGGAAATCAATTACGAACAACTCAGTATGTCATCCATCGAACTCACCCCCAGCCAGAAGAAAATCCTGCGCGCGCTGACGAACCTGCACAAGGAATCCGAGGCCGCGATCAAGGGCGAAGACATCGCAGAACAGGTCGATCGTAACCCCGGAACGATCCGAAACCAGATGCAGAGCCTCAAAGCGCTCCAGCTCGTCGAGGGTGTACCCGGACCGAAAGGTGGCTACAAGCCGACCGCAGCGGCCTACGAAGCCCTCGAAATCCAGCAGATGGACGACCCCGCTTCCGTCCCGCTGGAACACGAGGGCGAACCCGTCGAGGACGTCATCGTCGAGGAGATCGACCTCTCGAGCGTCCACCACCCCGAACTCTGCCGTGCCGAGATCCACATGCAGGGCTCGATGGGGGGTATCTCCGAGGACGACGAGGTCATCGTCGGCCCGACGCCGCTGTCGAAACTCGTCATCGAGGGCCGCGTCGACGGCAAGGACGACACCAACAACATCCTCATCTTGCGCATCGACGACATGGTCGCGCCGTCCGAAGAGCCGGCTCACTAACCGCCGACGCGGCGGTTCTCAGTTAACCGGTTTCTCTTCTCTTCTCTTCTTTTTCCCTCTCTCCTGACTCAGCGACCGCACTACCACTCCCACTACCGATCGGAGCGTGTCGACCGACTCGAGTCACAAACCCGTCGCTCCGGGCCGTTGTGAACGGGAAAACGGAGATCGATTGCGGTTAGTTCTCGTCGGCGTCGTCCGCAGCGTCGTCAGCCGCATCGGCAGCGGCTGCAGGAATGTCGTCGACGCTGGCGACCGCGTCGCCGGCCTCGACGTCCATGACGATGACGCCCATCGTGTTGCGGCCGACTTCGGAGATTTCGTCGACGCGCGTGCGGACGATCTGGCCGCGTTCGCTCATGATCACGAGCTGGTCGTCGTCGTCGACCGCCTTGACGGCCGTGACGCGCCCGTTTCGCTCGCCCGTCTTGATGTCGATCAGCCCCTTGCCGTAGCGGGACTGCCTGCTGTACTCCGAGAGGCGGGTTCGTTTCCCGTACCCGTTTCGCGTGACGGTCAACAGCGCCTGTCCGTCCGCTTCGTCGGTCGCGACGAGGCCGGCGACGGCGTCGTCGTCTTGCAGTTTGATCCCGTTGACGCCGCGGGCGTTACGGCCCATCGACCGAACTTCGTCCTCGTCGAATCGGATGGTCATGCCACCCTCGGTGGCGATGACCAGATCCTGGGTTCCGTCGGTGACCTCGACGTCGACGAGTTCGTCGCCCTCCTCTAGGTCGGCGGCGATGATCCCCGTCGAACGGATGTTGTCGAACTCCTCGCCGGCGGTTCGCTTGACGTAGCCGTGGTGGGTGGCCATCGTCACGTACTCGTCGTCACCGAAGGCGTCGGTGTCGACGATGGCCGTGATATCCTCGCCGGGATCGAGGTCGAGGATGTTGACCGCCGATTTCCCGCGGGCCGTCCGGCCCATCTCGGGAATTTCGTAGGTCTTGAGCTGGTAGACTTTCCCCTGGTTGGTAAAGCAAAGCAGGAAGTCGTGGGTGTTCGCCCGGAACACCGTCGAGACGCGGTCGTCTTCCTTGACGTCGGCGCCGATGATGCCTTTGCCGCCTCGACCCTGGGGGTCGAACTGTTCGATCGGCATCCGCTTGACGTAGTCGTCCTCGGTCATGACGACGAAGACCTCCTCTTCGGGAATGAGGTCCTCGTGGGTGACCGTCCCCTGGTCTTCGATGATCGAGGTTCGCCGGTCGTCGCCGTACTGGTCTTTGACCTCGCGAAGTTCGTCTTTGATGACCTCGAGCAGTTCCTGTTCGCTCTCGAGGATGGCGTTGAGGCGTTCGATTTCGGCGGTGACGTCCTCGTACTCGTCTTCGATCTCGGCGGCCTCCATCGACGTTAGACTCCCGAGTTGCATCCGGACGATGTGATCGGACTGATCCTGCGAGAAGCCGTAGGCGTCCTGGAGCGCCGCTTTCGCGTCGGAGCGGGTCTCGCTATCGCGAATGAGATCGACGACGTCCTCGGCGTTCTCGACGGCCTTCAGCCGTCCCTCGAGGATGTGGGCGCGGTCTTCGGCCTCGGCGAGGTCGTACTCGCTGCGCCGGCGGACGACCTCGCGCCGGTGGGCGATGTACTCCTCCAGGGTCTCTTTGAGCGAGAGCACCTGGGGCTGGCCGTCGACCAGCGCGAGGTTGATGACGCCGAAGGTCTTCTCCAGGTGATTCTCGAGCAGTCGGTTCTTGACGATCTCCGTGTTCGCGCCGCGTTTGAGCTCGACGACGATGCGGACGCCGTCGCGGTCGGACTCGTCGCGCAGGTCGGAGATGCCCTCGATCTGGCCCTCGTTGACGTCTTCGGCGATGCGCTCGACGAGGCGAGCCTTGTTGGCCTGGAAGGGCAGTTCCGTGATGACGATGCGTTCGCGACCGTTCTTCCACTCCTCGACCTCGAACTCGGCGCGGACGCGGATGCGTCCGCGGCCGGTCTTGTACGCCGAGTAGATGGCGTCGCGGCCGACGATGTTCGCGCCGGTCGGGAAGTCGGGGGCCTTGACGTGCTCCATCAGATCCTCGACCGTCGCATCCGGATCGTCGATCAACTCGATCGTCGCGTCGACGACCTCACCTAAGTTGTGCGGCGGGATGTTCGTCGACATCCCGACGGCGATCCCCGAGGAGCCGTTGACGAGGAGGTTCGGGAACGCCGAGGGGAGGACGTCGGGCTCTTGCAGGCGGTCGTCGTAGTTCGAGGAGAAGTCGACGGTATCCTTGTCGATGTCCTCGAGAAGTTCCTCGGAGATGGCCGACATCCGGGCCTCCGTATACCGCTGTGCGGCGGCCGGATCGCCGTCCATCGAGCCGAAGTTCCCCTGGCCGTCGACCAGCGGATAGCGCATCGAGAAGTCCTGGGCCATCCGGACGAGCGTGTCGTAGATCGCCTGGTCGCCGTGGGGGTGGTAGTCACCCATCGTCTCCCCGACGATCGAGGACGACTTCCGGTGGGACGAACCGGAGGAGACGCCCATCTCGTGCATCGCATAGAGGATGCGCCGGTGGACGGGTTTGAGACCGTCTTCGACCCGCGGGAGCGCACGACCCGCGATGACGCTCATCGCGTAGTCGATGTAGCTCTGCTCCATCTCGTCCTCGATGCGGACGTTCTCTACCGCTCGTGCCTCTACGTCTGTCGGATCGGGTACGTCTGAACTCATGTAACTACCTCACCAGCTTATATGTCGATCCATTCCGCCTCGGGCGCGTTTTCCTTGATGAACTGCTTTCGCGGTTCGACCGCATCGCCCATCAGGACCGAGAACATCTTGTCCGCCGCGGCCGCGTCCTCGACCGTGATCTGTTTGAGGATGCGGTTGTCGGGGTTCATCGTCGTCTCCCAGAGCTGCTCGGGATTCATCTCGCCGAGTCCCTTGAACCGCTGGACCTGCGAGGGATTGCCGTCGCACTTCTCCGCGACGATCTCGTCGCGCTCGGTGTCGGTCATCGCGTCGTAGGTCTCGCCGCGATAGCGGATGCGGTACAGCGGCGGCTGGGTCGCGTAGACGTAGCCACCCTCGAGCAGCGGCCGCATGTGCCGGTAGAAGAACGTGAGCATGAGCGTCCGGATGTGGGCGCCGTCGACGTCGGCGTCGGTCGCCATGATGATCTTCTTGTAGCGGACGTCCTCGACGTCGAACTCGTCGCCGATCCCCGCGCCGATCGCGGTGATCATGTTCCGAATCTCGTCGTTCTCGAGGATGCGATCCAACCGGTGTTTCTCGACGTTCAGGATCTTCCCTTTGATGGGGAGGACGGCCTGGAACTCGGGGTCACGGGCCTGTTTGGCGCTGCCGCCGGCGGAGTCACCCTCCGCGATGAACAGTTCGGCCGTCTCGGGGTCTTTGGTCTGGCAGTCAGCCAGCTTGCCCGGCAGGGAGGTCGACTCGAGGGCGGACTTTCGGCGCGTCAGCTCCTCGGCCTTTTGGGCGGCCTTGCGGGCTTTCGCGGCCTCGACGGCCTTCGTGACGATGGCCTGGGCGGTGTCGGGGTGTTCCTCGAAGTACGTGCCCAGCCCTTCGTGCATCGCGCTCTCGACGATGCCTCGCACCTCGCTGTTGCCGAGTTTCGTCTTTGTCTGGCCCTCGAACTGTGGATCGGGGTGTTTGACCGAGATGACCGCAGTAAGCCCCTCGCGGATGTCCTCTCCCTTGAGGTTGGTCTCGAGGTCGCCGAGCATGTCGTTGTCCTTCGCGTAGTCGTTGACCGTTCGGGTCAGAGCGGTCTTGAACCCGGTGAGGTGAGTGCCACCCTCGCGGGTGTTGATATTGTTCGCGAAGGCGTGGATCGAGCCCTGCAGTTCCTCGGTGGCCTGCATCGCGACCTCGATCTGGATGTTTTGGGCTTCGTCCTCGAAGTAGATGACGTCGTCGTGCATCGCCGAGCGCGTCTCGTTTAAGTACTTGACGAACTCGCGGATGCCGCCCTCGTACTCGTAGGTGTCTTCGACGACGTCGCCGTCGTCGGTCTCCTCGCGTTCGTCGCGGAGGGTGATCCGAACGCCGGAGTTGAGGAAGGCAAGCTCTCGGAGGCGGTTCGAGAGCGTCGAGAACGAGAAGCCCTCGGTCTCGAAGATGCTGGTATCGGGCCAGAACCGAACCTGCGTGCCCGTTTCTTCGTCGGCGTTCATCTCGCGGACCTCCTGCATGTCGCCAACGGGTTCGCCGCCCTCGAAGGCGTGGCGATGGACGCTGCCGTCGCGTTTGACCTCCGCCTCGAGCCGCTCTGAGAGGGCGTTGACGACGCTCACGCCGACGCCGTGGAGTCCACCGGAGACCTGGTAGGACTTGTTGTCGAACTTGCCGCCCGCGTGGAGGACCGTCAGGATGACCTCGAGGGCGGGGCGTTCGTACTCGTCGTGGGTGTCGACGGGGATACCGCGGCCGTCGTCCGCGACGCTCACCGAATCGTCCTCGTGGATGGTGACGGTGATGTCGTCGCAGTAGCCGGCCAGCGCCTCGTCGATCGAGTTGTCCACCACTTCGTAGACCAGATGGTGGAGCCCTCGAGAATCCGTAGATCCGATGTACATCGCCGGCCGTTTCCGCACGGCCTCCAGGCCTTCCAGAACCTGGATCTGCCCGGCGCCGTACTCGCTTTCCTGGGACATGTAAAACCTGCTTTCGGTTAGCCGCCGGGCCCTAATAAAAGTCACGTGTACGCGCTCGCGCGCGAGCCCCCTCAGCGACTCGAGCGATGACGAGGGAGAGCGCGTAGAAGTAACAGACCGTGAGCACGACGAACGCCCAGTCGGGGGCCCACGGATGAAAGAGGACGTCGAGTATCGCGTGAACTGGCGTCAGTACGAGCGCCAGCAACTGATCGAGTACGGTAAACGGGTATCCAGTCTCGAACCAGTCGGTC
This sequence comes from Natronolimnohabitans innermongolicus JCM 12255, assembly GCF_000337215.1. Classification (GTDB taxonomy): domain Archaea; phylum Halobacteriota; class Halobacteria; order Halobacteriales; family Natrialbaceae; genus Natronolimnohabitans; species Natronolimnohabitans innermongolicus. The sequence continues at coordinate 136,733 of NZ_AOHZ01000041.1, read as the reverse complement.
GTATATCCCGCGAGCGGACGTCTGAGAAAGTATTGTACCACGAGGAACGCGAGCGCGAGAAACGCCACAGTAGCAGTCTTCCCCGGAATTATCGGTGAGAGTGACTGCTGCAAAGACGGCTTCTCTGACGTCGGCATCGTATCTGGCGACACATCAACTACCCATAAACGTTCGCGTCTCCGCCGCTACCGAGCCGAAAATGCGTCGCTGAACGCGCCGTTGCGTTCGAACTGCTCACCGAACGATCGTCACCGGAACCGGCGACCGGCGGGCGATCTTCTCGGCGACGCTGCCGAGCAGGACGCGACTCGCCCCCGTTCGGCCGTGGCTGCCGACGACGATCAGGTCGACGTCCGACTCCTCGGCGAGGTCGACGATTTTGCGGTCGGGCGATCCGGATCGGAGCTCAGTTCGAACGTTCGGATCGTCCGCCGCCAGGGTCAGCGCACGCTCGAGTACGCCGTTGTTGTCGCCCCTGTCTTCGTAAAACTCGCGGACGTACTCCTCGAAGCCGCCGATGTCGGCGTCCGACCGCGGCGGTCCGTAGGGATGGTCGGCCTCGAGGACGTGAACCAGCGTGATCGTCGCGTCGTCGTACTGCGCTCGGGCGTGGTCGATCGCGTCCCCGGAGGGGTCCGAGTCGTCGATCGGCACCAGCACGTGTCGAACCATAGTATAGTATCAGTATCGTGCGATTTCGGCAAGTCGGCGGGCCCTGCAGATGCAGGTGTCGGGTAGCGACGTCCGTTGCACCGTCTCGCTCGGCCCGATCGATCAGAACCCGATCGCCTGCCCGTCTCGTCGCGGCTCCGAGCCCCCGATCAGCGTGCCGTCGGCGGCGCGGTAGATGAACTGCGCGCCGCCGAAGTGGTGGGCGTCGGGTTCGAAGTACTCCGACTCGAGGCGGATCTCGTGGCCCCGTTCGTGGAGGTCTTCGACGACGTCCTTCGGAAGCCGCGTCGTCTCGAGGGCGACCTCGTGGCCCTCCTCGAAGCGAAAGCGCGGCGCGTCGATGGCGGCCTGCGGATTGAGTCCCGAATCGAGCATGTTGACCAGCAACTGCAGTTGCCCCTGGGGCATCGTCGAACCGCCCATCACGCCGAAGGAGGCCCGGAACTCGCCGTCTTCGGCGAGCATCGCCGGAATGAGCGTGTGGTAGGGACGTTTTCGCGGCTCGATCACGTTCGGATCGTCGGGCTCGAGGGTAAACGAGGTCGCGTGGTTTTGCAGCGTGAAGCCGTCGACGACCAGGCCGCTCCCGAACGGCTTGTAGTGACTGCCGAGCAGCGAGACGGCGTTGCCGTCGCGGTCGACGACGGTCAGGTAGACGGTGTTCGAGGCGTCGCCGGCTTTCGGCTCCCGGTCGCCGACCGTCTCGCCGATCTCGGCCGCGCGCTCGCTCGCGTACTCCTCGGAGAGCTTCTCCTCGAGTGGGATCTCCGCGTCGTCGGGGTCTCCGAGGTGCTCTTCGGCGTCGGCGTAGGCGATCTTGATCGCCTCGATCAGCCGATGCAGACGGTCGGGATCGGTCGGCTCGTCGGGCAGGTCGAAGTTCTCGACGATGTTCAGCGCCTCGAGCGCGACGACGCCGATCGTATTGGGCGGGTGCTCGAGCACCTCGTAACCCCGGTACTCGGTGCTGATCGGCTCGTTCCACCGGCTCTCGAAGGCCTCGAGGTCATCGAGTTCGAGGACGCCGCCGTGTTCCTGGACGCGGTTGACGATCCGCTGGCCGAGGTGCCCGCCGTACATGGTCTCGATCCCCTCGTGAGCGATTCGCTCGAGTGAGTCGGCGAGATCCCGGTTGGTAAACACGGACTCGGGCGGCGGCGTCTCCCCGTCCACGAGGAACGTCTCCCGGAAGGAGTCGAACTGGGCGACCGGCGGCGCGGCGGCCTCCCACTGGGAGGCGATGTACTCGGTGACCGGCACCCCCTGCCGGGCGTGATCGATCGTCGGCTCGAGCAGAGTGGCAAAGTCGAGCGATCCGTACCGATCCGCGAGTCGGTAGAGGGCGTCGACCGCGCCGGGAACGGTGACCGAAAGCGGACCGTAGGAGGGGACGACGGGCGTGCCGTCCTCGTCGGTCTCGTCGGTCAGTTCCCGGTAGCGTTCGACGGTCGCCTTCTCGGGCGCGTAGCCGCTCCCGTTGAGGGCTGTGAACTCGCCGTCGAAGTGCGTGAGCGCGACGACGTCGCCGCCGATGCTCGTCATGTGGGGTTCGACGAACGAGAGTTCGACCGCGACGGCGACCGCCGCGTCGGCCGCGTTCCCGCCCTGCTGGAGGATTCGCGCCCCGGTCTGGGCGGCGAGGGGATGGCTCGTCGCGACCATTCCGTTGCGGGCCATCACGGCCGACCGGCGGCCGACGAACTGCCAGGGGTAGTCGAACTCGCCCGTCGAACGCGGGCTGTACTCGTTCTGTTCGGCGGCGCCGATGCCGTCGCGCGTCGGCGCGTTCGCTCCGATGACGCCCGTCGCCGCCGACTCCGAGCCGAACCGCTCGAGAAACGTTCGTCGATTGGACATAGACATCCTACTCGAGGCGGCTGGTAAACGGTTCTGCAGCCTATTGCAGCCAGCCAGCCGGGGATATCACGGCGGTAAAAAAGCGCGGCCGGCCTGTGCAACGATTGCCATCTCAAGCCAATTCCGGAAACAGGAGACGGTCGATTGGACAGATATGCGAGACAGGAAAGAACTGATGGAGGTTGATTCACCGGCCATTCGCGCGTCGACGGTCGCAGAAACGACCACGGAGACCTCGAATCAAGACGTGACCGGGTGGGTGGGATCCTAATGTCGGAAGCGAACACGACGGTCGACTTCGTTCCCGAGCAGGCAAAGGAGACTATTCATCAGTACGGTCTCGGACTGCTGTTCGCTGCCAATATTTTCGGTGCCGGATCGGTGTACATTCTGACGGAAACGGGGATGCTGTACGGGTTCGCGCTCCTGTGGGTCATGCCGCTCGGACTGGGCATCGGCCTCGTCATGCACGAAATGTCGGCCAGACTGGCGGCCGTCGATCAGCCGCTGATGACGTACATCTCTTCCGCCGTCGGCGAGCGGGCGGGAAAGGCGTTTTCGCTAGGGATATCGTTCATCATGCAGTTCTGGAGCGTCGCGAACTACGCGCTCGCGGGTGCGGCACTCATCTATCTCACGCCGCTTTCGAACCTGTACGTCGGGATCATCATCTCGGCCGCACTGGGGATCGCACTCGTCGAACTGCGGGTGTACAGCCGCGTCGAAGGCGTCATCGCGGCGCTCGTCCTCGCGATCTTCGCCTCGTATATCGTCATCACGGCGAATCTCGGGCCCGAGGTTGGTGCGGTGGCGACCGGCTTCGTCCCCGGCATCATCAACGAGTTCGAGTACATGACGATGATCATCGCGCTGCTCGGGACGACGGTCTACTACCCGAACTTCTTCATCCAGACGAGCATGCAACACGAGAAGTCGTGGTCCGACGTCTCCCGGTACCGCAAGGACCACACCGTCGGGCTCGCGGCCGTCGTCGCGCTTAGCCTCACGGTTATTATCGCCGCTGCCATCGCCTCTCCGGACGGCGAACTGACGTTCCTGGCTCCCGCCGATCCGCTCGTCGACATGGTCGGCTCGTGGGTGCTCGGCGCCTTCATCCTCGCCGTCGGCGCGGCCTCGTTCACCAGCGCCACCGGGACGCTGTTCGCCGCCGGCTTCATGGTGCCCCAGTCGTACGGCATCTCGACGAAGTTCGGCGACGTCCACTTCCGACGGACCGTTCACTTCCTGATCGGCCTCTCGGTCCTGCTCGCGATTCCGATCCTCGCGTTTACCGGATTCACCCCGGTTAGTCTGGCGCTCATGATGCCCGCGGTCAACGGCGTCATCGGACTGCCGCTGACGGCGCTGGCGCTGTTCTTCGCCGTCCGGCACTACCTCGAGCCCTCGCGTCTCGAGCAGGCGGTGTTCGCCACCATCGTCGTCATGATGTTCGTGACGTCGATCTTCACCGCCGAATCGCTGGTGCAGTCGATCGTGAACCTGATCTAACGTCCCGCGGCGATTCTTCATTTCGACGATAAACGGAGCGTTCACTGACGACTTCGTGGCTTCAGTCGTCGGTTACTGACGAGCGACTGAGTGTGCGTTCGGATTTGATCAATAGCTGACCCGAAAGCGTCGAAATCAGAAGAGTTAGTGGAAGCGACGGGGACAACTGAGTGTCACGAACCGATGCTCGGATTTCCGTTCGATCCCGCGCTGGTCCTGTTGCTCGTCTCCCTCTCGTTTTTCGCCGGGATCGGAATCACGACGATCGGGCCGGGCGGGATCTTCGTTACCATCGCGCTCTACTCGCTGACGCCGCTCACCGCGAGCGAGGTCGCCGGGACGGCCCACGCGACGTTCATCGTCACCGGACTCGTCGGCAGTGCAGCCTACCTCCACTCCGGCGAGATGCAAACGGGTGAGAGCCGTGCGATCGCCCTCGTTCTCTCCGTCTCGAGCATCCTCGGTGCGGTCGCCGGCGCCTACGTCAACGCGTTCGTCTCGCAGACGCTCTTCGGGGTTCTGCTGGGCGGCGTTTCGATGGCCGTCGGCGCCATTATTCTGTATCGCGAACGCCGCGGGTTCACCCCGCTGTACGATCTCGATCCGCTCGAGCGCGAGGGACAGTTCGCCCTCGGCGGGCTCGGGTTCGGACTCGGAGTCGCCAGCGGTCTGCTCGGGATCGGCGGACCCGTCCTCGCCGTCCCGGCGCTGGTACTGGTCGGCGTCCCGATGTTGCTCGCCGTCGCCGTCGCGCAGGTACAGTCGATTTTCATCGCGGCGTTCGCGGCCGGCGGCTACGCGCTGCAGGGGTCCGTGATCCTCCCGCTGGCGGTCGTCATCGGCCTCCCGCTGTTGCTGGGCGTGATCATGGGCTGGAAAGTCGCCCACCTGATCGATCCCGAGCGCCTGAAGGTCGCACTCGGCGTCGTGCTCATCGGCGTCGGACCGTACCTCGCACTGTGACCGGCGGCGACCGACGCCAGCGACGGTAGTATACTGAAGTTGCTGTGGACCGATAGCGAACCGTACCCATGCCAGCACGCGTCCTCGTCCCCTTCGACGACTCCGAGCCCGCCCACGACGCTCTCGAGTACGCCATCGACCTCTTTCCCGACGGGGAGTTCGTCGCGCTGACGGTCGTCGACACGACCGCGCTGCCGTTTATCCCCAACAGCGCAGACGACGAGGAGAGCCGGGCCGCACTCGACGAGGTCTTCGAGGACGTCGACGAGCAGCTTACGGTCCCCGAGACGATCGCGAGAGAGCGCGACGTTCCGCTCGAGACCCGCACGCGGATCGGCTCTCCCGCCCAGGAAATCATCGAGTTCGCCGAGAACGAGTCGATCGACCACGTCGTCATGGGCAGTCGCGGCCGCTCGGGGGTCAGACGGATCCTGCTCGGGAGCGTCGCGGAGGTCGTCGTCAGACACTCGGCGGTCCCGGTAACGGTCGTTCGGTGACGTCGACGACGGTCGCTGTACGCATCAACTGGACAACCGAATCGCCCGATTATTCGCGTCTTACACGTTGAAGGCCGTGAATACACCACAATTCACTTATCGCCCGTTGTGGTAGCGCCGAGCGAATGCTTCCACTCGCTGTGCTCGCTATCGCGATCGTCGTACTGGTGATCGCTATCGAGGCACTCTCGTATCAGTCGCTCAAGCGGATCCCGGCCGTCGCGACCGAGGAGTTTCCCGGAATCGATCGGGAACTGCTGGGGAAGTTCAGCAGCTTCGACCCGGAACTCGGCTGGTGTCCCCAGCCGAACCGCGAGAAACAAAAAGACACCGGCGACCACCTTCCGGGGGAGGAGGTGCGGACGGTCGTCACCTACTCGACCGACGAGTACGGGAGTCGGGTCTGCCCGGCTAACGACCGGGAGGAAGACGCCGACGTCACCGTCTCGACGTACGGCGACTCCTACTGTTTCTGTCGAGAGGTCAACGACGACGAGACGTTCCAGCACTACATGGCCGAGGAACTCGACACCCACGTCGCCAACTACGGCGGCGGCAACTACGGGCTCGACCAGTCGCTGATGCGGCTCAAGCGCCAGTACCCCGAGGAGGAGACCGACTACGTCTTCATGGTCGTCACCGCCTCCTCGATCGCCCGAATCCTCTCCGTCTGGAAACACTACCAGGAGTTCGGGAACATTCTCGCCGTCAAGCCGCGGTACGTCCTGGAAGACGGCGACCTCGAGCGAATCGACAGCCCCGTCGACGAGAAAGAAGACCTGCTCGACCTCGAGTCGAAAGCCGACTTCCTCCGGGAGTACGACTTCCACTACGACCACTGGTTCAAGCCCCACTACGCGTCGTTTCCCTACACGACGGATCTCTTCGACGATCCGGAGTATCTCAAGTACGCCGCGATCACTGGGGGTAAGGAACTCGAACGCCGCGCCGGCCGCTCGATTCCGGGAGTCGACTTCGACGAGGCCCAGACGCAGTCGGCGCTGCGGATGGAACAGCCCCGCGTGCGCTACCACGAGCGGCTGTTCGACACCCACGAACCGCTGTTCGACGCGCTCATCGAAGAGTTCGTCGACTACGCCGAACAACAGGGATTCACGCCCGTCTTCGCGATGGTCCAGCAGCTTCGCTACGCGAAGTACGAGTCAGAACACGGTCCGATCTACGGCGACCTCGTCGACCGACTCGACGAGAAATACGACACCCTCGAGACGGTCGACATGGCCCGGCATCTAGACCCCGGCGACGACGTGGAGTCGCTGTACGTCGAACGCGGCGAGGGCGGCCACTACAGTCCGGAGACGAACCAGGAGATCGGAAGGGTGCTGGCAGACATCGTCGAGAACGGGAGCGAATAACGACGGTCCGGGAGTTTCGGTTCCGACGCCGAGTCACCGCCTGTTTCCGGCTGTTTCCGCCGTTTCAGTCCCTGGTTGGCAGCTGAACGGTCGAGAGCCAGAAATCGCCGAACGATCGAGCGAAACTGGCGAACTCGGCTGGCTCCTCTGGCTTCTCCACGTAGGCGTTCGCGCCGAATTCGTACGATCGAGCGACGTCGGTTTCGTCCCCGTCCGCGATTACGAGAAGCGGAACGTGTCGGTTCTCAGGGCGAGCTCTGCACTCCGCGAGCCGCTCGAGGCTGTCCGGACGAAAGAGTTCGAGATCGACGACGACGACGTCTGGTCGCGGATGTTCGTTCGCATCGATGTCCCCAGCGATCGCCTCGAGTACCGCCTCGCTGTCGTTGGAGACGGTCACTCGAGCCGAGGTATCCGCCGCCTCGAGTGCGTCGGTAAACGGTCGCGCGTAGTCGTCGTCCGGAGCCCCAAAGAGGACGTCGACCCGTTCGTCTCGACTCTGGCTTCGGTCGCGGTTGCTGAACGAGCGTGTCATCGGAACCGCGTGGGTTTACGTGGTGCATCCAACCAGCTGCCTGTAGCATTCGACGCCGTGACTGCGGGGGTCGTCTCTGTTGGGCTTACCTTGTCCGTCGAATCGAACGGAACCGGCATCCCATCTGGAACCGACTGTGCGCGTACTCGGTCGCTCGCCATATCGACCCCAGGTGGTGATCGTATATGAATCGGTCGGGATATGATCGAAAAGCAAACTGGCATTTATAATTCGGTTACTCGTCTGATTGATACTCGGTTAGCCGTTTCTAAAGTCGAAGTAACGTTTCACTCGTTCGAGGCTACCTCGAGGACACATCGGGCGGGGTGGTTAAAACCGAACCAGGAGTGGGCCACCGTTCCGATCTCCCGGAACGACTGTCCCGAATTCACGGTCGAATCGGTGGCACACGGCGGTTCGTTCGGCCTGTCAGAACCGACGGTCACGCCGCCGGAAGCGAGAGCGAAAACGTCGCCCCCTCGCCGAGTTCGGCGTCGACCCAGATGCGACCGTCGTGGCGTTCGACGATCCGCTGACAGAGCGCGAGACCGATTCCCGTCCCGTCGTACTCCGTGCGGTCGTGTAGCCGTTCGAATACTTCGAACACGCGACCCGTGTTCTCGGGAGCGATCCCGATTCCGCGATCGTGAACCTCGATAGTGCACACGTCGCCGTTCGATTCGGCGCGGACGGTCACCTGCGGCGGCTCGTCGCCGCAGTATTCGATCGCGTTGTCGAGCAGGTTCTGAAACACCTGTCGAAGTTGGCTCCTGTCTCCCTCGACCTGGGGCAGTGATTCGACGATAATCTCGGCGTCGCTCTCCTCGATTCGAAAGGTGAGATCCTCGAGGACCTCGTCGAGGACGTCGTTCAGATCGACCGTCTCGAAGGGCGTTCCGCGCGTCTCGACGCGGGAGTACGCGAGCAGCGCGTCGATCATTTCGCGCATCCGTTCGGCGCCGTCGACGGCGAACGCGAGGAACTCGCGGGTCTCCTCGTCGAGGGTTCCGCGCGTGCGGCCGTCGACTAACTGCAGGTACGTCGACACCATTCGAAGGGGTTCCTGGAGGTCGTGACTGGCGGCGTACGCGAACCGCTCGAGTCGTTCGTTCGAGTCCTCGAGCCGATCGATCGTTCGCTCGAGGTCGCGTTCGCGGCGGTGTTGTTCGAGTTCGTAGCGGACCCACTGGCCCAGCAGGCGGAGGAAGGTGTGCTCGTCGTCCGAGAAGCCTCGGTTCCGCGGCTCGGCGCTCGCGAAGAAGAACGTCCGGTCGGCGCCGCCCTCGACCTCGACGTGGGTGCCGAGATAGGCCTCGAGACCGAAGTTCCGGTGAACGGTGACGTGTTCGTAGCCCGCGTCGATCGGATCCGTCAGGCTCGCGGTGTCGCTCCGTCGCTCGACCGTCGCCGCGCAGTAGGTCTCCGACAGCGGGAGCGCAACGCCGGGTTCGAAGCGGTCGTGGTCGTCGCTCGCATACTCGATTTCGAACCGGTCCGAATCGGGGTCGACCCGGGCGATGGCCCCGAGCTCGAGTCCAAAGCGGTCGCTCCCGAGGTCGAACAGCGCCTGCAGTTTCTCCTCGAACGGCCGGTTCGGATCCGACGTAATTTCGGTTTGTTGCTGCAGGAACCGCTCCTGTTCGCGGAGTTCGGTCTTCGCTTCCGTCCGCCCGAGTAGCGTTCCGAGCATCCGCTCGAGTTCGCGCGCCGGTCGCTCCGGTCCGCAAAACTCCTCCGGCGGGATATAGTAGAAGTTGTGACAGACTGTGGAGTCGTAGATGAGGTGCGGATGCACCCGGACGACGTCGCAGATCGTCTCCGCCGAAAAGGCCGTCAGGTCGTACTGACAGAGCGCGATGGCGTCTTCCTCGTCGAACAGTTCGTTGACCTTGCTTTCGTAGCGCATACACTCCTCGGTCGTGACGTCCCCCTCGAGGATCCACGACATCTCGGCGGCCAGCCGAAACGCGCCGAACTCCGCCGCCGCCTCGTTGACGGCCGCCTCGTAGTACTCCATCATCCCGTCGGCGTCGAACGTCCCGTTCGAAAGGTACGTCTCGTCGATGGTCGCGAACGCGAGCGCGCCCGTCTCGAGTGCCGCGTCGACGTCGATGCCACCCTCGCGCATCGCGGTCTCGACGTCGGTGCGCGCGTTCTCGGCGACGACGTACAGACACTGTTCGCCGCGTTCGAGTCCCTGTCGAACGAACGGAACTGCGGCGGCGAACTGTTCGGCCTCGTCCTCGTAGAGGAGCGCGAAGTGATCGTTGCAGTGGTTGCCATCGAGTTGTTCGACGGGACCGCGGAACTCGTCGCTCGACTGGAGGGCCTCGATGGGGCTTTCGAGGCCGAGTACGTCAGTGGGGGGAGTGGGGGCAGTGTTGCTCATGAGGGACCTGTGAACGTCGTCGAAACGAGAGCCACGACTAAAAGGGCGCCGGTCGGACCCCTGCGCCCTCAAAAATCCGTGTCAGTGACCGGGTCGTCGTTGACGGGGCTCGGCGGCGTAGCCGAACGCAATGCAACCGCTGTATCTGGTCGCCGGAATCGTCGTGCTCGTCGCGGTCATCGTCGACATCCTCTGGACGACGCTGTGGGTCGACGGCGGCTCCGGACCGCTCTCGGGGCGATTGACGACCGTGACGTGGCGCGGGCTGCGGGCCGTAAGCAGCGATCGACGGACGCTGAGCACTGCGGGCCCGCTTATCCTCACGCTCACGCTCGCGATGTGGATCGCGCTGCTGTGGCTCGGCTGGACGCTGCTGTTCGCGGGCGGCCAAACCGCCCTGATCAGCCCCCAGACCGGCGAGCCCGCCGACTGGTCGGGTCGGTTCTACTACGTCGCCTACACGATGTTCACCAACGGGAACGGCGACTACTCGCCGACGACCGGAACCTGGGAGATCGCCAGCTCGTTCACGACGGCGACGGGAATGGCGTTCGTGACGCTCGGCGTCTCCTACGTCCTCACCGTCCTCGGCGCGGTCTCCGAGAAGCGATCGTTCGCGAGCGACGTCACCGGACTCGGCGAGCGAAGCGAAGCGTTCGTCCGCGCGAGCTGGGCCGGCGACGACGAGGAATTCCGCGGAATCGATCTCCCGATGAACTCGCTGGCCGACCGGCTCTCGCTGCTGGCCGACCAGCACAAGGCCTACCCGATCCTCCACTACTACCACAGCGAACGGGCCTCGCGAGCGTCGGCGATAGCCGTTCCCATCTTCGACGAGGCGCTGACGATCTTCCGCCACGGGGTTTCGGAGGACGCACAGCCAAACCCAACCCAGATCGAAGACGCCCGCTCGAGCGTCGATAGCTACCTCGATACGCTCGAGACGGCGTTTATCGACCCCGCCGACGAGGTGCCGCCGGCGCCGGAGTTAGCGCACGTTCGCGAGGACGAGATCCCGACCGTCGCCGACGAGGAGTTCGCCGAGGCGCTTGCCACCCGTTCGGAACGACGGCGAAAGCTGCTCGGTGTCGTGCGCGCCGACGCGTGGCACTGGCCGCCTATCGAGGAGTGATACGGATTACTTAACGATTTACCGGCGCAACCGCCATGCGGGTCGCTGTTGCGCCGGAACTGACTTACAGTAAACCGTATGACGGCGCTCACGGGCCCGAGTTCGACCCGCACTCGGCATCGGCGTTCGATTGAATCGTTAGTCGCCCGTCGCTCGTCACGGTCACCACCGCACCGTGGACCGGAAACGAAACCGAACGGTGGCCGTTGCGGTCGCGCCGCGGGTGGGGCTCGAGGAGTCGGTCGAGCGCGTCCGGATCGACGACGTCGTAGAGCGGTTCGTCCGCCCGTTCGTCGTCGAAAATCGTCTGGAGAACCTCGACGACGGCGGCGCTCGGTGCCAGGGCGTCCGGATCGTACTGCACCCGATACCGTCTGCGGTTGGCATCGAACTCGATCGTCCCAATTCGGTCACTCATCGCCGCCACCGTCGTCGACGAGGTGCTTTCCGAAGTGGTCGAACGGCTGTTTGTGGAAGCTCTTCAGAATCTTCGAGTTGACGACGTCGAATCCGAGAGCGCTCAGTTCGTCGCTAACCCGCGCGATATCGTCGGTGTCGGTTCCGACGGCCTCGATCTGGACGTTGTCTTTCCCGTTGAGTACCTCCTGGATCGTGACGACGCCGCTGACCTCGCGGGCCTCGTTGGCGAGTCGCTCGCGCTCCGGGTTCGGCGCGGAACAGATAAACAGCACGTGCAGTTGTAGTCCCGCCTTGTCGTAGTCCACGTCGGGATGGTAGCCGCGGATGATTCCGTTTTCCTCGAGTTCCTCGATCCGGTTTCGGACCGTGCTTGCCGAGACGCCGATCTGGTCGGCCATCTCCTGCGTGGTGATCCGTCGCGCGTCCTCCTGGAGGAGATACAGTACGGCCTTGTTCGTCTCGTCGAGATCCATCACTCCCTTTCGCAGATGAACTCCAATAATTTGGCTTTTTCCCACTGCTGTCTCGGAACTCTGCTAATTCCACAGTTAATATGCTAAATTTCTAACTATGTAGCTCGATCAAGTGTGGAAATAGCAATTGGATAGCGATATTACACCTCCGGGATGGCGGTGAGGGATCCCACACGGCCTCGTGTGGCGATTTTCCGACGGTACGGCCGCGCGTGCGTTCGTCAGTAGTGGCAGACGGCGAACCGTCTCGAGCGGAGTCCACTTTCACTGCGGTAGCGTACACCTTTTAGCCCCGCCGTTAGTATGGGGGGACAATGACGTCGTTTCAGTCGACACTCGGTGACGAACCGGGGATCGCCGAGGAGCTGGCCGAAAACCAGCAGGCGATCTCCATCGCCGAGTTCTTCGAGAAGAACAAGCACATGCTCGGTTTCGACAGCGGCGCTCGAGGCCTCGTCACGGCCGTCAAGGAGGCCGTCGACAACGCCTTAGACGCCGCCGAAGAAGCCGGAATTCTCCCGGATATCTACGTCGAGATTCAGGAAGCTGGCGACTACTATCGCCTGATCGTCGAGGACAACGGTCCCGGGATCACGAAGGAATCGCTGCCGAAGGTCTTCGGGAAACTGCTCTACGGCTCTCGCTTCCACGCGCGCGAACAGTCCCGCGGTCAGCAGGGGATCGGCATCTCCGCGGCCGTCCTCTACTCCCAGCTGACGAGCGGGAAGCCGGCGAAGATCACGAGCCGCCCGCAGGGGGCGAGCGAGGCCCAGTACTTCGAACTCATCGTCGACACCGACGAGAACGAACCCGAGATCAGCGTCGACGAGACCACTACCTGGGACCGCCCGCACGGCACGCGCATCGAACTCGAGATGGAAGCGAACATGCGCGCCCGCCAGCAACTCCACGACTACATCAAACACACCGCGGTCGTCAACCCCCACGCCCGCCTTGAGCTGCGCGAACCCACGGCTCACTTCAAGTTCGAGCGTGCGACCGACCAGCTCCCCGAGGAGACCGAGGAGATCCGTCCCCATCCCCACGGCGTCGAACTCGGCACCGTGATGAAGATGTTGACGGCGACGGACTCCCAGACCGTCTCGGGGTTCCTCCAGGAGGAGTTCACCCGCGTCGGAAAGAAGACCGCCGATTCGATCATCGACGAGTTCCGCGACCGCCACTACGGCCGCGAGATGCGCTGGCGCCCGCCCTCCGACCACGAGAACGTCGACCTCGAGGCCGCAGTATCTGCCGCCACGTCGAACAAAGGCGCCGACGCGACGGCCGCCTTCGCCGCGGCCATCGCCGAGGCGGTCGCCGACACCGACCGCATCGCCCACCACGAACTGCTCGAGGCAGTCGATACGGCAGCCGAAGACGTCGAGGCCGAACACGACACGACCTTCGGCGACACCGTCCGCAAGAACGCCGTCGACGCGGTCTGGCTCGAGTTGATCGACGCCCGCGAGGACGAACGAAGTGAGTCCTCGGACGGGCGAGCGGGAGCGAAGCGACACGCGAGCCACGAGGACGGCGCCGTCGAAGCCGACGCGGCCGACGACCCCGCCGAATCCCGGCTCGTTGCCGACCTCTACGACCTCGCCGACGAGGCGACGAGCACGCGCAAGGACGACGAGGTGATCCACGCCTTCGCCGAGCGGCTCGCGGCGAAGTTCGAAGACGAACTCGAAGGCGACGATGACGACGGCGACGGCAACGTCCGCCATCGTCTCACGCACGGCCGACTCGAGGACCACGTCGACCGCGCCGCGGACCTCACCGAGGAGTACGACGACGTCAGCTTCGGCGACACCGCCCGCGAGAACGTCGTCGACGCGATCTGGTCCGTCATGGCGACCGTCCCCGACGACCCGCCGCTCGTCCGCGAACTCGACGGCGACCGCGACGCCTCGAGCGAACTCGTCGACGGGATGCGCGCGACCGATATCATGGCGCCGCCGACGCGCTGTCTCGCGCCCATCTCGGCGGACCTCATCTCGGCCGGCTTAGAAAAGGAGTTCGAGGCCGACTTCTACGCCTCCGCGACCCGCGACGCCGAAGTCCACGGCGGCGACCCGTTCATCGTCGAGGCCGGCATCGCCTACGGCGGCGACTTAGAGGCCGAAGGCGGCGTCGACGTCATGCGCTTTGCAAACCGCGTCCCGCTGGTCTACCAGCGCGGCGCGTGTGCGACGACGGACGTCGTCAAGTCGATCGGCTGGCGCAACTACGGCCTCGACCAGCCCGGCGGCTCCGGCCTGCCGAAGGGGCCGGCCGTCATCATGATCCACGTCGCCTCGACGAACGTCCCCTTCACCAGCGAGTCGAAAGACGCCGTCGCGAACGTGCCGGCGATCGAAGACGAGATCGAACTCGCGATTCGCGAGGCCGCCCGCGAACTCAAGAGCTACCTGAACAAGCGTCGCTCGATGCAACAGCGCCGGAAGAAACAGAACGTCCTCGGGAAGATCCTCCCCGAGATGGCGACGAAGGTCGCCGAGGTTACGGGCCGCGACGAACCCGACATCGACGACGCTATCGCCCGCATCATGAACAACGTCCTCGTCGAGCGCGAGGTCGAACAGAACGGCGACGGACAGGCCGTCTCGATCGTCGTCGAGAACAACTCGAGTACGAACGAATCACTCGAGATCACCGACATCGTCACCGCCGAGCCGACGAACCTCCCCGACGACGCGACGATCGTCGAGATGGACGGCGAGTGGTTCGTCAAGTGGGAACCGGACGTCTCGAGTGACGAAGACGCGACGCTCGAGTACGAAGTGGCCGACGACGCCGACTTCGATCTGGACGTCAAGGGCGTCGAAACTGAGAAACTTACCGTAAAACAATGAGCGCAGACGAAGAGCAAGCACGAGAGCAGTTGATCGATCTCGCGGCACAGTTTTACGACCAGTTCGAACTGGGCGAGATCCCCCACATGTCCGTCCCCACGCGGACGAAGAACAACATCGAGTACGACGAGGACGAGAAAGTCTGGGTCTACGGCGACCGCGAATCGACCCGGTCGGCCAACTCCGTCCGCGGCGCCCGAAAGCTTCTGAAGGCCGTCTACACCATCGACTTCCTCGCCGAACAACTCGAGGAAGACCGCTCGTCGACCCTGCGTGAACTCTACTACCTCTCGGAGAGCTGGGACAACGACGAGGCCCAGTTCAACGATCAGGACGAGTCCAACAGCATGGTCGAGGACCTCGAAATCGTTTCGGGAGTCACCCGCGAGGACTTCCACATGCGCCCGGAGGAGTCGGGCGCGACGATCATGGGGCCGTTACACCTCCGCGAGCAGACGCGACGGGGCGAACGCGAGATCCACTGCCAGGAAGACGTCGGCGAAGGCGGCTACCAGATTCCGAACAACCCCGACACGATCGAGTTCCTCGATACGGACGCCGACTTCATCCTGGCCGTCGAGACCGGTGGGATGCGGGACCGACTCGTCGAGAACGGCTTCGACGACGAGTACAACGCCCTGATCGTCCACCTCAAGGGCCAGCCCGCCCGCGCCACGAGACGGATCACCAAGCGTCTCCACGACGAACTCGGCCTGCCCGTTACCGTCTTTACGGACGGCGACCCGTGGTCGTACCGCATCTACGGCTCGGTCGCCTACGGCTCGATCAAGTCCGCTCACCTCTCGGAGTATCTCGCGACGCCGGAAGCCAAGTTCATCGGCATCCAGCCCGCCGACATCGTCGAGTACGAACTGCCGACCGATCCCCTCTCCGACTCGGACGTCAACGCCCTGGAAAGCGAACTCGAGGACCCCCGCTTCCAGACCGACTACTGGGAGGAACAGATCGAGTTGCAACTCGAGATCGAGAAGAAGTCCGAACAGCAGTCGCTGGCGTCTCACGGTCTGGACTTCGTGACTGACACGTATCTGCCCGAACGACTCAGTGAGATGGACGTTATCTAGACGGCTATCGAGCCCGGCGTTCCAGTCGATGAGCCACGCGGCACGCGAGCCCCGTATCGTCGAACCCGCGTTCCTCGAGGCGCTGTAGCCGTTCGAGAGCAGCACTTGTATACCAACTGACAACATTTATGACCGAAATGGGTGTGGGTAATGCCTATGAGTGACAGGCCGACCTGCCCCGGAGACGAGACGTCGGACCGATCGCGCACGAAAGTCACCGTTCCGAGCGACATGCCGACGGCCGATCGGCGCCAGTTGCTGGCCGCGGTCGGTGGCGCTGGCGCCGTCGCAGTCGCGGGCTGTCTGGGCGAGAACGACGACGCGGACGAGGCCGCCGACGTCTACGAGATCGAGTTCCCCGAAGAAGACGAGACAGTCGAGGTCGCATCCGACGAGGACATCCTCCAGCCGGCACTCGACGCCGACGTCGAAATTCCGTACGCCTGTGAGGTCGGTTCCTGTGGAGACTGTACCGCCAGGTACGACGGCGACGCCAACGACGTCGTCACCCACGATGGCAACGAGTACCTCGAGGACGACCAGATCGAGGACGGCTGGGTGCTGACTTGCGTCGCCTTCCCCGAGGACGACTTCGAACTCGAGATCGCCCATCCCGACGACGAGTGATTCGGCCGATGTCGTAGCGGAGTCCGTCGCACGTTCGACGTGACGTGACGTCGACCACCGCTACTGTTTCCGTCGCCGGCACTCGCTTCGGATCGGCGGTACGGCGCCGAAGGGTCCCGTCGCCTGGAATCTGAGCACCGAGTCCCAGTCGTTCAACCGCGCTTCGATACCCGGTATGAGCACCCGACCCGGAGACCGCCTGCGGAATCGAACTACGACGACTCCCGTTCCGTCTCTGCTTCCGTCTCCCGGTTCCGATTCGCGTCGGTCTCGAGCGACCGCGACGATTCGAAATCAGCCGCGGACTTCCCTTCTGCGGTCCGCGAGCGAACCGACGCGTCCGCACCGGTGGCACACTCCCGACAGTAGTAGTTTCGGCCCTCCGAACGCGAGAGCGGGACGCCGAGCAGACAGAACTCCTTGCGGTAGGTTCGCTCGAGCCCGCGGCCGACAGCGGCTCCGCAGGCCGAACACGGCCGATCGTAGTCGACGACGGTTCGCTCGTCGACCGACCGAACGCGACCGTTGGCCGTGATCGATCGACGGCCCTCGAGGCGGCGGTTGACCGACGGGAGCGAAACGGTTCCCATGATCGCGAACGCGAGGGCGAGTGCGAGAAACAGGTAGCCGATCCCGGCCACCCCGAACTGAACAGCGACCGCAGCCACGGCTGCGGCCACGAGCCAGCAGAACACGGCGGTGATTCGTCCGAGAAGAACGGATCTCGAGGCGTCGTCGTCGTCATCGATTTTCCCCTCGATACCGTCGGCACGGAGGACGATCCGCTCGGGGCTGCCGAAGTAGCGATACGCGCCCCAGGCGACGTTGCCCATCCCCATCGTAAACCAGATCGTCAGTATCGCGACGGCCACGTGTTCGTCGAGATCGCCGACCGTCCGGCGGATCATCACCGCGTGGTCGCCGAAATCGTGCTCGAGTTCCCAGCCGTCTCGCATCGCCTCGGCGATCCGGTACTCGAGGACGTCGCGGTCGCGGTCGGTCGTTTCGTCGGCCGATCGCTCGCCGTCGCTCGAGTGCGTCTTCGAGACGCCGGTTCCCTCGTCGGCGCCGACGGGAGTCCCGCAGTTCGGACAGTAGTTCATCGCCGACTCGAGGGCGGAGCCACACTGCGAGCAGTAGCGTGGCGACTCGCCCGCCCGACTCGAGCGGGGGTCCTCGTCCATGCGACCTTGTTCGTCGCAGTGACACTAATACGTGGGGCCGATTTCCCGCGGCCGAGGTCGGGAGGTTTGGCCGAATCAGCGTTTCCCGCCGAAGCCGTCCGGAGCGGCCGAAACATTGCGGTCAGGCGCGACTCGCTACCGGTCGGTCGCTACTCGTGATCGGTGACGTGAATCCAGACGGCACAGCAAAGCGCCACGAACCCGGCGACGGTCCCGATGACGAACGCGATTCGATACCCGGTTTCGGTGTA
Source organism: Natronolimnohabitans innermongolicus JCM 12255 (assembly GCF_000337215.1). Lineage (GTDB taxonomy): Archaea > Halobacteriota > Halobacteria > Halobacteriales > Natrialbaceae > Natronolimnohabitans > Natronolimnohabitans innermongolicus. The sequence continues at coordinate 118,905 of NZ_AOHZ01000041.1, read as the reverse complement.
CACGCGGGCGCCGTCGATGAACTCGCCGGTCCAGTACGCGTCGAGTGCCCACCCCATGAGCGTCGGAAACGTGGCGGCGCCGAAAAACGAGGCCCCGTTGATCGCCCCGATCGCGATCCCGCTGGCTCGCTCGTCGTACCGGGTCTGGACTAGCGGGTAGGTGAGCGCAAACGTACCGAACAGGGCGCCCGTCAGGAAGAACACGGCACCGACGGTCACGAGCGGCGGATCACCGGCGACGGCGAGAAACCCCAGCGCGACGGTGTAGATGGCGGTGCCGGCGACGATAAATTCGGTATCGCGCTCGAGGCGATCCGAAAGCCGACCGACGGCCGGCGGTCCGACGACGAGACCGACGCCGCCACAGAGCGTGATCGTCGAGGCCGTCGTCACCGAGACGTCGTACGTCTGAACGACGTAGGGAATTCCCCACAGTCCCACGAGCGTCAGGTTCACCCCGCCGGTACAGTAGAGCAGAAGCGAGACAACCCAGGTCATGCGATCGGTAACGATGCGGGCCGTGAACTGTCGGACCTCCGGGATCGTCAACATCGACTGCTCGGGAACGCCGTCGATAGCCGGCAAGCCGGCCCGTTCGGCGGAATCGCGAACGAAGACGAAGGTGGCGGCTGCGACGACGAGACCCGCGGCGCCCAACCCGAGTACCGCCGTCCGCCACCCCGCGACGTCGACCGCAACGGCGAACGGCGTCGTCGCGATGATGCCGCCGACACCGCCGACGGCGAAACACAGTCCGTTCATCGTCGCGAACTCGTCGGTTCGGTACCAGTTCGCACAAAACCGGAGCATCGCGACGAAGATCACGCTGCCGCCGAGTCCGATGAGAAACCGGCCGGCGAGTGCCCCGCCGTAGCCACCGGCGAGCGCGAACCAGACCGCACCGACGTTCATCACCACGGCCCCCACCGCCGCTGTCCGCCGAGCACCGATTCGGTCCACGAGGATGCCCACCGGAATCTGCATCAGTGAGTAGATGACGAAAAACGCCGCGTGTAACAGCCCCAGCTCTGCACCCGTGATCTCGAACGCGTCCATCAACTGCCCCGCAATAACCGCCGTCGACAGTCGGTAGATGCTGACGAGCAGGAACGACGCGGCGAGGATCCCCCACAGCAGCCACCGACGGTAGTAAGGGTTCGTCCAAACCCGTGACAGTGCTGTGGGCGAACGGAAGCTCACACGCCAACTACTCGATGGAGATCCGTGAAAGCGTTCACAAACCGGCAGTACCGTCGGCGACTCAGCGTTCGTCCAATACGACCGGAATCGCCCGGTTTGCAACGTCGACGACGAAGGCGTCGGCGTCGACCTCGATTTCGTCGAACGTATCGTAGTGAACGGGGAGAACGAGATCCGGCTCGAGTCGCTCGGCGAGGGCCGCGGCTTCGCGACGATCCATCGTGTACGTCCCGCCGATCGGCGGCAGGAAGAGGTCAACGCGTAGCTCTTCGTGATACTCGAGGACGTCGGTGTCGCCGGGCCAGAAGGCCGTGACGCCGTCGACGGTCACGCCGAAGCCACAGCCCCGACCTTCGGGGTGGTAGGGCTTGCCGCGCTCGTCGACGTGTGGCCCCGCGGGGTCGTTGTACGCGGGCGTGGTGAACAGGTCGAGCGGACCGAGGACGAACGACTCGTCGGCGCGGACGCGCTCGACCTCGTAGGGGAGGTCCTCGGGTCGTTCGTCGACCCGATCGATCTCGCGGGCGTCGATCGACTCGTGAACCACGACGATGGCGTCCTCGTGGGCCACGCGCCGGATCGAGTCCGGATCGTAGTGGTGGTCGTGACTGACGAGGATCAGGTCGCCGTCCCGCGGGCTCTCCTCGAGGACGTCGTACGCCTCCGGTCCCGGGTCCATATAGATCACCGCGCCGGTCCGTCCCTCGAGTCGGATCGTCGCGAGGCCGAGCCAGTCGACGGTCACCGCACCGAATCGAACGGTCATGCCGGTGACTTCGCGCGAGTGATTCGAAAAAGGTTCGAAACGATCGGTCTTCCCGAGACTGAACCGGTCCGATCAGGGAATCCGGACCGTGTGCTCGAGCGTGCCGACGCCTTCGACCTCGATTTCGACCTCGTCGCCGTCCTCGAGCGGGCCGACGCCCTCGGGCGTGCCCGTCGCGATCACGTCGCCTTCCTCGAGGGTCATGTAGGTCGTGATCTCGGCGATCAGCTCCGGGATGGGGAAGATGAGCTGTTCGCGGTGGCCGTCCTGTTTGAGTTCGCCGTTGACTCGCGACTGGACGCTGGCGTCTTCGGGAACCTCGTCAGGAGTCGCGAGCAGCGGCCCCATCGGCGCGGCGCCGTCGAAGGCCTTTCCGCGGATCCAGTTGCGCTCGTCTTGCTGGTCTTCGCGGTTCGAAACGTCGTTGAGGCAGGTGAATCCTTCGACGACGTCCATCGCGTCCGCGACGGGGACGTGGCGACACTGCTCGCCGATGACGACCGCCAGTTCGGCCTCGTAGTCGATGCGGTCCTTACCGGCCGGCGTCGTGATCGTGTCGCCGTGGCTCGCGACCGTGTTCGGTCCCTTCAGGAACAGCATCGGTCGATCCGGGAGTTCCGAGCCCATCTCGTCGGCGTGGTCGGCGTAGTTGCGGCCGATACAGACGATCTTCGAGGGGTCACACGGCGGCAAGACGTCGATCGCGTCGTCGTCGAGCGCGTAGCTCTCGTTGCCGAAGTGGACGTGGCCGCTCTCGTACTCGCCGCGTCGGATCGCACCCGCCGGATCGCGGAATCGAACGTATTTCATGCCAGATGCGTCGTCGTGCGGGGTGAAAAGCGTTGAGAAGTCGCCGCACGGTTCGCTCGAGCGAGTCGTCGAATTTCGACGGTGACGGAGGGTTCCTATAGTAGCCACTGAAACGAGTTACACACTAATCGCAACGCTATCCGGCGATTAGGCGTGCACTGAAAGTCAGTGCACACCCAATCGCACGAGCGCTGTGCGATTGGTGTGTGAACAGTTTCAGTTGTTACTATAGCACGCCAGTCCCTACCACTGCGGCCGCGGAACGGAACGTTTTTTACTAGCCCCCAGCAATCACTGAATGCGTTCGACGCACGCTCCGTTGTCGAGACAGACGACGTCTGTCGAGGCTCGGTGTGCGAACGACGTAAGCGCTCCGTTGGTGTAGTCCGGCCAATCATTTCGGCCTTTCGAGCCGATGACCTGGGTTCAAATCCCAGACGGAGCACTACAGCGAGCGAGTTTTTGCGAGCGAGCGAAGCGCGCACGTTCTGGGAGTTGAAGCACGGAAATCCGAGCGAAGCGAGGATTTGCATCGGGTTCAAATCCCAGACGGACACTTCTTCGCGAACAATTTCGCGAGCGAATCGTGCGGCCTGAATGTAAAGTAGAACGGTCACAGCCCGCGAGCGTCGCGATCGTGACCGTCTCAACGTCGTTCAAATCCAGATGTACCGTTTTCCGCCGAGCAAGCGCTCGAGTCACAGCGTCGAAACTGTCCTCATCTCGCCTCTCGAGTTCGAGCCGAGAAGTAGAATCTACCCGGAGAAAAGCGGTTGCCTCACTCCGCCGAACCCGGATCGACCGGAACGCCCCTCGCGGCCGTCGCCTTGAACGAAACCGTGATCGACTGCCCCGACTCGAGGGCTAACCGCTCCGCACTCGAGGCCGTGATCAGGGCCTGAATCGTCTGCTCGCCGTCGCGTTCCTCGTCACCACCGAGCCGAACCGTCACTCTCGCGATCGCATCGCCCGGCTCGAGCCGTTCGATTCGGCCCGTGAACTGATTTCGGAGGCTGGTGTCGTCGGCCCGCGGCGCCTCGCTCGGGTCGGTGAGGACGACGGCGTCGGAGCGGACGGTGAGCTGCACGCTGCTCGCTCCCTCCGGAACCAGCGCCAGAATCGGGCCGATCGGCGTTTCGACGGTGGCGAGTTCCCCGGTTCGGTCGCGGACGGTGCCGGAAAAGACGGACTCCGTCACCTGCGCGACGCCGTCGAGTTCGGCGTCGTGACGGTCGAACTGCTGGCGAAGTTCGCGGGCGGTCTGCGTGAGTTCGGTGCCGCCGCCGCCGCTGCCGCCGCGCGTGCGCTCAGTGATCGGTCCGACGGCGTCTTCGATCTCGACGACGCGGTTCTGGACGCGGGCGTACGACCGGCCCAGCTCGTCGGCCGCTTTGTGCATCGAGCCGTAGCGATCGATCGCGTCGAGCATCTCGACGTCGCGGCGGTCGATCGTCACGTCCTCGACGGCGAGTTTCGGGCTGTAATCTCGTTCGATCGTCATCGGTGGTCTCCTCGGGAAACGCCGTCTGGCGGCGTTTATCGGCTGCGTTCGTTCAGTATATCAGCTCTCCGGAGATAAATTTCCGGGTTCGGTCGTCGACGGGGTCCTCGAACACCCGCTCGGTCGGCCCGACTTCGATGATTTCGTCGCCGAGAAGGACGCCGACGCGGTCGGCGATCCGTTCGGCCTGGTGCATGTCGTGGGTCGCGATGACGACCCCGATGTCTCGGTCGCGGGCCTCGAGGACGGCGTCTTCGAGCACGGCCGTGTTCCGCGGGTCGAGGTCGGACGTCGGCTCGTCGAGGAGGAGGACGTCCGGATCGTACGCGAGCGCGCGGGCGAAGGCGACGCGCTGGGCCTCGCCGCCCGAGAGCGACGAGGCGTCCTGTTCGGCTTGCTCGCGAAGCCCGACGGTCTCGAGGGCGTCGACCGCGGCGCCGGTGCCGTTTTCCTTCCCGACGAGTCCCCCGAGTTCGTGGCGAAGGCGCTCGCGCCACGACTGGCGGACGCGAAGCCCGTACTCGGCGTTGCGACGGACGCTTGCGTCGAAGAGGCTGGCGTCCTGGAACACCATGCCGATCCGGCGGCGATACTCGAGACGTCGCTGATCCGAGACCTCCCAGACGGGGTCGTCGTCGTAGACGATCGCGCCGTCGTCGGGCGCGTCGAAGAGCGCGAGCAGTCGGAGGAGCGTCGACTTTCCGACGCCGGAGGGGCCGATGATCGCGACGACCTCTCCGGGCGTCACCGACAGCGAGACGCCCTCGAAGACCGTCTCGTACCCGTAGCTGTGGTGGACGTCGATCGCTTCGAGCGTCATCCGTACCGCCCACCTCCGCTGCCGAGTCGGACCACGATCGCGTTGACCAGCAACACGAGGACGACGAGTATCGCCCCGAGGATCATCGCCGTTTCGAACCGCCCCTGGCGCGCCTCGAGCTGGATCGCGGTCGTGATCGTTCGCGTGACCGAGGTGCCGTCCGAACTGGCGATGTTCCCGCCGACGATGAGTACGGAGCCGACTTCGCTGATCGCCCGTCCGAAACCGGCGAGGACGGCCGTCGCGATTCCGTAACGGGCCTCCTTGATCGTCACGAGCGCGACGTCGAGGTTCGTGCCGCCCATCGCGTACGCCGCGTCGCGGACGTTCTGCTCGACGCTGCTGACGGCGGCGAGACTCACGCCGGTGATGACCGGCGCCGCGAGGACGATCTGGGACAGGATCATCGCCTCGGTGGTGAACACGAGGTCGAACGAACCGAGCGGTCCCTGATTGGACACCGCAAAGAGCACGACGAGGCCGACGACGACGCTCGGAAACCCCATCCCGGTGTTGATGATCGACGTGAGCAGCGTCTTCCCGCGGAACTCTTTGAAGCCGACGAGCAGCGCGACCGGGAGGCTGAGTAGCGTACTCAGCGCCACCGCGGTGAGGCTCACGTACAACGAGACGCGAACGATGCTCCGGATGTAGTTCCACTCGAAGGGAAAGTCGACGACCAGTGCCGTCAGCATCTGCTGCTCGAGCGACATGCGATCGAACCCTCCGTTCTGGTCGCGACGGCTCGAGCGACGAGCGTCGCTGCCGGCCACTTAGTCATCGCTACTGCGCTCCCACCCCTCGGGGAGGTACTGCCGGAAGTTCGGGTCTTCGGACAGCGCTTCGGCGAAGAACAGCTGTTCGTCGTTCGACCGGTACTCCTCGATGATCTCCTGACCCTCGAGGCTGGTGATGTAGCCGATGTACGCCATCGCGAGGTCGTAGTTGACGTTGTCGTGGACAGCGGGGTTGACCGCGACGATTCCGTAGGGGTTCATGAGCATCTCCGAGCCGCCTTCGACCGGCCCCTCGACCAGGAGTTCGAGGTCAATCTCGTCTCGCATGTCGAGGAACGTTCCGCGATCGACAAGCGTGTACCCGCCGTCCAGGTTCGCCGTGTTCAGAGTCTCTCCCATCCCGCCGCCGCCGTCGAGGTACCACTCCCCGAACTCCTCGACGGTCAGCCCGGTTTCGTCCCAGATCTCGAGTTCCTTCGTGTGCGTTCCCGACTCGTCCCCGCGAGAGACGAACGTGGCTTCCGCCTCGGCGATCGCTTCGAACGCCGCCGCGGCGTCGTCTTCCCCTTCGACGTCCGCCGGATCGTCGGACTCGCCGACGATCACGAAGTCGTTGAACATGAGGTCGCGGCGGTTGACGCCGTACCCTTCCTCCATGAACTCGTCCTCGAGCGAGCGCGCGTGCACCATCACGACGTCGGAGTCGCCGTCCCGAGCCGTTCTGAGCGCCGCACCGGTCCCCTGTGCGACGGCGTCGACGGTGACGCCGTAGCGGTCCTCGAACGGCGCGTTGAGCTCGTCGAGCAGGCCCGTGTCGTACGTGCTCGTCGTCGTCGTGAGCGTCAGCGTCTCGCCGCTGATTTCGGGCCCGTCGCTGTCGTCGGCCCCGGTACAGCCCGCCAGTCCGACGGCAACGCCGCCCCCGAGCACCGAGAGGAACTCCCTCCGTTGTATCGTCATGGATACTACGACTGATGCCGTCACAAAATAGCTTCCGGATAGGTAACTACGACCAGTTTCGGAAAATAACAGTCGCTGTGGAAACGGCGCCAGGGAAGCCTGTTCAGCGGTCACCGTAACCGCTCGTTTCGGAACTGGTTACGTCGCGGGACGAGTATGGGTCGTCGGTCGGTCCGTGGTGACACCCACCAGTGTGATCGCAAGCGCTCCGTTTCCATCGACTGTCGACGGATTCCACTCACATGCGCCCATTCGAGTAGTAATGTGGGGTCCAGGGGACCGGTTCAGCCTCGAGAGAACCGCTCAGCGCCCGAAATTCCGGCGTTATTCGAGATCCCTATTCGAATACGCGTCGAACGCGATCGAAACTCGAGTATTCGTAAACCCCTTATATAAGGAGCGATTCAGAGTATTCAAATGACGTACGAACACCTGGACACCGATCTCGTCAACGAACTGCTCGGCAACGGTCGCGCGAGCCTGCGGAGCCTCGCCGAAGAACTGGACGTTTCCGTAACGACGGTCTCGAACCATCTCTCGGACCTGGAGGACGAAGACGTCATTCAAGGGTATACACCGATCGTAGACTACGACGCGCTCGGTTACGACGTCACCGCGGTCATGCAGCTCAAAGCCGAAGGAAGCGCGCTGCCGGAGATCACGGAGACGCTGAAGGATCACCGCCAGATGATCTCGGTGTACGAAGTCACCGGCAACTACGACGTGATTGCCATCGGGAAGTTCAAAGACACCGACGACATGAACGAGCAGATCAAGTCGCTGATCACGGATCCCGACATCAATCAGTCGAACACGAGCATCGTTCTCAACGCTGTCGCCGAGAACGAGCAGTTCGAACTCGAGAGCGGCGACGACTGAAGACGGACAGTCGGTCACAGTCGGATGAGGCGACGCCTCATCCGGATTGCTGTCCCGATGTCCCGGCGCAACCGCCGCCCGGGTCGCGGGTGCGCCGGACCTGACAGACAGTAAACCGTATCAGACTGTGTCCGAAACTGACGATACGATCTGCCGTCGCCTCGCTGATCAGTCGACCGAGAGCACGTAGTAGTCGGTAAACTTGACGAGGTCGCAGTCGCCCAGCGACTCGAGGAACGCGTCGTCAGCGGTCGCTGTTTGCCGTCCGCTACTCTCGTCGCTGTCGGGTGGTCCCCTCGTGAGTGCAGGGAGCCGCGCCTTCGCTGATTCGCCGAGTTCGTCGTAGTGACAGACTCGACAGTCGGCCGGGATCTCGTCCGCCGGCTCGAGTGTGATAGTTGTCGACATGGTGTGTTCACAGATAACACGCTGAAGGGTATTCAGTTTTCTCCCGAACAACTGCTTTGTTCTCGAAGCTCGGCGTCGGAGACAGCGTCCGGACTGGACGGACGGTCACGACACGTACGGATCCAGTCGCTCGAAGCGGTAACGGTACGCGGCCGCCGGCACAATGTGACGTCCGGTCGCTGGCGACGCCCGTCCCGTCTGACGGCCGCGAATCCGTAACGACGGCGAACTGGCGCTACTCGGGAACGTCACTGCGACTCGAGCGTTCACGCGACCAGATGCAAAAGGGACCAGCTGGTCGACAGTGTACAACCGGCGTCCTGTCCTCGGAGCCGCTCCTCTAGTGATCGATACCGGGTCGCTGGAACGTGGTTTCGTCGGTCGTCGGCTCCTCGAGTGCGGCGTCGATTTCGGCGGCCGACAGCAGTTCGTTTCGGTCGGGTTCGTCGGGTCGCCGGAAGTAATAGGTGGTGGCACAGCCGGCGACCAGTTCCGAGAGCGGCTGGTCTTCCTTGTGGACGACGGACACGAGATCGCCCGTCACTGCGATCAGTGCCGCGTCGTCGGGTTTGCGCAGCGCTTCTCGGAGTTCAGCGGCAGTGCAGTCTTCGGGTAGTGGGAGGTGCACGCCGTCGACAGTCGCCCATCGCGTCTCCATACTCGGATAATGGAGACGAATACCCTATACCGTTGGGCCCGCAGCTACAGGCCGGCAGTCGATGGAGACGCTCGGTCAGGTCCCAGCGCGTCGACCTCCGACTCCCCGATTCGGCACGCGCAGTTCAGACACTGGTAGTCGCCTTCGATGTGTTCGTACAGACGCTCCCCACAGCGTTGGCACCGCCAGATCGGATGGTTCATTCGTGCTACCTGAGCGAGCGTACCGAACCCAAATAAGCCATCGGATACTGTAGTGAGCGTATTAAGTCGTCCGAAGGGACGACGGAATTACCCGTCGGTCGGTCCAAGGGACTGTATGGACGACCACACCAGCGATCCGACCGTTCCGCCGCCCGATCGCGGGTCGCCGACGGGGTGGAACCGCGACGACGGCCGCTGGGAGCACGCGACGCTCCGTCGAGCGACCGTCCACGGCGTCCGATTGTTCAACACCGACGCCTACCACGAGAGCCACGACTGCTTCGAACTCGAGTGGTACAACTACGGCCGCGGCACGACCGAGAGCGCATTTCTCCACGGCATGGTCCAGGTCGCTGCGGGCGCGTACAAACGCGCGGATTTCGATGACGACGACGGAATGCGATCGCTGTTCCGGACCGCGCTACAGTACCTCCGAGAGACGCCACGAGACTACTACGGCGTCGACGTTCTCGCGGTTCGAACGACGATCACGAACGCGCTCGAGGAACCGTATCGGATCGACGACTGGGCGATTCCGCTCGACGGCAACCGGCCGACTGCCGACGCGTCCGACTTTGCGTACGTCGAGTCGCTCGAGGAGTGACGAGATCGACGGTGACGAACGGGCGGGGTAGCGTCCGTACGAGATACCAACACTCGTCGGAGCGTGACTCGACGGCGACGCCCTGTCGTCGTCGTTTCGTGATAGATACCGGCGGCCGACGCCGTTACACCGAGTAGAGTGCCCTCCGGTAGCGTGGTATGTCGTCACTCGCGTCTCGGTTGACTGGTCGCTTTCGTGAGAGACCGAATCGCCTTTGACGCCAGAGGCCAATATTCAGCCAATGAAAGTTGCACAGCTCGGGTCGGGAACGCCGGAGATCGCAGTCGTCGCTGGCGTTCACGGCGACGAGCCCTGCGGTGTTCGGGCCGTCGAGCGACTGCTCGACGAACGCCCGACCGTCGAACGGCCAGTGAAACTCGTCGTCGCCAACCAAAAAGCCCTCGAGCGACAGGTTCGATTCGTCGACGAGGACTTAAACCGTGCGTTTCCGGGCGATCCGGACGCGAAGACCCACGAGGGACAGCTTGCCAATCGCCTCGTCGAAGAACTCGGCGACTGTCTCACCTTCTCGATGCACTCGACGCAGAGCCACGCCGAGCCGTTTGCGATCGTCAACGGCGTCAGCGAGACCGCCAGACAGCTGGTCCCACAGCTGCCGGTTGCAGCGATGGTCGAAACGAGCGAGTTCGCCGAGGGGCGGCTCTTTACCCGGATCGAGACGATCGAAGTCGAGTGTGGCCTCCAGGGAACGGAGACCGCCGCACAGAACGCCGATCGACTGACTCGAGCGTTCCTTACGGGCGTCGGCGCGCTTCCCGGAGATACGATGCATCGCGAACTACCGATCTACCGACTCACCGACGTCATCCGAAAACAGGAAGCCAATACGTACGAGGTCTTCGTGGAGAACTTCACGAAGGTCGACTCCGGCGATCCATTCGCCGCCGCCGACGGCAACACGCAGGTCGCCGAGGAGCCGTTTTATCCGGTACTCATGTCGTCGAACGGCTATCGAGACGTCTTCGGCTACGCGGCCGAGAAGCTCGACGTGCTGACGAAGTCGACGGCTGCTGACTAAGCGTCGGGTCGTTGTCGTGACATTGCCGACGTTCGACGATGCGAAATCAATCCGTGAGTCCCGCCTGTCGGTTGTGATCGGACTCGTGTTCCGAGTAGTTCGGCATATCGTCGGGTGGCCACTGGTCGAGTTCCGTGGCCGCGTCTAACAGCGTCTCGAGGGCCGGCGTGTCGGCCAGCGCGACCTCGTTTCGATCCCAGTCGACGGTGACGAGTTCTCGCTCGAGGAGTATTTGGAAGTGCTGATGAACGAGCCGTACCTGCGCGCGCTCGATCTGTTCGTCGCTTACCGTCTCCGGCGGCAGTCTGTGGCGACGCATCGCGACGTGACGGGAGAGCGTCTCGACGGCTAGTGGCCCGTCAGCAGTGACGAGTTCGTGGAGTATCAACTGCCGATCTGCGCTTGCGAGCACTCGAAACGCGTCAGTTCGGTTCATCGCCACAAGGGTACCTTCGTCTAGCGTTCCAACCGTCATAGAGTCCCCGCCTAAAGTCGTTGGCACCGCCGGCTCACCACGCCGTCAGTCGACGCTCGAAGGAGTTGGGATCCGGGACTGTCACAGATACCCAAACAATGCTTTCATCCGTTGGTAGGACGAATTTCGAGTAATGAGCGATTCATCCGCTCGCTCGAGCGGGGATGCGAACCTGCTGTTGGTCGAAGACAATCCGGGGGACGTACGACTCGTCGAAGAAGCATTTCGAGACGACGAGCGGTGCACGATCTACATCGTCTCGGACGGCGACGACGCGCTCGATTTCCTCTACCAGCGTGGCGAGTACGAGACGGCGCCGCGGCCGGATCTCGTCTTGCTGGACTGGAACGTTCCGCGAACGAGTGGAAAAGAGGTTCTGACTCGACTCAAGGGCGATCCCGACCTGAAGTCGATTCCGGTGACCGTACTGACGGGATCGCAAGACGACGGTGACGTCAGGAGATCGTACCGCAACCACGCCAACGCTTGCCTCCGAAAGGCTGTCGAACCAGACGCGTTTATGCAAACGTTGCGAACCTATCGGGAGTTCTGGCTCTCGACGGCGAAACTCCCGGTAAAAGACGACGAGTAGCCGGGTCACGCCCGGATCGTGGGCGACGGCAACGCGCCCGAAACGGACGGCCGGCAGACGTACTCGGCTGCCCGCGACGATCCGAGATGTGCACAATTTTCCCCGGCGGGGGAGCTTTGATACGCCGGCGTTCCCTTCCGGAGAGTAATGACTGCAACACTTTCCATCGCGATGGTCGCGGAGCTGTTCCCGAACGGGATCAGCCACTACGCCATCGGCGGCATCCTCGTCGGACTCGGGGTTACCGTGATCTACCTCGGGACCGCCATTCCCGCCGGTGCGAGCACGTTCCTCGAGTCGACGCTGTCGTACGTCTCGGGGCTCTCCCGGTTCCAGCAGTACCGCGTCTCGCGCGACTGGCGCGTCGTCTTCACGCTCGGTATCGTCGCCGGCGCGGCCGTCTACGCGCTGACCTTTCAGTCCGGAATCCTCTCGAGCGGGCTCCAACCGGGTGCGAACACCGGCGAGCTCCGCGACGTCGGTGGCATAACGATCTGGCTAACCGAGGTCCAGCCGTGGCGGCTGTTCCTCGGCGGCATCCTCATCGGCATTGGAACGCGTCTCGGAAAGGGCTGTACTTCCGGTCACGGCGTCTGTGGCGTCGGCTCGGCCTCGAGCGCGTCGTTCGTCGGCGTCGCAACCTTCCTGCTGGTGGCGATCGGCGTCGCACAACTGGTTATGGCTATGGGGGTGAACCCGTAATGGCCCCGGAACACGAGCAACACCCGCTGTTCCTGCCGCTGGTGTTCGTCGGGGGGCTGATCTTCGGCTTCGGCCTCGGCTTTAGCCACATGGCCCAGCCGGAAGTCGTCCTGAACTTCCTGCAGTTCGAGGACCTCGGCTTGCTGTTCGTGATGTTCGGTGCGGCGGTCGTTACCGGTATCACGTTCTTCGGCATCAAACAATTCCGGCGAGAGGCACCGCTGACGGGTGCGGTCTACGGCCGGCGGCTGAAGACACTCGACAAGAACGTCGTCATCGGCGGCGGGATCTTCGGCGTCGGCTGGGGACTCTCGGGGATCTGTCCCGGCGCGGCCTACGCCAGCCTCGGGGTCGGGAACGTCGTCATCCTCTACGGCATCGCCGGGATGTTCGTCGGCGCCTACATCCAGGGCTACTGGCGGTCGACACGCGCCGAGGGCGACGCGCCCGCGACGGCCGCGGATTAACGCTTCCGAACCGGACGCGTTCGAGGTGTTCGTCTTCTCGCGATTATTCTCGAAAACGAACGGCACGATCATACCCGACCTGCGTCCGCACCGATCACATCAACTAGCCGACGTATGGACGAGGACGCAAGGCCTATCCCGTTCACCCGCATACGAGCGCACATGGACTTCCCACCGAACCAGGGGCTCGATCAGGACGAGGTCAACGAACAGGTCGAGGAGGTTATCGACGAGAACGAAGTCGTCCTCTTCATGAAGGGGACCGCGCTGATGCCCCAGTGTGGGTACTCTCGCAAGGCGCTCGGTCTCATCGACCACCACCGCGACGAGTACGAAACCGTCGACGTCCTCGACTCGCTGGCGGAGTATCGCGCCGCCCTCGAGGACCACAGCGGCTGGGAGACGATTCCACAGACGTTTGTCGACGGCGAGTTCGTCGGCGGCTCGGACGTCCTGGAGGAACTCGAGGAACGCGACGAACTGGCCGACACGCTAAACGCCGAGTAAGCCGCCTCACTCGACGGCAGCGCTAATCAGCTCCCGTCGTCCAGGTTAAATTTATCCGAAGGCGTTCGCCACGTATTCAATAGCAGATCATATAAGTCACGCTCCCGTACTAGGTATCAAGCGCCTGTCGCCGCACATCATCCCACTATGTCAACAGAGGAATCCAGACACGTATATCGGCTGCACTCGACCCTCGAACTACCCCTCGAAGAACTCCGAGAACACATCGACGACGCGGAGTACCCCGACGGGGTCACGGACGTGGAGATCACGCGGCGAAACAACACGCTCATCCTCAAGGCCGTCGCCGAAGACGAGTCGGTCAGCAAGTACACGCCGACCGCCCAGCTCAAAGCCAGCGTCACCGAAAACCGCGTTTACGAGGAAGATCCCGACGAACGGCGCAACGCCTTCCGCTGGGACGAAGAGGAAGAAGAAGAGATCGAGTCCGAACTGGTCGAGTTCGCGGCGTTCAAAGGCGATCGCGAGACCGTCCTCCAGAACTCCCTGCTCCAGTACCAGATGTTTCTCGTCCTCTGTGGAATCGCGGAAGCCGCCGAGAAGGGGACCCTGACCGCAATCTCCGAACACGATGGCGATCTCGAGGCCACCCGCATCGTCGAGGGTGAGCCGCGGCCGGCCAACATCGAGGTCGTCGAAGGGCCACGAGAGAACACCTCCGGACAGGGCGGCGTCAACTGGCGAGACAACAAGTTCATCAGCGACTAGCGGCAGCGGTTACTGCAACCGCGGCCGCGATCGCCGGTCGAACGCAACCGGCAGACCACAGCGACGCGTTCTGCAGTCGGCGTCCGTTTCTGAGCGACGGCGATATCCGTGTTCGTTTCTCGCGTCACCGTATTCGCTCGAGTAGGACGGCTCTATGGCGGCTCTGGGGCGTCTTGGAGCCTGCTGCGTGACTGTTCGGTCTATCCCTTTAGATCGGATCAGGGTACGCCGATACCGGTTGCTGAACGCCGTCAGGTCTGTTGTTCACGTCCGCTGGCGACGATTACACGGCGATCGACGTCCACGGTGTCGTCGGCCCGATCGTAGACGCAGGTCGCGAGATCGCGGGCGAGCGTCGAGTCCGGCTCGACGGCGATGTGGACCGTTTCCCCGTCGACCGTGTTGACGCTGAGCAGCGACTCGCGGTGATCTTCGAGACCGAGCCCGTCGAGACGCTCGCGGTGGCGAACTGCGTAGCCGAGAACGAGCCCCGAGCCGATGGTAACGAGACCGTACAGCGCGAGCGAGACGCTCGCCGCGACGACCGCGACGCCGACCAGCGCGAGCAACGAGACGAATCCGATTCCGACGAGGAGCTGATCGCTCGAGTGGCCCACGCGGGTCCGCGTGCGGACGGACTGCAGTCCGATCGCAACGGCGGCCGTCGCCGCGCTGACTGCGACGGTCGCGACGGTTTCGACCGGCGTCAGTGGACTCGTCGCAGCGACCGCGGCGACGAGAAGTCCCAGAATAATCGTTCCGACCCCGAGTCGAAGCGTCCGGTTCGGGCCCGCGTCGGGCCGATAGCGGACTCGCGTTCGGTCTCGGCTCCGGACGGAACAGACGTAGTCGTACCTGACGTCGACGAGTTCGCCGCGCTCCGAGACACAGAGCAGGCGACGGTCGGTGAGACCGATCATCGCAGCCCCGCGAGCGGCGTCGTCGACCAGTCGCCCCGACGTTAGCCTCTGCACCGATTCGTCCTCGACCAGGTAGCTCCGGAGCCGATCTTCGAGGCGTCGCATGCAGCGACACCTACCTCGAGCCAGCCCATAGTAAGCCACACCTTTCGGCGGTTTGGTCGGATCGCAGTCGACCTCGTCGGTGTCACCGTCGACGCTGCTATCCGGCCAGTACACGTTTACGCTATCGTGAGCATTCACGGCTATGGTACGTCGGAGAGACGAGCGTGCGGTCACCGTCCAGATCGGCGCGGTGCTGTTGCTCGCTGTCGTCTTCTCCGCACTGGCGCTCTACCAGCTCAACGCGGTCCCCGCGGAGAACGAACGGGTAGAGTTCGCTCACAGCCAGGAGATTCAGGACGAACTGCAAGAGCTGCGAAACGCGGCGCAAACGGCCGGACTGTCGGGACACTCCCAGTCCGCGTCCGTCTCGCTCGGAACGCAGTACCCCTCTCGAACGATCGCGATGAATCCGTCCGCGCCGACGGGACAACTCGAGACCATCGAACCGTCGTCGAACGTCACGATTGAACCACCCGATGGCGAAACCCACGAGTTCGAGACCCGGTTGCTTGCGTACGAACCCGACTATGCCGAGTACGACCCCACTCCGCGAACGGTTCTCGAGCACTCGTTGACGTACACGCAGTTCCCGGACGCCGAGTTCTCGAACGGGCCCCAGCAACTGATCGGCAGCGAGCGAATCAGCCTCGTTCTCCTCGACGGAACGCTGTCCGAGTCGGGAAGCGGAGCCGCGTCCGTGACGTTCGAGCCGCTCGACGAGCCCCGAACGACTGAGCTGAACGAAGGCACGACGCTTACGATTCCGAGTGACCGACCGGCGATCTGGACGACCGAACTCGACGGAATCGACGGTGTCACGGTCACCGAGACCGGGGCGGACAGCGTCACGATCGAACTCGACGCGGAGTACGACCTCGAGGTCGCTCGCGTCGGCGTCGGACAGGACGCCTCGAGCGACGACGACTTCGACATCGGTTCCGAACGGTCGGTGTCGACGGAGTCGCCCGAAAGCAGTGGACTTCCCCTCGAGTGGCACGACGCGACGGTTGGCGGAGCGGACGCCGACCGAAACGTGTCGGGTTCCGAGGCATCGATATCGGCTACCCCGGGTGAGACGGTGACGCTGACGGCCGGCGTCGACGGCTACGAGTCGCTGTCGGGCGCACGAGCCGACTTCTCGACCGCAGATCCCGACGGCATCGTCGACTCGTCGTTGGATTTCGACGACGAGTTCGAGGACGGCTCCGCGTCGGTCGCGTTTTCGATCGCGGACGACGCTCGGGTTGGCAACGAGGCCGAAATTCTCGTCTCGAGCGGCGGCGGACTGGCCGTGATGACCGTCGAGGTCGAGGTACGCGACGTCGGACTCGACGTCGGCGACGTGACGTCCGTCGGAGACGAGCGCAGCGGACTCGAGTTCGATCTGGTGAACGACGGCGACGAAGCGGTGGCGGTAACCGGCGTCGCCGTCGACGAAACCGACGCGCCTGCAACGCGTGTCAACAACGTCTTCGGAAGCCAGATAGCCGTCTCTACCGACGGGTCGGCCGAGGGGACGGTCGATCACGGCTATCCGGGGATCGAACTCCCGAGCGGTGTACAGGAACTCGACGACGCCGTCGTCCTCGAGACCGATGCCGACGGCTCCGTTCGTATCGAGCACTTCCGCGAGAGCGACTGGTTCTCCCGAGTCGATATGCGTGGCGCATCGGTTACCGTCACGGTCGCGTACGAGACCGACGCCGGCACGGCGGAAACCCAACAGTTCGATCTCACCGTCGACGGACTGTCCGACTCCGATTCCGACGATGACGATCAGTCCGACGAAACCAGCGACTCGAGTGGTGAACGACCATCGTTCGCGCCGTCCTCGACGACCGCCGAATCCGACCGGGGCGGAAACCAAGTAACGAACGTCACGATCGACTACGCGGTCGAAACCTCCGACGACCGCGAGTACGAGGTCGTTCACTCGGTGACGAATCAGGACGGCGACGAGAGCAACCGAACCGTTCCGACGGCACAGGGCCCCCAACACGTCACCGCCGAAGACGGGCATGCGCTACCGAACGAGCAGATGAATCTGGACGAAAATTACCTCGTCGTCGAAATTGCGCTCACGACACCGGAATCGGATCTCCTCGAGTACTGTACGGGTCAGATCGACGGTCGCGAGGAATCGATCGACCTGCAGTGTGACTCTGACTGACACAGTTCTCGGAACGTTCCCCACGATATTCGACAACCGTCGAAATACTGAACGACAATATCATGTACCGCCGCACGTATTACCGACACATGACAGCAGTCGGTATCGACGCGATCGAGATCTGGACCGGGAATCTCAAACTCGACCTCCCCGGCACGTTCGCACCCGAGAAAGGCGAAGACCCCGAAAAGTACACGAAGGGCCTCGGCCTGAACGCCAGTTCCTTCCCCGACAGCTACGAGGACATCGTCACGATGGGGGCAAACGCCGCCCATCGACTGATGGAACGCAAAGGGCTCGAGCCCGACGATATCGGTCGCATCGACGTCGCGACCGAAAGCGCGTTCGACAACTCCAAGCCGGTTTCGACGTACGTCGCTGGCTGCCTCGAGCAAGTCTTCGACGGCGACTTCCACCACGCGAACAAGGGCGAACGGAAGTTCGCGTGTATCGCGGGGACCCAGAGCTTAGACGACGCGTACAACTGGATCCGCGCGGGCCGCAACCGCGGTCGCTCGGCGATCGTGATCGCGACCGATACCGCCCTCTACGCCCGCGGCGACGCCGGCGAGGCGACCCAGGGCGCCGGCGCCGTCGCGATGCTCATCAGCGAGGATCCCAACCTGGTCGAACTCTCGGCCGAACAGGGCTACGGCTCGGCCGACGAGACGGACTTCCTCAAACCGAACCAGCAGTTCCCCTCCGTCGACGGCAAGCGCTCGGTGCAGGTCTACCTCGCCCGCATGCGCGAAGCCCTGGAGGACTACGAGAGCGTCGCCGGCGACGTCCACCCCGACGACTTCGAGTACGCCCCGTTCCACACGCCGTTCCCCGGCATGGTCCGGAAGGCCGCCATGCTCGCCTACCGCCACGTCATCCGCGATACGAGCGTCGAGGACGAACTGGCAGACGAAATCGGTCGCCAGCCACGCCCCGAGGCGTTCGACGACGACGAGGCGTTCCGCGAGGCCGTCCGCGAGTACATGGACGAACTCAAGGAAACCGAGGCCTACCAGGAGTGGTACGCCGAGACGATCGATCCGACGCTGTCGATCTCCCGCGAGGTCGGCAACTGGTACACCGGCTCCGTCCACATCGCCCGCGCCAGCGCGCTGAAACACGCCCTCGAGTCGGACCGGGACATGACCGGCGAACGTCTGCTCGTCGGCTCCTACGGCAGCGGCGCGCAGGCGGAGATCCACTCCGAAGTCGTCCAGGACGGCTGGGAGGACGAAATCGAGGCGCTGAACGTTGAGTCTCAACTCGAGGCCCGCTACGACATGAGCTGGGCGGACTACGAGGAAGTTCACGACGTTCACAACCACGATATGGATGTCGACGTCGAGGAGTTCACCGCCCCCGAGTCCGAATTCGTCTTCGACGGCTGGGGCCGGATGGGCGAGCGGAAGTACCGCTACGTCGAGTAGCGAGAGCGGGAGCAGTTTTTTAGCTGCAAATGAGGACGCTAAGCCCCCGTCCTCAAGGAACGAACGGAGCGAAGCGGAGTGAGCGAGTAGGGCGGGGATACAGCGCCCGCACGAGTTGCAAACGACTCCAATCAGAATCCTCAACTATCGATAAGACGTAGCCGTAAGCACGTCGCATGCTGTACAGTCCGCGCTTCCGACTCTTCCCAACTGAGGAGCAACGCGTGGCGATGGACTGGCAGCGCGACACCGTACGACAACTCTACAACCACGCGCTCCGCGAATTCAACAAAATCCCCGAAGACGCGGGCACCATCCGGCAACGCGTCTGGATGGTCCGGGACACGATACCAGGACTGAAAGACTGGTGGCTCGACCTGAACAAGGTGTACTCCACCGTCCTGCAGAAAGCTGTCGAGCGCATCCGCGACAACATCAACAGCCTCGGCAAACTCAAAGATAACGGATACAACGTGGGGTCGCTGAGCTGGAAGAAACCCAGAGAATACCAATCAAGATAACAGTGTTTTCGTCGCAGCGATGTCGCCGAACGAACAGGACGTCGAGGCAGTACCGAACCCCATCGCGTAGAGAACCGATTTCGCGTTCGGTTTGCCCATGTAGTTGACCATCCCTTCTTTGGACACGAACGCCTGGATGGCTCCGGAAATCATGAATCCGAGCATCAATGCCCAGAACGCCTGCCAGAAGAAATCCGCGGCAAGAATCACCCCCTCGACGGCCGTTTCGGCGATCGAAGCAATCATCTTTGATACCTCTGTTGATCGCGCGTCTCGACTCGCCTCTCAGCCGTCGGCCGATTCATTCCCCTAACGACATTTGTAGATGTACTCCGCCCTCCTTCAAGCGATTTGTGACTAAGGAAGCACCATAATTCTGAGTTTGGAGTTTGGAATATAATTTACCACGGCGGTCAAATTTCGTTGTTTGCTTGCTGTGGAACCGTGCGTTGATCGCCACGATCACCGTGCTCACCGATATCAAGACTGCCCTATGACCAGAACAGGAGGTTCCGAGACGACCTGAAAGGACGGCATCAACTCGAACGATATCACGCCTCTGAGGCGAATTTCCTCCGACTGAGTCACTTTCGATTATTAGAGTTGACCCACCGCATAGTCGGGTCATTATAACAACAAATCGCATCAAAGAGGCCCTCGTATATTCCAGATGTGAGAACATGACCGGACCAACCATCCAGTTCAACCATGCCCGAATACTCGAGACGGCCTATCCCCTGCCGATCGGGGGGATAGTGACGAGAGTCAGAGGCGAATCGAGTATCTTGACCGTTGAAAAATTCCCAGCGCATGGGAGCAAAGGGTGGATATGCGCCCACCTATCCCGTTTACAGCAACTGAAATCATGAGTCAGAGCACAACACACCTGAGCATCACGGGAATGGGTTGGACGTCGTGTGCAACAACGATAGCGGAGACCCTCGAAGATGTCGGCGGAGGCGAAGCGGTGACGGTCGACGGTGGCGCTGACCGAGCAACGATTCGTCACGACATCGACGCCTCCGTCGAACAATTCACGGCGGCCGTTGAATCAGCCGGCTACGAAGCTCTCCAGGAGGTGTGCCCATAATGGCAGACGAACAATCAGAGTTAGAACAAACCGACCTGTCCTTGACGGGGATGTCGTGTACGACGTGTGCCTCGACGATCGAAGACAGTCTGGGCGACGTCGAGGGGGTGGAAGACGCGTCGGTCAACTTCGCTACGGAGCGTGCGGACGTCGAACACGACCCGGACGTACCTGCCGATGAGCTCGTGGAAGCCGTCGAGGACGCCGGCTACGGCGTTCAAAAAGAACTGCTCGATGAAGAACAGGAGATGGAAGACGAAGAAGAAATCCAGAAGCTTCGCCGACTGGGCATTCGGTCCTGGATCGTCACGTCGCCCATCGTTCTCCTGATGGTCTTCATGTGGACGCCGCTGGACGTCCTGACGGGCTTTCAGATCGACGTCCTGATGTTCATCTTCGCCACGATCGTCGTCTTCTACTACGGCCTGCGGACCCACTCGGCGGCATACCGCGGCCTCAAAAATGGCGTGTTCAACATGCACGCGCTGATCGCGGTCGGGACGGTCGTCGCGTGGATAACTGGAGTGCTCGTCTTCGTGACACCGATGGAGAACTACGCCGGCGTCGGTGCGATGATTATGGCGTCGCACAACGTCGGAACCTACCTCGAACACCGGGCCAAGGGACGAGCGAGTTCCGCGATCGAGGGCCTGATGTCCATGCAGGCCGAGACGGCGCGCGTTCTACGTGACGGTGACGAAGTCGAAGTGCCCGTTGACGAGGTCGACGTCGGTGACGTGCTGGTCGTCCGGCCCGGCGAGAAAATCCCTGTCGACGGCGTCGTCGTCGAGGGGCGGAGTAACGTCGACGAGTCGATGGTGACTGGCGAATCCGATCCCGTGAGCAAGGACGAGGGCGACGACGTCATCGGCGCGACGGTGAACGGTGCGGGCCGACTCAAAGTCGAAGCGACGAAGGTCGGTGACGATACCTTCCTCTCGGAGGTCGTCGAACTCGTCGAGGAGGCCCAAGGAAGCAAGGTACCGATCCAGGGGCTCACCGACCGTATCACGAACTACTTCGTTCCGGCGGTGCTCGTTATGGCCGGATTGTCGTTCCTCCTCTGGTGGCAACTCCCTGGCGCAATGGAGGCCGTTGCCAGCCTCGGGGCACCGTACCTCCCCTGGGTTGACCTCACGCTCGATCCGCTGACGCTTGGGATCTTCGCGGCCGTCGCCGTCCTCGTGATCTCCTGTCCCTGCGCCCTCGGACTTGCGACGCCGACGGCGCTGATGGCTGGGACGGGCAAGGCCGCCGAGAACGGGATCCTCTTCCGCGACGGCAAGGCTATTCAGACGATGAAGGACCTCGACATCGTCGTCCTCGACAAAACCGGGACCATCACCCAAGGCGATCACTCGGTCACCGACGTCGTCGTTCGGCCTGGCGGTCCGAATGCTACTGATGGGGGCGTCAGTCCCGACGGTGGCAGTGCCGCGGCGGATCCAGCCGACGAGGCCGTGATCGACGAGCGAGAACTCATCAGGCTCGCAGCGTCTGCCGAACGCGGAAGCGAGCACCCCATCGGTGAAGCGTCGATCGAGTACGCCGAGGAAGAAGGAATCGAGCTGTCGGAGCCCGAGGAGTTCGAGAGCGTCCCTGGGAAGGGAATCAAGGCGAACGTGGACGGGCGAGCGGTTTCCGTCGGCAACGTGAGGTTCTTCGAAGACGAACTCGGCGTGGAACTTCCGCCCGGCATCGACGACCAGCTGCACGAACTCGAACAGGAGGGGAAGACCACAGTTATCGTCGGGCTCGAAGACGAACCGGCCGGACTTGTGAGTACTGCCGACACAATCAAGGAAGGCTCCGTCGAGGCCATCGCAGAACTTCACGAGCGCGACGTCGAGACGTGGATGATTACAGGCGATAACGAGCGGACCGCCCACGCGATCGCCGAGCAGGTCGATATCGATCCCGATCGGGTGATGGCCAGTGTCCTCCCACAAGACAAGATCGACAAGGTCAGCGAACTCCAGGACGAGGGGAACAAGGTCGGAATGGTCGGGGATGGAATCAACGACGCGCCCGCGCTCAAACAGGCAAATGTCGGTGTTGCCATCGGCACAGGGACCGACATCGCAATCCAATCCAGCGACGTCAGCCTCGTCCGTGGGTCGCTCGACGCGCTCGTCGACGCGTTTACGCTGTCCGAGAAGATCTTCCAGAAAATCAAGCAGAACCTCTTCTGGGCGTTCATCTACAACATGGTGGCGATCCCGATCGCGTTCTTCGGGCTGCTCCACCCGGTGATCGCCGTCGCCGCGATGATCACCTCGAGTATCTCGGTCATTACGAACTCGACGCGGCTGGGGAACATCGAGCTATAACTGTTACCCATTCAACCCTTCATCTCATCTATCTGGTTCGGGACGGAACCCAATATGTATAGAATCCCGATCTTCCATCGACTCGTCGATGGCTCGTGTGATTTGACGACGAAGAGGGTCCCCGAAGTAGCCGGCTGAACGGAGTTAGCGAGGACTCCCCATCGAGCAACTTTCACAGTGGGCTCCGAAGATCGAAGATCGAATTCGTTGAATTCTCTTCGTTCCTATTGATCTCTCTGGGCAGCATTCCGTTCATCCGGGAATTCAAGCCGGCCTTATAGGGTCGTAGATTGTTCTATCCAGTATGTCTTCGGATGACACCCTCCTCCAGACGGCGCTCATTATCATTACCGTGATCGTACTTCTGCCGCTTCTCATGATGGCACTCGTCATGCCCATGATGTGGTTCTGGGGCGGAGGCCACATGTGGAACGGCGGAATGTGGAACGGAACGGGCGCGACGTGGGCTCCACTCCTGATGTGGGTGATATTTCTCGCCGTTATCGTCGGGATCGGATCCCTCCTGTACCGGGCGGTGCGTTCGCCTGCCAGCCGTGAAACCGATCCGGCACTCGAAGAGTTGCGCAACGCGTACGCTCGTGGTGACCTCTCCGACGAGGAGTTCGAACAGCGGCGACGAAAACTACAAACCCGAGACGAAAACTGATGAACAACCATATACCAACACGGCGTCATGTCCTCGCACTTGGTGGCGCAACGGCGATAACTGCTGTTGCGGGATGTGTGAATAGTAGCGGTTCGCAACCTCTTGGTGGGGCTGATGACGAGGGGAACGATGATACCTCTAATTCCGGTGACGATCACAACCACGATCACGACCACGAACTCGGCCATCCAGAGGCAAGTATTGAGGTGAGCATGGAATCGGACGAGGATACGCACCACTTCGTCCCACACGTCGTTCACATCGAAGAGGGAGGAGCAGTCACGTGGTATCTCGAAAGTGGCGCGCATGACACTGTAGCGTACCACCCGGATAACAGTAATCTACTCCCGTCTTCCACTGAACGTCGGATTCCGGAGGATACCCATCCCTGGGCGAGCGACCTGTACCGAACGGAAGGAGAAACGTTCGAACGAACCTTTGAGGAGTCAGGAGTGTACGACTACGGTTGTACAGTCGTCGAACATGGTCACGGACCCGACCGCGGTCGAGGCCACCATGGTCACCACCGGACCCACGAAGAAACGGGGATGGTTGGGCGTGTGATCGTCGGTTGGCCAGAATACGATGAGGACACTGAGCCTGCCCTTCGAGCACCCCAAGCGGACCTTCCAGACAGGGCGAGGCGTGAGTTTGACAGCTTCAATGAGCGAACAGAAGAAGCGCTTCGGCACGGTGGCCATCGCTGACCGGGATCATTCCGAGCCGATATTCTCCTTCGGTCCGTTCACTGGGTCTCTGTGACTGGATTCTACGCGACACAACGGTATGTTACGCAACGAGTTCATAGTCACATAGCCCTATCCATTCAATTAATTCGAAATGTGATTAACTTCATTGTGTTACATCTATGCTCTACGTTAAGCAAGCATCTTCTGATAGGATCTGAGTAGGACGTTCAGTTTCTGCTGACTCGATGGAAATTCTGCTATGACATATATTACTGTCAATTTGTACTCACGGTCTTGATTACTAGTTCTGAGTACACACAGTGTACACAACGTATAATTCGTATCTCGATCCCGTCGATGCGCATATTCACTCTCGGTCCAAGTTTGGCATCTTTCAGTGTTTCTTGAAAAGTAACTTGAAGATCGGCGTCAGTACTTGACCCATGGAACAAGCGAAACGGTTTGGAGTGGGTGCGGTGATTTTAGGGTTATCAGGTCTTCTCTTCGGTTCTATGGCGATCCTTGATTCAGCAGAATCGACAGGAGTATTCGGATTTGCAGGGATCGCTGTTGGAGTCGTGTTACTCGTTATTGGCGTCGGTAAATATCGAGAGTGGGAGAGTTTTTCGACGAATCAGTAATACTACTCGTATGGTCAATACTTGTGCCTCCAGTACAGAACAGTTCTCTCGGCGATAGTAGGTAGAAATATGTGTGTTTATTGTCAATTAGTACTCACGATCTTGATCACGTCACCCTCATCGAGTTCGTACTCCTCACCCACCTCTCGGCTCGTTTTCGCGTTGACGGCGTGGAGGTAGCCGTCGCCGATGTCGGAGTGGACGGCGTAGGCGAGGTCGACGGGCGTCGAACCGTCGGGAAGCAAGAACGCGTCCGGCAGAATGTTCCCGCTGCCGTCGGACCACTTCGAGGCGTCCTCGACGGGGTAGGCGGTGAGGTGCTCGAGCAGGTCGTAGACCGCGTAGTTCAGCGCGCCCTGGACGCCCGTGCCGCCGTGTTCGGCCATCGACGACGCGAGTCCCTCGAGGGCCTCTCGCTGGGCGTCGCTGACGTCGTCGCCGATCTCGAGGCTCTCGTCGCCGGGGTCGTAGTCGACCAGACCGTTGTCCGCGGCCCGACGCAGGGCGAGTTCGCCCTCCGCGGTGGTCGGGATCACGGGTTTATCGAGCTCGAGCAGCGTTTCGACGTGCTCATCGGGGGCAACGTCGATCTTGTTCGCGGCGACGACGATCGGTTTGGTGCGCTCGCGGACCAGTCGGGCGAGTTCCTCGCGGTGGTCGTCCTCCCACTGGATCGGGTCCTCGGGATAATCCAGTTCGCGAAGCACCTTGGCGATCTGGGTCGGCGAGGCGCCAAAGCCCGAGAGCATGTCAGCGAGGACGTCGTCGATGTCGAAATCGGGCGAGCGGGACTTTCGCTCGACGGACTCCCAGTTGTTCTCGACGATGCCCGCGAGCCAGAGGTCCATCTCCTCCTCGACGAAGTCGATGTCCTCGAGGGGATCGTGCGTACCGATATCGACGGGTTCGCCCTTCTCGTTGGTGCCGCCGGAGGCGTCGATGACGTTGACGATCACGTCGGCGTTCGTGAGCTCGTCGAGGAACTGGTTGCCGAGTCCCTTCCCCTCGTGGGCGCCCGGCACGAGCCCGGCCACGTCGATCAGTTCGATCGGGACGTAGCGCTTGCCGTCCTCGCAGTCGTCGGCGTTACAGCGCTCCTCGCGCTCGAGGCAAGGGCACTCGGTTCGGACGTAGCTGACGCCGCGGTTGGCGTCGATGGTCGTGAAGGGGTAGTTGGCGACGTCGACGTCGGCCATCGTCGCCGCGGTGTAGAACGTGGACTTGCCGGCGTTCGGCTTTCCGGCAAGCGCAATCGAAAGCATAGGAAGCGGTACTCCCGTTGGCCAAAATTGCCTTTCGGTTCGACGGGCCAGACGCGGTCCGCCAGCGAGCGCGAGACCGGTGGGCGGCCAAGAACGAAGCGTCTGGAGATGGTGGCAACCGGTATGCCGACGATCGACTTTCGCGGACGGGAGATCGAGTGCGACCGCGGCCGAATCCTTCGCGACGTCCTCCTCGAGGCGGATGAATCGCCCCACAACGGTCGCGCGAACTACCTCAACTGCCGCGGACACGGAACCTGTGGCACCTGCGCCGTCGCCATCGAGGGCGCGGTCAGCGAGCCGACGGCGGCCGAGCGCCGCCGACTCTCGATTCCACCCCACGACCCCGATTCGGGCCTTCGGCTGTCGTGCCAGACGCGGGTGGACGGCGACGTCGTGGTCCGCAAGTACGACGGGTTCTGGGGGCAACACGGTCCGGCCGAAGACGACGAGGCGGGTGAGTCGCCGGCGGTCGAAGACGAGGCGTGAGCCCTTCGGTTGAAGGGAGCACGACTTTCCACGTTACGACATCACTGTCGTCCGTGCAGTACGACGACTTCATCGGCGAGGTCCAACAGCGCGCACAGCTTGACTCCCGAGAGGCCGCACTGAGCATCTCCCGGGCGACGCTGACGACGCTCGCGTAGCGCATCCAGCCCGGCGAAGCCGAGAACCTCGGCGCCCAGCTTCCCGACGAACTCGGGCGCTTCCTCGAGGAGGCCACTACCGGCGGCGAACTCGAGGGGATTCGCCGACAGCTCCCCGACGGCGAGGGGTACGAACGGCTGTTCGAACTGGCCGAGCAAGAGGAGAGTCCGGCGTGAAGTACCCCGCGCACGGTGGGGCGGGGCACTCGCCCTTCCTAACTATTGTAGAAGCCACCGCAATCCGCTCGTCGGACGGTCTTCAGCGGGTTCCGGGCTCGAACGACTCGAGCAGGACCGACGCTTCGCGGACGCCTTCTTCGAAGACAGCGTGTTCCGGGGCCGAGACGCGGTCCGCGTACGGCTCCCAGTCGACGGCGCGGAGGTCCTGCAGCGCCGGCAGCGTCGTGTGTCGAAGGGCGACGGCGACGGCGTCGGCATCGGTATCGGCATCCGTGTGCGCCGACACGTCGCGAGCGAGTTCGTCGACCGGCCGCGCCCCGTCGTCCCACTCGTGATAGAGGACGGCGAGTGCGAGGCGGGCGCGCTCGGCTGCGAGTACCTCGAGGGTCGACTCCACGGTCGACGGGACGTCCGTGGCGGCCTCGAGACCGGGTTCGGGTGCCGGAACAACCGAGTCGGCGTCCGGTCGATCCGCTTCGGTTTCGACGGTGTCGTCGTCGCCAGCGTCGAACTCGGCGAACGCTTCGCGTGCGGCCGGGTGGGCCGGTTGCGCGGGCGCAGCGGTTCGTCCCGCGGGGTCGGTGTCCTGCCAGACGGCGGTCGACGAGCCGGATGCGTTCGCCGACGGAGACGTGTCGTCGGTCGTCGGTTCTGGTGACCGTGACGGTGACGATGATGGACCGCGACCGCTCTGGGTCGACTCTCCTTCGGCTGCGGCCGTCACGTCGCTCGTCGCGACGACGTCGATCGTGGCGGTCGACGGTTCGCGTTCGGTTGCGGAGGTGACCGTACCGGTGGGTGCGGCGGTGGCGGCGGTGGCAGCGGCTGCCGTCGGTCGTTCGACGGTCAGTTCGGTGCCACGCCCCTCCTTGGGCCGGGCGACTTCCGACACGGTGGCGGCCGCGTGATCGTGTCCGTTAGCGTCTGACTCGCCTTCGGAGTCCGCCGATTCGTCGTCCGAACTCGAGTCGCGATCCGGACCGACCGGACCGGGCGAAACGACGTCGGGTTCCTCTCGGACGGCCGTGACGAAGCCGGTTGCGCCGCCGACGGCCGCGAGCGTCGTCGTCAGCGACAGCGGGTCGTGGATCGTTCCGCCCTCGAGAGCGATGTAAGCGATCAGCCAGATGCCGAGCGCGCAGGCGACGACGATCCCGATCGAGACGCGAGTCGCGACCTGCCAGCGGACGTCTCGAGAAACGTCTCGATTTGCCAGCCAGTAGCCACCCGTCGCCAGTCCGGTCGGAACGAGCAGCGAGACGAACAGTTCGAACGCCAGTACCGGCTGTGAGGCCGGAATAGACAGCGTCCGGACGATGCCAGCGACCGACAGCGCGATCCCCATCGCGACGATGATTGCGGTCGCTTCCCCCAACCCCTCACGCTCGTGACCGAGCCGTGTCGGGGTAGTGAAACGCATACAACTGCGTTGTACAGACTGTACTATAAAGCCGACAGTCTGGAAATCGACACGTTCTATCGAGATGGTAAACCGAGACGACGCTCAGAGTTCGATCGCTAACATCACCTCGTCGACGTAGTGTCCGTTGAGTTTGTAGTGGTCCTCGCGAATCGCTTCGGTCTCCCAGTCGTGTTCCTCGAGGAAGGCGATGGCGTCCTCGTTGCTCGCGGGGACGCTCTGGTAAACCCGCTCGTAGCCGTTCGCGCCGGCCCACTCGAGGCCCCGCGAGAGCAGGTGTGAACCGATGCCGTACCCGCGGTATTCATCCAGGACGCCGACGGTGAGTTCGGCGGTGTGAGAGAGTTTCTCCAGTTCCGGCGCGAAGAGGTGAACCCAGCCGACGACCTCGTCCTCGACGGTCGCGACGAAGAACATCCGCGATTTGAGCTCGTTGTGCCGGAGCAAGGCGTTCTCGTGGTCGATCTCGTCGGCGACGCTCTCGGCTTCGATGTACGTTTTCTCTTCTGTAACCTGTCTGATCGCGCCGACGACGCCCGAGAGATCTTCCTGTCTGGCCGGCCGAATGTGAAACTCGAGTTCCTCGGCGACGTACTCCTCTTCGGCGCCGGCGTCGATCGTCACCCGAAGTCGCCCGTCGTCTTCCTCCAGCCGGTCGTCTCGCTTGAGCAGCGCGACGTGATGACGGAAGCCGCTCGGGTCGATTTTCAACGCCGCCTGTGCATCGTCCGGATCGACCGCGCCGTGTCGTTCGACGTACTCGTAAATCGCTTTGCGGTCCGCGTGGCCGAACTCGAGCGTCTCAGTCGGTGACATGGGTGGTGATACCACACCACAGTACTTAACGGTGGCTCCGCCCATTCGCTTGGCTCTGTGGCGCCGGTCCGCTGGCGGCGTTCGGTCGATCTCGCGGCGGCGCGACTTGGACGGACTTAATACTCCCACAGGTAAATCCGGAATTCCTTCCGTTCCCGATTCGTCCAATCGAGTGCGTGAGAACGGATTCGACCCGATTCGGGTCGATCGTGCTGGTGTTCCACTCACGTCCCCTCCATGATCGAAACAGATCTGCTCGTTGCCGCGCCGGCGCTTGCGGTTGCCGTAGTCGGCGGGCTGATCGCCCACGAACTGGCCCACGCGCAGGTCTTGCGGCTCTTCGGTATCGACCACACCATCTCGTACTTCCCGCGACGGACCGACGCCGAAGGTGGGCTGCTCTCCAGTCCGCCGCTGGCGGTCGTCCAACCCCACCCGACCGGCCGAGAGTCACCGCACGCCCTCCGCGCCGCGGCGCTCGCGCCGTTACTCTTGGCCGTTCCGGTCTTCGTGACCGGACTCAGCGGGACCGTACCCGCCGACTCGCCGATCTTGCTGGCGATCGCGGTCGGCTGGCTCGCCTGTGCGATTCCGAGCCCGCAAGACTTCTCCGTCGTCTTCTACGCACACCGCGTCCTCGAGCGACACTCGCTCGAGTCGAGCGCGGATGCGACGACGAACGCGACGGCATCCGGTTCCCGCGCCGATTGACGGTCGTCGTTACAGTTCCGGATCGTCGTCTCTTCCTCGTCGAGTTCGTCGCGTCCTCGAGCCGTCTCTCGTCCGGTCGTCGCGATGCGACGGGTACGACTGTCCGGTATCGTCGGCCACTCCAGAGTTACGCCGCCGAGAACTGTTAGGCCGTCGAGAGCTCCGTGTAGGCGTGGCCGGCCGTCACGGTGGCGAACGTCACGACGACGAGCACGGCGGCGAGCGCCCACGAGAGCGGAATCAGTCCGACGCCGATCGCCGCGAGAACGAGTCCGCAACAGCCGACCGTCGCCGCGTAGCGAACGAGCCACGGATCCGGCGACGACTCGTCGAGTCCGGTCAGATAGGGGTCGAACTCCGCCGCGAGCGGCGTCGATTCGACGGTTCCGCGGTCCTTGTCGTACTCGACGATTCCGCGGGTGTCGAGTTTCGGCAGGTGCGACTGATACAGCGAGATGTAGACGCGCTGGCGCTGACTCGAGGTCAGGTTCTCGACGGTCGTTCCGTGCTCGCGGGCCGCGATTCGCTCGGCGAGCGTTCGCAGCGTCATCGGCTCGTCTCCGATTCGGAGATACTCGAGGACGTGCCGTCGGCGACTGGTCTGGAGAATGTGGTAGATGTCGTCGGGTTCGAGTTTGGCGGCGTCCTCGGCTGGCCCGGACGCTGTCGCCGACTGTCGCCCGTCGGAGTGGTCGCCGTGGGTCACGGTATCCGCCATCGTCGTAGCTATCTCCGTCAGGAGCGGTTAAGTATCTTGGTCGTCTCTCGAACCTGACAGTCGGAAACGAGGAATCGACGACAGTTCGATTGCAACACGACGACGGTTGTGAGCGGCAAAAAGCGGTCACACAGCCACGAGTGACCGCCGTGATTGAGCACGAGTGATCCACCAGCGCATCTTATCGCGGGGTGTCTCTTCGAGTCGGCACTCTGCCGACATCGATAGTAACGCACTGTCCAATAATAAAGCTAGTTATTGGTGTAAACTTCTTCGTACTCTCTCTGGTGGTTGAAACCTACAAGTTAAAATGGCAGTTTGCGAAACATATCCTCGTTGTATCTCTATCTGTCCATGAGACGTTTCCGTCTGAAACATTTTGCCCTCGCATGCCGTCGTTCGAGTCACCGCGTCACGGATCGATCGCCGTCGGCGTCATCTCGTCGGTGAGCTGCGAGCTAACGAGGGCGGCCTGGCAACGACGGAGACGTTCGGAGAGCGCCTGATGGGAGACATCGAGTTCCGCGGCGAGTTCCTTGAGCGTGATCTGTCGCGGGATATCGAAGTAGCCGAGTTCGTGGGCCTTACAGATCGTCTCGTACTGCGTCCGGGTCAGCGGCGTCTGCGCGCTGGCGACGTCGTCGATGCCCGTCAGGCGGGTGACGTTCATCTCGAAGCCGTACTGCTCGAACAGTCCGTAACACTCCGAAAGCGACGCTCGGTCGTGAAAGAGCAACGTTACCGACCACGTGCCGTCCTCGCCGGTCGCCTCGAGGATCGCCCCGTCGTTTTCCGCGACGATGCGTTCGAACAGTTTGTTCTCCGCGCCGAACTCGAGGCGAAACAGCCACCGATCCTGCGGTCCCTCGTGGCCGGAATCGGAAGCCGTCCGTTTCGGCTGGTCTCGGTGGGACTCCCCGGCCAACATCGCGAGAACGTCGACCGACGGATCCGACTCGAGTGCGTTCCGAACGGTCTCTCGGTCGGGTCCGCTGACCCAGACCAGCGGGGGCGTATCCCCGATCATGCCGCCGATTTCGAACTCGAACGTCGGCACGCGATCGAAGGTTCGAGCGGCGCCGAGACTAGTTGCTGGAATCTCGAGTTCGACGACCGTGGTCATCACCGGGATGCACCACGGAGACGTATAGACCCGTTGGGTTTCCGGTAGCCTTTCCCGCCACCCAATTCCCGTGACTCTTCGCCTCCGCTGAGAGTCGTCGCCGCTGACCCGCGGGCGACGAGACGGCCGGGTCCGTCCCCGACCGCATTTTCATCGACCGAACACGCCAGTAAGATATAATATTGTGGATTGCTAACCAGTATCCGTCCGAGTTCGGTGCTCGGCCGACAGGGACTACAGGGCGGCTGTGACACGTTTTCCGGGTGGTGCGCTCGCTGAGCGACCGCGAGCGCGTTCACAGCGACTGTCGGTAACCACAGACGGGACACGTCATCATCCCGTCGGCGATCAGTACGTAACTTCGATCGCAGCGATCACACGGGCAGCCGATCGCAACGCCCGTCTCGCGGGCGATCCCGCGAAGCGTATTCTCCAGCAACGCCAGCCGAGACTCGGTTCGCTCTACGCGCGCGGCTACGTTTCGAAGGCGCACGTCCTGGCGCTCGAGAGCCGACCTGCTATCGACGCGTGAGCGGGTTCGGTCCGAACCGTCGGCGACGGACCGATCCGTTCGTACTGGAAACCGGGGCATCATCGTGAATAGTAGGGGCCTCGCGACTATATAGCTGCGCTCAGGCGATCGGACCAGTCAGTGCGGCGACGCTCCGATCGGACAGAAGTCGCCTCACTGCGTCACCGGTAACGTAAACGAGAACGTCGCTCCCTCGCCGGGTTCGGAGTCGAGCCAGATCTCGCCGCCGTGGCGCTCGACGATCCGCTCACACAGCGCGAGGCCGATCCCCGTCCCGTCGTACTCCTCGCGGCTGTGGAGTCGGTCGAAGACCGTGAACACGCGTTCCTGATCCGCCGGATCGATGCCGATCCCGTCGTCTTCGACCGAGACGATCCACTCGTTGCCCCGTCTGTCGGCGTCGACGCGAATCCGCGGCGGCTCGTCGCCGCTGTAGGTGATCGCGTTCGTCAGCAGGTTCTGGAACACCTGGCGCAACTGGCTCGCATCGCCCTCGACGCGCGGCAGTTCCGCGGTCGTGATCTCCGCGTCGTGTTCCTCGATGCGGAACTGCAAGTCCTCGAGGACACCCTCGAGGACGTCGTTGAGGTCGACCGGTTCGAACGGCTCGCCGCGGGTCTCGATACGGGAGTACTCGAGCAAGCCGTCGATCATCTCGCGCATCCGCTCGGCGCCGTCGACGGCGTACTCGAGGAACTCCTCGCCGTCGTCGTCGAGTGCGTCGCCGTGTCGTCGCTCGATCAGCTGCAGGTAGCTCGTGATCATCCGCAGGGGCTCCTGGAGGTCGTGGCTCGCGGCGTAGGCGAACTGTTCTAAGCGTTCGTTGGACTCCTCGAGCGCTTGCTCGCGTTGCTCGCGCTCGAGTTCGTAGGCGACCCACTGCCCCATCAGATGCAGGAACGTCCGTTCGGCCTCGGAGAAGGGGCGGTCGCGTTCGTCGGTCGAGAGGAAAAACACCGTCCGGTCCAGCGCGTCCTCGAGTTCGATACACGTGCCGAGATAGGTCTCGATACCGAACTCGTCGTAGATGAGCGCGTCTTCGAACCCGCAGGCTTTCGGCTCGGTGACGTCGATGACGTCCGGGTCCTCGACGGTCGATCGACAGTACGTTTCCGAGAGGGAAACCGTCGATCCGGGGGTAATCCGGTCGTGATCACCACAGACCGATTCGACCTCGAGGGTGTCCGTCGCCGGATCGACGCGTGCGATTCCGCCGAATTCGAGGCCGAACCGCTCGCGACCAAGGTCGAGCAGATCCCGGAGCTTTTCCTCGACCGAGCGCTCGAGGTCGGCTGCGATTTCGTAAAGAGTCTGCTGGTGACGGTCGCGGTGTTCTCGCTCGAGTTCGTACTTGATCCACTGGCCGAGTAACTGCTGGACGGTGAGTTCGTCGTCGGTAAAGGGTCGATCGCGGCCGTCGCTGTCGACGAAGAAAAACGTTCGATCGGGACCGCCGTCGACCTCGATGTACGTTCCGAGATACGCCTCGAGACCGAGTTCGCGGTAGACGGACACGTCGTCCCCCTCGACTTCGGGATCGGTGACGGCCCCGGTCGCCTCGATGGCGGTCGTGGCGGTGCAGTAGGTCTCCGATAGCGGGAGTTCGGCGCCCGGTTCGAAGCGATCGTGATCGTCGCTGACGGCTTCGATCTCGAACGTGTCCGTGTCGGGGTCGACGCGGGCGAGTGCACCGAGTTCGAGATCGAACCGCTCGCAACCGAGTTCGAACAGCTCCTGGAGTTTCGTGTCGAACGAGCGATCGGGATCGCCCGCGATTTCGTTCTGTCGCTGGAGTTGGCGTCGGTGCGCGTGTAATTCGGCGCGTGCTTCGGTTCGATCGACGAGCGTTCCCATCATCCGATCGATCCGCCGCTCCGGTTGCTCGGGACCGAAGTACTCCTCGGGCGGCGTGTAGTAGAAGTTTCGACAGACGGTGCCGTCGTAGATGAGATGTGGATGGGTCTCGATGACGTCCTGAATCGCTTCGGGCGGGAAGTGATCCCGACCGTACTGACAGAGCGAGATGACGTCCCTGTCGGGGAGCAACTGGTTGAGTCGCCCCTCGTATCGCATGAGTTCCTCGAGACCCGGCGCCGCATCCAGCACCCACGACATCTCACCGGTAATCCGTACGCCGTCGGCGTCGGCGATGACGTCGTCCAGAAACGCGATCATCTCTTCGGCGTCGAAGCGACCGTCCTCGAGATACGTCTCGGTAGCGGAATAGATCGAGAACGCATCCGACTCGAGTGCGGCATCGACGTCGACGTCGGTATCGGCGCTGCGAAACGCCTCGAGAACCGTCTCGGTGTCGTTTTCGGCAGCGATATAGAGACAGCGTTCGTTACGCTCGAGGCCGGCTTCGATGAAGGGGACGACGGTCTCGAGTTGCGCCTCGCGGGACTCGTAAACGAGCGCGAGGTGGTCGTAGGAGTCGTGTTCGGCGACCGGTCCCGTGGAGCCGCTGAATTCGGAACTCGGCGGTGGCGATTCGAACTCGTTCTCGAGACCGAGAACGTCTGTCGTGGACTCGTGGTCTGTCGTTGGCTCGTGTGTGGATCGGCTCATACTCGGATCTGGATTGATCGGTGAGCGGACGGCCACTCGCTGGAAAGCGCTATCGGCGTCGCTCGCGACAGACGTCGGGTAACTCTCGGGCAGCGTTCGTACGAGGGGAGTCAGTTTCTATCGTAACCGGTGTTCCCACCCTCGCCTGACGGTGGAATCAACTCGGTGAGGCGGGAAAAGGACACCGGTCACCTGCACCGATCGACGGCGATTCGGGCGGGTTCGAGCGGTTCGATCACGCTCGAGTCGCCGTCGACTGCGTTAGCTGCCAGCTTCCGTAGACGCTGCCGGCGGCCAGCACCGCGACGAGGAGTCCGGCGATGACGTTGCTCCAGAGTAACAGGTCGCTACCGGCCGCGAGGACGAACGGCGCGGCGGCAATCCAGATGCCGAGTACGGCGACGAGCACGGGGACGGCGACGGCGGGCAGTGGACCGCCGTCGGGCCAGGCAGCCGCGAACGCCCCGCCGGCGGCGATCGCCGCACCGACCAGGAAGTTGTTGAGGATGATCGTGCCGTGTCCGGTTAGTACGACGCCCGACCAGAGAACCCACACGCCGAGCGCGGCGGCGAGCCCGGCCGTTCGAACCGGGATCGGCGAGCCGTCAGTCGTCGATCGTGTCTCGCTCATACCGCGGGCTACGCTCCCAAACGCACTAAATCTGGGCCCCGCATTGTGCTATCGGTCGACAGCGGTCGCACGACCGAGATGTCGCCTCGCCGCCGGGCTCGGAGTCTGCGAAAAGCTTACTATCGCCAACTTGTGTGCCAGCATCGGGCGAATCCACGTCGTTTTGTCGAAGCGAGACGTAGCGGACGCATGACGCACGAATCGGAGGGGCTCGACGACGTGATCGACATCCTCCTCGTCGAGCCGAACCCCGGCGACTGCCGGCTCTTTACCGAGAGCTTCGCGGACGCGAATCTCCTGAACACCGTCCACACCGTCACCGACGGTGCGGCCGCGCTGGACTTCGTTCACCAACGCGACCCATACGCCGACGCGCCGCGGCCCGACCTCATCCTCCTCGAGCCACAGCTCCCCGATACCGACGGTGACAGCATCCTCTCCGAACTCGAGGGCGAGCCCGAACTGAGCGAGATCCCCGTCGCCGTGTTAACAAGTTCGACAGTCGGAACGAAAATCGTCAAATCTCACGGCCTCGACGCGGAGTTTTACGTCGAAAAGCCGGTCGAACGCGAGGATTTCATCTCGTTCGTCGACGCCGTCGAGGAGTTCTGGTTCGCGATCGTCCGCGATCCGGCTGAGAGCTGACCCCCTGTTCGTGGTCAGTCGTCTTCCACTGCCGGTAGCGTTACGCTGAACATCGTTCCCGCTTCCGCCTCGGAGTCGACGCTAATCTCGCCGCCGGCAGACTCACTCAGCGAGTCTGCCGAGCACGAGCTCGCTTCGCTCGCTCGAACGCCGTGGCGCTCGACGATCCGTCGATGCCATGCGCGATGAACTCCGCAGCGTCGTCCTCGAGCAGCGAATCGAGATCGGCGGTCTCGAGAGCGCTTTCGAACCGAAATCGATCGCTGATCGACCATTATATATCACGATACTGAGTGAATGGTCTATTGTTGTGATGGTCCATGGGAGACTCTGGTTCGGCAGTATGGCTCCCTCACACGTTCGGGTATGCACACCATCCATCAGCAGTGCGACACTGTTTTTGGTGTCCAGCCCCTCGGTTCGAGTAATGACCTCCCCGAACCCGGACAGCCGTCCCTCCGACCGGTCCAAGACGCGACTGTACTGCTACGAGTGCGGCCACGAAAGCCACATTAGCGGTGACTGGTGTCACCGACGCACCGACGACGGCGTCACCTACGATTGTCCCGACTGTGGAACGACGATCACGACGCGCCCAGCATCGGACGCTCGAGACCGACCCGCGACCGGCAGTCGGTGTTACGGCCTCGGCGACTGAATCCGTCGGCGACTCGCGTGTCGGTCACGCCGGCCCGGAATTGACCGACTGCTCGGTCGCGTCGTTTTACCGTCGTCGAACGAACCGACCGCGTTCGATTTCGACTGCCGGATATTTCTGCAACTACTCGCAGATTTATTACTGTTTATCTCGTGTATCGGAACGGACTCGCTTCCAGATCCACCCCACCCGGCGAGTCCACCCCACCACGTAGCTCGCACGTCGTGCCGTGCCGGGCTCCCCCACCCCCGGTACGGCCGTCGCGTGATTTTCGACTCGAACTTCGGCGGCGGCGTTCTCGAGACCCGCTCCAGAGCGACCGACGGCTCGAGACGAGCGACCGACGAGTCAGTAATGTCCACTTACGAACAACTCACCCAGCACACTAGTAACCATCACCGTTTTATCAGTACAAAATAGCGTGCTAGTGGGATGGCAATCAGTAGAAGAACGGTGATGAAACTCGGGGCGGGGATCGGAGTAACAATCGTCGCAGGCTGTTTGGACGAGGATACGACGAGTTCTGATGGTGGATCGGCAACCACCGAACAGAACGGCGATGAGTCCGACTGTTACACGGAAACGAACACGGAAACGGAGCGAATCACAGACGAGACGGAATCGGTCAGCGCCGGTGCGGATTGGGTTTTCCACAGCGACCTCGAGGAAGGCGACGTCGTCACCGTCGAGGCACGGCAGATCGGTGGAGAGGCACGACCCGCATTGGAGGTCGAAGACCCCTACGGAACCCTCACCGTGGATAGTGGTCCGTCGGAAATGATCTCCCGCGAAATCGAAACGAGACACGACGGCCGATACTATTTCAGATTCCATAACGAGGCACTCGTCAACTCCGGACTGTGGGACGTGCGTATCGACGTCGAAGTCGAGTACGAAAATGAGGTCTGCGAGTAGAATTCGAACCCGTCGGTTGTGACACCGGCGTCCAATTTGCATCGTACTCGAGGACAGCCTCTCTCGGGAGTCGCAACTAACGGCCGTGGGTATCGACGGTGTGGTGTACTCGACAAGCTGTGGACCGAGTGGTAGTGTGAAGTCACCAATCTGTGCATCTCCCTACTACGTACTACGGGTGCAATGAGGGCCGGAAAGATTTGAACCTCAATCGCAGCTAAACTGGTCCCTGATTCAAATCTTCTTCGTCCAACACTCACCACTCACGACGTTGTTCGCGGTGAGGAAATGGGGTCGGAGGGATTTGAACCCCCGATCGACTGATATCTCCGGTGCGCCTCGGAACTCCAGAGGGTCATCACACGGACACTGATCAGGTGTCCGATCAGTATATCAGTCTGGAGTGTCGTCCCGGGCGCGTTGCCTCTGGAGTCAGTCGCCATGCCGGGCTTGGCCACGACCCCTCGAGTCTCAGTTGGTGGATCCTGCCTAAAGTGGTTTCGATTCCAGACGACTCAGAGCCACGGGGCGCGACCCTCGGTGTCCGTCGAATCGTCGCCCGGATACGGTTCCGGTTCGGGTTCGTCGGCGATGGCTTCCTCGAGTTCCTCGAGTGCGATGTCGACATCGGTGTCCGAATCGGCGTCGCCGCCGTCGGTGATCGGATCCGGCCCGGGTGCGGGCCCGTCGTCGCTCGCGGCCGAATCGCTCGAGTCGCCGTCGAGCGAGACGTCGAGCGCGAAGACGCCGGCAACGATCAGGGCCGCAAGCGGGGCCTGTCCGAAGGCCATCCCGAGCAGGGACAGCGGGAGCAGGCCGAGCGCGACCGCGCTGCCGAAGCGGAAGCGGTCGATGTCCATGTACATGCGCAGGTACGGTCCACCGAGCGCGATCGAGAGCGCGAAGGCGACGCCGATGGCCGCCGCGAGGGTGGCGTTGGCGACCAGCGACGGATCCGCCATGATGACGAACTCGGCGCCGGCGGGTTCGAGGCTGGCAACGAGCCCCAGGCCGATGATGACCATCGGGTTGGGGAGGTACTCGCCGATCGTCGCGCTGGCGGTCTTGGCCGCGATGGCGGCGATGACCAGCGCCGCGAAGCGTTCGAAGATGTCGATGTTGATGACGCTCTCGATCGCCGGTGCCAGCGCGGCCTGGACGGCCGATAGCACGATCAGCGGGATGCCAACGAGCAAGACGATCGCGGCCTGCTCGCGGGGCGTGCCGCTCATCTCCGCGAGGATGACAGCGACGGTGGCGCTGCCGCCGAAGATCAACAGTCCGACCTGAATCGCGCCGAGCGGGTCGTCTAACGCGCCCGCGAGGATGAGCGCGGGGAAGACGCCGTCGATCAGGGGCAACATCATCACCAGCGCGAGCAGTCTGGTGTCACCGCCGACGATCCGCTCGAGGCTGAGGGCAACCGGGTGTCGTGACGTACTCATCGGTCAGGGCTGGTGGCCATGACCCGAGGCCGGTGGGCAATAGGGTGGACGATCCCGTACCTGGTAGGACGACCAGCACATGGGATTGCGGCCTCGCGCTGTTGGTTTCAGTGTAAATTTCCCGAACTGGAAATTGGCGGCGTCAGCGTCGACGCTCGTCAGGCCAGCGGTTCGGGATGCACTGAAACTTGCAGCGATCATACCCGAACCGACGACCGGGTTCTCAATAAACGTTGTGTGGGAATTCGTTGCACGACGTCTCGAGTTAGCGACACTAGAGCGCAGATACGGGCGTCTATGTACAGGGTTGTAGGCGGTGGTACCAGTCGGTACTGCCGTTCGACGCGAACTCGAGGCTCAGACTCGAGCGTAACGAGCGCTCCCGCCCTGGAGCGGCGCGTCACCCCGTCACAACTGCCCCAACTCGCAACGTTTTTCCCCAGCGGGGCCGGACGGTTTACATGGCGAACGACGTTCCAGAGCACGAGCCCTATTCTGCGAAACTCGACGTACCGGAAGCGCTAACGTTCGACGACGTCCTCCTGCGACCCAAGGAGAGTCGCGTCGAACCCGACGATGCCGACCTCACCTCGAACGTCTCGAAGAACGTCGAGGTTTCCGTGCCGATCCTCTCGGCGGCGATGGACACCGTCACCGAGAGCGACATGGCCATCGCGATGGCCCGTCACGGCGGCCTCGGCGTCCTCCACCGGAACATGAACATCGACCAGATGGTCGAGGAGATCCAGCGCGTCAAAAGCGCCGACGAGCTCATCATCCCCCGTGACGAGGTCGTCACGGCCGACCCCGAGATGTCCGTCCGCGAGATCGACGACCTGATGGCTCGCGAGGGCGTCGGCGGCGCCCCCGTCGTCAACACGGGCGGCGAAGTGCTCGGCATCATCTCGAGTACGGACATCCGCCCGCACCTCGAGGTCAACGAGGACGACCCCGTCACGGAGGCGATGACCGACGAGGTCATCACGGCCCACGAGGACGTCGACGCTCGCGACGCGTTCGACCTGATGTACGAACACAAGATCGAGCGCGTCCCGGTCGTCGACGACGAGAACCTCCTCGTGGGACTGGTCACGATGCAGGGCATTCTCCAGCGCCGCGAGTACAAGGAGGCCGTCCGCGACGAGGATGGCCGCCTCCAGATGGGCGTCGCCGTCAGTCCCTTCGAGCGAGAGCGCGCCGAGGCCGCGGACGAGGCGGGTGCAGACGTCCTCTTTATCGACACCGCTCACGCGCACAACCTGAACGTTATCGACGGCGCCCGCGAGATCAAAGAGAGCGTCGACGCCGACGTCGTCGTCGGCAACGTCGGCACCCGGGAAGCGGCCGAGGATCTGGTCGACTTCGCGGACGGTATCAAGGTGGGTATCGGCCCGGGATCGATCTGTACGACGCGCGTCGTCTCGGGCTCCGGGATGCCCCAGATCACCGCGGTCGCACAGGTCGCTGACGTCGCCAGCGAACACGACGTGCCCGTCATCGCCGACGGCGGTATCCGATACTCCGGCGACGCGATCAAGGCCGTCGCCGCGGGCGCGGACGCGGTCATGCTCGGCTCGTACTTCGCCGGTACCGACGAGGCCCCCGGCCGCGTCGTCACGATGAACGGCAAGAAGTACAAACAGTACCGCGGGATGGGTTCGGTCGGCGCGATGAAATCGGGCGACAGCGACCGATACCTCAAGGACGAGCCCGACGAGGACGACGAGTACGTTCCCGAAGGCGTCGAGGCGGCGACGCCGTACAAGGGCTCGCTGAAGTCCGAGCTCCACCAGCTCGCGGGCGGGATGCAGTCCGGCATGGGCTACGTCGGCGCCGAGACGATCCCCGCGTTCAAAGAGCGCAGCGAGTTCGTCCGCGTCTCCTCGGCCGGCCAGGCCGAGAGCCACGCCCACGACGTCGTGATCACCGACGAGGCGCCGAACTACTCGCCCGACGGCGACTGATCGACCGGCGATTCACGATTCACG
Organism: Natronolimnohabitans innermongolicus JCM 12255; assembly: GCF_000337215.1. Classification (GTDB taxonomy): domain Archaea; phylum Halobacteriota; class Halobacteria; order Halobacteriales; family Natrialbaceae; genus Natronolimnohabitans; species Natronolimnohabitans innermongolicus. Next base: position 78,029 of record NZ_AOHZ01000041.1, on the reverse strand, counting down.
ATTCACGATTCACGATCTACGATCGCCGTCTCTCGAGCTTTCTCCACGGTCGGATTCCCCCTCCGACCGACTGTCGAACGACGTGCTAGCGATCGACCGGCGCCCGCCTAGGGATTCATCTCGGGCGTCGAGAAGGCGCCCTCGTCGACGTCGGCGTCGTACTCCTCGAGTGCGGTTCGGACGATCTGGAAGACGCCCTGTTTGCTCCAGCGGGCGGTGTTGATGTGAAGGTCGTAGAACGTCCGGTCGCCGATATCGATCTCGTAGTAGGATTCGTAGCGGCCGGCCTCGCTGACCTCGCGGACGCGCATCTCGGCTTCGGTTTCGACGCGGTCCTCGATCCGCTCAAGGCGGACGTCTTCGGGGGCGTCGAGCCAGATCCGAAGGTCCGCTCGGTCGCCGGCGAGCCAGCCCGCGAGCCGGGACTCGAGGATGAACGGCTTGTTGGCCATGCCCCACTTCTCGGCGATCTGCTGGAGGCGCTGGTCTAACGCGCGGTCGATCTCGTCGGAGGACTCGGCCTCCGCGGTCAGCTGATTGAGGCTCATGTCCCTGTCCTCGGCGAGTTCGCGGAAGATGTCGCCGCCGGAAACGTACGGACAGCCCATCGCGTCGCTGAGTTGTTCACAGAGCGTCGTCGCGCCACAGCCCGGAGGCCCGGAGACGGTGATGAACAGTGTGGTGTCGATCTCGACCGTCGTCGTCGCTCCCGTTACCATGAGCGATAGCTCGGTGTTCTCCGTGAAAAGCAGTCCGACTGTCGTTCGTCTGTACGCGTTCTACAGCGTCGGGACACCGCGACCAGGAATCGAGAGTCGGGACACCGCGACCAGGAATCGAGAGTCGGGACGCTGCTCTCGAGACTCGAGGCTCAGCCGACCACGAACGAGTTCCCACACTCCGAACAGGTCATCCGAAAGTCCCCGTCGGCGGTGAGTTCGAGACCGTGACCGGTTTCGGCTTCGCACTCGCGGCAGTACTGGAGCGACTCGATCTGATCCCAGTCGTGCTGGGAGTCGGGCGCGCCGAACGCGAAGCCGGCGACTGTCTCCTCGGCGTCGTCGTCGTTATACCCGTGTTGAAACTCGCCCGGCGCGAACCGAATCACGTCACCGGCACCGACCGTGATCGTCTCCGTCTCGTCGTCCGCCGATTCGCGAACGTCGAAGGTCGCCGTTCCCTCCTGAACGTAGAACACCTCCTCCTGATCGTGGTGGGTGTGGAGCCCGCCGGAGAACGACTCCCCTGGCTCGAGTTCGAAGTAGTTCATCGCGAAGTCGGTGAACCCGAGGGCCTTCGAGACTGGCCGTCTGATCGTGTGAACGTCCATCGGGTTGGTTTCGGTCTCGACGTCGTCGATCGTGACTTTCTCCATAGCTGTACATCGGTCTTCCGTGGTATAAAATGACGTGGAAACTGTCTACAGTTCCCATCCATCGGTCGCCGAGTCGGCCGAGCCGCGAAGAGTAACGCCTACGTTCGTTCGCTTCCGAGGTTCGATCGTGAACCGCCGCACGGTACTCGGTCTCGCCGGAACCTCCGTCGCCGCCTCCCTCGCGGGCTGTCTGGACGGCGTCCGCGAGCATTTCGGACTGCAGGGCGTGATCCCGGTCGAGATCCACAACGAGGGCGAGCAATCGCACAACGTTCAACTCCGGGCCGTCGAACGGGGGTCGAGCCGAGATAGCTACGAACAGAGCTTCACTGTTACGCCCGACGAGACCGTCGGGCCTCCCCATCTGGACGAAACCGAACAGAGCCTTCGCGTCGCGATCATCGAAGACGACGAGCTGGCGAACGTACAGACGGCCGATATAACCCCGGACACCTCGCTCGTCACGATCAGACTCTACGACGACGATTTCGTGATCGAAGTCCGGCGCGACGAGGGCGAAGACGTCGTCGAAGAGGGTAACGAATCCGACGAGCCGGATAACCAGACCGACGCCGAAAACGGCGACGAGAACGACGAAACGAACTCGAGCGACGACTGACGGATCCAATTCGGATCCGAATACGGGCCGTCGACCATCAGTTCGGCGTCGACGGACCGATAGCCCCCTCGTGGATTCGGCGATCGATTGCTCTTGTCCGCCTCAGCGAGACGCTTCCGCGCTCAGCGTCGAGAGCCGTCAGGGATAGGGATGATACGCCCGCTCGAGGGCCGGCTCGAAGCCGAGCTCGTCGGGGACCGTCGTCGCCCGCTCGCCGAAGAACGGCTCGCCGGTAAACAGCGGCTGGGCGCCGGGAACGACGACGCGCACCGCTTCGAATCCGATCTGTGCGACGTCTCGAGTCGTCACCCGCGCGGCGTACGGGACCAATCCTGCATCAGTCGTCCGCGAGACCACTTCATCGAGGGCGTCCCACCCCGACGGCGGGTCGGTCGGCCCGACGTTGTCGGCCGGCACGGTCTGGTCGACATCGACGAACGACCGCGCCGCGGCCGGGAACGACGCGTACTCGCCGATCTCGCCGGAGGCGTTGGCCGACTCCTCCGGGCCGAGATTTCGCAGTTCCATCCAGTTTTGCAGCGCCTCCTCGAGCGCCGAGCGCGCGGCCGCGGTGGCGTCGAGCCCCGCCGCGGAGCCGACGGCGAACGCCGGCCAGTCGTCCCCGTTCGGTTCGTCTTCACCCGCAAACGCGTCCGGATCCCGATGCACCGCGACGGCGACGACGGGAACGTCGACGTCCTGCGTGACGAGCAGCGGCGTCACCGACAGCCCCTCACTTCCGGCTCGTCGCTCGAGGACGGCGAACGCCTCGTCGTCGACGGCCAGCCCGAGCGGGTCGAACGACGAGTACCAGGCGAGCATCGTCGCGTCGCGCTCGAGAACCTCCGTCAATCCGGACAGCAGGGCGTCGACGGTCGACGAGCCGAGTCCGAGCCCGGTCGTGATCGCCGGCACGAGACGGTCGCCGGGCTGGGGGAACTGAACGGCCGCCGCCGGCAGGTGCACCTCGTCGCCGGTCGCGAGATTCTCGCCCGGAACCCAGCGGTACGCTTCGCTCGGGTCGTAGTCGGCCGCGTCGTCGGGTCGGACGAGGTCCGTCGGCGCGACCGCGTCCGCGAGGTCNCAGTAGCGCTCGAGGCCTTCGCCGACGGCTTTCATCAGCGCCGCGTTCCAGTCGTCGGCGACGCCGGCGGCCTGCGTCGGTGCGCTGGCGTCGGAAAAGCTCGCGGTGTTCGTCGTCGTCGCGAGGTAGTACGGCGCCGGGAACGACTCGATTTCGCCGATGCTCGTCACGACGCCGACGCGGTCGTCGATGGCCGCCTCGGCGTGCTCGACGGCCGCGTCGAGGTCGAGCGAGTCGTCGTCGCGCTCGAGCGTTCGGTCGCGCTCGCCGTCGGCGCAGTCGCAGCCGGGGACGGGCAGGAACCGCCGCCGCTGGTGTGGCAACTCGACCGTGTGGCCGATCACCGATCGCTCGTCGCCGGAGAGCACGCGAACGCACTCTCGGCCGGCGAGCGCGCCGGCCAGCCGCGCCGCGCTGCGGTCGCCCGCGGCGTTCTCGGCCGCATCCCCCTCCTCGAGGTTGGCGTGGACGCGCCGGCGCAGACACTCGAAACAGCCCGTCGACGGGGCGAATCCCGACACTGCGGCGTCGACGCCCTCGAGCGGGTGGCCGCCGGCGCCGCCGATCTCGACGGCGATCCACGGCGTCCCACCCTCGCGGGCCGTCTCGTTCGCGCGCTGGAAGACCGGCGTGCCGGCGACGCCGCTGACGACGGCGAAACGGGCGTCCGCGAGGTCGTCGGCCGTTGCGTCCCTGACGGTGACGTCGACGTCTCCGAGGGCGGCGACGACCGCTTCCCGAACGGGGTCGTCACCGACGACGTGTACGTGCATACGAAATCACTCGCAGGCGAGTGGCAAAAGCGCCGCGCTCGCTGACGGCGAGCGACGGCGGGGAAGCGATCGAGTCAGGTCGGCGTTCAGCGGCCGTCGCGGGCGGCGTCACCGTCACCGCTCCCGTCGGCGTCGGTGTCAGTGTCGGTTCCACCGTCCGTATCGGCGTCTCGCTGTCTGGCCTCCGAAACGTCGACCGTATCGCCCGTCTGTGCCGGCATATCCTCGCCCTCCTGGATCGCCTGGGCCTCCTGTTCCATCGCCTCGACGTCCATCTCGATGTCCTCGATCTCGCCGAGGATCTCGGAGATGTCGTCCAGCCCGATCAGTTCGCGGGTCTCCTCGTCGAACTCGAGGCTCTCGAGTTGGTCGCCGTCTTCTTTGACGTCGCTGCCCGAGAGGTGCTTGCCGTAGCGACCCACCATCGAGGTGAGCTCCTGGGGCATGACGAACGTCGTCGACTCGCTCTGGCCGATCTCCGCCAGCGCCTCCATTCCCTGGTCGATGATCGCGCGTTCGCCCATCGATTCGGCCGACCGCGCTCGCAGCACGGTCGAAATCGAGTCACCCTGGGCCTCGAGGATCTGGCTTTGCTTTTCACCCTGGGCGCGGATGATCTCACTCTGTTTGTCACCTTCGGCCTTCTCGACGGCGCTGCGGCGTTCACCCTGGGCCTCGAGAATCATCGCGCGGCGCTTTCGCTCGGCGGAGGTCTGTTGCTCCATGGCGCCCTTGACGTCCCTCGAGGGCGTGACTTCACGAACCTCGACGGATTCGACGCGGATTCCCCACTCGTCGGTGGGTTCGTCGAGTTCGGTCCGAATGCGCTCGTTGATCATCTCCCGACGGCTGAGCGTGTCGTCGAGTTCCATATCCCCGATAACTGCGCGCAGGGTCGTCTGGGCGAGATTCGAGACGGCCCGCTCGTAGTTGTCGACCTGCAAGAATGCGCGTTTGGCGTCCATCACCCGGATATAGACGACCGCGTCGGCGGTCACGGGCGAGTTGTCCCGCGTGATCGCCTCCTGACTCGGCACGTCGAGCGTCTGCGTTCGCATATCGAACGTGTAGACCCGCGAGACGAACGGCGGGACGATGTTCAGCCCCGGCTCGAGGAGCTTGCGATACTCTCCGAAGACGGTGAGCGCGCCCCTGTCGTAGGCGTCGACGATCTCGACCATCGACCAGACGGTCGCGACGACGACGGCCACGAGCAGTGCGCCGACGAGCAACAGCGGGTCGTCGGCCTGCAGCGGAACGGGCGCAGGCGCGAACCCGAGCGCAGATTGTGTCATTATTTGACAAAGGGCCTCGAGGCGAATAACGTTTGTCCCGACGCGCCCGCGAAACGGTGGATTTCGCGGACATCGCTGCCCCTTCTCGAGGTCGAGAGCCGACCCGCACTGACGCGACGGAGACTCCATTCCGACCCGACACCTGCAGGCCCCCACTGTTTGCCGGTGGCGCCCCTCGTATCGGGCGTCATGGCTTCCACGCGTGCTCAATCCGACCGGACGACCCTCTTGAAAAACGCCAGCGTCGTTACGACCGCGCTCGACGGCGTCATGGAACTCGCGAAAGGACGTCGAAAGAGCGGCCTACTGCTGCTCGGCGCGGCCGCCGTCTCGTCGCGTGTCCCCGGCTTCGGGACGGCGACGTCGATGCTGCTTCGGGTGTACCGACGCCTTCGATAATCGCTCCGTGTCGCCGGTCGTCCGCGAACGTGGACGACGGTAGAATCGATCCGATTCGACTCGAGTCTAGGGCTCCTCGTCGCGCAGTCGCTCGAGGACCTCCTCGGCGTTCTCGACGGCCTGTTCTTTCTTGGCGGGGTAGGCTTCGACCTTCCCGCGGAAGGTAATCCCCTCGCCGAGGCGGACGTCGCCCTCGAAGGCCGCCTGCTTGTCGAGTCGCAAGAAGAGCTCGGTGTTCTCGGTGACGCGGTCGTCGAGTTCGTCGATCAACGTGTCGAACGACTCGAGGTCAGCGAGTCGCGAGAGGACGTGGCGAACGTCGTCGGCGTTTTCGACGCGAGCCGAGAGGACGAGGATGCGGTCGCCGTAGTGGCCCTCGCTTTCGGTGCGCTCGATCTCGAAGGGCTCGTCCTCGTGTTCGTCTGCGTCCTTGGTCTCGCCGCCGGGGAGAAAGGTTCGCAGCGCCTGCTCGACGCGTTTCTCGTCTTCGGTGGCGTAACAGAACGTGCGTAAATCGACGTAGTGAAGCGGAATCTGTGGCATGCTGCGAACTCGGAACCTGATCGTATCGGGGTGGTTGTGTTTCGGCGGTGATCGTGTCGACTCGTCGTCGAATCCGATCGAGCCGTGACGTTACTCTTCGTCCTCGTCTTCGTCGGCTTCTTCGAGGGCGTCCTCGGGAACGCCGGCCTCCTGCCCGTCCTCGAAGCTGATGGTGTAGGTGACGTCGCCGAACATCGACTCCATCGTCTGGGTGATCGTGCCGGTCTCGCCGTCGAACTCGCTGTGCTCGTCGTGCAGGACGACGCGATCGTCTTCCTCGAAGCTCATACCCCGTTCTTCCCCGCCGTTGCGTAAAAATGGACTGATTCAGGTCGCCTCGCCGTCACAGGCTCGAGCGATCGTCGGTACGGGCGATCCATCGCTCGTATCCGTAGCCGACGATCACCGAGACGCCGTAGCTACCCGCGAGAAACGGCGCCCAGTAGAGCCAGAACTCGAAGCGGGGGGCGACGGCGTTGCCGATCGCCGTTCCGATTCCGAACAGCAGGTAGCCCGGCAGCGCGAGCGGCGAGAACAGCGCGGCGTCGTACCAGCCCAGCGCGAACGGGACGACCAGCAGGGCGAACGTCGCGGCCGTCGCCGGACCCGTCGCGGCGCGACGCAACGAGTCGGGCAGCCCCGGCCAGCCGCGGAGCGTCGAATCGTCTTCCGCGAGGAGATTGTCGCGGCTCACGCCGACTCACCGGCCTCGAGCAGCCCGTGGAGCGAAAGGACGTGGGCGGTCGCCAGCCGCGTCATCTCGACTTTCGTCTCGCGGTCGAGCAGGAATTCGGTCGTCTCGAAGAGGTAGCCGTCGGCGCCGAGTTCCCGCGCAGCGTGCTGGAAGAGCAACGGCCCGGAGGCGTTCGACTCGAGGGACGTAAACCGGTGAAACGGCAGGTACCACGGAACGGCGTCGTCGTCGAGGCGGTCCGCGAGCGCCTCGCCGTCCGCGCCCGGTGAGTGAAAGACCGCCTGCCCGACGTACTCCTGGTGGAGGCCGAGAATGCCGAGCGAGCGGTGGAGGTCGAGGACGACGTCGGGATCGTGCCGTTCGACGGCGTCCCAGACGCCGCGAGCGAGGGCGCTCCGGGGCTCCTCGTCGGCCGGAAAGTGACGGTTCAGATCGCCGTCGACGCCCTCCCGCTCGTCGTTCTCGACGGCGACGCGATCGGTCTCCGGAACGACGACGAGCGTCCCGGCGTCCGGGTACCACTCCGTGACCTCGTGGGCGACGTCGATCCCGCTCCGTTCGTCACCGTGGACGCCGCCGAAGATCATCGCCGTGGGCCCGTCGCTCGGCGCGTCGATCGCGTACAGCGTCGTCTCGTGGTCGGTATCGGCCAGGAGCCGTTCCGTCGTCGTACTGGCCTCGCCCCCGTCGCCGGGGTCGCGGGCCGCGGCCAGTAGTCGGTCGTTTCCCGTCGGGTCGCTCACGACGCCCGTCGTCGCCGCCCCGACCAGAACGCCGCCGGTCGCCAGAAGCGTACGCCGTCGCATCGAACGGGGAAACGACGCGCTCGTTCATGCCCTTTCTCATCGACGCCTCGCGTCGAACTGAACTGCGATCGTACTCACTGATACGGATTACTGTACCGATGTGCCGGCGCAACCGCCATGCGGGTCGCTGTTGCGCCGGAACTGACGGACAGTAAACCGTATGAAAGACGCTGACATTCGATCGACGGAGGGAATCGTGATCGGGATGTAACTCGTCTCAGTGGCTCCGATAACGAGTCGAGACGGCTCGACGAAACTACCGCTCGTTCTCGAGCGCGACGACGGTGTCGGACATGAGCCAGGCGTCGTCGTTGGCGGCGTCTTCGATGCTGAGCGCGAAGAACGATTCGCGGCCGTCGTCGACCGTAATTCGGTAGCTACGGCTCTCTAACTGCGCTTGTGCGGACGGATTCGATTCAGCAGGGACCACGTGTGTTCTCGGGAATCACCGCGTATAACGGACTCGGTCGACGGGCGCTACACTTGCTGAGTGACGCGTGCTATCACCCGTCAGTCGTCGACACCCAGCTCGTCGAGCAGCGTCTCGGCGGCGGCGCTCGAGGACTCGGGGCCGCGGGCGGTGATCAGGTCGCCGTCGACGGTGACGCTGGTGTCGGCCTCGAGTTCGGCGTCCCAGTTGCCGCCGGCCACCTGCACCTCGTCTTCGACCCAGTAGGGCAGTTTGCGGCCGGTCGGCATGACGTCGTTTTCGTCGACGATGTCCTCTTCCCACTCGTTGGGGAAGCCGGTGACGTCGCGGCCGTTGACGATGAACGCGCCGTCGCTGTCGCGGGCGAACGCGAGGATGCCGACGGCGTGACAGACGACCAGCGCCGTCCCGTCCTCGCCCTCGACGGCGTCTCGGAGGAGTCGCCGCGCGTCGTGGTCCTGATTGACGTCCCACTCGGTGCCGTGACCGCCGGGGAAGACGACGGCGTCGTAGGCCTCGGCGTCGGCCCGCGCGGTCGGGATCGGATCGTTCAGCCGCTCGTCGTTCTCGTGGACCTCCCGGACGCGCTCGGCGGTTTCCTCGCCGACTTCGTCGGGATCGGCCGACGTCTCGTCGAGTTCCGGCGGTCCGCCCGACGGCGTCGCAACCGTGATCTCGACGCCCGCGTCCGAGAGCGTCTCGAGCGGTTCGACGCACTCCTCTCCCCAGTAGCCTTCCTCGCTGACGACGAACAGTGCAGAAGTCATGTTCGGCCCTAGGGTGAGGAGCCTAAAAACGGCCAGCCCATCCCTCGATTCTGCCGCAACCGTCGGAAGCGACATATTCATTCCACCGACCCTCACTCGCATCGAGAGTGGGTTTTTTCGCCGTCGATCCCGTAGCTGTGCGAGAGTATGTCATCCAGCAACGACCCTCGCGACGGTATCGAGGATGCTCTCGAGCGCCTGGGCCGACACCTCGAGCGCGTCGCTCGCACCTCCGAGTCAGCGCTCGAAGAGCGCGGCCATCTCGACCTCTCGGCGAGCGGCGCGGCGACGCGACTCGATCTGGCCGACCGCGGCGACGAGTTCGTGGTGACGGTCGACGTCCCCGGTTACGAACCCGACGACCTGGATATTAGACTCGAGAGGGAGACGCTTCGGATCGTCGGGGAGCGCGACCGGGACGTGGCGACGCAGACGAACGATCCGGAGGACTCGGGAGCGACGTATCTCCGTCGCGAGCGCGAGACGCAGTCGTTCAGTCGGAGCGTCGGCATCCCCGCGCCGGTCGACGCAGACGAGGTGACGGCGACGCTTACGAACGGCGTCCTGACGGTTCGGCTCCCGACGGTGGAGTCGACGGACGGGGCACACTCGATCGATATCGACTGACCGTCGGGAGGTGACCCGTCGGCTCAGCGCTCGTCGTCGAGATTCATCGCGTCGAAGAACCGACGCGTGAGTCGCCCGCTGACGAACTCGAGGAGCGCGGCCTGATCCTCGTCGTCGTCGGTCGCGTCCGCGAAGAGTCCCAGTTCGATCCGGCCGCCGGCCATGTCGTGGTGGCCGCCGACGGCGCCGAGTTCGCCAAAGCCCTGCTGGAGCACCTCGCCGATCTGCACCCGCGGGTCGATCGATCGCGCGCTCAGTCTGATCGCGTCCTCGATGATGCCGTAGACGAGCACGGTGTCGACGCCCTCTAAGTTCAACAGGTAGTCCGCCGCCTGCGGGAGGGCGTCGGTCTCGGAGGTCTTGCCGACACTGGCGACCATCGACGAGCCGCGCCGTTCTCGCGTGGCGATCGCCCGCCCGATCGCGTCGAGCGTTCCCGGCGAGAACGCGCTACCGTACAGCTGTTCTAAGGTCTCGAGATCCGCCGCGGGGTAGACCGCGAGCGCCGCCTCGTACTCCCGTCGGGTCGGCTCGCGGACGAAATCGAGGCGCTCGCGGTGGAGTGCGAACAGTAGCGCCGAAGCCAGCCGCGTCGTCAGATCCGTCTCGAGGTCAGAGAGATACTCGACGAAAATTGTCGCGGTCGCGCCGAAGCGGGTTCGAATGTCCTCGAACGTCGCGCTGACCGGATCACCGGGATGGTGGTCGATGACGACGTCAGGCGTGACGCTCTCGGGAAGCTGCGTGTTCGATCCCGGCTGGGAGTGGTCGACGAACGCGACGCAGTCGTAGGCGTCGATATCCGTGTGCTCGACCGACTCGAGGGAAATTTCGAGCATGTTGACGAAGGCTCGATTCTGCTGGTGGGAGATGTCGCCGCCGTAGGCGATCGTCACCGACTCGACGTGCTGGTCTCTCGCGATCGCCTCGAGCGCGAGCGCGCTGGCGAGGCAGTCCGGATCGGGGTTGTCGTGACAGACGATCGCCAGCGATTCGGTCGTCTCGAGGACGGACGCCAGCTCTGCCGCACGGGCCATGGCAAACGGTACGGGAGCGAGGCGCTTGAACCCCGTGTCGAACCGCACGCTGCGAGAGGGTATCGCGTTCGGCCTCGAGGCGAAGCCGGCGGTCGACGTCCAAGAGCGTTCGAGAGACGATCGGATCGCCTACTGACTTTCCACAGTTTATCCCGCCGACCGTGCCGGGCTACAGCGTTCGCCTCGAGTGTACACTTATTTGACTTTGCAAATCGCAGTCAGTGGCATGCGAGATGCGTACCTCGTCGGCGCGGGACAGTCGGAGTACGGGGCCTTCCCCGAGGAGAGCTACCGGTCGCTGTTCCGCACGGCGTTCGAGGCGGCGACGGACAGCGTTCCCAGGGGGATCGAAGCGAGCGACGTCGACGAAGCGTTCATCGGGACGCTCGGCGTCGGCGGCCGACAGCTCGGCCTCTCCGGGCCGGCCGTGACCGAACACGTCGGACTGGGCGGCGTTCCCTGTACGCGGGTCGAAAACGCCTGCGCGGCCAGCGGCTTCGCGACCCGCCAGGCCGTCCAGGCCGTCAAATCGGGGATGGCCGACGTCGCCCTCGCGGGCGGCTTCGAGATCATGTCCGACATGAGTTCGGACGCGACGAAGTACTGGCTCGGCGTCTCCGGCGAGACCGAGTGGGAACGGCTCTCGGGCACCACGTTCTCGGGCGTCTACGCCCAGATGGCGAGCGTCCACATGGAGAAGTACGGCACCACGCGCGAACACCTCTCGCAGGTCGCCGTCAAGAACCACGCGAACGGGGCGAAAAACCCCCACGCGCAGTTGGGCTTCGAGTGCTCGCTCGAGGACGCCCAGTCGGCGCCCGTGGTCGCGGATCCGCTCAACCTCTATCACTGCTGTCCGACCTCCGACGGCGCGGCCTGCGCGCTGATCGTCAGCGAGGACGTCGTCGACGAGTACACGGACGACCCGATCAGAGTCGCGGGCGTCGGCGCCAGCAGCGACACCGTCGGACTCTTCCAGCGCGACAGCTACACCGGCGTGCCGGCGAGCCAGCGGGCGGGCGAACAGGCCTACGAGATGGCCGGCGTCGAGCCCGACGACCTCGACTTCGCGGAGGTACACGACTGCTTCGCCATCGCCGAACTGCTGGCCTACGAGGATCTCGGCTTCTGCGAGCAGGGCGAGGCCGGCGACCTCATCGACTCCGGCGCGACCGAACTCGGCGGCGACCTCCCCGTCAACACGTCGGGCGGGCTCAAATCCAAGGGCCACCCGATCGGCGCGACCGGCGCCGGACAGGTCGTCGAGGCGTTCAAACAGCTCTCGGGGAAGGCGGGCGACCGACAGGTCGAGAATCCGACCCGCGGGCTGACCCACAACGTCGGCGGAAGCGGCGGTGCGTCAGTGGTTCACATCTTCGAGAAGGACGCGGAAACGGAGGTGAGCGCGTAATGACTGCGATAACCGGCGTCGGCGCCTACGCACCGCGGTTTCGCATCACGTCCGAGGCGTTCGAGGAGGCCTGGGGGCAGTTCCAGGCCGCCGGCGTCAGCGAGAAGGCCGTCCCCGCGGCCGACGAGGACGCGCTGACGATGGGGTACGAGGCCGCGACGAAGGCCCTCGAGGCGGCCGACGTCGACCCCGCCGCGGTCGACTGGCTCGGGTTCGCCTCCTCGACCCCGCCCGAAGCCGAGGCGGACCTCACCGCTCGGCTGGGGGCGATGCTCGCCCTCGACGAAACCGCGACGCGACAGCTCTTTTCGGGCAGCACGCGCGCCGGAACTCGCGCGATCTGGGCCAGCGCGGACGCCCTCGAGTCGTCGGCGACGACCGCGCTCGTCGTCGCGGCCGACGCGCCGAAGGGCGACCCCGACGACGGCGTCGACCACGCCGCGGGCGCCGGCGCCGCCGCGTTCGTCGTCGAGCGCGACGGCCCCGCCGAGGTCGTCGACCGCGCCGAGTACGCCGTTCCCTATCCCGGTACCCGGTTTCGCAACGCCGGCGAGGCGGAGACGCAGGGGCTGGGCGTTACGCAGTACGACCGCGCCGCCTTCACCGAAACCATCGGCGGCGCCGTCGACGGCCTCGAGGCCGACCTCGAGCCCGAGGCGGCCGCGATTCAGGCCCCCGACGGGAAGCTCCCCTACCGCGCTGCGGGGGCGGCCGGCGTCGGTACCGACGAGATCCAGGCCGCCGCGACGGTCCACGACCTGGGCGATCTGGGCGCCGCGAGCGTTCCCGTCTCGCTGGCCAGCGCGCTCGCGGACGGCTACGAGTCGATCCTCGCGGTCTCTCACGGCGGCGGCGCCGGCGCAGACGCGCTCGCGATCGAGGCGGACGGCGAGGTGCCCGCCGAGACCGCCCTGGAGGGCGACGACCCGCTCTCGTACGCCGAGTACCTGCGCCAGCGCGGCGTCGTCACGACCGGCCCGCCGTCGGGCGGCGGCGCCTACGTGAGCGTCCCCTCCTGGCGGCGCTCGATCCCCCAGCGCTACAACCTGGAAGCGGGACGGTGCCCCGAGTGCGGCGCCCTCGAGTTCCCGCCCGCGGGCGCCTGCTCGAGTTGCGGCGCGCTCGAGGAATACGAGTCCGTCCGCCTCTCGGGCGAGGGCGAGATCGAGGCCGTCACGACCATCTCGCAGGGCGGCGCGCCGCCGGAGTTCGCCGAACAGCAGTCCCGCGCTGGCGACTACGCGGCGGCAATCGTCGCGCTCGAAGACGACGCGGGTGATACCGCGAGCATCGCCGCGATGGGCACCGACGCAGACCCCGACGACTTCGCGGTCGGGGATCGAATCGAGACGACGATCCGTCGCATCTACACGCAGGAGGGCGTGACGCGGTACGGCTTCAAGGTTCGCCCCGCGGCGTAGGCGGTCGTCGGCTCGAGTTCGATTGATCTATTTCTCTACTACGTACGCTGGGTCGATCTACGTGCGGTGGCGCGCGCTGTGCGACGGTGAGCCGCTGCGAACCGTCGCACGACCTTGTGCGAGGGATGAGCGAGCGCAGCGAGCGAATCGGCTGGGGAGGACGTGGAAATTCCCGTTGCCACGGTCGCACTGCGTTCCCGCCTCGACCGACGTCACCTAATTGAGGCGCCTCGAGTCGGGTTCGATAGCCCTAGTCCCCGGTCAGCGCCTCGCTCGCGGGCGCGAAGTCGATCGTCTGTCCGACGTCCTCGCGTTCGGCACGCTCGTAGAGCATGTACGCCGCGGCGACCGTCTCGATGCCCGTCCCGCCGCTGTCGAATAACGTGATCTCGTCGTCGCTCGTCCGACCCGGCGCTTCGTCCGCGACGATGTCGCCGAGTTCCGCGTGGATGTCGTCCTCCGTCATCGCGCCCTCCTCGAGCGCCTGCAGGAACTCCCCGGAGTCGAACGTCGCGCGGTCCCGCAGGTCGGGGACGTAGGTCGCCCGCTCGAGGGTCGTGGTGTCCACTTCGCGCGCATCCGGCGAGTACTGTCCCATCGCCGTGACGTGGGTCCCGGGCTCGAGGTCGTCGCCGTCGAACACCGGCTCGGTCGCGCGGGTGGCCGTGACCACGACGTCGGCACCCGAGACGGCCGCCGCGCTCGAGTCGACGGCGCGCACGTCTGCCTCGAGGGCGTCGTCGGCGTCGGCGGCGAACGACTCGCGGCTCTCGGGCGTCGGCGAATAGACCCGAACCTCGGCGAACTCGCGGACGGTCGCCGTCGCGCGGAGTTGGCCGCGAGCCTGCGCGCCGCTGCCGATGATCGCGAGCGTGTCGCTGTCCTCGCGGGCGAGTTCGTCGACGGCGACGGCGCCGGCGGCGCCGGTCTTGTGCGGGTTCATGCTCGCGCCATCGAGCAGGGCGAGGGGCGCGCCGCTGTCGGCGTCGAATAGCGGGGTCATGAACCACGCGTCGCCGGCACCGAAGCCGGCGCTGTACATGTAGCCGCCCATCGCGCCGGTGTCGGGGAGGACGGCGGCGTAGGTCGTGAGCATCCCCTCGGGGTCGGCGCGGAAGAACTTCGAGCGCGGCTGGGCGGGGGCGCCCTCGCCGCGCTGGCGGTAGCCGTCGCGGACGGCGTCGACGTAGTCTGCGGGCGATGCGAGGTCCGAGACGTCGTCACTCGAGCAAAACAGCGTGGCAGTCATAGAGAGAGCAGAAACGCGAGCGGGGATAAAACGCAGGGAGGCGGCAGACGAGACGGAGAGAGGTGTGTGACTGGAGTTAGTCGGCGTTCATCGGCGGACTCGAGGAACGGGGTTCCTCCGCGGAGTCTGCGGGCGCGTTGACGAACATCGCGTGGCCGATAATCGCCATCGCGACGAACGCGCCGACGGGAATCGCAGCCGTCAACGACAGTCCGACGACCGAAAGCGCAGCGGTGATTCCGAGCAGTGCGACTGGGATGAGGCCGAGAACAATGTCGTAATATCCAGTCATAATCTATTCTATAGTATGGGAAATAGGCATATAAGCGTTTCTCATACCTGGGTGATACTGGATCGATCTCTAATCCGTATTTGCTACGGTAGATTCTCATAACTTATGAGAGAATTATTCCACACTATTCCCCATAACATATTGTATGAGTGTGGAAAGAACTTACCAGTGGTAACGAACTCCCCTCGAGCGAAAACGCCACAGACCGCAGCAATGGACGTCCAGGCACCGGGTTTCGATTTAGCTCTCGAGACAGAATCGTAACGGACAACACGAGTCGGTCGATCGGGCCCGGAAACGCTATCTCGAGTTCGTGATAGCTTCGACGAGCCATCGGGTGTGAAAGGAGACGGTACGTGAACTGTAGCCCGTCGGTACGCTGGCCGTGCCAGACAAATGACGCGATTACTGAATACCGGTACTGTGTCACCCCCAATCATGCCATCTGTTCTCGTACACGTCGCCTTCGCCGGACTACTCGGGACGGCGCTACTGGGTGAGCGGTTCGACGGTCGGGCGATCGCCATCGTGATGGTTGCGTCCGCGAGCATCGACCTCGATACGCTGGTCGGCCTCGTTTTCCCCGGTGCCCATCGGGCGCTGTTTCACAACATCTGGATCGTTCTCATCCCTGCCGTCATCCTCTACTGGGACGTCACACGCCGCGAGACGTCGTTCGTCCTCGAGCGCTGGGGACCGTACGGCTATCGCGTCGCCTGGGTGACGCTGGTCACGGTTCTGTTCGCCCACATCCTGCTGGACGCCTTCTACAGCGGCGTGAACATCCTCTGGCCGCTACACGACCAGTTTTACGACCTCTCCGGAAAGCTGGTCCTTTCGACCGAGCGCGGAATCGTCCAGACGTTCGTCGAGTTCGACGCCGCCAGCGGGACGCTCGACGAGTCGACGGTGCGCGGCTCGACGGAGGAGACGTACTACTCGACCGGGTTCAACCCGACCCCAGGAGAGTCGTCGTCGGGCGCCGAGCGGACGTTCCCGGTGGCCGAAACGGGCGAACAACTCGTTCTCGTCGTCGCCAGCCTGGGTACCGTCGCGTACCGACTTCTCGAGACCGAGCGAGCCGACGACGAGTGAGAATTAGCAATCAAAACCAATCCGTCGGACCGCTGTCGCCTCGTTCACGCGTTGTTCATTCGCTTGCTGTCGCGATGACCGCAGCGGATGCACTCTCGAACGCGGTACGGTTCGCGGGAAAACTGCGCGGTATCTTCGTCGCCACCCTCGGTAACGAGCTGAATCGACACCTCGTGGAGCGTCTCGGTATCACAGACGTCACACTGTTCGGTCATCCCGTTTGATACGCCATTAGTCGTTGCCATACGTCTCCATTACATCCACCACTGATATATCGCCATCACTGGCTTCGTCGTTCGAGAAGACGTATAAATAGGTATTTTCAGAAACTGAAGTCACCCGCGAGCACCGGTGCGTATCCGGGTCCGTTCCCGCGTGCTCGGTACAACCGTCCATCTCGGCGACGAATTCGTGTTCGCTATGTATCAATTAAAAACTATTTCACCAGTACACGGAAAACCTTTAGCGATGACCTTCCAATTGAATCGTGTATGGACGACGAATCCTCCATCGAGGAGATTCTCAACACGATCGGGGACGAACACGCCCGTACCGTCCTCGCGTCGATCAGCCGCGAGCCAGGATCGGCAAAGGAGCTCGCGGAGCGACTCGATCTCTCTCAACCGACTATCTATCGCCGCCTCGAGGTGCTCGAAGGGAACGACCTCATCAAGACGCGGACGCTGGTCGCCGACGACGGGAACCACTACAAGGAGTACACGTGTAACTTCAACAGCACCGTCATCTCCCTCGAGGACGACGAGTACGACGTTCGAATCTTCCGCGAAGAGAATCTTCCCGACCGATTCACGCAGCTCTGGGACGAACTGGGTGCGAGGTAACGCGGGAACATGAGTCCGGATCTCGAGTGCAGATCGACGGGAGCCCGTTCCGAGCGTCGACGCGCCGACGAGAGCCGTCAGCCACTCGTTTGCGTTCGTCGGAGGTGTCGTCCGTGACCGAACTCGTCGACATTCTGCTCATGGTGATGCAGATGGCCGTCTTCGCCCTCTCGCTCGGCCTGACGCTCATCAGCTTCCAATCCTACCGTCAGCGGCCGTCGAAGCGCCTCGAGTCCGCGTTCATCGGCTTCGCCTTCCTGAGCATGGGCGTCGGCTTCACAACGATCACGTCGCAGCTCTCCGAGCCGTTGACGGTGTTTTACGTCGTCGAGACGATTCCGTTCATCGTCGGCTTCGGGATGCTCTATCTCTCCCTGTATCGCTAGCGTTGACTCGTCTCCGGCGGTTCGGTCGTCTCGACTCGCTCCTCGAGCCACGCGATCGCGTCGGCGACGGCGTCCACGTCCGTTCCGCGGACACGAATTCGACCAGGTCGGCGTTCGCTCCGCGGGTAGCTCCCGACGCTGACGTCGAACGCGTCGGTGACGCCCTCGAGGGCGGTGTGGAGCGATCCCTCCGGAGCGGGGGTGTAGATCGTTCGCGTGACGGCGTCCCCGCGGAACTCGTCGGCGACGCGGTCGAACATCGCCCGCATTTCGTCGGGGATTCCGGCGAAGACGTAGACGTTCTCCGCGACGCAGCCCGGCGCCCAGCTCTCGTCGGTGACGATCGGCGTCGCCCCCGCCGGAATCGCCGCCGTCGCGTCGAGGTCGATCTCGAGGTCGTACTCGTCGAGCAGTTCGGGGTTCTCGTCGCGAAACGCGGCGGCCTTCTCGAGCAGTCCCTCGCGAATTCCCTCGTGGACGATCAGGTCGCGGTCCAGGCCGTCGGCGACGCCCTCGACGCTCACGTCGTCGGGCGTGCCGCCGATGCCGCCCGTGACGATGACGGCGTCGAACGTTTCGTGCCACTCCGAGACGGTATCGGCGATCAACGCGCGGTCGTCGGGGATCGTCAGAACGCGTTCGACGCTGCTTCCGCGCTCGGTGATCCGTGACGCCAGCCACGAGGCGTTCGTGTTCGTCGTCGATCCGGCCAGTAACTCGTCACCGACGGTGACGATCGCGACGTGCATGGGCTCGATTCGGTCTCGAGGCAGTTAGTCGCGCCGTTCGCTCACGGTCGAAGCTACCCGAGAAAAGCGTGGCGTGAGATCGCTACTCGACCGTGACCGTTTCGGACGCCGAATCGGCTCCGGTATCGACTCGAGCGGGGAACGACTCTCTCCCACCTGCCGGGTCGCCAGCCCGGAACTCGAGCGTGATCGTCGCCGTTTCACCCGCCTCGAGGGTGAGGTCCTGGCTGTCTTCGGTCTGTGGACTGTGGCCGATGATCAGTTCGATGTCGGTCGTTCCCGTCTCGTCGCCGACGTTCTCGATCGTCGCCGACACCTCGAGGGTGTCGCCGCCGCCGACCGGGGAGGTCGTCGACAGCGAGGCCACCTCGAACGTCGCCGGAGTGGGCTCGCTGCCGCCGTCGTCATTTCCCGCTTCGTCCTCGCCGCCGTTTTCATTTCCCTCGTCGGCCTCCCACTCCGCCTCGAGTTCCGCGAGGCAGTCGTCGGCGTGGGGATTTTCGTGTGTAACGCCGGCCATCACGTAATCGTCCTCGTCGGTCGTCAGTCCGGTGATGACCGTGCCGTAGTCGCCGTAATCCGGGATCGTGACGACGACCTCGTCGCCGCTCTCTGAGACGCCGCCGTCGTCGCCGATCTCGAAGACGATGGGTCCGTCGAGCGGCGCGTCGACGTCCTCGCCGATCGTGACGCCGTCTTCGATCAGGGTATTTCCGTAGCCTGCGGAGTCGTAGAATCCCGTGCTCGCGTAGGCGACGTCTCCGTCGTCGAAGGGTCCGGAAACGGTCGCGCGGCTACAGGAGTCGAACGAGACGCCGGTCTCGGTGTCGCCGTTCTCGTCGCCGTTGTCGTCCGCTCCGACGGTAACCGTCTCGCTCGCCTCGTCCGCGCCCGTCTCGACGGTGACGGGGAACGACTCGCTTCCCGAAGCCGGCTCGCCGGTCCGAAACTCGAGGGTGATATCCGCCGACTCGCCCGCCTCGAGCGTGAGATCCTGACTATCCTCGGTCTGGGGTTCGTGGCCGACGACCAGCACGACGTCGGTCGTCCCCGTCTCGTCGCCGACGTTCTCGATCGTCGCCGACACCTCGAGGGTGTCGCCGCCGTCGACCGGGGAGGTCGTCGACAGCGAGGCGACCTCGAACGTCGCGGGCGTCGTCTCGCTATCGTCGTCGGCGTCGCGTTCATCGTCACCGTCGTCGCCGTCGGCGTCGTCGGTCCCGTCGCTGTCGGCCTCACCGTTGCCATCGGTATCGCCGTCAGCGTCGGTCTCGGTCTCAGTATCGGATGCGTCGGCGTCTCCCTCGTCGCCGTCCTCGAGGTCCACGGTCTCGCCGTCGTCGCCCTCGCCCGGACCCGCGCCGTCACCGGAACCGTCGTCGAGACAGCCCGCGACCCCGACGCCGATGCCGATTCCGGTTCCCGCCGTTGTAATGAACGTTCGACGTTCCATACCCGTCCCATCGCAGTCGTCCCATATCAAAGTGTTTACAAACTGTTACATCCGATTACTTTCATCAAATCCTATCTGACCTGTCCCTGATTGCGTATGATTGACAATATCGACTCTCACCGCCCGTAGAGAGACACGCAACGACGAGCGTCACCTCTCTCCGAAGATCGGCGAACCGGCTGCACGTCCGGCACGTCCGCACCGCTTCGCACGAATTATCGGGACTTCGACCGTTTGGCGCGGACGGGCCCAGCGGACGACTGCGAGTCAAGACCATCGCGTGAGGGGCTCGCCGCGTCCCGACCGCCCGACGTACTCTCGTTGCATCTCTCGAACGGCGTCCGCGAACTCCATCCCGACCTCGAGGTGCTCGCGAACGCGCCGTCGTTTCCAGCGACTTGGCGTCGTTCCCTCGCGTCGGCGAGCCTCGAGCGGCGCGAGATACTCGTCGATCGTCTCGTCGCCGACGCCCTGCTCGCGGAGCCCGCGTCGGGCGAGTTCGAACAGTTCGTCGTAGATCGCCGTTGGATCGCTCGTCCGCTCGCCGTCGACGGTGAGCCACGCGAGGTCCGCCTCGAGACCGTTCTCCACGACGGCGTAGAAGCTCCGTTCGGCGGCGTCGCGCTCGAGGTCGGCCAGCGGATGATCGGTGACGACGAGCCCGCGGAGGAGGCCCGCGACCAGACACTGGAAGCCGACGCTCTCGTCGACCGTCGGCTGGGTCGGGAGCGGCCGATACTCGAGGCGGACCGACCAGCGGTCGCCCGTTCCGACGGGCTGGCCGCCGATGACGGTGCGGAGCCACCGCCAGTAGGTGCCGCGCTTGTGGTCGAGTTCCCAGAACCGTCCCGGGAACGCGTCGCGTCCGTTCCCGTCCTCGTCTCCGACGACCCACTCGCGGAGAAACGGCGCACACGTCGGGTCGGCGACGAGGCGGTCGACGGCGTCGGTCGCGTCCGCGAGGTCCCGCGGGACGCGGACCTTCTCCCACGCCCGGTTGATCGACTGCTCGAAGACCGGGATCCGGAGTTCGTGGGGCGTGGCCTCGAGGAGTTCCAGGGGGTCGTCGAACTCACTTTCCTCGAGATCGTACAGGTCCGGCGGCAGGAACGGCGAGTTCGTCGCCAGCGCGAGCACCGGCCCGAGCGTCCGCACGGCGAGATTATAGTAGCGGGGAAAGGCATCGACGTCGGGGAGTTGCAGGTGGGGCTGGATCGAACTCGTGAGCGACTCGAACAGCAGCGTCGGAAACGAGCGGTCGACGCCCGGCACCGAGAGCGAAATCTCGCCGTCCGTCCGGCTCAGTACGTGATTGTCGATCGCGTAGTACCGCGGTGACGGCGTCATGTTCTCCGCGAGCGTCGCGCCCTCGCGCTCGGCGGTCGTCCCGAGATACGACTGCGTTCCCTCGGGCGGCGGCGTCGTCCACATCCCGTCGAGGACGATCTCGAGGCCCGTGTCCGCGGCGGCTTCCCGTGCGCGCCGGTATCGTCGTCCGAGCTGTGACGCCTGCGCCTCGATCCCCGCCTCGTCGAACGCCGTCGGCGCCGTGTTGAACTCGAGGTTGTGCAGTCCCAGCTCCCGCTCGCAGTCCTCGTCGAAGACCCGATCCGGGACTCGAGCGAGCCGCCCCTCCTCGTCGACGGCGTAGGCCTCGAGCTCGAGACCGAGGGCGAACCCGGGGCTCTCGAATCGGCCCGCCCGGAGGGCATCGGTTATCTGCAGGGCCTGCTCGTCGACCCGTTGCGCGAACTCGCGGCGCGTCTCATCGCCCAGTGATCGATCGACGAGGTCGATCGGAGTCGCCATCAGGTACCGTACTCGAGCCAGTCGCTTCAAGGAGGGGTGTGATGGTTAGATCCGGAGACCATCGTGTTCGCGCGAACGCTCGCCGGACTCGGACGGCCTCGCTCTCGATCGTCGATACGATATCGGAACGGATCGATCCGGGGTAACACACGTGGTTTCGTTCCGGAAACAGGACAGTACGACGGCGGTCGAGGTGAACGAAACCGGTCGTCTCGCGCTTCCAGCGGACGTCCGAGAGCGATACGGCGATCGATATCACGTCGTTCAGCTTCCCGACGGGATCAAACTGGTTCCGGTCGCCGACGCTCCGCTCGAGGCACTCAGGGACGAGTTCGCGGATGTCGAGAAGTCGGCCAACGAACTCCGTGAAGAAGCGCGTACTGCGGCGCTCGACGAGGCCGGACGATAGATGTATGCGGAAACTGATTTTCTCCTCGCACTGATTAACGACGACGACTGGCTCGGAGAGGCCGCCGAGTCGGTATACAGAGAACACCGAGACGAGTTGTGGACGTCACAGTTCACGCTTATCGAACTCCTACTGGTCGCCTATCGCGAGGAACGTGATACCGAACGCGTCGTCTCGAACGCCGCCACCCTCGTCGAGGTACGCGGTGACGCGGAGGCTGTCGTTACGGCGGCGACGTACGTGGAAGACTACGGGTTCACACCGTTCGACGCGCTTCACCTCGTCGAATCGAATGGTGCTACCATCGTCTCGAGCGATGACACGTACGAGGACGTTACGCCTCGTCTCGACCTGAAGACGGTCACCGAAGAGTAGCGTCCGCAACCACTAAACGCGACTCGCACCAACCATCTCGCAATGAGTGACTGGACCGAGACGTACCGTCCGACGACGCTCTCGGAGGTACGCGGAAACAACAAGGCCCGGGACAACCTCGAGCAGTGGGCCAAGACGTGGGACGACCATCGGGACGCGGTGATCGTCCACGGGAGTCCGGGCGTGGGAAAGACCTCCGCGGCCCACGCGCTGGCCAGCGACATGGGGTGGCCCGTGATGGAACTCAACGCCAGCGACAGCCGCGGGGCCGACGTGATCGAACGCGTCGCCGGCGAGGCCGCAAAAAGCGGGACGCTCACCGGCGGCGAGGCGGGCCGTCGACTGGTGATCCTCGACGAGGCGGACAACTTCCACGGCAACGCCGACTACGGCGGTTCGGCCGA
Source organism: Natronolimnohabitans innermongolicus JCM 12255 (assembly GCF_000337215.1). Taxonomy (GTDB): domain Archaea; phylum Halobacteriota; class Halobacteria; order Halobacteriales; family Natrialbaceae; genus Natronolimnohabitans; species Natronolimnohabitans innermongolicus. The sequence continues at coordinate 55,685 of NZ_AOHZ01000041.1, read as the reverse complement.
GGTCACGCGCGTCGTCAAAGACGCCAACCAGCCGATCGTGCTCGTCGCAAACGAGTTCTACGACATGAGCCAGTCGCTGCGCAACGCCTGTGAGACGATCGAGTTTCGCGACGTCTCGAAGCGCTCGATCGTGCCCGTCCTCCGGGATATCTGCCGGCGCGAAGGGATCGAGTTCGAGGAGGACGCCTTAGAGAAGATCGCCGCGGACACGAGCGGCGACCTGCGCTCGGCGGTCAACGACCTGCAGGCGGTCGCGGAGGACACAGACCGGCTGACCGTCGACGACGTGGTCACGAGCCAGCGAGACACGACGGAGGGGATCTTCGACTTCCTCGATACGGTCATCAAGGAGGAAGACGCCGAAGGTGCGCTGCGGGCGTCCTACGACGTCGACGAGAACCCCGACGAGATGTTAAACTGGATCGAGGACAACGTCCCGAAGGATTACCGTGGCGCCGAACTGGCCGACGCCTACGAGTTCCTCGCGAACGCCGACCGCTGGCTCGGCCGCGTCCGCGCCACGCAGAACTACTCCTACTGGCGGTACGCGACCGACAACATGACCGCCGGCGTCGCGTCCTCGAGACGCGAACCGAAAGGCGGGTGGACCCGCTACGGCCCGCCGAGCTACTGGTCGAAACTCGGCCGAACCAAGGGAACCCGAAAGACCCGAGACGCCATCGCCGAACGGATCGCCGAACGCGAGGGGACGAGCGTCGGCACCGCTCGCCGCGAGATCCTGCCGTTCCTCTCGGCGATGACCCACCACTGCACAAACCGCGATCTGACCGTCCGCATGGCCGCCGTCTACGACCTCGACGAAAACGAGGTCTCCTTCGTCACCGGCAGCGGAAAGGACACGAATAAGGTCCAGTCGATCGTCGAAGACGCCGAAGAGCGCCGCGCCGAGGCGGTCGTCGAACACTCCGGCTCGGCCTTCTTCGAGGCCGACGACTCGAGCGGCGGGACTGACACCGACGACGCCGATGCAGCCACTGGATCGGCCGACTCGAGTGCCGACGCCGACGGCCAGGAGACGCTCGCAACCGCCGGCGGCGGTGACGAGGCGACGGATTCGGAATCCGAACCGGCCGACTCGAGCGCCGATCCCGACGACGCCGAATCGGACGACGACCAGTCGGGCCTGAGCGACTTTCTCTAGGCTGGCGACCCGGTCTACCGGAACGGTCTCGCTGCCAGACCAATCAAACTATTGTCCGTTCGACACTATTACGTCGCTGACCGTCGACAGTGATTACCGGTGACCGACACGTGAACGACCGACACGCCTGTCCCTGCTGTACCGAGACGTTCGCCGACCGAACCGACCTTCGGGTCCACCTCGAGGTCACGCACCGGAAGTCGGAGCTCGTCACGACGCTCCTCGAGTCGCGCGAGGACGTCGAAACGTCGGTCAGCGGCGAGTCGCAGGGGCCGGACGAGGCGCGGCCGATGCCGTCCGCCGACTGAGCGCGACGGGTCGGGATCGGGACGAGGGTTCTGTCGCCGTAGATTGACCAACTCAGTGACGACGCCGAGCGACGGTCGGGCCGGCCGTCGGGGAATCGTCGACAGAAACAGCGCCGCTATCGGTCGTCGTCGACGAGCGTTTCGAAAAACCTCGTCGGAAGCGCGTCGACGACGCCCGCAGCCATCGCCGCCGGCGACTCGCCCGAAAGCGGCGGGATCGTCTCCACGACGTGACCGGTCATCCGCTCGAGTTCGTCGGGGTTCGTCCGCTCGGCGACCGTCGCGCCCGCGTACTCGTTGCAGACGACGCCCGCGACGTCGACGCCGCGGTGCTCGAGGGCGTCGACCGAGAGTGCGCTGTGGTTGAGCGTCCCCAGTCCCGAGCGCGTGACGACGACGGCGGTCGCCTCGAGGTCGGCGACGAGGTCGATCACCTCGCGGTCGCCGGCCAGCGGGACGCGAAGGCCGCCGATTCCCTCGACGATCGGCACCGGCGTCTCGGCGATAGCCTCCTCGCAGGCCGTCAGCACGTCGTCGTAGGCGAGTTGCGCTCCCGCCTCCTCGGCCGCGACGCGCGGGGCGAGTGCGGGCTCGAGGTATCGCGGACAGGTCGCCGCGTCGGCGTCGCCGCAGGCGTCGGCGACGAAGCTGGCGTCGTCGTCCGGCGGGTGGCCGGTCTGTGCGGGCTTGATCGCCCGCGCGTCGGCACCGGCCCGTCGCAGCCCGCGCGTGATCCCCGCCGTAACGACGGTCTTGCCGACGTCGGTGTCGGTGCCGACGACCGCGATCGGCCGTTCCAGCGTCGCCCCGGAGAGGTCCTGCTCGGACTCGGTCTCGACGCCGGTCATAGCAATCCGATCTCCTCGCCGGCGCCCCGGAACGCCTCGAGACACTTCACGATGTCTCCCTGTTCGTGGGAGGCGATCGGGACGATCCGGATGCGACTCGTGCGTTCGGGAACCGTCGGGGGCCGGATCGCGGGCGCGATGACGCCGCGGTCCTGCAGTTCGTCGGCGAGTGCCAGCGCGTCCTCGCGGTCGCCGACGAGGACGGGAAGGATCTGCGAGTCGCCGAGAACCGTAAAGCCCATCGACTCGAGGCCGTCACGGAGGTGAGCGACGTTCTCCCAGAGCCGTTCGCGGACGTCGGTGTGGCGGGCGACGTGGAGCGCCTCGCTCGCGGCGGCGGCGGCCGGCGGCGCGAGACCAGTCGAGAAGACGAACGGCCGGGCGTCGTTCAGCAGGCACTCGATCAGATCCGAGCTGCCGGCGACGTAGCCGCCCTGGCTCGCGAGCGCCTTCGAGAGCGTTCCCATCTGGATATCGACGCGGTCGCCGAGTCCCTCGGCCTGCACGACGCCGCCGCCGTCGGCGTAGAGGCCGGTCGCGTGGGCCTCGTCGGCCATCACCCAGGCGCCGAACGCCTCCGCGGCGTCGCAGATGTCCGCCATCGGGGCGACGGTTCCGTCCATGCTGAAGACGGAGTCGGTGACGATCAGCCACGACTCCTCGTTCGCGTCGTCGAACGCGGCTCGACGCTCGAGTTTCGTCCGCAAGCTCGTCGCGTCGCAGTGGTCGTAAACGATCGTCTCGGCGTCGGTCAGTCGACAGCCGTCGATGATGCTCGCGTGGTTGTACTCGTCGGAGAAGATCACGTCGGGATCGAGCGCCGTGATCGTGCCGACGTTCGCGGCGTAGCCCGACGAGAACGCGAGGGCGCGTTCGGTACCTTTCGTCTCGGCGAGCTGGCGCTCTAGGTCCTGGTGGACCATCGTGTCACCGGTGACGAGTCGACTCGCACCCGCGCCCGTTCCGACCGTCGCGGCGGCCTGTCTGGCGGCGTCCTCGATCCGCTGGTCGTTCGTCAGCCCCAGGTAGTTGTTCGAGGCGAACACCAGCGCTTCCGTCGAGTCGAGAACCGGCAGTTCGCCGCCCGAGGGCTCCGCGAAGTAGCCTCGCTCGGCGACCCGGTCGACGGGCGACAGCGTCCGTTTCAGATCGGCATCCTCGAGGTCGTGTAGCCGACCCTCGAGGTCGAACCCGCGATCGTCCATTCGACTGTACGGAGTCATCGACGTGGTTTCACTCTCACGATTCTGATTCGGCGGACCGGCCTCGACGATGGGTCTCGATGGCGGCCGCTCGGCTCGATCGGAGACGAACGAGGGGCGGAGACGGCTCACGGCTGTGACTCAGAACCCCGGCATCAGTTCCGCGGGGCCGACGACGCCGTACTCGCCGGCGCGGTTCCGGCGGACGCCGGCGCGCAGGTAGCCGAGCGCCGGTCCGTTGACGTTGGCTTCCATGCTCGTTTCGTCGCCCAACTGGAACGTGTTCGTCGCCGTCTCGCCGTCGAACGTCCGTCCCGTCACGCTGACCGTCGTGGTCGTCGGTTTCTCGTCGCTGTGGACGTCTAAGATGCCGCCGACAGAGACGTCTTCGGCGGCACAGATCCCCGCACGCTCGAGGAGGACGTCGTCGGCGTGTTCCATGTCTTCGAACTCGATGACGCCGTCGTGGTCGTCGATTATCGCTTCGATCTCCGCCTCGGAGAGGTCGCGGGCCGTCTCGATGTCGTACTCAGGGAGGTGGGCGATGTCTTCGCGGACGGTGCCGCGGTTGTCCTCGTAGCCCGACTTGAGGCCGACGCCCCACCAGATGTCGACGGACTCCACCTCGACGAACGACTGGGCGGCGAGAGCGGCCGCGCCGGTCAGGAGGCCGGGCGTCGCGCCGGCGCCGCAGACGAACGTGATGCCGGCGTCCTCGAACGCGTCGCTTCGGTCGTCCAACATGTCGATCACGCGCGAGCGTTTGAGCACGTCGATCATGACGCCCGAGTAGCCGCCCTCGACGAACCGGTCTGCGGTCCGCGGGATGAAATCGTGCTCGTAGTTCGGGAGCGCGAGCAAGACGGCGTCGATGCCGTCACCGTGGTCGATGATATCCTGGATCGGATCCGCGCTGGATCGGGCCTGTTCGGAGGCCACGACGCCCCTATCCTCACCGTGTTGCTTGACGCCACCCTCGCCGTCGGCTGGCGTGGCGCCCGTGCCGCCGTCGGTTGCGACCCCGTCGTCTCGCGGCTCGCTGTCGATGTTGCCCTCGGTCGCCGCGAGCAGTTCGTCGACGTCGAACCCGTCGAAATCGATCGCGGTGCCGTGACGATCGCAGGCCGCGACCGGCGTCAGGTGGTCTTTGTGCTGGCTGACCTCGAGTGCTCGTCGGCCGATACCGCCGGTTCCGAGTACCGCAAACGTGATTTCGTCCATTGTTGTCGATGTAGTCGCGTTCCGCTGAATCGCTGCGTGTCAGTCGTCGCTCGGTTCCGCACCAGTGCTCGCCGCCGTCTCCGCGTCGGTCGCGGACTCCGTCGACGCGTCGTGTCGAGTCTTGACCTGCTCGGGATCGAACTCGTTTGTCTCCCGATTCGGCTCGAGGCCCGCGCGCTCGATGATCTCGATGTCCTCGCCGGGCGACTGGCCCTCCGTCGTGAGGTAGTCGCCGGTGAGAATGCCGTCCGCGCCGGCCTCGAGGGGCAGGTGCTGTTCGTCAGGTTCCAGATTCGCCTCGCGGCCGCCGGTGAGTCGCACTCGCGACTCGGGGTGGAGCAGTTTGTAGACGGCGACCGTCTTGACGATCTCCTCGGTCGTGATGTCGGCGCCCCGGTCGTACAGCGGCGTTCCCTCGACGGGGTTCAAGACGTTCACCGGGAGCGAGGAGATGCCGATGTCCTGCAGCGCGATGGCGGCGTCGACCCGGTCGGTCGGCGTCTCGCCCATCCCGAGGATGACGCCGGCACAGAGATCCATCCCGGCCTCCTTGGCCACTTCGAGGGTCTTCACGCGGTCCTCGAAGCTGTGGGTGTTGACGATCTCGGGGAAGTATCGCGGGGAGGTTTCGATGTTGTGATTGTAGTGGTTGATCCCCTCGTCGGCGAGGATCGCGGCCTCCTCCTCGGTCAGAATGCCGAGCGAGGCGTCGACCTCGAGGTCGCACTCCTCGCGGACGAGGCGGATCGCCTCGATCACCTCGTTCCACTCCTCCGGACGACGGTCCTTCGAGACGCCCTTCTCGGCGACGACGATGCCAAAGCGCTGGGCGCCGTCTCGTTCGGCTCGCTTTGCGGCCTCGAGGACCTTCTCGGGGCCGAGGAAGCCGTAGGTGTCGATGCCGGTATCGAAGTGGACCGACTGGGCACAGAAGCCACAGTCCTCGGCGCAGTTGCCCGCCTTCGCGTTGACGATCGAGCAGGCGTCGACCGTGCCGTCGCCGAAGCGATCGCGAACGACCGCACCGGCGTCCGCCAGCGCCTCGACTGGCTGCGCCATCAGCGCGAGCCCGTCGGTTCGATCGAGTCGCTCGCCGGCGAGCACCCGCTCGAGCGCGTCGTCGACCGTCTCGTTGTTCGTCTCGTAAACCACGATTCTAGCAGCAGTTTACGAGAATATAATGGTTGTGGATGGTCACGTCTTTTGCGACGATCGGTCGTCGCCCCGGTACGGCTATCAGCAGCCAATTTACCGTCGAGAAGGAACGAATTACCGCTCGAGCGCCGTCGTCGATAGCCGATAATTTCGTGTTTTTCCGACTCGTCTGCTCCACCGCCTCGGAATCGTACATTCATCGATTCGAAGCGATGAATTCACCGACGATGGCCGTCACACTCATGTGGTATTGGCCCGGCCCCTTCCGCGTGAAAAAATTCCAAAATTTAAAGTCATGCGATAATGTATGTTCAGAGAACAAGTTCATGACTGATAGCACGCTGAACGCAAATTCGGGCGACGGTGGCCCGGACGTCGGTGGGGTCGACGAACTCTTCGGGGAACTGGCCGAAGAGGCGGCCGAGCAGGGGTCGACACAGCGGGATGGGAACGCGGCGGACCCGACCGAACCGGCCGATTCGGCGAGCGACGCGGTCGAAGATCAGACCGCCGCGGCGGTCTTCGGACAGCTCCAGGAGACGGTTGCCGACACCGACGACGTCGACGCCGTCGACGACGTCCTCGCCGACGAGACGCCCGAGGACATCATCGCCAGTGCTGACGAGCCCGCGTCCGATCCGGTCGACGATACCCTCGTCGACGAAGGGGCCCTCGAGAACCTCCTGTTGACCGACCGAACGCAGGACCAGGAGTTCCTCTGGATCGATACCGACGATGGCACGGTCGACGAAACAGCGTCCGATACGCTCGAATCGGACCCTGAGGATGGCGAAGCTGACGATACTGATCACGAGACGGACGCTGCCACCGACGCCAGTGCCGCCCTCGAGGCGGACGCCGAGTCGGAGGCGGCGGACGCGACCGACCGACCGTCGAACGCCGAATCGGAGGCGGCGGAATCGCCAACCGAACTCTTCGGCGACGACTTCGGGACGCCCGACTCGAGCGACACTGGCGCCGACGAGGACACCGAGGCCTCGGCTGACGACACCGCCGACGACACTGCGGACCCATCCGAGGACACCGACGAAACCTCACTGGCACCCGTGGAGGGCTCGGACGTACCGGCGACGGTCGAAGACGACTCCTCGTCCGGTCTGCTCGGTTGGCTTCGATCGAAGCTCGGCGGCCTGTTCTGAGCGCCGTCGGCCGATTTTGGCCCTGTTCATCGACGTTTTCCGTTATTTCTCGAGATCGGCGCTCTCCGTACCGCTGCGTCTCGGGGTGTACTTCCCCTCACTACCGCGTCTCGAGGCCGTCACCGCTCGCGCTCGGGGTGCCACGCGAGGCCGTTTCGCCGGACGGTAAACGAGCGGCCGCCACACTCGGGACAGCCAGTCCCACCTCCGTCGGCGTCGGGACGATCGGGGATCGTGTGGCTGGCTCCGCAGTCGTCACAGACGATGTGCACCGACATATCACAGACTGGTCGGCGACGCGCCATCGAATTACTGCCGGCGACTGCTGCCGACGAACGCGGCCAGGCCCGACCGCACGCTATCGGGACAACGCGAACGAACGCGGCGCGGACGCCGCATTTTGCGCCGAGAACCGCAAAAACGAGTTCCGAGTCGTGACTTAGCCGAGGAACTCTTCGATGTGGTCGGCGACCTCTTCGGGCGTGTCGCCGACGGGGACACCCGCGTCGTTGAGGGCGTTGATCTTGCTCTCTGCGGTCCCGGTGCCGGAGCCGGAGACGATCGCACCGGCGTGGCCCATGCGCTTGCCCGGCGGGGCGGTACGGCCGGCGATGAAGCCAGCGACGGGCGTGTCGACGTGCTCGTCGATGAACGCGGCGGCCTCCTCCTCGTCCTCGCCGCCGATCTCACCGCACATGACGATGGCGTCGGTGTCGTCGTCGTTCTCGAACAGCTCGAGGGCGTCGACGAAGTCGGTGCCGATGATCGGATCGCCGCCGATACCGATCGCGGTGGTCTGACCGATGCCGCGGTTGGTCAGGTTGTCGACGACCTGGTAGGTCAGGGTACCCGAGCGCGAGACGAGGCCGACGTTCCCCTCGGAGAAGATGTTGCCGGGGAGAATGCCGAGTTTGGCCTCGCCGGGCGTGATGAGACCCGGACAGTTCGGACCGATGAGTCGCGTGTCGGTCTCGGAGAGGCGCTTGTTGACCCGCGCCATGTCCTGGGTCGGGATCCCCTCCGTGATCGCGACCGCGAGGTCGAGATCGGAGTCGAGCGATTCGAAGATGGCGTCGCCGGCAAAGGCCGGCGGGACGAAGATGACCGACGTGTCGGCGTTCTCTTCCTCGACGGCCTCGTGGACCGTGTCGTAGACGGGAACGCCCTCGACCTCCTGGCCGCCCTTGCCGGGGACGGCGCCGGCGACCACGTTGGTGCCGTACTCCATCATCTGCTGGGCGTGGAACTTACCTTCCCCGCCCGTGATGCCCTGTACCACGACGCGCGTGTCGTCGTCGACTAGAACGCTCATTATTCGTTCACCTCCTCAGCGTACTCGACTGCACGCTGGACCGCGTCCTCGAGGGTCTGCTCGACCGTCACGAGGTCCTCGTTTAGAATCTCCATACCTTCCTCCCAGTTCGTCCCCGCGAGGCGGACGACGACCGGCTTCGGAATCTCGTCGAACTGCTCGAGCGCTTCGTTGATCCCCTTGGCGACCTCGTCGCCGCGGGTGATCCCGCCGAAGATGTTGAAGACGACCGAATCGACGTTGTCGTCGGAGAAGACCATATCGAGCGCGTTCGCGATTCGGTCGGCCTTCGCGCCGCCACCGACGTCGAGGAAGTTCGCGGGCTCGCCGCCGTAGTGGTCGACGAGGTCGAGCGTCGTCATCACGAGACCGGCGCCGTTGCCGATGATCCCCGTGTTCCCCTCGAGGCGGACGTAGTCGAAGTCGTACTCGTCTGCCTTCTGCTCGAGTTCGTCGCCGCCGGCCGCTTCCTCTTCCATTTCCGCTAACTCGGGCTGGCGGAACAGGGCGTCCTCGTCGATGTTCATCACGGCGTCGGCCGCGATGACCTCGTCGTCGCTGGTGACCATCAGCGGGTTGATCTCTGCGTCGGAGCCGTCGCGGTCGTCCCAGAGCTGGTAGAGCGTGGTGAGAACGCTCGAGACGTCGCGCGCGACGGACTGATCGACGCCGGCGTCGTAGACGGCCTTGCGAGCCTGATAGGGGTGCATGCCGAAGGCGGGGTCGATGTGTTCGCGGGCGATCGCGTCGGGGTCCTCCTCGGCGACCTCCTCGATGTTGACGCCGCCTTTCGTCGAGACCATCGCGACAGGCTTGCCCTCGCCGCGGTCCATCGTGATCCCGACGTAGAGTTCGTCGGAGAAGTCGACGGCCTCCTCGACGAGCACGCGGTCGACGTGGTAGCCCTTGAGATCCATCCCCAGAATCTCGTCGGCCGCCTCGCGAGCCTCGTCTTCGTCGTCGACGAGTTTGATGCCGCCGGCTTTCCCTCGGCCGCCGACCTGTACCTGTGCCTTGATCGCGACTGGATACCCGATCTCCTCCGCCGCGGCGACCGCGCCGTCGACGTCGGAGGCGAGTTCCGAGGCCGGCGTCGGAACGCCGGCGTCGGCGAAGACCTGCTTCGCCTGATACTCGTGTAGTTTCATGGCCATTCGAACGGGCGTTCCGCCCTTGCTTAAATCCTGTTAGTTTCCACTCGCGACCCGAATCTATCGACGGGTATCAACCCCACCGCGATTCCGTAACCATAACGTTTCCTCATGGGCCGCTATTTTACGAAATACCTCCTATCGACGGGGAGAATCCGATCACGCGTTCGGACTCGGGTGGCATTCGCTGTCAGTATTCCAGGTTTGCGTGATTTCTCGATCGGGGCGGAACGGACGTTTCGGACGTTGTTGCCGGTACTCGACGACCGAAGCGCTTGACTTCGACGGCCCGCTAGCGCTACGCACGCAAGGGGGATCACCAGTTGTTCAGTTCGTGTGATACGCGTCAGTACCGCCTCGCGCTCGTTCCGGGCCGGAGGTCTGCCTGACGTGACCACCCCTACGGCGATCGGAGACGGCGACTCGTGGTACGCGTCGCTCGAGCGGTTCCTTCGCTTGCTGGTCCACAGCAATCTCTTCATCTCGCTTTCGACGATGAGCGTCGTCCTCACGACGGTCGTCCTCGCCGATCTCCCGCTCGAGGCGCTGCCGCTGTTTATCGTCTTCGCGGCGACGCTGTTCGTCTACACCGTCAACCGGTTTACCGACCTCGAGGAGGACGAGGCGAACGTACCTGACCGGGCGTCGTTTACGAAGCGCTACGGCCGGTACCTGCTGGCGCTCGGCGTCGGACTCTACGTGGGGGCGATCGCGATCGCGATCACGCAGGGGCTCCCGGGTGCGATCTACCTCCTGTTGCCGCTCGTCGTGGCCGTTCTCTACTCCGTCGGCGGGATCAAGCAGCTCTTTCTCCTCAAGAACGGCTTCGTCGGTCTCGCGTGGGGCGCGATTCCCCTCGGCGTCGGCTACTACTACGACCAGCTCTGGACGCTCGAGATCCTGACGATCACGGGCTACGTCACCGCGATGATCACCGTCGCGGCCGTGGTCTTCGACGTCAAAGACATCGAAGGCGACCGCCAGGAAGGGATCGCAACCGTCCCGAACACGCTCGGCGTCGCCGCGACCAGACGCTACGCACAGGCCGCGAACGTCGCGATCGCCGTCGCCGTCGTCGCCGTCGTCCTCGGGACCGACCTCCCGCTCGCGTTCTGTTCGCTGCTCGCGATGAACGCCTACGTCGCGTGCTACATCCCGTTCGCCAGGCCCGAGTACGGCCCCCTGTACTACGGCTTCGTCATCGACGGCGAACACGTCTTCCTCGCGGCGGTCGTCGTCGCCCTCGAGCTGTTGGTCTGGTGACCGTCTCACGTGGCAAATACCCATCATTTAACCATCTCGTCATTCGTCGATCGGTTGCTGACTGCCGTCTCCCTCCATCTCGCCGCGCAATTGCTGTCGCTGGAACCGTCGAAACACCTCGGCGTAAGCGACGATTACCGCTCGGCACAACCCACACACGTTTTACGCTGAATCGCATACCACCGTCGACAGCCACCGCCGTGCAGTCGACACACCGACGCGGAACCGTCACACATGCGTGATCGAATACCACTGACCGACGCTCGAGTCCGCCCGCAGGAGGGACAACGGACGCCGTGATCGAGTCGATCGTCGAAGGCGGGTTCTCGATCCTGGTCACGTTCGACCTGCCCGCGCTGTTCGTGTTGTTCGCGCTCAAGGGCGCGATCATCGGCAAGCCACTCCCGACGTCGCTTTTCCTGCCGGGCTATCTCGTCGCGACGTCGCCCTCTCGAGAGACGATCTGGCTCAGTATCGTCGTCGCCTCGATCGGCTACGTCTTCGGGCAGTTGCTGATCTACCAGCTGGCCTCGCGTCACGGCACGGACGCGATCCGCTCGATTCCCAGAGTCTCGATCACCGACGCGCAACTGTCGAAAACGAACCGACTGTTCCGCCAGTATAGCGGCGCCGGGATCGTCGTGACGAACCTGGTTCCCTACCTCGGCAGCTTCGTCATGATTCCTGCCGGGATCGCCAGATACCCGCTCGAACGGGCCGCGTTCTACGCCTTCGGATCGACGCTGCTGAACTATGTGCTCATCGTCTGGCTGGTTTTCGAATCCGTCGAACTCCTCTCGGGAGTCTAGGACAAGAAGTAGATCGTATTTTTTCGCGACTCAGTCCCGGTCCGCCTCCTTCCAGTCGCAGTCCTGGCACTTCCAGCCCGTGACCAGTTCGGTGACCGACGGCATGTACGTCACCTCGAGGACGTCGCCGCCGCAGTCGGGACACGCTCTGTCGGCTTCTTCGATCGAGTCGACTTCCATGACGGAGTCGTCCTCGATGAGCTCCGCGAGTTTCGTTGCCGTGACCATCCGCCCCTGAACGACGCGATTCTCGCTCACGGCTCTCGCTACCGCACGGAGGGCCCTAAGCGTTTCCAGACCGGCGCCGTCGCGTTCGGCCGCCGCCTCGAGTCGCGAACCCGAATCGGACGATTTAACCTCGTGAGGGCGAAAGTTGCTGTTGCGTGCGAGGGTAGCCAAGCGGTCAACGGCGGCGGACTCAAGATCCGCTCCCGTAGGGGTTCGTGGGTTCGATTCCCTCCCCTCGCACTGTCACAAAGTGCGGCAAGACGGAGCGTCTTGCCCTCGCAAAACTTCTGCGGAAATCACCCGATCGATAGCGGAACGATCAGTCTCTCGTCCCTGACCACTCGAGAGAGGCGGTGTCGAGTACTGGCGCCCCGCTCGAGTCAGCGATGACGCTGTCGCTCTCGAGTCGTGTTCCGAAAAAATCGCAGTCGACAGCCGCCCGACGGTGTCGTTACTCGTCTTCGAGGCCGTCGTCGGTACCGTCGTCCATATCGTCGAGACCGTCATCGCCGTCGCCGTCGTCGGCACATCCCGCGAGACCGACGGCGATGGCTCCACCAGCGACGCCGAGATACCGTCGTCGCGTTACTGTCTTCTTTATAGGTTCGACATCGCGACCTTCAATAGGGCTGGTAAAACACGTTCCCGAACCGGTGACTCCTGACGACGGGGAAGAGACTTTGTTTCCTACCCGGTTGTCCCGGTAGGATCCGTCACGTCCCGCGTTCGGCATCAGTTTACCCGACCGACACCACCGCCAGCGAAGACACGGCAGTCCCCCTCCCTCGCGGGTGTAACATTCGTCGAAGGCGGCCCAATACGGCCGATATCGGCTCTTCGATGAGCGGGATCAGCGTCCGGACCAGCGACCCGACGGGCTCGAGTGAGCGGCGAAGTGCAGACGAACTCGACGGCTGGAAGTGCAACCGCTTTTCACCGTGTCGGACCGATTCCACCCATGACCGACCCTGACGCGGATGCGGATGCAGAGACGGAACCGGACGCGGACGCCCGACGAGCGAGCGTCGCCGCCAGCGCGGCCCGTGCGGGCGCCGACGTGGCGGCGGCGTCCTTCCGAACCGATCTCGAGGTCGAGTACAAGGACGGCAAGACGGACGTCGTCACGCAGATCGACCGCGCCGCTCAGCGGCGGGTGATCGAGGAGATCGAGGCGGCTTTCCCCGACGAACCGATCGTCGGCGAGGAGGCGGACGCGCTGAAGGCGGTCCCCGAGTCGGGCTCGGCCTGGATCGTCGATCCGATCGACGGGACGAACAACTACGTCAACGGTATCCGAGCGTTCGGAACGGCCGTCGCCGCGGTCCGCGACGGGGAGCCGATCGGGGCCGCGACGGTCTGTCCGGCGCTGGGAGACGCCTACCGCGTCGGCCCGACGGGGGCGTTTCGCAACGGCGAGCCCCTCTCGGTCAGCGAGGTCGACGATCCCGAGGCCGGCACCGTCTGTCCGACCTACTGGTGGGACCACGACGAGCGCGATCAGTACGCGACCGCGAGTCGGGCCGTCGTCGAACGCTTCGGCGACATGCGTCGCTTCGGCTGTGCGCAACTCGAGCTCGCGATGGTCGCCGCGGGCGCCCTCGAGGGGACGATGACGAACCTGCGTGCGAACCCGTGGGACACGGTCGCCGGCGTCGCGATGGTGCGTGCGGCCGGCGGCACCGTGACGGATCTCGAGGGCGAGCGCTGGCGCCACGACAGCGAGGGGCTGGTCGCCTCGAACGGCGCGCTTCACGCGGACGTGCTGGCGGCGACGCGGGAGATCGACGCCGCACTCGAGTGACGACGGCGGAGACGGGGGCGACTCGAGCGGGCCGACACCCTTCGATACTCGACTATCAGCGCTTGCAGAAAATCGGAAAGCGTTAAGCGGCCGCCGTTCCGGATATCGGGTATGGACGAGTATATCGAGCGGTACGGGGCCGTCCGTATCTGGGCCGCGACCGTCGTTCTTCTGGCCGTCGGCGTGACGGCCGCCGCCCTGTTGTTCCCCCAGCGGGTCTACGTCGACATCATCTGGCAGTACTACTGGGGGCCGGTCGTTGCAGACGCCCACGGCTGGAGCAGCGGAATCGCCTGGGCCGACGGGGAACAGGTCCACATCAGCGAGGCCGGACCCGACGACGGACCGTTCGCTGAACCCGGCTACACGTTCGTCTCCTACGCGGGCTACATTCCGACGCTGATCCTGGGAGCCATCGGGCTGCTCTTTTTGATCCGGCGTCTCGACATTCAGCGCTACCGCGCGGGCTTTTACGCGCTGTTTCCGTTCATGCTGTTCGGGGGTGCGCTGCGGACCGTCGAGGACGCGAACGTCGCCGCCTACCGCGACACGGGCGAGCTCGCGATCGAACTCCCGTGGTCCGGATTCTTGATTAGTCCGCTGATCTACTTCCTCGTCGCCGCACTGGCGGCGATCGCCGTTATCGTCTCGGTCTGGCTCGACCGAAACGACTACGTTTCGGGCTACGAGTACCCGTTGGCGGGAATCGGAACTGGATTGCTCGCGGTCACGCTCGCGTTCCTCGGCTACACGGCGACCCAGGAGTACGCGACCTTCTACCCGTGGCTCCTGTTGACGACGCTCGTCGGGGCGACGGTCGCGACGTGGCTCACGTGGGAAGCGATCAAGCGCTTCGCTCCCGAGATCAACGCGGGCACCGGGTTCATGGGCGCGGTCGTTATCTGGGCCCACGCGGTTGACGGCGTCGCGAACGTCATCGGTCTCGACTACGCGACGTTTTTCGGCCACGCGAGTAACCTCGCGCCGAAACACCCCGTCAACGCGGCGATCGTCGACACCATGGGCGCGGCCTGGCCGTTCCTGTTCGTCAAACTCGCCGCCGCCGTCTTCGTCGTCTGGATCTTCAACGAGGAAATCTTCGACGAGAACCCGCGCTTTGCGATCCTGATGCTGATCACCGTCGTCGCCGTCGGACTCGGCCCCGGGACTCGAGACATGCTCCGGGCGACGTTCGGGATCTGATCGCCGCCGAACGGTTCGTTTCGGTCCGTCCGTCAGGGCGTCAGCATCACCTTGATACACTCGTCGTCTTTTCGGTTGAACGTGTCGTAGAGCTCCGGCCCCGACGTCAGCGGCTCCTCGTGTGAGATGACGAACGAGGGATCGATCTCGCCGTCCTCGATCTTCTCGAGTAACGGATCGAGGTAGCGCTGGACGTGGGTCTGGCCGGTCTTGATCGTCAGCGCCTTGTTCATCATCGGCCCGAGCGGCACGTTGTCGCCCTCGCGGAGGTAGACGCCCGGAACGGAGATCGTGCCGCCTTTCCGACAGCACTTGATCGCCTGGCGGAGGACGTGGACGCGGTCGTCCTGCAGGTGCATCTCCTGTTTGACCTTCTCGGTGACGCCCTTGAGACCCGTCCCGTGGGCCTCCGTGCCGACGGCGTCGATACACCGATCGGGACCGCGGTCGCCGGTCATCTCCATCAGCCGGTCGTAGACGTCCTCGTGTTCGAAGTTGATGGTCTCCGCGTCGCCGTGCGAACTGGCCATATCCAGGCGCTCCTGAATCCTGTCGATGGCGATCACGCGATTCGCGCCGAGCATCCAGGCGCTCTGGATGGCGAACTGGCCGACCGGGCCACAGCCCCAGACGGCGACCGTATCCTCGGGCTCAATCTCGGCGTTTTCGGCGGCCATGTAGCCCGTGGGGAAGATATCGGAGAGAAACAGCACCTGCTCGTCGGGGAGGTCCGACTCGATTTTCACGGGGCCAACGTCGGCGTAGGGCACCCGCAGGTACTCCGCCTGCCCGCCCGCGTAGCCGCCGAGCAGGTGCGAGAACCCGAGCAGGCCCGCCGGCGAGTGGCCCATCGCCTTGCGGGCCACCTCGGCGTTCGGGTTCGAGTTGTCGCACAGCGAGTACATATCCTCGCCGCAGAACCAGCAGGAGCCACAGCCGATCGTAAAGGGGACGACGACGCGGTCGCCGACCTCGAGCGTCTCGACCTCGTCGCCGACCTCGACGACCTCGCCCATCGGTTCGTGACCCAGCACGTCGCCTTCCCGCATCCCGGGCATGTAGCCGTTGTAGAGGTGGAGATCGGAGCCGCAGATCGCCGTCGCTGTAATCTCGATCACCGCGTCGCTCGGGTTGACGACCTCGGGTTTGGGAACCTCGTCGACGCGGACGTCCTGTTCGCCGTGCCAGGTGAGCGCCTCCATCGTTCCGTCCATATGTCTCACGTGGATCTCTCGCCCAACGAACGGGTAAATCGAGGCCCTGTCTGTGCCAGACCCGAGGTGCGCGATTCAACTCGGCTCGTCACCGAAGCGGCGGTCGAATCACCGCTTCCAGAACGCCCCCGTAAACAGGACGAGCACCGGAATGATCTCGAGGCGGCCGATCCACATGAGAAAGATCATGACGAGCTTCGAGGACGTCGGAAAGTCTCCGTAGCCACCGAACGGACCAACCATGCCAAAGCCCGGACCGATATTGCCGATGGTCGCGATGCTCGCGCTGATCGCCTCGAGGACGGAAAGTTCGAGGCCGACCCGGGCCGCGTCGAGCGCGATGAAGACGGTCGCGACGACGAACGCGAGCAAGAACAGGAGCGTGAATCCGAGCACGCCGCGGACGACGTCTTCGTCGATGACGGCGCCGCCGAGGCGAATTGGCTGCACTGCCGAGGGGTGTGCGGCGGTCGTCAGTTCCCGTCTGGCGACCTTCAAGACGACCAGCCAGCGGATGATCTTGATGCCGCCGCCGGTCGACCCGGCGCTCCCGCCGATGAACATGGCTACCAGCAGGACGACCTTGGCGGTCGAATCCCACTGTTCGAAGTCGCTGGTCGCGTACCCGGTCGAGTTCAACAGGGAGACGATCTGGAACAGGGCGTGGCGGAGCGCGTTTTCGCCGACGCCCTCGGTCGTTCCGCCGAGAGCGCCGAGAGCAGGAGCGGCGCCACCGTACAGTAAGACGCCGAGTAGTCCGCTGAGTACGGCAATCGCACCAGCGTACGTTCGGAACTCCGTGTTCTGCAGAAATCGCGTCGGTTTGTCGTGAAAGACGTACCAGAACAGCGCGAAGTTGGTTCCGGCGACGATCATGAACGGAATGAACACCCACTGGACGACTGCACCGAAGGCCGCAACGCTGTTCGCTTCGGGAGAAAATCCGCCGGTCGGTAGCGTCGTAAATGCGTGTGCGACCGCGTTGTAGAAGGACATGTTCGGCGCCAGCCCGACGAGGTGAAGTCCGTAGAACAGCCCGACGAGGACGATCGTGAAGCCGAAGTAGACGATCCAGAGGATGCGCGCCGTCTCGGCGATCTTCGGCGTGAGCTTCTGCAGTTCCGGACCCGGCGCCTCGAGGCGAACCAACTGGGCGCCGTTGACCGCCAGCTCCGGTAGAATTGCGATCATCAGGACGATGATCCCCATCCCCCCGAGCCATTGAGTGAGCTGGCGCCACATCATGATCGCGTGAGAGTGGTGCTCGACGGAAATCTCTGCCATCACGGTGGCGCCGGTCGTCGTGAATCCGGACATCGACTCGAATACGGCGTTTATCGGCAGCCTGAGCGCCGATTCGGTCCCGTAGCCTGCAAGAAGATACGGAATCGCCCCGACGAGCGCAACCGCAAACCAGGCGAGCGCGACGAGCAGCATCGCTTCCCGCGGCCGCAGGTCCGGATCGGGCTCGAGTCGCTCGAAGGCCTCCCCGATAGCGACGGTGATCGCGATCGCCGCGACGAAGACGAGGATGTCCTCCCGGTAGACGATCGCGACCGCCAGCGGGACCAACAGCGCCAGCGCGATATACTTGAGGACGGTGCCCGTGAGCGAGACGCTCGCCCGCCAATCGACGCGGAGGCTCACGCTTTCACGCCCGACTTCGACTGGTCGGAAAGCACGGGACCATCGACTGTTTGCCGATACATAATCCCACCGAATAGGCCTTCCCTATTACCGTTATCCATTATAAGTACGTTTTTTCGATTCCTCAGTATCGCCGTCTTTCGATCGCGGTCGAGTTGGCGATGTGCGACGGGCCGTCGACGTGTTTTGTCTGTCGGGCGAGTAACTATATGGATCCGACCCGTACGCGTTTTCGATGGGAATTGGTCGACTGCCTAACATCCGTCAGCCGACTTCGTTTTTCGACGTCTTCACGGTGACCGCCGTCTCGATTGCGGTCGTCGCGATCGTACTCACGATCTGGCGCGGCACGATTGTTCGGATCGAAATGGGCGCGTTCATCGTTCTCATCTTTTTATGGGTCGTCTGGGCTGTGACGCAGATCCTCGAGCGGGCGGCGAAGTGATCGCTCGGCCGCGGTCTCCGTCGCTTCCGATACCGTTCTCCCGTCTCCCCCACCGACCTCGAGCGCACACGTCAATAGTTGCCACCGATCAGGATCCGGGAACAAACACCGGAAATATTCCGGTTTCGATACAATCGGCACCGATCGAAAACGGAAGACGAACCTCTTAAGGTTCGAGATTCCATCGGTCACGATACCGAGAGTGTAGCACGCTCTGGATCCAATTATGTTACTCTATACACTGGTGGTCCCTGACGAACGCTCGAAACGGAGGGGACCACGATGAGCGGCGACGAGGAGTTGGCCAAGGACCTCGGGCTCATCTCCGCGCTCGCGATCGGTATCGGGACGATGATCGGCGCGGGGATCTTCGTCCTCCCCGGAATCGCCGCACAGGAGGCGGGTCCGGCGGTCGTCCTCTCGTTTATCATCGGCGGAATGATCGCGATGATCAACGCCTTCTCGGTGAGCGAACTCGGGACGGCGATGCCGAAAGCCGGCGGCGCGTACTACTACATCAACCGCGCGCTCGGACCGCTGTTCGGATCGATCTCCGGAATGGGCGACTGGATCGGGCTCGCGTTCGCCTCGGCGTTCTACAGCATCGGTTTCGGCGGCTACCTCGCCGATCTCCTCGACGGAGTCGTCGTTCCGGTTCCGGGGCTCGGTGAGGTCGCCTTACTGCCGACCATCGCGCTCGGTCCGATCGTTCTCACCGACATCCAGATCGGCGCTGTCATCGCCGGCGCCGTGTTCGTCGGCGTCAACTACATCGGCGCGAAGGAGACCGGCGGCATCCAGACCGCGATCGTCACTGTTTTGCTCGGCCTGCTGACGATCTTCGCCGTCGTCGGCTTCTTCTCGTTCGACTGGGGAACCGTCGCCGCAGACGGTAGCTACGCGCCCGAAGGCGTCGGCGCGATCCTCCCCGGCGCGGCGCTCGTGTTCGTCTCCTACCTCGGCTACGCGAAGATCGCGACGATCGGCGAGGAACTCAAGAATCCCGGCCGGAACCTCCCGATCGCGATCATCGGCAGCGTCGGGATCGTGATGGTCATCTACACGATCCTCGTCGGCATCCTGATGGGCCTGATCCCCCACGAGGAGTTCTTCCTCGACACGGTCGAGAACGCGCCGATGTCCTACGCCGCCGAGATCGTCTTTGACTACCAGCTTCCGGTTCTCGAGTTCTCGCTGCTCGGCGTCGGCGTGACGTCGATCACGATCGCAGCGCTGCTCGCGACCGCGTCGTCGGCGAACGCGTCGATCCTCGCCTCGGCCCGGATCAACTTCGCGATGGGTCGTGACAAGATCGTCTCCGACTCGCTCAACGAGATCCACCCCCGGTTCGCGACGCCGTACCGATCGATCGCCGTCACCGGTGCTATGATCATCATCTTCATCGTCGCGCTCGGCGAGACCGTCGAGATCCTCTCGAGTGCGGCGAGCGTGCTCCACCTGGTCGTCTACGCGCTGATCAACGCCTCGCTGATCGTCTTCCGCGAGACCAATCCGCCGGAGTACGATCCCGACTTCGAGGTGCCGTTTTACCCGTTCCTGCCGATCGCCGGCTTCGTCCTCTCGCTCGCGCTGATCTACTTCATGGACCCGCTCGCGACCGCGATCAGCATGGTGTTCGTCGTCTTCGCGGTCGTCTGGTACTTCGTGTACGCGCGAACCAAGACCGACCGGGAAGGGATCCTGAGCGACTACATCCTTTCGCGATCCGAGGAGATGCCGGACGCCGCGGTTTCGGCCGCAAACGTCGCCAAGCCGGCCGGAAACGAGGACTATACCGTCGTTGTTCCCGTCTCGAATCCGCGGACGGAGTCGCAGCTTCTCTCGCTTGCCAGCGTGGTCGCGAAGGCCAACGACGGCGTCGTCAAGGCCGTCCACATCGTCGAGGTGCCGGATCAGACGCCCCTGCAAGAGGGTTCCGAGCACATCCAGCGGATCGACGAGGAATCACGGGCGCTGATGACGCAAGTTCAAGAGAGCACCACGACCCTCGACGTCCCCGTCGAGGTCCAGACCGTCGTCTCTCACCGCTCGTTCGAGGAGGTCTTCGACACGGCTCGCCGCGAGCAAGCCGACACGGTCGTCATGGGGTGGGGCGGCGACCGCGCCTGGAGCGCCGGCCGCGCCGAACGGCCGCTCGATGAACTCACCCACGACCTACCGTGTGACTTCCTCGTCCTGAACGACCGCGGCCTCGAGCCCGAACGCGTCCTCGTCCCGACCGCGGGCGGTCCGGACTCCGATCTCAGCGCCGAACTGGCATGCTACCTGCGCGACGAGGTCGGCTCCGAGATCACGCTGTTGCACGTCGTCGACGAGGGCGAGCAGGCGGCCGGTGAGGCGTTCCTCAGCGAGTGGGCTGACGACCACGGCCTCGAGGACGCTGCGATCCGCGTCGACACGTCCGCCGACGTCGAGGACGCCATCGCGACGGCCGCTCGCGATCACTCGCTGATCGTCATCGGTGCGACCGAACGCGGCCTGCTCTCGCGGCTGCTGACCGGCTCGCTCGCCTACGACGTCGTCAACGAGGTCGACTGTTCGGTCGTTATGGCCGAGCGGCCGACCGACCGATCGCTGTGGAGTCGACTCTTCGGCGGCTTCGGCGGAGATTAATCGCCCGGTCGCTGGGTGGTGATGCGGTACGTTTCTGTCCGTTTTCCGCAGCCGTCCAGTGTTCCCTCGGTTCCGAGCATCGATCGGCAGCGATCCGACCTGTTCCGCTCACTTTCTCCTGTTGGCGCCCGTTTGAACGGCCGATATCTCTCCTTGGAGCCACCTTGCGATCGATTCGATAGCACCAATTCGAGTCGAGATCGCTCGGCGCGTCTCTCGATCGCCACGGCGATGCTCTGACTTCACGGGAGGGTCGGGTCCCGGCGCTCGCTACTCGGGTCGACGCTCGTCGCTGACGGAGCAGCGGCGGAGCCCGACTGAGAACGGACGACGAAACCGAATTCGGGAATCGGATCCGTCGGGGTACGTTCAGGCCCAGTTTGGACTCGTGATCGAGGCGCCCCCCGGGATCCCCGACTACGATCGCTCGAGTCGCTGGATGATCGCCTGTCGGAACGTCCGGGGTGTGCGTTGCTCTCCGCGAGCCATGATAACCGTTCCGTCGCTCTCGGTGACGATCCGCTGCGGGATCGAACCGTACAGGGCCTGGGCGACGGTGCTGGTACCGGTTGCGCCGACGACGACGGCGTCGTACTCGGCGACCGCGCCGACGAGCGTGTCCTGAATCTCGTCCGCGACGACGACGCGGGACTGGTATTCGTCGTCCCTCAGTAGCGCCTCGTCGGCGACGTCTTCGATCGTCTCGTGGCCGACGTCGTCGGGATCGATCTCGGCTTCCTCGTCCGGTTCGGGCTGAACGTTCAACAGCGTGAGTGTACTGTCGGGGAACGCTCGGTGCAGTTCGCCTGCCCGCCGCGCCGAGGTCGACGCGTTCGGTCCGGTGCCGGCGAGCGTGACGATGTCGTCCGGCGACTCGGTGGGATCTTTGACCAGCGTTACGTCACACGGCGCCCGCTCGAGCAGCGGGTCGATCGTCGAGCCGAAGATCACGTCCCGCCGCCGGCGCTCGCCGGCCCACCCGAGCAGGATGTGGTCGGCGTCCTCCTCGTCGACGACGTTCAGGAGCGTGTCGCCGGCGCTGCGGCCGACGATCGCTCGCGTTCGGATCGACACGTCGAGGTCCTCGGCGACGTCGCGGGCGGTGTCGAGCAGTTGTCGCTGGCGATCGACGCGTTCTTCCTCGAACTCGATCTGTGCCGGCGAGGTCTGTGGCGGCACTTCGATAACGTTGACGGCGACGAGTTCGCCCGCGACGTCTTCGCCCGCGGCGCTCGCGGCGGCGTACTTCAGCAGCGGTCGTTCGGTTTCGGGGTTCGAGACGGGGACGACGACGCGGTAGGCGTCGCCCTCGACGGCTTCCGGCGTCTGGGGCGCGACGGCCTCGCCGATCAGCGTCGTCGAGATCGCCTGTTCTTTCGCGTAGAACCGGTACCAGAGAACGCCGACGAGAACGATTCCGAGGCCGATCGCCTGCACGACCGTCGCCATCTGGAGCATAACACCGATACAGGCCAGAAAGCCGACGAACGGAACGACGGGGTACAGCGCCGAGGGGATCCGGAAGTCCGGATCGTACTCGTCGGGATCCGCCCGCCGCAAAACGACGACCGCGGCGTGGACGAGCGCGTAGGTGATGAGGAACATGAAACTCGCCACGTCCGCGAGCGTGTCGATCGGCAGCGGGCTCGCGATGAGCGCGAGGATGACGGCACCGGTCGCGAGGATCGCCCGGTAGGGCGTCCGATACTCGTCGTGGATCTTGTTGAGCCAGTTCGTGAGGATCTTGTCCCGTCCCATCGCGAAGTTGACCCGCGCGGCCGAGAGGATCGACGCGTTGGCCGACGAGATCGTCGCCAGCACCGCCCCGGCGATCATCAGTATCGAGCCGACGGTCGCGAACTCGAGGGTGTACTCGCCGAGGGCGAGCGCGCCGAACTGCCCGGCGGCCTCGGCGGCCACGTCGGCGACCGGAACGTCCGAGGCGGCCAGCTCCGGAACCGGCAGCGTTCCCGTGCTGACGAGCATGACCAGCACGTAGAGGATCGTCGGCGTGACGACGGCTGCGATCATCGACAGCGGGAGGTTCCGGCCGGGATCCTCGATCTCCTCGGCGCTGGTCGCGATCACTTCGAAACCGATGAAGGTGACGAACACCGTCCCCGCCGTGGCCGCGACGACCGGCCACCCCTCGCCCTCGCGGACGAACGGATCGAGCAAGTCCGGATTGATCGCCAGCAATCCGACGAGGATGAAGACGATGATGAGGCCGACCAGCAGGATGACGATGACGTTCTGCAACGAGCCCGTCTCCTTGACCCCGCGGTAGTTGATCGCGACGAGCAGCGAGGCCATCACCAGCCCGGCCAGAATGACCGCCAGTGCGTCGGAAGGCTGATCGAGCAGATACTGTCCGAAGCCGAGCATGTAGAACGCGGTCGCGAACATCAACCCGGCCCACATTCCCCAGCCGACGATCGTCCCGAAGAAACTGCCCAGCGCGTGGTTGACGT
Source organism: Natronolimnohabitans innermongolicus JCM 12255 (assembly GCF_000337215.1). GTDB lineage: Archaea > Halobacteriota > Halobacteria > Halobacteriales > Natrialbaceae > Natronolimnohabitans > Natronolimnohabitans innermongolicus. Next base: position 32,451 of record NZ_AOHZ01000041.1, on the reverse strand, counting down.
AGTAGTAGCTGCCGCCGGCCTTCGGCATCCCCGTGGCCAGTTCCGACAGCGATAGCGCCGCCAGCAGGGCGACGACCCCGCCGATCACGAACGATATCATACTCGCCGGTCCGGCGCTGTCGGCAACGATTCCCGGCAGCACGAAGATACCGGCGCCGATCATCGTTCCCAACCCGAGCGTGTAGGCCTCGAGGAAGCCGAGATCACGGGCGAGTTCCTGGTCGGAGTCAGCCATGCCCGATCACACCCCGCCGGCGCTGCTGTCGCCGCATCGACGTGACCGAGATGTCGACCGCGACCGTTTTCGATTCCGTAGCGTTACCCATATACTCGCTCCTGATTCGTCGCTCCGAAATAAGTGTGGTGACTAAAGAGTAGATATCGGTGCTGTAATTACGGCTTCAAAAATAAGAAGCTAGTCAGATTCGGTTTCGAAAACGTCGAAGATCGATTCCGCGACGCCGCCTCGCGAGAGCACCGTCAGGATGTCGCCGGCCCGGATCTCGCTCTCGCCGGTGGGCGTGAGCACGTCGTCGTCTCGCTCGATCGACACGACGAGGACGCCCTCCTCGAGCAGGTCCTCGTGACCGGCCTCCGCCAGCGTCATCCCGGCGATCGGCGCCTCCTCGTCGACGGTGAGTTCGACGACCTCGTTACCTCCGGCGAGACTGATGTAATCGGAGAACTGCTGGTGGGTTTCGTTCGGACCGAAGGGGTGGTAGGGCTGGAACTGCTCGGTCCGGAGGAGTTTTTCGTCTTCGATTTCGATCCCCAGCGCCGTGAGCTCTCGTGCGACGTCGTTGATCGCATCCGCGTTTTCGCCGACGGCGAGAACGTGGAGGTTCTCCTCGCCGGCCATCAGTTCGCGGACGTTGACGACGCCGGTGATCGTTCGGGCCTGCTGGGCGAGGCGCACGCGGTCCTCGATCGGAACCGTCGCCACGTAGAGGGTCGTGAGCATCTCGTCGGCCGCCTCGAAGTCGACGTTCGCGTGGTAGCCGCTGATGATTCCGGCCTCCTCGAGTTGGTCGATTCGATTGCGGATCGTCGCGGGAGAGACGCCGACCTCGTCGGCGATCATCGGTGCGGAGGTGTTGCGCGCGTCGTCCATCAGCGCGTGGATGATACGCTTGTTCACGTCGTCCAGCCGAATGCTCATAGCCGTGCGTACGTCCACGGGCTTGAAGGCTCCTGCTCTTTGCTCGCCGACTGCGCCTCAGCGTTGCTACACCGCGGCAGCTGCTGGGGAAATATCTATTGACTACTTTGCTTAAGGTGGGCTTGTTGAATCCTGAATATCGATGGGTATATATTACTGAATCCTGAACTAGGCCGATGGCACACGCATGTCGGATCGACAACGAAACGAGCGGCCGAAACGCGGACGGAGGGGTCCATGACGACCGACTTCGTGGCACACACGGTCGTACCGATCGCCAACGAAGATGACGCGAACGCGACCTGTGATGCACTCGAGGCGGCGGTCGACGACTCGGTCGAACTCCTCACCGTCGTCCACGTCATCGAAAAGACCGAGGGGTACATGGACAAGGCACCGCTCGAGGCGCGCCAGCAGCAGGCCGAACGGATCTTTTCGATCGTCGAGGACCGGTTCGCCGACGGGCCGCCGATTCGACGCGAACTCAGGTACGGCACCGACGTCGTCGACGAAATCCTCGCGGCAGCCGCCGAGGTGGACGCTACCGCGATCGGGTTCGCCACGGCGCCGAGCGGTCGACTCCGCCGCCTGCTGTCGGGCGACGACTCGTACAGACTGATCACCGAGAGTGAACAGCCGGTCGTCGTCTTCTCGCGGCTCGGGACGGACGACGACTCGAGCGACCGCTGATTGCAGTCACACGAACGGAGAGAATCCAATGTACATCGTTATCATCGGCGCAGGGAGCATCGGCTCGAACCTGATCGATCTCGCGGTCCGCGACGGCAACGACGTCGTCGTCATCGAGCGCGACGAGGAGCGCGCGAACGGCGTCGCCGCCGAGTACGACTGTCTCGTGCTCAACGCGGACGCGACGAAAAACGGAACGCTGGTCGACGCCGAGATCGACCGGGCGGACGCCGTCATCTCGACGACCGACGTCGACGCGGTCAACATCATGGTGATGTTACTAGCGCAAGAACACGACGTTCCGAACCTCGTCAGCGTCGTTCACGACACCGAGAACCTGCCGGTCTTCGAGAAGATCGGCGTCACGCTCATCGAGAACCCACAGCGACTGATCGCCGATTATCTCTACCACTCGGTACGATATCCGGGCGTCAGCGACTTCGTCGACCTCGACGACGAGACCGAACTCGTCGAACTAACCGTCGCCGAGGACGCCCCCATGAGCGACCAGCCCCTCGAGCGGGCGAACGAAACCGGGGCGTTACCCGAGGGCTGTCTCGTCGTCGCACTCAAGCGAGGCGAGGAAATCCGGGCGCCGCGCGGGGAGACGACGATCAGGGCGGGAGACCAGGTGACGGTCTTTACCGACGACGCGGCGCTGTCGGACGCGGTCGCGGCGTTTACGGGCGATCGCGCATGAGGGTCCAGTATCGGGTCGTCGGCCGGGACCTCGGTCGGATTCTGCAGGTGGTCTCGCTCATGCTGGTCGTCTCGATCCCGATCGCCGCCGTCAACCGCGAGTTCTACGCGGTGCCCGCCTTCGCCGTCTCGGCGCTCGTAATGGGCGGAATCGGGATCGCCCTCGCTCGTCGGTACCGCGACGCCGGCGAGATGGGCCGCCTCGAGGCCATGGTGACGGCAGCTTCCGCGTGGGGGGCGATCGGCGTCCTCGGCGGCCTGCCGTTTCTGCTGATCGCGTGGACGATCGCGGTCGACCCCTTCCCCGCGTGGGCGAACACGCCCGCGATGACCGACACGGTCGACGTCTTTCGCCACCCGCTGAACGGGATCTTCGAGAGTATCAGCGGCTTCACCAGCACGGGGCTGACGATGGCCGCGATCGAGGAGGAACTGCCGCGGTCGCTCCACTGGTGGCGTTCCTTCACCGAGTGGATCGGCGGCGTCGGCGTCATCGTCCTCACCGTCGCCATCCTCGCCCGACCCGGAAGCGGCTCGCTCACGCTCTACGAGAGCGAGGCCCGCTCGGAGAAGATCCATCCCAGTATCGTCTCGACGGTTACAGAGATCTGGAAGCTCTATCTCGGCTTCACGATCGCCGCGATCGCGCTGTTTCTCGCGGTCGGGATGCCCCTCTGGGGCGCGGTCAACCACGCGATGACCGCCATCGCGACCGGCGGGTTCTCGATCCACGCCGACTCGATCGGCCACTACGGCAGCCCGCTGATCGAGTACGCCGTCGTTCCCGTGATGGTCGCCGGCTCCATCGCGTTTCCGATCCACTACCTGATCCTCAAGGGCGAACTGCGGAACTTCTACGCCGACCTCCAGACCCGCTGGGTGTTCGGCTGGTTCGCCGTCGGTGCAATCGTCTTAACCGCGCTCCTCTGGCTGAACGGCCAGTACGACTCCCTCGAAGAGACGTTTCGGATCGGACTGTTCCAGTTCGTCTCCGCGACATCGAACACCGGGTTCGGGACGGCGACGATCGGCGGCGGGACGGAGCAGGTCTGGACCGCCGGCGCGACGCTGTTCGTCTGCCTGGGAATGCTCACCGGCGCCGCCGCCGGGTCGACCGTCGGCGGGCTGAAACTGATCCGCGTCGCCACCCTCCTCAAGGGGACGCTCTGGCAGGTCAAGAGCGTCTTCTCGCCGGACGCGGCGATCCGACGGCTGCGGCTCGGAAAACGAACGCTCGATTCGGAGCAGGCCGAACGCGAGTACACCGAGGCCACGGTCGTCTTCGTCCTCTGGATCGCCTTCCTGATCGTCGGCGTCGCCGTCCTCCTCTGGACGCTGTCGGCCGAGTATCCCCTCGAGTACGTCATCTTCGACGTGATGAGCGCACAGAGCAACGTCGGACTCGACGCCGGAATCACCGCCCCGGAGATGCCCGACGCCGCGAAGGTAATGCTGATCTTCAACATGTGGATCGGGCGCCTCGAGATCATCCCGATCGCGGTACTACTGGGCGCGATCTTCCGGCGGCTCGATCTCTACCGCTGACCGTCAGAGCACCGTGGAGACCTCGTCTAACACCGCCGCGTCGACGAAGAGGACGACGTGGTCGCCGGCCTCGAGGACCGTCGTGCCACGCGGTGTCACGAGGTCGCCGCGTCGCGAGATGGCGCCGATGACGACGCAGTCGGGAAGGTCGGCCGCCGAGTCGGCGATCCGTCGGCCGGTCAGGGCGCTGTCCGGCCCCAGTTCGACCTCGATCACCTCCGCGCGGTCGTGTTCGAGCATCGCGATCTTCTCGGTCTGGTTGGTCCGCGTAAAGCGGACGATCTCCTCGGCGGTTTCCTCCCGCGGATTGATCGCGACGTCGACGCCGACCGTCTCGAAGAGGTCGGTGTACTCCGTGTTTTCGATGATCGCGACCGTTCGGTCGACGCCGACCCGCCTGGCCAGCAGCGAGACGAGCAGGTTCTTCTCGTCGCTCTCGAGGGCGGCGATCACGATATCGGCCTCGTCGATGTGCTCGCGGTCCAGAAACTCCGTGTCGGTCGCGTCGCTTTCCATGACGAACGTCTTCGGGAGCGCCTCGGCCAGCTCGCGGGCGCGGTCGTGGTCGCGCTCGATGAGTCTCGGCTCGAAGCCGTGAGCTTCGAACTCGCGGGCGGCCTGGTAGCCAATCTCGCTGCCGCCGACGACGACGACGTCCTCGGCGCTCGAGGTCGTCTCGGGGACGTTGGCCATCGCGAACTCCTTGACCGAGGTCGGACTGCCGATGACGACGATCCGATCGTCGGCACAGAAGACGGTGTCGCCCCGCGCGACGATCATCTCGTCGCCTCGGAAGACGCCGGCGAAGGTCATCGAGTCGTACTCGTCGACGTCCTCGACGCGCTCGCCGACCAGCGGGCTCTGCGGTCCGATCTCGAACTCGGCCATTCGGACGAGGCCGCCGGCGAACGTCTCGACGTCCTGTGCCCGCGGGAATCCGGAGATCCGGAAGATCGTCTGTGCGACCAGCAGGTCGGTACAGACCATGAAGTCGACGCCGAAGGCGCCCTGCGTTCCCTCCCACGTGTTCAACAGCGTTCGGCGTCGCACGCGCGCGATGGTAAACGCGTCGCTCGCGGTCTTTGCCGTCCCGCAGACCACGATGTTCGTCTCGTCGCTGTCGGTCGAGGCGACGACCAGATCGGCCTTCTCGAGGCCGGCCTCCCGGAGCGTCTCGAGTTCGGTGCCGTCACCTTCGACCGAGAGCACGTCGTACTCGTAGGTGAGGTCCTCCGCGGTCTCGGAGTCGCGGTCGACCACCGCGACGTCGTGGGAGTCCTCGAGGTTCGAGGCGATCATCTTCCCGACCTGGCCCGCGCCGACGATCAGTACGTACATTAGTACCCCTCACTCCGCTGGGACATTGGGTACCGGAAATTTAGGAGGGGCGACGAAAGGTGTTTCGACGTTCCCGCTCACTGATGACGGTCGGGTTGGGACTCGTGGGTGCCTGGATGCGGACGTGATGGAACGAGACGGGACAGACGGGGCGGATCGTTTCGAGAACGCATATACGAGTCCGGCGACGAACGAACGGGTATGACAGATAGTTCCGGCGCGGCCGACGGCTGGTTCGCCGACGCCGATCTCGATCTCGACGACCCCGAGTCGGCTGCGACGGCCGTTCGGTCGGGCTCGGCCAACGCGCCCGCCGACTGGCCCACGATCGCCCTCGAGTCGGGCGTCGTCGACGACGAAGCGGCGTACTACGACGCCCTGAAGGCCGCGACGACGGCGGCGACCCGCGTGGCGGTGACCGAACGCGAGGCAGCCGACGACCGCCAACTCGTCCACGCGGTTCGAGCGATGGACGACTGTACGCGCACCGCGAACGAACTCGCCGAACGCCTCGCCGAGTGGGGCGGGACCGTCGACGCGGACGCCGCCACCGGCGTCGAGTACGCCCGCGATCTCGCGACGCGAAAGGAACCCCCGGCCGGACAGGAGCGCCTCGCCTCCCTCGCCGAGCGCGTCGCCGACCTCGCGGACGAGGCCGACGATCTCCGCGAGTACGTCGAGCGCCGGACGCCGACGGTCGCCCCCAACCTCGCCGCGCTCGCGGGGCCCGTCCTCGCCGCCCGCCTGCTCTCGCTGGCCGGCGGCCTCGAGTCGCTGGCGAAGAAACCGAGCGGGACGGTCCAGGTGTTGGGCGCCGAGGACGCGCTGTTCGCTCACCTGCGCGGGCACGCGCCGTCGCCGAAACACGGGATCATCTTCACCCACGACGCGGTCCGCGGCACCCACCCCGACGAGCGGGGGTCGGCGGCCCGCGCGCTGGCGGGCAAACTCGCCATCGCCGCCCGCGTCGACCACTACTCGGGCGAACCGAAGCCGGAACTCGAGGCGGAACTCGAGGAGCGAATCGAGACGATTCAGGCGCGGACCGACGGCGACGCCGACCCAGATGGTGATGACGACGGCGACGGGGGTGAGGCCGATGCGTGACGACCTTCCCGACGGCGTCGAACGCCGCGAGATCGACGGCGCCGAGCGCCTCGCGACCCGCGGCGACCCGGTCTACGGCGAGCCCACCGACGAGGGATGGCGCGCCTGGAACCCCGCCCGGTCGAAACTCGGCGCGATGCTCGCACTCGGGATGGACACCGGACTCGAGGGCGGCGAGACCGTCCTCTACCTCGGTGCGGCCAGCGGCACGACGGTGAGTCACGTGGCGGACTTCGCCGGCCCGACCTACGCCGTCGAGTTCGCCGCCCGGCCCGCGAGGGACTTGCTCGAGGCCGCCGACTCGCGGCCGCGGCTCTTCCCGCTGCTCAAGGACGCCCGCAAGCCGGAGACGTACGCTCACGTCGTCGAGTCCGGCGTCGACGCGCTGATTCAGGACGTCGCGACGCGAGGGCAGGCCGGCGTCGCCCTCGAGAACGCGCGGTTTCTCGCCGACGACGGCCGTCTCCTGCTGGCGGTCAAGGCCCGAAGCGAGGACGTGACGCGCGACCCCGAGGACGTCTTCGACGACGTCCGGGCCGAACTCGAGGACGAGTACGAAGTACTCGAGTCGCGGTCGCTCGAAACGTACCACGCGGACCATCTCGGAATCGTCGCTCGGCCGCTGTAGGAGTAACCGCCGCCCGGTTTTTCCAGCACACGAAGTGGAGAACGTACAGTTGACATCCTCCCCGCCCTGAAGGGCGAGGATTCCCGAGCGTTGGGATATTACGGTTTGCAGTTTACCACTTGTTCCCTCGGTGAGAATCCGTGGGACAAGTCATGAAGGTAGACTCCGGGCTGTGCCAACCAGCCGGTACTCCTATCTCCACCCAAATCAGGTGCAGACTCGGAGTTACTTTGATTGAAGTCGAGACGGATGTTCTCCGCTCCATTCACGTCCGCGTTGAACGCCGCGTCACACTCCTCACAGACGTACAAGCCGCGTTCGACACGCTGACCTTTGTCCGCCCTACCGCAGACGCAACACGTCTTGCTCGTGTCGCGCTCAGAAACTTCTACGACCTCGATTCCCTCAACGTTCGCCTTATAGGTGAGTATCTTCGTGAAACGGTCGAACGCCCACCCGTGTAAGTCGAGGTTGCCGTGTTTACCCCAGTTTTTCGACTCACCGTTCTCGTCTTCACGGACGCCGTTGAGCTTCCCGATGTTGATTCGCCCTACTCCTTGCTCGATACACCTCTCTACGATGTGTTTGGCGAGACTATGGAAAAAGTGGGTGCGGCGCTCCGACCACTTCGCGTGCAGACGAGTAGCTTCTTTCCCGCCCGAGTCGTCGCACTTGGCGATTTCCTTCGGGAAATAGTAGCCGTCCTGTTTCAAACGGTTGCCGGGGTATAGGTCGGCCTCCTCGGTACTGTATGCTACGGCGGCGAAGTTACAGATACCGAGGTCAACGCCAGCGGTTTCGGTGCCGGGTGCGTCAGGCGTCTCAACTTCGTGCTTGCAGACGAGGTGTAATTCCCATCGCCCCTTTGACTTGTCGTAGACGGCTCTGACTTGTTGCAGATTTTCAACCGTGACTTCGGGACGAGTTTCGTACTCAACGAGGATGTAGTCCCAGTCGCGTGGGTGGTCTTTGTGGTTCGCACCTTTCGAGAGGCGAACGTGGTTGTGTTTCGAGTCGTGACAGATGCCTTTCTGCTTCCACGTTACCGTGCTGCGAGGGTGTTCTTCGTGGACGCGGTTGCCGTTGTCGTCGTAGTAGTTTTTCTTGCGGTAGCCGGGCGGATTCGCTCGACTGTCGTTCTTGCGTTTGCCGTACCACGAGTTGAAGGCTTCAGCGAGTACCTCCAGAACGCGCTGACTGGACTGAGAGTGGAGTCCTTTGTAGTTGTCGTGACCTTTCAACTCGCGTTTCAAGTCCGAGTCGTCGGGAATCTCGCCCGTTTCATCCCACACTTGGCGGGAGTGATAGTTTGCAACGTTCCAGAGTTTGCTGGCACTCCACCCGTGCAGGTCGAGCATCCGCTCCACTTGGGAGTGGTTGAGGATTTTCGCTCGATAGGTGCGGTGGATGTGCATTCGGGGAACGTCTCCATAACTGGTTATGATACGTTGTATTGTATAGTTTTGGATTGAAGCGTGGAATATCCAGCCGGGCAGTCATCGGTGGATGGTGTCATCCAGTGACGGCGTGTATCCCCGCCGTGAACGGCGGGGTTTTGCGCCTGTTCATCCCATAACAAATATAAGGTGGTTTGTTGCAATCTAGCACGTTATGTCTGAACCCCCCACGATCAGTGACACTCTCGAGCAGACGGTCGAACGCCACCCCGACCGCGAGGCGATTATCTATCCGCACAAAGACCAGCGGTGGACCTACGCCGAGTTCGACGACCGCGTCAACAGCCTGGCGAACGCCCTGCTCGAGGCGGGGATCGAGTCCGGCGACCGCGTCGCGACGGTCTTGCACAACGGCTCGGAGATGGCGCTTACCGTCTACGCCTGCGCGAAGATCGGGGCCGTGTTCACGCCGCTTAACTTCCGGCTTCCGGCGGGGGAGATCGAGTACATCGTCAACGACGCCGCCGCCGAGATGGTACTCTTCGAGGAGGCGACTCGAGAGGCCATCGAGAGCGCACGCCCCTCGCTCGAGACGGTGGACGACTACGTCTACATCGACGCCGACGCGCCCGACTACGCGACGGACTTCTACGAACTGGTCGAGTCCGGTTCGACCGACCGACCCGACGTTCGCGTCGAGGAAGACGACGTCTACGCGTTCATCTACACCTCCGGGACGACGGGCCGGCCGAAGGGCGTCGTCCACGAACACCGGAGCATGGTCGAACACAACCTCCTCTGTATCGCCGAGGGCGAAATCACTAAAGACGACGTCGGACTGTCGGTCATGCCGCTGTACCACTGCGCCGAACTCCACTGCAACCTGTTCCCGCGAGTCCACCGCGGCGCGACGAACGTCATCCACCACGAGTTCGATCCCCAGGCCGCGCTGCAGGCGATCGAAGAGCACGGCGTCACGTTCCTGTTCTGTGCGCCGACGGCCTGGAACGGCCTGTCGCTGACCGCCGCGGAGATGGACGTCGACGTCTCCTCGCTTCGACTCGGCCTCTACGGCGCGGCGCCGATGCCGGAACAGGTCCTCGAGAACTGCCGCGAGCACCTCTGCGAGGACTACCTCCAGGCCTACGGCATGACCGAGATCGGCCCGGCCGGCGTCTTCCAGCGTCCGGAAGACCAGCTCTCGAAGCAGGGGTCGGCCGGCCAGGCGGGGCTCAACCACCAGGTACGCGTCGTCGAACCCGACGCCGCGCCCGACCAGGAGGTCGAACAGGGCGAGATCGGTGAGATCCTGATCGCCAGTCCGTGTACGATGCGCGAGTACTGGAACCGACCGGAAGCGACGGAGGAATCCCTCCGCGAACACGACGGAACGACCTGGTACTACACCGGCGACCTCGGCCGACTCGACGAGGACAACTTCCTCTACGTCGTCGACCGCAAGGACGATATGATCGTCTCCGGCGGCGAGAACATCTATCCCGCCGAGGTCGAGGACGTCCTGTTCTCCCACGACGCCGTCGAGGAGGCCGCCGTCGTCGGCGAACCGGACGACGAGTGGGGCGACCTCGTCGTCGCCTACGTCGTCGCCGACGGGGTTACCGCCGACGACTTAGACGAGTTCGCCCTCGAGAGCGACCTGCTCGCGGACTTCAAGCGCCCGCGCAAGTACTACTTCGTCGACGAACTCCCCAAGAATCCGAGCGGCAAGGTCCAGAAGTTCAAGCTCAGAGAGGACGAGGCGGACGTCGAACCCGAGTCCGAGACCGTCGCGACCTGATCGGGCCCGACTCGATCGATCGCGTGACTCGAGTCGCCCTCCTCGTTACGCGTCTCGGAGGACTGCGTAGATCGACTCCGCGATCCGCGGGAACGCGAGCGTCGTGCCGAGGGCGACGGCGAACGCAGCCACGAGCGAGAGCGGCGCGATCCGGACCGCATCCGCCAGCGCCACGCCACCGAAGACGCCGACTGCGAGCGAGAGGTTATAGTAAAATAGGCGCAAGACGATCAACGACGGCGTCACGGCCACCCAGCCGAGCGTCTCGGTCCACAGCGGCCTGATCCAGCCGCCACGGATGGCCGCCCCGACGGCGACCATCGTCTCCATGCTCGAGGCGGAGTTCGGCCTCCGGCCGATCGCCGAACCCGAGGCCGACCTGCGTGCGATGCTCGGCGAACCCCTGAGCGGGGCGTCGAGCGGGGCCAGCCCGGCCGACGACTGAGCGGGAGGTTCAGCGGCCATCGAGCCGATCGAGTAGTCGTCCGGGCCGTAACACGTATCGTATCCCGATATAATGTTGGTGTCATGGACCGACGCCGATTCCTTCTCGGGAGCGGAACGGCACTCTCGGCGCTCGTCGCAGGGTGTGCTTCCGAGACGGAAGAGATGGACGGGAGCACGCGCAACGGTGACGACGACGGAAACGAAAACGGGAACGAGAACGGAAACGGCGGAGACGGTTCGTCTGACTCGGCGGATCTCGCAATCGTCGATCACGAACTCGTCGTCGAGCGGGGAACCTGGTCTACCGACGTGTACGTCGAAGCGACGGTCGAAAACCGCGGCGGTGCAGCGAGTGGAGAGCTGTCGCTACAGGCCGACTGGTACGACGAGAGCGGGAATTATCTCGATAACGACACCGCGCGGCTGAGTTCCCTCGAGGGCGGCGAGACGTGGTCCGCCCGCATCTACCATTTCGGATCGGATTCCGAAGACGTCGACGGATACGAACTCGAGGGCGATTTCAGCGACGACCTCGACGAGGCCGCGGACGGACTGACGCTAGTTACGAGCGAGATGACCGTTACCGGCGACGACATTTCGATCAGCGGCGAGGTGGAAAACGAGAGCGACGACGATCAGCGGTACGTCGAGGTGATCGCGAAGATATACGACGGTGACGGCGTCGTGTTGGGTGACGAGTGGACCAACGTCACCGATCTTCGCGCCGGAGAGACGTGGGCGTTTTCGATACCCCACATCTCGCGGGCTGTCCGAGAACGCGCGTCCGACGCTGCTGACCACGATATCCGTATCGAAACGTCGTCCTGGTGACCGAACCGTGGCAGTCGGTCGCCGTCGCCCTCGGTCGGCGATTCGTCGCCGCCGAGTCCAAACGGTATTTACCACCGCGGCCGAAAACGGCAGACGATGGAACGCGGGTCCCGGGAATCGTTTACGCGCATGGGCACGCTGGGGATCGAAGAGGAGTGTTTCGTCGTCGACGAGACCGGCCGTCCCACCAGCGGCACCGACGAACTCGTCTACGAACACGACCCGCCCGAGATCCTCGAGGACCGGCTGGATCACGAACTGTTCAAGTTCGTCATCGAGACGCAGACGCCGCTGATCGAAGCCCCCGAAGACGCCCGCGAGTCCCTGCTCGAGATTCGACGGGCGCTGGTCGACCACGCCACCGAACACGGCTATCGGATCGCCGCGGCCGGCCTGCATCCGCTGGCGAAGTGGCGCGAACTCGAGCACGCCGAGAAGCCCCGGTATCGCTCCCAGTTGGATCGGATTCAGTACCCCCAGCATCGAAACACGACCGCTGGCGTTCACGTCCACGTCGGCGTCGACGACGCAGACAAGGCGGTCTGGATCGCCAACGAACTGCGCTGGTACGTCCCGATCATGCTCGCGCTCTCCGCGAACTCGCCGTACTGGAACGGCTTCGACACCGGCTTGCAGTCCGCGCGGGCGAAGATTTTCGAGGCGCTGCCGAACACCGGGATGCCGACCTACTTCGAGGACTACGAGGCATTCGACCGCTTCGAGCGCCGGATGCTCGAGACGGACTCGATCAAGGATCGCGGCGAGCTCTGGTACGACGTCCGCCCGCATACGGCCCACGGAACGGTCGAACTGCGCACGCCCGACGGACAGGCCGATCCAGACGTCGTGATGGCGTTCGTCGAGTACGCCCACGCGCTCGTCGAGGCGCTCGCCGAGGACTACGAGGACGGCGCCGAGGGCTACGCTCGCGACCACCGCCGCGAACTGCTCGACGAGAACAAGTGGCGGGCGATCCGCCACGGCCACGACGCCGGCTTCATCGACCGAGAGATGGAAGGGACGGTCGAACTGGGCGAGGTCGTCGACCGCGAGTGCGAACGCCTCGGCATCGACGGCATCAAGACGGTCTACGAACGCGACAGCGGCGCCGAGCGCCAGCGGCGACTGCTCGAGGAGGACGGCGAAGACGCCCTCTGTGAGTCGCTCTTGCTCGGGACCGAGTAACTCGAGTAAGGCGACCGACGGCCGCACTATCGGAGCCCCTGAAACGTGTTACACACTGATTGCGACGCTGTCTGGCGATCAGTGTGCATCGACTTTCATGAGCGACGATCGCCCTGCGACACGCCCCCGCAAAGGTTTACGACCGTGGGTAGCTTTGAGTCTCACGAGAGGATAATGGTCCCAGACGATATTGACGAGCAACGGGTGGACGGCGGAGACGAGCGGTATCGCGAGGACGGTCCGAACGCACTCGAGACGAACGGGTCGGTCGATCAGGAGCGCGACTCGAGGTCCGAGGGGGCTGTCGACGTCGGCGCCGACGCGGCGGGCAGCGCCGACGAGGACGGCGTCCGAACCACGGCCATCGAGGAGGTCGACCAGCGAATCGTCGACCTGCTGTCGTGGATCCTCGACACCGAGACGCGTGCGAAGATCTACGTCTATCTGCTGGCGAATCCCGGCAGCACCTCGGAGGAGGTCGCGAAGGGAACCGGCCTCTATCCGAGCACGGTCCGGGAGGCCCTCGCCGAACTCCACGACGAAGAGCGGGTCTCCCGGGAGAAACGCGCGAGCGAAGGTGCCGGGAACAACCCCTACGAGTACACCGCGATTCAACCGAGCGAGCTCGTCGGCGGCGTCGTCGACCAGGTCCAGCGGGAACTGAACACCATCTTCACGCTCGATCGCGTCCTCGATCGCAGCGAGCCCGACGACTTCGAACCCGCTCTCGGGGCCGGCGACGAGCCGGTAACGATCACCGTCGAGGGTCTCGAGGCGCTCGAGACGGACGCTGACGCTGACGCTGCGGACGAGACCGACGCCGCCGACGCGGACGACGCGGACGACGCGGACGACGCGGACGACGACGTGTCGGACTGAAACGACGACCGGTAATCGGCGTTCGGCCACTCGTCCAGTCGTATTTCCGCCTGTTTCTCGCGCCTTCGCCCTCGCTCTCGATTCTCAGTCCTCGAGTTCGAGCACCGCCGGCCGCTCGAGTTCGAGGTCGTACCCGACGGCGCTGGCCGTCGTCGTTGGCCATCGTCCGGTTTCGGTGAGCACCTCGAGGGGGTGGTCGCCATCACCGTCGTCGTCTCCGACGAGCACCGTCTCTTCGCTCTTTGCGCCGTCGACCGTCGGATTCCAGGCGTACGCCATCGGCGCCGTTACGGGGGCGTCGTGGGCGGGGGTCGCGATCCACTCCCGGCCGGCGAACCCGGCTGCGCCGCCCTGGTGGTGGTGTTCCCACTCGCCGTCGTAGCCGACGGTGGCGTAGGCGTCCTGAATCGCGCTGAAAACGTCGCCTGCGGTTCCGCCCGTTGCAACAGCGTCCTGGGTCGCCGCTAGCGCCGTCGCCTCGACGCGTGCCGCGCTCGCGTGGCGGTCCTCGAGCCACGACGGCGCGTCGAAGGCGACGGTCCGGGTACAGCTCGCGTGGAGGCCGGCGCGCTGGGCCGTCACCGAGACGAGTGCGTAGTCGCCGAGTTCGGCCTCCGTCGGCGTGTAGTGGCGATACCGCTGGGCGCGTTCGGCCCCGCCGACGAGGACGACCGGCGCCTCGACGTTTCGCGCCGAGAGCGCCACGCGGAGCGCGGATGCAACCTCGTGTTCGCTGTCGTCGGCTCGCAGCTCTCGGCAGACCGATTCGACGGCGGCGGCCGTCTGCCGGCCGAGTTCGCGGTAGCGCTCGCAGTCGCGGTCGGTCAGGGGCTGGCGAAGCGGCGTCGGATCCACGCGCTCGAAATTCGATCCCGGCGGCTCGAGGTCGATCGCCGCCCGTTCGGTATCGTCGACGCGGGCCGCGACCGCCTCCGCGAGCGACGATTCGTGCCACGAAAACTGCTCGACCGAGATTTCGTCGGCGTCGAGAGCCGGACATTCTTCGGCGACGATGCGGTCGGCTTCGATGTTGTCCGCCACGAGTCGGACGGTCGAGCCGTCGTAGCCGACAGCGGCGACGCCGGCGTCGGTCTCCCGGTCGACGACGTTGCTCCCGCCGGTCAGCCAGGCGAAGCTGTTCGGTCGGGCGAACCAGACCGAGTCGAGGGTGTTCGACTCGAGGACGGCCTCGAGTCGCTCGCGTTTCGCGTTCTCCATGCCGGGTGCTGGCGTGGCCGACTCTTGAATGCGGCGGACGCGAACGCGTCGGTCGGGACGACTGTGTCGATTCGGAACCGGAATGTTCGGTCTCGGGGCGCTACAGCGGCCGATTCCAGCGAGCTAAGAACGACTCGGGCAACCTAAGTACGGGTGGTCCTAACCCTCGCTCGAACGCCCGTGTCGACCGATAGTCAGACCTCTCGCCCGGTAGTTCGTCCGCTGATCGAACGATTCGGCTTCCACCATCTGCTCGCAACGACGCTCGTGTTGGTCGCAGCGACGATCCTGCTCGGCGTCGCCGCGAAGGCGACCGGTTCGGGGCTCGCCTGCGAGGCCAACTGGCCCCAGTGTGACGCCGGTCCGTACAACCTGCTCCCGGCGAATATCCCGAGTTTCTACGAGTGGTTCCATCGCTTCGTCGCCATGTTCGCCGGCTTCGCCATCATCGGGACCGCGCTCGCCTCGATCCGACTTCCGGACGTCGATAGACGCGTCGTCGCGCTGGTCGTCGCCGGGATGATTCTGACGCCGATTCAGGTCGTCCTCGGCCGCGAGACCGTCACGCAGTACACGATGAACATCCTGTCGCTGCACTTCTGGACGGCCGTGCTCATCTTCGCGCTGTTCGTCGTCGCGACCGTCCTCGTCTGGGGGCCCCGACTGACGGCGACGCACGTCTCCGGTGCGCTCGGCCTCGGCCTGCTCTCGCTGCCGTTCCACGTCGCCCTCAGCCCGCTGGTGGTCGGCGACATCACGTCTTACAGCCCGTCGGTACAGATGGCCCAGTACGGCGTCACGCTCGCGTTGCTCACGGCAGTCATCGTCGCGCCGATGGTCGGACACCGCCGGTTCGCCTCGGGTCGGTTGACCGCGTTGCTCTCCGGTTCGACGGTGATGGCTATGGCCGTGATCTTCCTCGGTCGACGCGCCGTGATGACGTTCAATCCCGCGCTCGACTACCTCTACGTCATCGCCGCCGGCGTCCTCTTTGCGACGTTCGCCGTCGCGCTGTACCTGACTCGACGCGCGGCCGGCGCAAGCGAGCGCGCACGGTAACGGACCGATCGAGGGGCGTCGCGTTCGATCGATTTCTGCTACTCGATTCTTCCGCTGCTCACCCGAGTACGACGACGATCACCACGCCGAGCCCCGCGGCGGTCGCGCCGATCCCGAACAGTACGTAGTTGGCGATCGAATTCGCCGCTTTCGTCACCTCGAGCGTGTAGTGGCGCCGCGAGAGCGGCCAGAACGGCCGGATACCCATCGGCGTGAGAGCGTCGGCCAGGATGTGCGAGACGATCGAAAGCGTCCCGACGACGAACGCGAACGCGACGAAGCCGACGTCTAACAGCGGCGTGGCGGCGTCGACGAGGACGGCGGTGATTCCGGCGAGTCCGCCACCGACGAGGACGGCGAAGGCAAACGAGTGCGTCGGGCCGCGGTGGGCGAGAAACGGCACCTGCTGGTCGCAGTCGGGGAGCGTCGAGAGGGCGATGCAGACGAGCGCACCGACCAGCGCCATCGTCTCGTTTCCGGCGAGGGCGACGACGGTCCCGAGCGGGGCGTAGGCGAGCAACGCGGCGCCGTAGTGGCCGACCTGGTACATCTAGACGCCGCAATTCGGCCTGATGTGGTAAAAACTACCGGATTCGTCACCCATCACGTTCGCTTCTAACGCAGCGGCCGGTACTTAAACTACTTCGATATCAAACCGGCCAATTCTTGTAAGCTCCTGTGGATGTTTCATCGAACGACCCTCCATGTACTGTGACACACAGCGCCCCTCGAGCCAGTCGGAGTACCTGCAACGACCGTGTCGCCGACACCGGTTCGATCGGCGGTTCACGGGGAGACGCGATCGATGAGTATCATCGCGACAGTCGCCGTCCCGGCAGCCGAGTTCCCGCTCGGCTCCCTGCTCGACGACGACGACGACGTACGACTGACCGTCGAGACGACGGTCCCGACGAGCGAAGCGGTCGTGCCGTACTTCTGGGCGCCGGCGTGCGTCGCCGACTCGCTCGTCGACTCGCTGGACGCGGATGGAGCCGTCGCGGACGTCTCGCTCGTCGACGAGACCGACGAGCACGTGCTCGTCAAGGTAACGTGGAACGGCCGCGTCAACGGCGTCCTCGAGTCGATTCGGGAACGTGACGTGATCGTCACCAGCGCCGTCGGCTCCGCGTCGCGGTGGACCTTTCGCCTGCGGTTTTCGAGCTACGAGGATCTCTCCGGGTTCTACACGACCTGCCTCGAGAAGGATATCTCGATCGAACTCGTCCAGCTCCACGAGACGGTCACGTCGACGGGCGGAGAGCAGTTCGGCCTCACTGCACCCCAGCGGGAGTTGCTGGCGGCGGCCTACGACGCCGGCTATTTCGACGTGCCACGACGGACGACGCTCGTCGAACTGGGCGAGCAACTCGGTATTTCCGATTCCGCGGTCTCACAACGGCTGCGCCGCGGACTGGCCTCGCTTCTCGAGTCGACCGTCGCGGCCGAAGTCGACGACGAGACGCCGCCGGTCGCCGAACCGAGAGCGGAGGCCGGCCTCGAGACGGAACCGGAGTCCTAGACGTCGATCCGCGACGCGTCTCGGCCGAATCGAGCGGACCCAGGACCCAACCGGCATACCCGTCGCTAACCGTGGTGGTTATGCTCCTTGATGGGCTTTTCTCCCCCGTGAAGAACGTTACAGAGCGGACGAGCAACCCGTTCGGTCTCCGACCGCCGTTCGATCTGACCGGCCCGAACGAGCGGACCGCCGTCTTCGGCTACGGCGACGCCAACGCCGACTTTCACCTGATCGGCGATCATCCCGGCGTCCACGGCGGCCGCACGACGGGCGTGCCGTTCACCGAGACGGAGTCCGGCGCCGCCCTCCAGTCGGTCCTCCGCGAGACCGGCTTCGTCGACGGCCCCGCGGATCGTCCCGACCTCGAGAACCTGTACTGCAGCTACGTTCACATGTGCTGTCTGCCCGACGGCGAGGCGCCGACCGATCGGTCCTACGACGACCTCGAGCGGTTTTTCGACGCCGAACTCCGAGCGATCAACGCACACATTCTGTTGCCGGTCGGCGAGCGCGCGACCGATCGCGTCCTCGAGACGTACACCACGCAGCGAGGACGGATCGACCTCGAGATGCCCGCCCTCCACGCCACCGAGATTCGCGGTCGAGGATTTCTGATCGTCCCGATCCGGGAGCCCAGCGAGTGGATTGATACCGAACGCGACGCGTTAGCCGCGCGACTCGAGGCGATCCTGGGACGCGATTACCGACAGACGAAAGGCGTCGCGACGACGGTCGGCTGACGGGCTACCGACCGAACCGCTTTCGGATGGAGACCCGCAGCGGCAGGCTCAGTCCGCCGAGCAGCGGCAGGACGACGAACGCGAGGAGATCCGTCGCGAGCGTCGCCTCGCCGGCGGCGGCGAGTCCGAGCCCGGCGAGGGGCGCCAGCACGGGGACGACGTATACGTAGGACGGTTTCCAGCCCGGCCCCCGCCGCGTGTGGCGGATGATCACGGCGACGAGCATCGGCAGGAGCACCGCGCCGGCGAGCAGCGGCCCGCCGACGAGGACGGTCGTCGCGGTCACGGCGAGCGCGACGACGATCGTCTCGTCGATCGACACCGGCCGCCACGTCTCGCCGTCCCCGTAGGCTCGAGCGCCGAGTAACGCGAGCAGCGTGAGGCCGACGACGCCGGCGAGCGCGGCGTCCCACAGCGGCGCCTCGAGCGGCGGCGCGACCAGTTCCCAGGCGGCCAGATACTCGAGGCTGCCGTCGATCCCGTAGCGCTCGGCCGTAAGCGCGTCGAGCGCGGCGCCGGCGTCGGTGCCGGCGGCGGCCAGTTCGGCGCGCAGCGACTCGAGACCCGCCTCGTTTTCGAGTCGGAAGTGGACGAGGCCGCCGAGGTAGACGAGCAGCGACAGCCAGATCAGCGGCAGGGAGAAGTTTTGTCGGCGCCACCAGCGGACGACGGCGTTGTCGCCGAAGCGGCCGGGCTCGCCGTCGCGGGACTGCGAGGGCGCGCCGCGACTCGAACCCGAACTCGAGGCGGTGCCGTGGGCCGTGCCGCCGTCGGTGGTGCCGGCGGCTCCGGTCGCGGTGGCAGCCCCCGTTTCGGATCCCGTCCGAGCGCCGGCAGTACTCGCCGACGCGCTCGAGGCGGCGTTGCCAGTCGACGTGGTTCCGGTTCCTGATCCTGATCCCGTTCCGGCCCCCGCTCCCGCACGCGAACCCGTCGAAGCGGTCCCCGCCGATCCGGCACCGGCCGCGGAGGCCGACGCCGCACTCGAGGTTGCCGACGTCGCCCCGCTCGAGTCGGTTGCCGACTCGTCGTCGTACGTAAACGTCGTCCCCGACGCCGTCGACTCGGACGTCGCGTCGGCGCCGGCGTCGGAGCCGTCCGCGGAGTTCGCCGTCGATCGCCAGACGTCGGGCGAGGGGAGACCGCTGGTCCGTTTGGCGACGTAGTCTTGGTGACCGAGGCGGTCGTAGGCCTGTCGCTCGACCGGATCGCCGAGGATGTCGTAAGCCTTCTTGACGGCCGTAAACTGTGCTCTGGCCCGGTCGTCGTCGTTGTGGTCGGGATGGTAGACGCGAACCTGTTCGCGGTAGGCGTCCTTGATCTCGTCCTGAGAGGCGTCCGAAGAGACCTCGAGAAGGTCGTAGAAATCCTCAGTCATGTGAGCGTCGGGTGTTCGTATCGTCTGGCTTACGTTGTCTGCGGGGGATTATAAGATTCGTGATCGTTCCGTCTCGATTGCGTGTTGGTCGTCACTCGAGATAGTTGACTATTTCGGCCGCTGGCACCGTCTCGCCGACGAGAGATTACTCGTCGGAGAAGTCGAACAGCGACGACTGCCCGTCGGTCGGCGGCTCGGCCGGCTCCGTTGGATCGGTCGGCTCGGCATCCGAATCGGGTGCCGTCGCGTCGGTCCCCTCCCCATCCGTTCGGGGCTCGTCTCGTCGTCGTTTCCAGTCCTCGAGACTGGCCTGGCCGTCGGGATCCGCGGACTCGAGCGTCGGCGACGTCTCGGCATCGCCGGCGGTGGTCTCGTCGCCGTCGCTCGAGTGCGTCGCGGTCGACG
The DNA here is from genome assembly GCF_000337215.1 of Natronolimnohabitans innermongolicus JCM 12255. Lineage (GTDB taxonomy): Archaea > Halobacteriota > Halobacteria > Halobacteriales > Natrialbaceae > Natronolimnohabitans > Natronolimnohabitans innermongolicus. The sequence continues at coordinate 12,429 of NZ_AOHZ01000041.1, read as the reverse complement.
ACCGCTCCCAGCCGTCGAGGCTCGCCTGATCCGCGCTCGCGAACTCGAGGTTCGCCACGCGGACGCCGACCTTGCGGACGGCCTCGTCCGCGAACTCGCCGAAGAGGTCCCGGGCGATTCGGTCGACCAGTTCGGGGTCGTCGACCGGCCCCGGAAGCGAACGCTCGCGAGTGTTGACGTCGTACGGCGGCGTGACGGCCTTGACGCCGACGGTTCGGTAGAGGGCCCCTTCTCGCCGTGCGCGGTCGGCGACGGCCGCCGCGAGCGTTTCGATCTGCTCGTACTTCGGGTCGGGGTCGGAGACGGGTTCGGCGAACGCCGACTCCCGCGAGAAGCTCTTTGGGTCGCCCTTCGGTTCGACGCGGCGGTCGTCGTCGCCGCGCGCGCGGTCGTACAGCTCCCGGCCGCGCTCGCCGAAACGAGACGCAAGCGGCTCCGGATCGGCCGCCGCGACGTCGCCGGCGGTCTCGAGGCCCAGCTCCCGTAACTCGCGGGCCGTCACGGGACCGACGCCGTGGAGGAGTTCGACCTCGAGCGGGGCCAGAAACGCCCGGACTTCGCCGGGTCGGACGACGGTGAGGCCGTCGGGTTTGTCGAAGTCGCTGGCGATCTTGGCCGCGCTCATCGTCGGCGCGACGCCGACGCTGACGACGACGCCGACCTCGCGGCGGATGCGGTCTTTGACGTGCCGAGCGAAGCCGTCGGCGACCTCCCAGGCGGTGCGCTCGGTGACGTCCAAGTAGGCCTCGTCGATGCTCACCTCGCGGACGACGTCGGCGCAGTCGTGGAGGATCGACTGGACCTCCTCGGCGATCGACTCGTAGTAGTCCATGTCGACGGATCGGTAGTGACCGGTCTCCTCGGGGGTAAGATCGGGGTCGTGGTCCGCAGCGCCCGGGTCGAGCGCCGCGCGTCGGGGCAGTCGCTCGAGGGCCGTCGAAATCGCCTGGGCGCTCTCGACGCCGAATTCGCGGGCCTCGTAGCTGGCGGTGGCAACGGCGCCGACGGTCTCGCCGGGCTCGTAGCCCATGCCGACGACGACGGGGTCGCCGCGCAGTTCGGGCTCGCGCAGCCGCTCGCAGGCGGCGTAGAAGCAGTCGGCGTCGACGTGACAGACGATGCGCTCCTCCTCGTCGTCATCCGTCTCGACGCCCGGCAACACTGGCCCGTCGGACATTCGTATTCGTCTGGGTGGTTCGAGTGAATCGTTGTGAACGTTGTGTCCGACGGCGGTCGCGAATCGTTACGATCGGCGGCCCTACCGATAGATGTCCTGATACGATTCGCGAAGCTCCCGCAGCGCGATCCGCGCGCGTCGTCGCGAGGAGAAGCCGAACCCGACCGACGGACAGCCCTCGGTCGGACACGCCCACAGAAACGTTTCAGACTGCGGGTCCCTCGAGACCGATACATCCGCGTCGCACCGGGGACACTCCCACCCCCAGCGGACGTCGCCGGCGTACTCGCCCGGTCGTCCCATCGGTTCTAGCTCGTGATTGTATCGGTAGTTGATAGCGTGCCGGCTACACGCGTTCGGGCTTTATCCGAACCCGGCTTACTGCGTCGGGGTCGGCTCGCGTTCGAGATGTCGGTCGACGGCCTCGCGGACGCGCGCCAGCACGGCGGGGTTGTCGCTCGGGCGACCGACGCTGACCGCGTCGGCGCCGTACTCGACGTACTCGCGGACGGTCGCGTCGTCTCGGACGCCGTTGTTGGCGATGACGAAGAGCTCCGTGGCGTCGACGACGTCGCGGACGACCGACTCGGAGTCCATCGCGTCGATGTGGACGAAGTCGGCGCCCGCGGCCGCTACGTCCCGAGCCAGCGCCGGCAGGTCGACGCCGGGCACCTCCGCGCGCACCTTCGCGCCGACGGTCGCGCCGGCGTCGGCGGCCCGCTCGACGTAGTCACGGAGTCGCTCCCGGTCCCGCAGGAGCGTCTCCCCGCAGCCGACCGCACAGAGCTCGTCCTGGCGGCAGTGGGCGTTGATCTCGAGGAGCGCGTCTCGGTCGCGGCAGACGCGGGCGACCTCGCCGATCGGTTCGGGCGTTGCGCTCCGGACGTTGACCGCGGGCTGGATCGGCTCGTCCTCGAGGGCGGCGAGTTGGCGGTCGACGAAGGCGAGCGGATCGGGCGGCAGGAACTCGTTTCGGTCGCGCGCGACCAGTTCGCGAGCGGCGGCTCGCGAGTCGTCGTCGATGGCGATGCCGCCGAGGAACGCGGCGCCGGCGAACTCGGCGCCGGCGCGGGCCCACTGAGCGTCGGCTTCGCCGCTGAGGCTGGCGAGGGCAAGCGGCGGCGTGAACATACGTGAGCGTGATTCTCGAGGGGCTTGAACGTGGTTGTTCGCGATGTGTCAGTTGCGGCCTCGTCTCAGTCGACGCGCTCGATCGCGTCCTTCACCGCTCGAGCGACCCGCGAGGCGTCCTCGGGGCCGTCGATCCGAATGTCGGTCCGGACCGTCGGGCGGTCGAACGTCGCGTCGTCGCCCTCGTCGACCACGAACGCGTCGGCGAAGGGGTAGGCCGTCGCCAGCCCTTCGGTACTCGGCTCGGCGTCGACGGCCGCCATGAGGTCGCCCGCGGGGCCGGAGAAGGCGTCGTCGCCGAGAAACGGCGAGACGGCGACGACCGTCGATCGGCTGAGCGCGTCGGGAACCCCCGGCAGCGTCAGCATCGGACCGATGCTGGTGACGGGGTTCGACGGCCCGACGACGACGGTGTCCTCGAGGGCCTCGAGGACGCCCGGGGCGGGTTCGGCCGTCGAGGAGCCGCGAAACTCGACGGTCTCGACGGACGGCTCGCCGCGGTGGGCGACCCAGTACTCCTGGAAGTGCATCATCCCCCGTTCGGTGTGGACGAGGCTGGCGACGGGGTCGTTGCTCATCGGCAGGACATCGATCGTCAGGCCGAAGGCGTCGGCCAGCCGTTCGGTCGCCTCGCTCAAGGTGTGGCCCTCGTCGAGCAGGCTCGTCCGCGTGATGTGGACGGCCCGGTCGCGGTCGCCGATCGTCATGAACTCGGCGACGCCCGAGAACCGCCGCCAGTTCGCGAGCTCGCGGCCCGCGGTCTGGCGCTCGTCGGGGAGGTACTGCGGACCGTCGGGAAGGTCCGCGGCCGAGGCGATATCCGTCAGCGCGTCGTTCGTTCGATGCGTGTCGCCGTCGATTCCCCACCACGTCTCCCGATCGAGCACCCCGCCGCCCTGAAACAGCAGCGTGTCGACGTCCGGCGAGACGAACAGCCCGCCGAGTTCGATATCGTCGCCCGTGTTGGCGACGACGGTGGTGTCCTCCGGCGAGAACGCAGCGGCGGCACCATCCAGTAGCTTCGGCGTCCCGGTGCCACCGGAGAGGAACGTTACCATAGCCGACACTCTCGCGCGTGAGTACTTAATGGCTTCCGGCCGGTTCTGTAGCCGCCGCGCTTATTCGCCGTGATAACTTTCACTCGAGTCGATCGGTCGGCATCGAACGACGAGGGCGCGTCAGTCTCCGCTGCCGGTTCGATCGCTGACGCCCTCGGCGCCGTCGGGACTCTCGGCGGTGCCGGAGCCATCGGACGTCGCGACGGACTGGTCCGACGGTCGATCCTCCCCGACGAACGAATCGTCGAGCCAGTCGCCCCAGGTGAACCAGACCGTGGCGATACAGCCGCCGATGATCGTCGACGCGGCGAAGGCCATCCAGACGCCGCTCGAGCCGAACAGTTCGGCGCCGAGCCAGGCGAGCGGGAACCGGATCACGCCGAGCGTGAGCACGGAGATCACCGCGGCGATCATCGTCCTGCTGGCGCCGCGAAAGCCCCCGCTGTAGGAGCGCATCACGCCCATGAAGCCGAACGTAAGCGCGGTGTATCGCAGGAACAGCGCGCCTTCCTCGACGACCGCGGGATCGGTCGTGAAGACGGAGACGATCGGCTCGGCGGCGAGAAAGACCACCGCGCCGAGTCCGGTGAGCGTGACGAGCATGACCTTCGCTCCGAAGTGGTTCGTCCGCCGCGCTCGGTCGTGTTTTCCGGCGCCGATATTCTGACCTGTCATCGTCTCGACGCCCTGGGAGAACGCGATCGCCGGGAGGAAGATCACCGAGAAGACGCGGGTGCCGATCCCGAAGGCGGCGACGACCGTCTCGGGGAAGATGGCGATGATCACCAGCAGGAGGTTGATCGAGAGCGCCCGCGCGGTCCCCTCGACCGACGCCGGCGCGCCGATGTCGACCAGCCGCCGACCGTACTCGAGTTCGGGTTTCATCTGCCCGAGACTGATCTGGACGCCGTGGCTGCCGCGGAACATGATGGCGAGGCCGACGGCGAACGCCAGCGCGCGCGAGAAGACGGTCGCGATGGCGGCACCCTCGATCCCCGAGCCGGCGTAGCCGGTCAGCGCGTACAGTTCGGCCTCGAGCCCGCCCATGCCGAGGTAGCCGAACAGCGGGTTGTTCTCGAAGCCGAAGATAAGAAACGGATCGAGGACAATGTTGAGCACGACCGAGCCGAACATCACGAGCATCGGGGTAACGGTGTCGCCGTAGCCGCGCATGAGCGCGATGAAGACGAAGAAGCCGAAGACTGCGACCAACCCCAGCGAGTAGACCTCCATGTAGCCGGCAACCAGCGGTTCGATGTCGGCTTCGGCGCCGAGCAGGCCGATGACGTCCTCGGCGAACACGTAGCCGAACGCGCCCAGCACGACCGACGTCAGAATCGCGTACGAGACCGTCTGCGAGGCGGCGTATTCGGCCTTTTCGGGGTCGTCGGCGCCCGTATACTGGGCGACGAGGACGCTACCGGCGACCGAGACGCCCAGCGCGAGCGCGATGAGGAAAAAGACCATCGGGAACGCGAAGCTGATGGCCGCCAGCGACGTGGTGCTGTGTTGGCCCAGCCAGAACGTGTCCGCGAGGTTGTACGCGACCTGCAACAGGTTCGTGATGATCAGCGGAATCGAGAGGTAGATCAGCGGCCGGGCGATCGACCCGGAGGTTAGATCGAGCTCGTCGGGGGATTTGAAGATCGCCTCGAGGTGGCCGCGGATCGTCACTCGGGACCGCCCTCGCCGTTTCGCCGCGTCCGTTCTCGCGCTCGCTCTTTCGCTCCGTTTCGGTCTCGCATCTGATCGTCTTCGTCTCGTGTCTGTTCGGTCCCGCGCTCGTCACGCCGGTCCGTCTCGCGGGCGAATTCCGCGTCAGCTCCCTCGGCGAGCAACTGCTCTCGGACGTGAGTCTCGAGGGTTGCGTACGTTCGTCCGGGATCGTAATCGACGGCGACGTGTCGGACTTGCGCGCCGTTGAGAACGGTGATGACGAACTCGGCGGATTCGTCGGGATCGACGTCGGCTCGGATGGTCCCCTCGGCCTGCCCCTCCTCGATGAGCGATCGGATGCGATCGTACAGCAGCCGATCGAACGCCGTCAGCTCGGCCCGAAACCGGCCGTCGTACGGCGCCTGCGCTTTGATCTCGAGGAGCGCCGTCCGGAACTGGCGGCGGTCGTCTTCCTCCCCGGGCGAGAGGTAGGCCTCGGCGAGCGACAGCAGTCGGTCGGCGGCCGTCTCGCCCTCGAGCGTTTCGATCAACTCGGCGAAGCTGTCGGTGAGGTGGTCGAACAGCGCGTAGAGCAGATCCTGCTTGCTCTCGTAGTGATAGTGCAGCGTCGCCTTGCTCTTGGTCGATTCGTCCGCGATATCCTGCATTCGGAGCGACGCGTAACCGTGCTCGCACAGCGCCGTATACGTCGCCGCCATGAGTTCGTCGGTCGTCTCTGTCTGGTCGGTCATCTGGCCTCTGACTGTCCGGTCAGTCGCTTGTCCTAACTGACCGGCCAGTCAAGGAAGTAGCTTTGGGTTCGGTCTCACCCGTTGTAGTCGGTCTCGAGTCGGTCGAGACCGAACGACGCGTCGCCAAACGGCGCTCGCGGCGGCTACTCGCCGATCCAGTCGGCGAAGCTCCCCTCGAGCAGCGTCTCCTCCTGACGCCGGACGTACTCGCGTTGCATCCCTTCGATCGCCGTTGCGAGGTCGTCGCCGTCTTCGAGGCGTCGACCGACCTGGTGGTGTTTCCAACTCGCAGGCGTCACGCCCTGTCGGACGCGCCGTCGCAGCGGGTAGAGGTACTTCGCGGCCTCCGCGTCGGTCAGCCCGCGGTTGACGAGGCCGTCCTCGGCGTGGTCGAGCAGGTCATCGTAGAGTGCGAGTTTGTCCGTCGTCTCCTTTCCGTCGTTCGTAATCCAGGTGAGATCCGCCTCGAGACCGTCGCGCATCGCCGCGTAGAAGTTCTCGCGGGCGACCACCCAGTCGAGTTCGACGACGGGGTGCTCGAGCCGGGTGAGGCTCTGGAGGACGCCGGCGAAGGCGGCGAGGAAGGCGACGGAGTCGCGGACGGTCGGCTGGGCCGGAATCGGGCGGAACTCGATGCGGGCGTTGGCCGCGGACCGCGTCGGGCCGCCGAAGACGGGGCGAACCCACCGCCAGTAGGTGCCGTGTTTGCGCCGGAAGTGGGGGAACTGATCGTCGAAGCGCTCGCCGGGTTCGACGGACATCGGCACGATCGTATCGTCGCCCGCGATCCGGTCGATAGCCTCCTCGACGCTCGTCAGATCGCGAGGGAACCGCACCTTCCCCTCGCCGGTCGACGGATCGTTCAGGACGGTTTCGAAGACGCTGATTCGGTGTTCCATCCAGGCGTCGGCGAGGATCTCGTCGGCCGTCGCGTCCTCGTCGTACAGATCCGCCGGGAAGAACGGCGAGTTGACGCCGAGCGCCAGCAACGGTCCCGCGGCGCGCAGCGCGTAGTTGAAGTAATCCGGCAAGTCGGGGGCGTGGGGGACCTGATAGTGGGGCTGGATCGACGTGATGAGGCTCTCGGGCATCACCGTATCGCCCTGCAGGGAGACGTTCGGCGCCTCGACGCGCATCCCGGCGGAGTCGGCCTGATCCGTGTTCGCCATCGCGTGGTAGCGCGCGGAGTCGCTCATGTTGGTCGCGACGCGAACGGTCCGGTCGCCGCCGTCCGGCGTCTCGACCGTCCGCTCGACGCTGTCGGTGAGGTAGGTCCTCGCGTCCTCTCCCTCCGGCGGAATCGTCCAGAGCGCGTCACTGACCAGCCGCATCCCCTCCGACTGAGTGACGTTCAGCGCCGTCCGCAGGCGGGACTTGACCTCCGCCTCCTGGGCGACCAGCCCGTCGGCGTTCAACGGCTGCGGACTGGTCGTCATCTCCGCGTTGTGAAGCCCGAGCTCCTTCTCGAAGCCGATGAGCTCGAGCAGTCGGCGGGGGACTCGCCGCAGGGCCCCGTCGTCGCTCTTTACGGCGTAGAACTCGTACTCGAGGCCGACGATCGCCTGCGGGTTGTCGAAGACGCCCTCGTCGACGGCGTCTTTGATCACCGCGGCGTCGGCGACGGCCCGCTCGCGAAACTCCTCGGCGTCGACCGTCAACACGTCGGCGACCCGCGGAACGAGATCCTCTGCTGGCATACCACCGAGTGCGGCACGACCACCTTTAAACTCTGTCTCTCGTCTCGGTCGTCTCAGAACCGTTTTACCCGCCCCGACGATACTTCCCGTCGATGGAGTTCGCCACGTTCGCCGACCGCGCCGCCGCGATCGAAGCCGAGCCGGCCGACCTCGAGATCGTCGCTCGCGTCAGCGACCTGCTTTCGGACGCGAACTCGGATCTCGAGGTCGTTGCCCGATTCGTTCAGGGTCGGGTGTTTCCGGCCTGGGACTCGACGACTCTCGATATCGGCCCGAGTACGTGCTACGAGGCGATCGCCCGCGCGGCCGGACCGAACGTCGGCGGCGACGACGTCGAGGAGCGACTCGCCGAGGTCGGCGAGATCGGGGCGGTCGCCGCGGCGTACGATTTCGGCGGCCAGCGGGGACTGGGGGCGTTCACCGGCGGTGGTGGGGGCGACGAAAGCGGGGAAAACGGAAACGGCGGCGACCTCACCGTCAACGAGGTCGCCGAGACCCTCGCCGATCTCGCCGCCACAGAGGGCTCGGGCAGCCAGGACCGCAAAGTCGACCTTCTGTTCGGCCTGTTCAACCGCTGCTCGAGCGAGGAGGCCCGGTACCTCGCCCGACTGGTCCTCTCGGAGATGCGCATCGGCGTCGGCGAGGGAACCGTCCGCGACGCGATCGGCGAGGCGTTCGACGTGCCGACCGACCGCGTCCAGCGCGCGCTGCAGGTGTCGAACAACTACGGCCAGGTCGCTCGAGTGGCCCGCGACGAGGGCATCGACGGACTCGACGCGATGGACCTCGAGGTCGGCCGACCCGTGCAGGCGATGCTCGCCCAGGCCGGAACGGTGACGGAGGCGCTCGAGGAGTGGGACGAAGCCGCCGTCGAGTGGAAATACGACGGGGCTCGAATCCAACTGCACCACCGGGTCGACGGCGACGGCGAGTCGGAGACCAGCGTCTTCTCACGGAACATGGAAGACGTGACGGCGGCGCTTCCCGAAGTCGTCGAGTACGCCGCGAGGACTCTCGAGGAGTCCGCCATTCTGGACGGCGAGGTCGTCGCGATCGACGCGGACGGCTCGCCGCTGCCCTTCCAGGAGGTGCTCAAGCGCTTCCGGCGGAAACACGACGTCGCGAAGGCCCGCGAGGACGTGACCGTCCGCCCGGTGTTCTTCGACTGTCTCCACGCCGACGGCGACGACCTGCTCGCGGAGCCACTGACGGCCAGACACGACCGTCTCGAGTCGCTTCTCGCGGCCGATTCGGACTCGGAACCGGACCCGGACCCGGCGGACGTCGAGGGACTCTCGCTGCTCTGGCTCACCGACGACCCCGAGGAAATCGAGGCGATCGACGCCGACGCGCTCGAGTCGGGCCACGAGGGGATCATGCTCAAAGACCCCGACTCGACGTACTCGCCGGGTCGACGCGGTAAGCACTGGCGAAAGCGCAAACCCGACGTGGAGACGCTCGACTGCATCGTGACGGGCGCCGAGTGGGGCGAGGGTCGGCGCGCCACCTTCCTTGGCACGTTCGAACTCTCCGTGCGCGCGGGCGACGCCGGCGACGACCTCGAGACCGTCGGCAAGGTCGCGACGGGGATCACCGACGAGAAACTCGAGGCGTTGACCGAGCTACTCGAGCCCCACATCGCCGCCGAGGACGGACAGACAGTCGACCTCGAACCCGCGGTCGTCTTCGAGGTCGGGTACGAGGAGATCCAGACGTCGCCGACCTACTCGTCGGGCTACGCGCTTCGATTCCCGCGGTTCCAGGGGGTGCGCTCCGACAAGGAGCCGGCCGACGCGAACTCGCTCGAGCGCGTCGAACGGCTTCGCGATCGGCAGTAGCGTCGTCGGCCCGGCGGCGACCGACAGTCAACGATCTGGCACGCCGCTCGCACCGTTCGTGAGCCCGCACAACACTCATTGGTCGCGGCCCGTATTCGTCGGCATGCCCAATCGGAGGTCGTGTCTGGCGGCGGTCGCCGGATTCGGCGTCGCCGGCCTCGCCGGCTGTGGATCGAACGAGATGCCCGACGACGAGGACGAACTCCCCGGCTCCGCCTCGGCAGCCGAGGACGAGTCCGCCTCGATTACGTTCGGATTCGACGAACTCGAGCGCTGGCTGCCCGCCGACGCTTGCTGTCCCTTGCTCCGGAGTTACGAATCGCAGGTCGACGACGGCGAGTTGGCCGACGACGGCCGTCCGACCGTCGACAGCGTGCCGGCCCTTGCGAGCGTCGAGTTCACCGATCAGTACGTCGACGACGCGCAGGAACCGCCGGCGATGCACGTCGCCGACGGCGAGTCCGACGCCGACCTCGAGGGCGACGGCGACGCAGCGGTCTACGAAACCGATTCCTATACGGCCGTCATCGAACCCGCGCTGGACGCCGCGTTGCTCGCCGACACCTACGAGGGCGCCGCCGAGCGGCTGGTCGACGCCAACGAGGACGTAGGGAAGGCCTACGAGGCGCTCGATCTCGCCGCCGAGAGCCGTACCGTCGTCGACCACCCGGCGGACGACGCGAGCGTCGCGGTCTCGAGCACGGACGGCGAGAGCGGCGAACTCGCGGTCGTCTTCGAAGAGAATCCGCGGGATTCGGAGATCGACGCGCTGCGCGAGGAGGTGTCGACGCTCGGCGATATCGTCGCTACCGGCGACCGACTGCTCGTGTTCGAGTACGCCGTTCCGGGCTCGTGATCCGTTCGCGCGCGCAGTCTCGGCAGCGTGACCGTCCGCTGACCCGAGGTAAGCATCCTTAAGACCCACCACAATCTGGATTGGCGTATGCAACCGCGCGACCTGTCCGATCACGTCGCCTACGAGGCGGGTCGAGGCATCGAGGAAGTCGCCCGCGAACTCGAATGCGACCCCTCGGAGCTCGTCAAACTCGCCTCGAACGAGAATCCACACGGCCCCTCCCCGGCGGCCACCGTGGCCCTCCGCGAGGCCGCCTCGAGCGTGAGTTCCTACCCGAAAGCCGCCCACGCCGACCTCACGGCGGCGGTCGCCGACCGCTGGGGCGTCGACGACGCCCAGGTCTGGCTGGCAAACGGCGGCGACGGGGCGATCGACTACCTTCACCGGGCGATGCTCGAGCCCGACGATACCGTCCTCGTTCCGACGCCCGGCTTCGCCTACTACGGGATGAGCGCCCGCTTCCACCACGGCGACGTCGCCGAGTACGCCCTCGAGCGCGCCGCCGATTTCGAACAGACGGCCGAGACCGTCCTCGAGAGCTACGACGGCGAGCGGATCGTCTGGGTCACGAGTCCCCACAACCCGACGGGGTCGACGATGCCCCTCGCGGAGATCGAACGCCTCGCCGCGGAGACGGCCGACGAGACGCTCGTCGTCGTCGACGAAGCGTACGGCGAGTTCGCTGACCGCGAGAGCGCCGTCGCCCTCATCGAGGGCCGGGACGGCTTCGACGCCCGCGACGACGTGGCCGTCCTGCGGACGTTCTCGAAGGCCTACGGGCTTGCGGGCGTCCGCCTCGGCTACGCCGTCGTCCCCGACGCGTGGGCCGACGCCTACACCCGCGTCAACACCCCATTCGCGGCCAGCGAACTCGCCTGCCGGGCCGGGCTGGCCGCCGTCGACGACGACGAACACGTCGAACGAACCGTCGAGACGGCCCTCGAATCCCGCGCGTCCATGCGCGAGGAAATCGACGCCCACGTCTGGGACAGCGAGGGGAACTTCGTCCTCGTCGCCGTCGGCGACGCGTCGGCGGTCGCCGAGGAGATGCAAGAACGGGGCGTTATCGTCCGCGACTGCTCGAGTTTCGGGCTCCCCGGCTGTGTCCGGATTACCTGCGGCACCGACGAGGAGACCGAACGCGCCGTCGAGACGCTCAACGCGGTGCTCGACGACCTCGAGATCGACCCCGATTCGGCGGGTTCAGAGGTGTCCGACGCGTGAGACTCGCCGTCACCGGCACCCCGGGAACCGGGAAGACGACGGCGACCGAACTGCTCGAGGAGCGTCTCAGTTCTGACGGTGATAACGACGCCGACGCTGACGACGATCAACTAACCGACCTCGAGGTCGTCCACCTCAATCGCGTCCTCGAGGAGGAGGAACTCTACACCGAAGTCGACGCCGACCGCCAGAGCAAGGTCGCCGACCTCGACGCCCTGCGCGAGCACCTCGAGGGTCGCGATGATATCGTGATCGAGTCCCACCTGTCACACCACGTCGCGGCCGACCGCGTCGCGGTGTTGCGGTGTCGGCCGGACGTTCTCGAATCGCGGCTGCTCGAGCGCGGCGAGACCGAGGCCAAGGCGACGGAGAACGCCGAGAGCGAGGCGCTCGACGTCATCCTCTCCGAAGCGGTCGAGGCACACGGCCTCGAGTCGATCTACGAGATCGACACGACCGACCGCGACCCCGATCGGGTGGCCGACGCCCTCGAGGCGGTCGCGACGGGCGAACGCGAGCCGAGCGCCGGCGAGGTCGACTTCGTGGGGTATCTGGCGTGACGCTGGACAAGCTCAGACCGTACGTCTCGGGCTTTCTGGACCCCTTCGTCAAGGGCTTCGACCGCGTCGGGATGACGCCCGACGGGGTGAGCGTGCTGGCGTTCGGGATGGCGATACTCGCCGCGGGCGCATTTCTGCTCGGCGGTCGCGCGGACCCGATCTGGTACGTCGCGGCCGCGGCGCTGGTCTTTCTCAACGGCTGGCTCGACATCATCGACGGCGCGCTGGCCCGCGAGCAGAACGTCGCCTCCGCCGGCGGGGACCTCCTCGATCACGTCCTCGATCGCTACGCCGACATCGTCGTCATCGCCGGGCTGGCCGCCGGCGTCGAGGACTACTTCCTCGGCTTTCTCGCGGTGACGGGCGTCGTGATGACCTCGTATCTGGGCACGCAGGCCCAGGCGGTCGGCCTCGACCGCGTCTACGGCGGCCTCGTGGGCCTGTCTCTTATACACATCTCTGAGCGGGCTGGCAAGGCAG
>NZ_AOHZ01000040.1 GCF_000337215.1 Natronolimnohabitans innermongolicus JCM 12255 | reverse complement strand
AGATGTGTATAAGAGACAGGGCTGCTGGTCTTCCTCGCGGTCGTCGGCCACCTGACCGCCCTCCAGCGCTTCGTCCACTCCTGGGCCGCACTGGACTGATCGGGCTCGGTCTTTTCGTTTGAAAGCGTTCCGTAGCCTGACTCCTCGAAGGCGAAACCACCTGCCACGTTCATTCCCGCCCGTGTCAGCTGACTGGTCGTGCCACCGCGGGTTGGAATGAAAGGGGCTGACGTTATCGAGGAAGGACGGCGACACAAGCACTGCAGCGAACGAAGTGAGCGAAGCGCGCAGCGAGTCGCCCGACTCGATACCGTCAGGGGCTTTCGTGGTGTTTTCAGTTACTGCCGAATCCAAAGCCGTCGATACTATCCCAACCTACCGAGACCGCGCCGCATGGTTTATGGCTCGCCGCGATATACGTACCCTCATGGTCCAGTGCGAGATGTGTGGCGCCGAGACGTCGTCTCCGAAGACTATCAAGGTCGAGGGCGCGAAACTCGACGTGTGTTCGAACTGTACGGACTTCGGCACCGAGGTCAAGCAGACCTCGAGCTCGAGTTCTTCGACCAAGTACTCGACCGGCTCGAGTTCCTCCTCGTCGTCCTCGTCTTCGTCGGGCGGTTCGACGACGACCTCGAGTTCGTCCTCGAGCAGTCGTCGCTCGGACATGTTCGACGACATGGACGAGCTCGCGACCGACTACGACGACCGCGTGCGGAAGGCTCGCGAGAACAAGGGACTGAGCCAGTCGGATCTGGCGAACGAACTGAACGAAAAGTCGAGCCTGATTCGGAAGATCGAACGCGGCGATACGCTGCCGAGCGACCGCGTCCAGTCGAAACTCGAGCGCTTCCTCGAGGTCGATCTGAACGCCGAGGGCGCGTCGAGTGACGATTCGGAGTGGTCCGGCGGCTCAGCGTCGGGAAGCTACACCCTCGGCGACGTGGTCAAGCGAAAGGACTGACGCCGACGACGCCGTCGCTCGGCTGGGGTCGCTCCCAGCGCCGTCTGGCAGCAATTACGACCGCGATCGGCCGTGACCCGACCGCCGAGCGCGGCGTGTCTTTCGGTCCCGCTTCTCGAGACGCGCGCTTCGGCACCGACTCGCAAGCTATTTCTTCCGCGCGGAAGGCTGTGCTCGTATGTTCGTCCTCGTAAACCTGAAGACGTATCCGTGTGAGCCGGTCGCGGTGGCCGAAGCCGTCCGCGACGTCGACGAGTCGACAGACGCCCGTCTGGCGGTCGCCCCGCAGGCGGCCCACCTCGAGCGCGTCGCCGAGACGGGCGTCGAGACGTGGGCCCAGCACGTCGACCCGGTCGAGCACGGCAGCAACACCGGCCACACGCTCGCGGAGTCGGTCGCCGACGCAGGCGCGGTCGGCACGCTGATCAACCACTCCGAGCAGCGGCTGAAGCTGGCCGATATCGACGGCTCGGTCCGCGCGGCCGAGCGCGCCGGCCTCGAGACGGTCGTCTGTGCGAACAACCCCGAGCAGATCGGCGCCGCGGCGGCGCTCGGCCCGGACGCCGTCGCCGTCGAACCGCCGGAACTGATCGGGACCGGCACGCCGGTCAGCCAGGCCGACCCCGATATCGTCGAGGGCGCCGTGAGCGCGGCCGAAGCCGTCGACGACGACGTCTCGGTACTCTGTGGCGCCGGCATCAGTACGGGCGAGGACGTCGTCTCGGCCGACGACCTCGGTGCGGAGGGCGTCCTGCTCGCAAGCGGCGTCGCGAAGGCCGACGATCCGCGGGCGGCACTCGAGGATCTGGTCGACCCGCTTTAAAAGAGACGGTCCACCAAGCCCGAACCCGAACGCGGCCGCCGGACGACTTTTCCCCGCGGTCGTCGACACCTCGAGCATGAGCGACAGCGATCTTCCACCCGTCGGCGTCGCCCTCGAGAACCGGCTGATGAGCCACGGGATCTACCTCACCGAGTGGCGGTGGCTCGCCGGTGGACAGTCCGATGTCGACGGCACCCACGAGATCGGCGACTCGGAAACAAGGCCGCGGACGAAACCGGACTCCGCATCCACGAACGAAACGCCGGCGGATGGCTCCGGGCTGGCCATCGCCTACGAGACGGTCAGCGAGCGGCCCACCGTCGGAAGCGAGGAGGTCGGCGCCGTCGTTCGAACGCTGCTCGACGTCGCCGCCGAACGCGAGTGGACGCCCGGCCGCCTCGAAGCGACGTCGTACACCCTCGACGGCCGACAGCGCGGACGCTGGCACGTCGAACGGGCGTGGTTCGACGGCCTCGGGCTAGAGCTCGACGACGTCGAGTTCTCGCGGCGCGTCCTCGAGACGCGTCGGGAAACGGCACACGGCGAGTGACAGATTAAGATAGATTAATACGGTCTCACACGCCAGTCGTCGTAGAGTCGCCGATGACCGAAGCGCAACTGTTCGTCTCTCACGCTCCGCGGGACCTCGAGCTCGTCCAGGACCTGTTCTCGACGGTCAAGAACTTCCCCCTCGGCGTCCACATCGCCCTCGAGGAGGTCGAATCCGGTCGCTCCAGGAAGCGACTCGAGGGACGGCTCGCCAACAGCGACGTCGTCGTCGCGGTGTTGACCGAGGCGTCGGCTACCGAGCCGTGGATCAACCAGGAGGTCGGCTACGCGCTGGCGAAGGGAATCCCGGTCGTCGCGCTGTACGAACACGAGCGCCACCGCGGCGGGTTCATCGCCGACGCCGACGGCGTGGTGATCGAACGCGAGAATCCGACGGTGACGATCTTCAACCTGCTCACGAGGCTGCGAAGCGAGCTCGCGCCGCTGGGGGCACTCTCGGTTCCGAACTGGTACGTCCGGTTCCCGTGTACGGTTCCCGACTGCGAACGCCCCGTGACGCTCACCATCGACCAGGACCAGCGAAAACTCTGGACGCGACACGAACACGGCAGGCCGCTGTCGACGGACTGTGACGCCTGCGGCTCGAGGTATTACTTCGATCCGGCGACGATCGGCTATCGTGGTCGCGAGGACGCCGAACGGTAGTTCGTCGCGTCGACGCAAACTGGGAGCGGAGAGCGGTGTGTGGGGCGTGGGCTATGAGTGAGGCGATAGGCTGTGCGTTGGAACTGAGAACGGGGAGAACGGGGAGAACGAGGAGAACGAGGAGAACGGGGAGAACGAGGAGAACGAGGAGAACGAGGAGAACGAGGAGAACGAGGAGAACGAGGAGCGCAGTTGACGCAGCTGAAATTCTACGCGTCAGCGTCGTCGTCGTCCTGTAACCGCTCGTAGGCCTCCTGAACGAGCTTGAACGCCGACCGACTGCCGCTTTGCTGGTCGGGATGGGCGCGTTTGACCTGGGCGTGGAAGGCCCGTCTGATCTCTTCAGCCGTCGCGTCGGCCTCGACGTCGAGGACGTCGCGCGCCTTCGTCTTGCGCATCTCGACGTCCTTGACGATGCCGTCGTCTTCGGCGCGCTCCTTGCAGGTCGGACAGAGCCGCTCGCTCCGGTCGTCGATGGTCGTGACGCGAAACAGTTCGGCGGTGACCCACTCGTTGCACTGCGAGCAAAGCTGCCGGTCGCCGTCGTCGGCTTCGTCTTCACTGGCGCTCTCGCCGTCGCCGGCGTCGGTCGTCGGTCCGTCGTCCGTCTCGTCACCGCCGGGTGCGGCGGCCGCACAGCTCGGACAACACGAGAGGACGGTTCCGTCCTCGAGGACGAGATCCTCGAGTTCGGCCTCGAGGTAGGTGCCGGTACAGCCGTCACAGGGCGCCCGGCGCTGGTCGAGCGAGGAGCACTTGCGCGCGGCTTCCCGCGCGTGTGGCTCACAGCGCGGGCAACACGCGACCTGCTCGCCGTCGGGCATCGTCACCGCCGTCAGCTCCTCTAGGGGAACCGTCCGGCCGCACCCATCACAGCCCGCCTGACGGTCGTCGACCACAGCCATTACCCACCTCTTTGTAGTCCTCCTTAATTAGTTTTCTTTTGATAGAACGCTGACGAACGCACGACCGACGCCGACAGTAGGTGACTGTTACTACGCGCCCGGCGGTCGTCGCGGAACCGTTCGACCCTGTAAGGCGGCTGGTAACTAAGCCCGCGGGCCGCACAGAGTCGATTGCAGCGTGTCCTCGCGGAGACGCTGTCCGTTGGACGGCATCCGGCGGCGGTGGCGCGCCGTCGGGTTCCGCCTCTCCTGTCAGTTGTCCTGTCGCGCCGTCTCGAAACCCTCCGTGCTCGAGCGACTCTCGAGTGGCGAGTTCGAGAATCGAACCGGGAGAGCAATAGGGATTCGGTCGCGAGTATCGACTATGGACGCCGCAGTTCGCACCGACGACTGGGTGCCGACGCTCGACCGCGAGACGCTCCTGCTCGGGGCGGTCGACGTCGTCTTGCTCGCCGCACTGGTCGTCGTCGGCCAGCTAGACCACGGCATGGATCCGTTCGGGGAACCGCTCGCAGCGCTCGAGGCGGCCGCGCCGTTCGTGATCGGCTGGCTCGTCGTCGCCGCGCTCGCGGGGCTGTACGCGCGGCCAAACGCGTCGTCGGTCCCGCAGGCGGCGCGATTGGCGACGCTGACGTGGTTGGCGGCGGCGAACGTCGGCCTCATCCTTCGACAGGGCGTGTTCGACGATACGGCGACCTGGCCGTTTCCGCTCGTGATCACCGGCTTCGGTCTCCTCTTGCTGGTCGGCTGGCGGGTCGGCTACGCGGCGTACGCGAGCCGCGTCCGTTCGTCCGGCGGTCGCCGCTAGGGCATCACTCCGGTTCCAGTAGCTACTTGAGTCGACCGGACGACCGACGCGTATGGGCGGACGAGGGCCGAAACGGGAACTCGCAGAGAAGATCGCCGGGGAGATCACGCTGAGCGACGACCCCGGCGCGACGTTACGCAAGTGGCGAACCGACTTCGACGTCTCGCAGACGGATCTCGCGTCCGAGCTGAGCGTCTCCTCGTCGGTCATCTCGGACTACGAGAGCGGCCGCCGAGAGAGCCCCGGGATCGGCGTCGTTCGACGGCTCGTCGAGGGACTGCTCGTCATCGACGAGCGACGCGGCGGCGATCGCATCCGACAGTACGGTCGCGTCCTCTCGGCCGGCTTCGACAGCGATGTGGTCCACGACCTGCGGGAGTACGCGACCTCGATCCCGCTGGTCACGCTCTACGACGAACTCGACGCGACCGAAATCGCGTCCGGCAGCACCGACCGCATCAGCGGCCACACGGTCATCGACAGCATCCAGGCGATCACCCGCCTCTCGAGCGAGGAGTTCTTCCGACTCTACGGGCAGAGCACGAACCGCGTGCTCGTGTTTACGGGCGTCACCCGAGGCGAGTCTCCGCTGGTCGCGTTGCGGGTCGTCAACCCGACGCCGAACGCCGTCATCCTCCACGGCATCGACGAGGACGACCTCTGGGACCACGCCGGCGACCTCGCGCGCATCGACGGCTACTCGCTCGCCGTGACGAACGCCGACCTAGACGAGATGCTCGAGCATCTCGTCAGCCTCGAGTAACTCGGAGCGATGCTCGGTCTTGGTCTCGACGGATTCGATCGGACCGAACGGCTGTCGCTCGCGTTAACGGTTGTCTTTCTCGTGACGTTCGCAGTGACGATCCGGGTTGACAGCGTCTGGCTGTGGCTGGTCTGGGGGATCGCGATGGTGACCCTCTCGGGCGCCGCGCTCGTTCTCAGCAACTACGGCGAACCGCCGCCGTCGGACTGAACGGCACCTTAGTGCTGCGAGTGGTCGAAGCCGGCCCCAACGTTCGTCGCCGAAAACGGCGTGAGACGCCGCTGACGGTCGATCGGATTCGCGAAAACGACGATCAGTCCGCTTTTGCGGCTCACACTCCCTCTCGAAAAAGAACGTGCTCGTTGGACGCGGCGGCCCTCTCGCGCGTCGACCGCTGCTCAGGCGATCTGTTCTTCGTACTCGTCGGCCGAAAGCAGCGCCTCGAGTTCGTCGGCGTCGTCGGCGTCGATCTCGAGCATCCAGCCCTCGCCGAAGGGGTCGTCGTTGACGAGTTCGGGGGCGTCGAACAGCGCCTCGTTGACGGCGGTAACCTCGCCGCTGACCGGCGCGTAGAGGTCCGAGACGGCCTTGATGGATTCGATGACGCCGAACTGCTCCTCCTGGGTCAGCGCGTCGCCCTCGTCGGGGAGTTCGACGAAGACCACGTCGCCCAACTCGTCCTGTGCGAAGTCGGTGATGCCGACGCGGACCGTGCCGTCGTCGTCGTGGCCCCACTCGTGCGATTCGAGATAGCGTCTGTCGTCTGGAATGTCGAAGCTCATGGATGTATTGTCGTTATACGGTGTCGATAAACGGTGTCGTTTCGACTCGTGCTTTCTTGGACTGGCCGCGGACGACCACCTGCAGGGTCGTCCCCGGCTCGGCGTACTCGGTCGGGACGTAGCCGAGCCCGATCGGTTTCTCGAGCGACGGGCTCATCGTGCCGCTGGTGACGGTGCCGATGACCCTGCCCTCGGTGTTCGTGATGTCGTAGCCGTGACGCGGGACGCCGCGGTCGATCAGCTGGAAGCCGACGAGTTCCTCCTCGACGCCCTCACGTTCGATTTCGGCGAGCGCGTCGCGGCCGACGAACTCGGTGTCCAGATCGACCGTGAAGCCGATGCCGGCCTCGTAGGGCGTCCGGGGGTCGGATTCGGCGTCGAAGTCCTGACCCGCGAGCAGGAGGCCGGCCTCGATTCGGAGGGTGTCGCGCGCGCCGAGGCCGCAGGGCTGGCAGTCGAACAGCGACCAGCAGTGCTCGGCCTCGGACCACGGGACGATCAGTTCGACGCCGTCCTCGCCGGTGTAGCCCGTCCGCGCGAGCCAGCAGTCGATGCCCGCCACGGTCGCGTACCGAGCCCGGAAGCGCTCGAGGTCCGCGACCGATTCGTCGGTGACGTCGTCGACCAGTTCGACGGCGTCCGGCCCCTGTACGGCGAACATGGCGTACTCGTCCGTTCGGTTGTCGATGGTCGCCTCGAGGTCCCACTCGTTGCGGTACTCGACCCACCGTTCGTGGGTCGCCTCGTCGGTGCCCGCGTTGGGGACGAAGAGGTAGGTCGCCTCGCCGTCGTCGTCGCTGTCGTCCGGCGACCCGTCCGGCGCGCTGTCGTCGCCGTCGGGCAGTCGGTAGATGACGGTGTCGTCGAGGATGATCCCCTCTTCGTCCGTGATCGCGGCGTACTGCGAGTCGCCGACGGCCAGCTGACTGACGTCGTTCGTCGTGAGCCGCTGCATCAACTCGGTCGCGTCGGCCCCGCTCACGTGGAGCTGGCCCATGTGGGAGACGTCGAAGATGCCGGCCGCCTCGCGGACGGCCGCGTGCTCGGTCCGAATGGAATCGAACTCGACCGGCATGTCCCAGCCGCCAAACTCCGTGAACTTCGCGCCATACTCGTCGTGTACCCCACGCAACGGCGGCGTCTGAAGCGGCATACGCGGATGATTCATCGGCGGAGTAGTAATGTCTTTTCGTCGACCCGGCCCGACACCGTGCGTTGGCACCGCCGCCGCCGTCAGTGCTCCGGGCCAAACCGTTACTAATCACAGCTGGTTACAAACTCGTTTCAATACGGTCTCCGGTTGACGAAAGCCTATGGTCGAACCCCAAGTAACGTTCGACGAACATGAGCCGCGAGGAACTCGAGCCCGAGGCCGACTGGAGCCAGTTGTACATCGACGGCGAGTGGCGCGACGCCGCAAGCGGTGAGACGATCCCGGTCGAGAACCCGGCGAAACAGGACGCGTTTACGTCGGTCCCCGCCGCGACCGAAGACGACGTCGACGCGGCCTACGACGCTGCCGAGGCCGCTCAGCCGGAGTGGGCCGCCCGATCCCGGGAAGAACGAAACGAGATCGTCGAGAACCTGCTGGAGGCGGTCAACACCAGCTTCGACGAGATCACGTCGATGCTCGCGACCGAAGCCGGCACCCCGTCGTTTCGCGCGATGGCCGAGTTCGCGACCGCGAAAGGCGACGTGGAGATGGCGCTAGAACTCGAGGCGCCCGAAGAGGAGGTCCGACCCTCGACGTCGATCGACGACAAGGAAAACCACATCGTCTACGAACCGGTCGGCGTCGTCGGCGTCATCTCGCCGTGGAACTTCCCGTTTCACCTCTCCCTGCGCGCGCTCGCCCCGGCCATCGCGCTCGGCAACACCGTCGTCCTCAAACCGGCGAGCGACACGCCGATTTCTGGTGGACTGCTCATCGCGAAGCTCTGTGCGGAAGCCGGCGTTCCGGACGGCGTCGTCAACGTCGTCACGGGCCGCGGCTCCGATATCGGCGACCGAATGACCGGCCACCCGACGCCGCGCGTCCTCTCCTTTACGGGCTCGACGAGCGTCGGCAAGGGCGTCGCGAAGAGCGCCGGCGAGAACCTCGCGCTGCCGGCGCTCGAACTCGGCGGGAACGCGCCCTTCGTCGTCACCGACGAGGCCGACCTCGAGCAGGCCGCCCGCGCGGGCGCGTTCGGTTCGTTCTTCCACCAGGGACAGGTCTGCATCTCGATCAACCGCCACCTGGTCCACGAGGAGCTGTACGACGAGTACGTCGACCTGCTGGTCGACCACGCCGAATCGCTGTACGTGGGTGATCCCTCCGAGGACAGCGACGTCACCTTCGGCCCGGTTCAAAACGAGACCCAGCGCGACGACCTCGTCCGGTTCATCGAGAAGACGGTCGACGCCGGCGCCACCCTCGAGACGGGCGGCGAGGCGGACGGACTGTTCGTCGAGCCGACGGTGCTCTCGGAGTGTACCAACGACATGCCGACGGCCTGCAACGAGCACTTCGGTCCCGTCGCGCCCGTGATTCCGTTCTCGGACGACGAGGAGGCCGTCGAACTGGCCAACGACACCGAGTACGGCCTCTCGGCGGCGGTCTTCTGCGAGGACGAAGACCGCGCCCGCGACCTCGCCGACCGCATCGAGGCCGGCATGGTCCACATCAACGATCAGCCGATCAACGAGGACCACAACGCGCCCTTCGGCGGCGTCAAGAACTCCGGACTCGGGCGCTACCACGGCGAGTGGATCGTCGGCGAACTCACCGAGCCGAAGTGGATCTCCGTCCAGAACGACGACCGCGACTACCTGGTCTTCTAGTGCTTGCGGGCACCGGTTGCCACAACGGCTCGAGGAGAGCGCAACCAGCGACCGACACCACTCTTTGCGGGAGCCGTTCCAACGACGGACGAGCCGTCGACTTTCGCCACATCTATCTCGAGCCCCCCGCATGACTCGAGTATGATCGACCGCGTTCGCGCCCGTCTCGCCCGTCTCGTCGACCCTGATCCGGGGACCGCGGGCGGCGGCGAGAACGGACCGACGGTGGGACTGTTCGTCGACGGGCCGAACGTCTTCCGCGAGGAGTTCGACGTCGACCTGAACGACCTGCGCGACGTCGCTCGCGACCTCGGTCGCGTCGGCGTCATCCGACTCTACCTCGACGAACACGCGACGCCGGGGCTCATTCAGGCCGCCGAGGCTCGCGGCTTCGAGGTCGTCATCACCAGCGGCGACGTCGACGTCAAACTCGCCATCGACGCGACGGCCCTCTGTAGCGAGGGGACGATCGACCGACTCGCGGTCGCCTCCCGCGACACTGATTTCAAGCCCGTCCTCGAGTACGCGGGGACGACGGGCGTCGAGACGATCGCGATCGCGCCGGGCAGCTACGGTCGGTCGGACGCGCTGCGGAACGCGGCCGACGAGGCGATCACGCTCGGCTCAGAGTGAGTGTCGGCAACTCATTTGTCGTAGACACATACCCAGCCCTTCGTTACTCACGGCGGCGAGATCCGGGTCGACTCCGAGCCCGGCGAGGGGACGACGTTCTCGGTGTTGCTCCCGCCGGCGCGCGACGACGAGTGAGCCGTCGCGCGACGCCGGCGGCTCCGGCCGACTTGCGAATCCTCCCCGCACCGTTAATCCCGTCCGTGGCGTGCATCGAGTCATGGGTCACAGACGCCGCGTTCCCGGGACGAGGCGACAGCGGCTTTCGAGACGACTCGCCGACCTCGAGGGCCGTCTCGAGGACGCAGAGCAGCAACTGGAGCAGGTGGAGAACACCCTTCGGGGCGTCCTCCGGGAGGCGAACGACGTCTCGCTCGGCGGACCGTGCAAGTGCGGCGAGTCGCTCCTGATCGTTCGTCGACGCACGATCTACTGTCCGCGGTGTCGATACCGTCGCGCGATCTAGCGCGGCTCGCGCTCGACAGCCGCACCTCAGGTCGAGCGACGGACGCGGACGGCTGCGAGTCGAAAGTCGGTGAATTTTCCCGCGCGGCGCGCCCACCGACGTCTATGATCGACGACGAGACGCCGGTACTCGACAACCACCTCCACCTCGACCCGGACAACAACCGCGGTATCGACGCCGTCCGCGACTTCGCTCGCGTGGGCGGGACGCACCTGCTCGTGGTGAACAAACCGTCCTGGCACCTGGGCGTCGAGGTCGAGTCGGGCGAGGACTTTCGGTACGTCTTCGAGCGCACCATCGAAATCGTCGCGGAAGCCGACGACGTCCTCGAGGGTCGCGCCTGGCCCGTGCTGGGCGTCCACCCCGGCCTGATCTCGCGGCTGGTCGACGACCGCGGCTACAGTCCCGCGGACGCGCGCGACCTGATGCGGGCCGGAATCGACGTCGCGGCGGAGTACGTCGAGTCGGGCGAGGCGCTCGCGTTGAAGTCCGGACGGCCGCACTACGACGTCGACGACGCCGTCTGGGAGGCCTCGAACGCCGTCATGCGCCGCGCATTCGAGCGCGGCGCCGACCTCGACTGCGCCGTTCAGTTGCACGCCGAGGCCAGCGAGGATATGCGCGAGGTCGCGGAGTGGGCCGAGGAGGCGGGGCTCCCGCGACACAACGTCGTCAAACACTACGCGAGCGGCCGCCTCGAGGGGCCGATTCCGAGCGTCATGTCCGAGAAGGAGCGCCTCGAGACGGCCGCCGAGCGCGGGGAGCCGTTCCTGATGGAGACCGACTACATCGACGATCCGGACCGCCCCGGGGCCGTACTCGGCCCCAAGACGGTTCCGCGTCGCGTCAACTGGCTGCTCGAGGCGGGCCACGACGAGGCGGTCCGAAACGCCCACGTCGAGACGCCGGAACTCGTGTACGGAATCGACACGAGAGAGAGCCTCGAGCGCGCCTAACGCGGCGTTTTCGGTCCGGTAAGCTCGGCGTACAGTAGAGAAAGGCATTTCAAGCGGCCGGTGTAGGTGTCTGTATGAGCAATCCCCCGACCGAGTTCTACTCGGAGGAACGCTGGCAGAACTGGATCGACCGCATCAAAGACGAAGACATCGATCCGGAGGACGAAGACTCGGCCCGTCTCCTGCTCAATCTACAGGACGACACGGCGATCGCGATCGCGAAAATCGTCGCCGCCTACGACGACGGAGAGATAGGCGAAGAGGAAGCCCTCGAGGAGATCGCCGACGTCCGCGAGATCGTTCTCGGCGAGGTCAACATCGAGGACGAGGAGAAGCTGATCCTCGTCGACGGCGTCCAGACGAGTCTCGTCTGCGTCTTCTTCGCGGCCGAGGAGTTCATCGCCGGCGGACCCGCCGAAGAGGGCAGCGTCGGTGACTATCTCGGCGCCGCCGCGGACGCCGAAGCCGAGGAAGACCTCGACGCCGCACTCGGGTACGCCGCACAGGCCGGAACCCTCATCATCGACGGTGAGGACCTCGATATGACCGTCGCCGAAGACCTGGAGTACGGCCTCGTCACGGAGTGGATCAACGGCCTCGACAGCCTCCAGAGCGCGATGAGCGATCCCGAGGTCGTCGAAGAGGACGAAGACTAGCCGCTCTCGGTCTCGCAGTCGACTATCCGAGTCGACCGCGTCGGGCACTCACTCGGCGGGTCAACAGGGGCTCGCACCACTGTACTCGACGAACGTGTTTTCGGGACCGCTCGAACCTCGAGCGACGGCACCGGTGGTCAGCGGCCCGTCGCGCCCGGTACGCAGGGATCGTTCGGATGCCGTTGACGGCGCCGTCGTCGACAGTCATCGCTTTCGGTAGCGGCAACGTTCGCATCGCTCGAGCGGGCAGTCGAGGGCGTGATCTGACCGCCCGAGCGGCCTTCCTGTGAACACATCGCACGCGAATTTCACGCAACGTTTTGATCGTCGCTTTTGCTCGAGGCTCGAAGAATCCTCCGCCACAGCGACTGCAACGCGCCAATACGTTTATCATGGTCCGGAGTGGCGATTCGTACCGACGCCGAAGACGGCCCGAGCGCCCCATCGTCGCAGTTTCCGACAGACGTTTCCGGTCCCCCAAAGGGTTTAAATGTGGTAATTATATCTAATTACACGATATGACGGCAAACTTCCCCGAGTACGTCGACGTCGACTACGCGGATGGCGAGGGCGAGGATCCCGAGGACTATCCCCACATCCAGGACAAGATCGAGAAGGCCATCGAGGTCACCCGCGAGGGACTCGAAGAGTACGAGAACCCGGCCGTGATGTGGACCGGCGGCAAGGACTCCACGCTCACGCTGTACTTCATCAAGGAGGTCGCCGACCGCTTCGACCTCGAGGTACCGCCCGCGGTGTTCATCGACCACTACCAGCACTTCGACGAGATCCACGACTTCGTCGACCACTGGGCCGACGAGTGGGATCTCGAGGTCATCTATGCGCGCAACGAGGACGTCGGCGAGTACGTCGACGAAAACGGCCTCACCCCCGGCGACGAGATCGATATCTCCGAGCTCTCCGAGCACAACCAGCACCACGTCGAGAACATCCTCGAGTACGAGGAGGATACGTTCCCGTTCCTGCTCGACACCTACGTCGGCAATCACCTGCTGAAGACGGTCGCGCTCAACGACGCCCTCGAGACCCACGATATCGACGGCGTCATCTCCGGCGTCCGCTGGGACGAACAGGAGGCCCGCGCGGACGAGACGTTCTTCTCGCCGCGCCACGACCCCGACATCTACCCGCCCCACGACCGCATCCAGCCCATCCTGCAGTTCGACGAGGCCGCGGTCTGGAACGCTTTCTGGAACTTCGTCGTGCCGGACACCGTCGCCGAGTTCCCGGATGACGGCTACGTCCCCGAGAGCGACGACGACCTCCCCGAGGGCGTCGCACAGGACGACATCCCGATTTCGCCGAAGTACTTCGCCGGCTTCCGCTCGCTGGGTAGCGAGGTCTCGACCGAGAAAAGCGAGGAGGAACCCGCCTGGCTGCAGGACCTCGAGGGAACGACCGAGCGCGCGGGCCGCGCCCAGGACAAGGAGGACCTGATGGAGCGCCTGCGCGACCTCGGCTACATGTAGGTTCGGCCGACGCTCGATACGCTGTCGTATTTTTCGTTTCCGGCTCTCGTTTTCTCTCGAATCTCTGTAGAACCCCGTCCCGTTGCCGTCCTCGAGTCGGCTCGTTCGAACGGACTGCGAGACGAGTTACCCGAGAGTTCCTCGCTCAGTTCGTCGCGCGGTACTGCCCGTACATGACGCCGATGGCGAGCATGATCGCGCC
The DNA here is from genome assembly GCF_000337215.1 of Natronolimnohabitans innermongolicus JCM 12255. GTDB lineage: Archaea > Halobacteriota > Halobacteria > Halobacteriales > Natrialbaceae > Natronolimnohabitans > Natronolimnohabitans innermongolicus. Next base: position 90,467 of record NZ_AOHZ01000040.1, on the reverse strand, counting down.
GAAGATGACCATCGACGGCACGACCATCATCAGGATCGAGTCGGTTGTCATCATATCGGAGGCGATCATCCCGCCGGTGCCGATGGCGATCACGGCGACGAACGCGACGGCCGTCGTGAGTTCGTTGAACTCCATACGCGACCGTTCGGAGCCGGGTTCCTAATGGTCTCGGGAATCGGCAGCGGGTTTGCGATCGTGGAACGGGAGGAACAGCGCGGTCGGAAACGCTACTGCGACGGCCGCACCAGATTCGCCAGCGCGATCACGATCCCGAGGAACCAGCCAAGCGGGAACGAGATGCCGAGCCACATTCCCGCGTAGGCCGCGCCCTCGAGTTCGAAGTTCGAGCGCAGGATCTCGTTGATGCCGCCGACGTGGAGGACGTTATCGAGCGCCCACGCCGCGAAGTCGTAACTGGGCTCGAGGACGACGCCCTCGAGCGACGGCGTGACGAGCGCGGCGACGACCGGCGGGAGAAACAGCGCGGTCATCGCGAAGGGGTAGGCGAACAGAACCGTCACGGCGCGGCCGCCCTTCTTCGTACACGTCGCGGCGAGGGCGGTCGAGAACGTCGCGACGCCGCTTGCCGCGGCGACCGCGAGCACCGATTCGACGGGGATGTCGACCTGCTCGATGTACGACATCACGCCCCAGGCGACGGTCAACAGCCCCCAGCCGAGCAGAGCCAGGCCGGTGACGCCGACGATGCCGAGTCGCGTCCGCGTGGAGTCGAGTTTCGCCGCGTAGAAGCGGGTCGCGAGACCGACGACGGTGAGCGGATAGAGGATCAGTAAGCCGAACAGACCGAGGATGCTCCAGACGCGGTAGCCGATCTTCTGCGGGAGCGTCTCGGGTTTCCATTTTCCCATGACGGAGTGGCCGCGGCCGCGCTGGCGCGGAAAGACCAGTTCCATCCAGGCGCCGTGAAGCCGCTCGACGTCGGCGCGGATGGCGCCGACGATCCCACCACCGCCACGTCGCTGCGAGCGGGTAGACATACGCGAGCAAAAAAGCCGGTGTACCGTAAACTTTCCTGCTTATTCTCGGCTTCCAACATATGTCTCCGGACAGACGGTTCGTCCTGTTATTCGGTCGATTTCGACCGATCCGTCACTTCGCCGACGACTGCTGTCGAGTTACGGATACGTTTCGGAGTCGATCGTCGCGAGCGGATCGGTGTCGCCGACTCAGTTCCAGGGGCCGAACTCCGGGTCGACCTCGCGGCTCGTCTCGTCGATGCTGTCGATCGCGTCGACGTCCTCGCGGTCTAGCTCGAGCGTGAGCGACTCCCAGTTGTCGCGAATGTGGTCCTCGCCGGTCGCCTTCGGGATCGCGGTCACGCCCTTCTCGCGCAGCCAGGCGAGGCTAACCTGCGCCTCGCTGACGCCGTGTTTCGCGGCGACCTCCTGGATCTCCGGCTGGTCGAACACCGCGCCGCGGGCGATCGGCGAGTAGGCGACGACCTCGACGTCGTAGTCGTCACAGGCCTCCCGCAGATCGTCCTGTTGGAGCAGCGGGTGGAGTTCGACCTGGTTCGCCAGGATCGGCGCGTCGCAAACGTCGACGGCTTCGGCAACCTGCTCGGGCAGGAAGTTGCTCACGCCGACGTTCTCGATCAGTCCCTCGTCGTAGAGCTCCGAGAACGCCGACAGCGTCTCCTCGGCGTCGTACGTCCGGGCGGGCCAGTGGACGTACAGCAGGTCGAGATAGTCGACGCCGAGACGATCGATGCTCTCGCGGGCCGTCTCGAGGACGTCGTCGTGAGACAGGTTCGAGAGCCAGACCTTGGTCGCCAGAAACACGTCCTCGCGATCGACGTCGGCTCGAGCGATGCCCTCGCCGACGGCGTCCTCGTTGTCGTACGCCTGCGCGGTGTCGATGTGGCGATAACCCGTCTCGAGGGCAGTTTCGACGCTTTCAGCACACTGCGCCGCGTCGTCGTTTTGCCACGTCCCGAGTCCGAGCATCGGCATCCCATTGGTTGTCGGACACGTTCCCGGTGCAACCACGTCTGCGTCTTCGGTTCCCATGTACGGACGAAACGGCAGAACGCGAAAATGGATTTGGGTTGCGGTGACCGGTTCGGGGTACTGAGTCGAGCGACCCCGTCGCTGCGATCTGTGTGTAACTCCTTACAGTGGCTGCGATAGCCTCGAGAGCGAGCGTCGCTCCGTAGCGCTCAAGGCGGTCCCCACCGTCGGGGTAACCAGTGGTTCGGGAGCCCGACATCCTGTTGTTCGCCGCCGATCCGTTCGTCGCGATGAACGCGATCGGCCTCGTCGCGTTCGCGCTCGTCGGCGCGAGCAAAGCGATCCGCGAGGAGTTCGATCTGTTCGGCATCGCCGTCGTCGGCCTCGCGACGGCGTTCGCCGGCGGCGTCACTCGCGACCTGCTCGTCAACCGCATTCCGCTGGCGCTCAGCGACATCAGCGAGATCGCGCTCGGACTGTTCGGCGTCGGGCTGGCAATCGGGCTCCACCTCGTCCTCGAGTCGCCCGACGACCACCCGATCACGCTCGTCTCGGACGCCGTCGGCCTCGCCGCGTTCGCGACGACCGGCGCCATCGTGGCGACCGAGGCGGGCGTCTCGAGCTTCGGCGTCGTCGTCATCGCGACGATCAACGCGGTCGGCGGCGGGGCGATCGCGGACATCTTGCTGGACCGAGCGCCGTTTATCCTCTTCGAGGACTTCTACGCCAGCTGCGCCGTGCTGGGCGGGAGCACCTACTGGCTCGCGGTGACCGTCGGCGCGTCCGGCAGCGTCGCCGCGGCCGCGTGTGCGGCCGTCACGGTCGGCGCGCGGCTGGCCGCGGTCACCTACGGCTGGGCGCTTCCGACGGCGCAGACGCTCCGACCCGCGGGCGAAAAGCTCCGGAACCGGTGAGCGGGCGGTCCGCCACGTCTCGCTACTCGTACAGGGACTCCCAGGGCCGTTCGCGCTCGAGGGCGCCGCTGGCCGCGAGCACCCGATCGTCCTCGAACCGCCGGCCGACGAGCTGGAGTCCGGCGGGGAAGCCTCGTTCCGTCAGTCCCGCCGGAGCGGCGCCGACGGGGTGGCCCGTCCAGTTGAACGGCCAGGTCAGCGGCCAGTCCCACGCGCTCGACTCGAGGTCTTCCTCGAGGCCGACGTCGGCCCGCGAGAGCGTGGGGGTGACGAGCAGGTCGTACTCCTCGAAGACGTCCTGGACGGCGTCGAAGAAGCCGGTTCTGACGACGCCGGACGCCGCGAGCTCCTCGGGGCCGAACCCCTCGCCGATGTGGATCATCGCGAGAAGGCTGTCCGAGACCGCTTCGGGGTGGTCCCGGAGGTCGACGCCGTAGGCTTCCTCGACCGTTTTCGCCGTCTCGAGGATCGACGTCATGTACGTCGCCATGGTCGCCTCCTGAAGCTCGCCGAGCGAGTAGCCGTGGTCGATCGAGATCTCTTCGACGGTCGCGCCGGCCGACTCGAGCGCGTTCGTGGCCGCCGCGACGGTCTCCCGAATCGGCTCGGAGACGGGGAAGACGTCCAGATCCGGACTGTAGGCGATACGATACTCGTCGATCGGACGATCGACGGCGTCGCGATACTCGAGGTCGACGGGGACGCTCGTCGGATCGGCGGCGTGGGGGCCGGCCATCGCCTCGAGCATGATCGCCGCGTCCGCGACGGTTCGCGCCATCGGTCCTTTCGTCACGTGCTGGGTCGTCCGGCCGAACGCATTCGGACGGCCGTCGTCGGGGACGAGCCCGAACGTCGGTTTGATGGCGTAGACGCCGCACATCGCCGCGGGAATCCGGAGCGAGCCGCCGGCGTCGCTGCCGGTCGCGAGCGGGACCAGTCCCGCTCCGAGCGCCGCGGCCGAGCCGCCGGAGGAGCCGCCGGCGTTCAACGTGGTGTCGATCGGCGACGCCGTCGGGCCGACGAGTTCGTTGTCGGTCGTTCCCTTGTGGCCGAACTCGGGCGTGTTCGTCGTCCCGATCACGATCGCGCCGGCCGCCTCGAGTCGCTCGACGATGGCCGACGTCTCCGCGGCGACGTTGTCCGAGAAGAGCGCCGAGCCCGAGGTGTGGCGAACGCCTTTCTTGAGCGCACCGAGATCTTTCAGCGCCAGCGGGACGCCGTGAAGCGGACCGACGTCCTCGCCGCGTTCTATCGCTCGGTCCGCCTCCGCCGCGGCGTCTCGGGCCTCGTCGGCACAGACCGTAACGAAGGCGTTGATCTCGTCGTCTCGGTGCTCGATTCGCTCGAGGTGGGCGTCGACGACCTCGGTTGCGGTGACGTCGCCGGTTCGAATACGGGTCGCGAGTTCGGCCGCGGAAAGACGCGTGAGTTCCGACTCGAGAGACATAGCAGTACCACGGTCGGCGAGTATGTTATAAGTTAGCGAACAGGACGATTTCGAGGCGGCGGCGCGATCCGTCGCGAGTTAGTACTTGGGTTCGGCGTCCGTAATATCGTAGACGCGGTCCATCACGGCGTCGCGTTCTTTCTGCCAGGCCGCGAAGTGCTCCGGGCCGTTGGGGTAGCTGTCGTAGACGTCCTTGAGCGAGTCCGCTTCGCGCTGGACCTTGTAGAGTTCGTAGAGGGTGTCCCAGTGGCCGAAGGTCTTGGCGAGCGTCTTGAGTTTGAGCCCGAGTCCCATCTCGGTGGTTCCCTTCTTGCCGATGGCGTCGATGAGTTGCTGACCCGGGATGGCGGTGATCACCGAGACGAGGTCGTCGATGTCGCTTGCCGTCCCGAAGATGTTGTAGAGGTCCATCGCGGCGAAGCGCTTCCCGAAGTCGGTCTGGACGCGGCGGTTGTACTCCCAGAGTGCGGCCTCGCTGACGTCGCCGTCGTCGATCGCCTCGAGCGCGATTTCGGCGGCCCAGTGGCCGGCTTTCGCGGCGCCGGGAATCCCCCCGCCGGTACAGGGGTTGACGTGGGCGGCGGCGTCGCCGACGGCGACGTATCCGGGGTGGACGGCCGAGTCGTAGGGACGGCGAGTCGGCAACGCGGCGCCGAGTTTGTTCTTGACCGTCGCGTCCGCGAACTCCGCGCGGTTCGCGATGTCGTCCTCGAGGGCGTCGACCAGTTTCATCGGTTTCTGGCTCATCTGGAAGCCGAGGCCGGCGTTGATCTCCGTGGCCGACCGCGGGAAGTACCAGAGGTAGCCGAGTTCATCGGTCGGCTTGAACACCAGCGCGTCTTCCCAGTCGACGGGTTCGGGTACCTCGAGCACCTCGCGGTAGGCCGAGCAGAACTGCGAGTAGTTGACGTTCGTATCGAACGTCGAGGTCGAGAGGTCGGTCTTGTCCTGTAGCACCGAGAGCGCGCCCGCGGCGTCGACGACGACCTCTGCGTCGTACTCGACCGGATCCCCGTCGCGGACGGCTCGAACGCCTTCGACTCGGCCGTCAGGCTGGACGACGTCGTTGACGACGGTATCGTAGTGGATTTCGGCGCCGGCGCGGTCGGTCTCCTCGAGCAGGACCTGCCCGTACTTGTAGCGGTCGACGACCGCACCCGTCTCGCCGAACGGAATCTCGAGGCGCTCGTCGGTCTGGGGATTTTCGAAGAGTCCGCGAGTGATCCCCTCGTTGGTGAACGCCTCGTCTCTGAGCCGCTCGCGGTCGACGACGTCGGGGAACGTGCTCTTGCCCTTGATCCCGTCCCCGCAGGCGATGTGGCCGCCCTCGTCCTCGCTCTTTCGCTCGAGGAGGACCACGTCGTATCCGTCTCGAGCGGCCGTCGCCGCGGCGAAACACCCGCCCGTACCGCCGCCGACGACGACCATGTCGTACGATTCCGTGTTCGAACTCATTGGTATCCACGACCGACTCATTCGAGAACTAAAAAGACGCGGGAACTGTTTTGACGTTGCCAGGAGAACGAAACCGGTCGAACGGGGCTGCATCTCGGTTCCGACGGTGGGGCGGGAGCGCTACTGATACATCCGAAGCGGCTGTGCCTGTGAACTCTCCTCCTGGCCGATCCGCTGCATCTGCTGGGCGAACTGCTCGCGTTTCTCCCGGATCTCCGCGGCGTGGTCGACGAGATCCTGAACGTTGATCTCGAGTCCGGAAACGGGTCCGATCCCCGCCTCGAGCAGGACGCTTGCGGCTTCGGGATCGGGAAACTGCGGGCTGGCCTCGACGACCAGTCCGATGCTGTCGTGACCGTGATGGGCGGCCCGGTTGATCAGCGCGCCCGTCGGCCCCGTGACCACGCCGTCTTCGGGCGGCGAGTCGACGTCGTTCTCCTCGAGCGCGACGCCGGCCTCGCCGGTGGCGATGCCGTAGATGGCGGGTTCGTCGTCGTCGCGTTCGGCCGGCAGGCCGCTGAGGTAGATCGGCGTCGCGTCCTGCTCGACGACCCAGCCGGTGACGCAGGAGGCGACCGTCTCGACGGCCTGTGAACGGATCGGGACGTCGCTCTGGATCGCCAGCAGGTCGTGTGCCTCGCTGACGTAGACGCGCACCGGCGGTCTGGCGGTCCGGTCGTCGCCGCGGTAGACGCCGATCTCGGGGAGTCCGTCGCAGTCGACGCTCGCGTAGTAGCGCATCTCGAGTTCGCGCACGAGGTGGTCGGTCGCGATCTTGCCAACCAGTCCGAGGCCGGGAAAGCCCTCGACGAGGGTGGGGTTCTCGAGGTCGGCCTCCGGCCCCTGCAATTGAATCCCTGGCATACCCGACTGTACGGCCGAATCCGGGATAAAAACGAGGGTCGCGTCGTCGCTCCGACGGCGTCCGTCGATATCGCGGCCGCGAACCGACGCGGCGCTTCGAAACCCACAAACGCCGGGCCTGCGAACTCGTCGCCAATGGAGCCACTCGAGCGGTATCGACCGATCATCGACGACTTCGACGCCTTTCTCGAGGCCTGCGAGCGACCGCTCGGCAACGCCGTGCGGATCAACACGATCAAGACCTCGGTCGAGCGCGCGCTCGCGACGCTCGAGGAGGACGGCCTCGAGTACGAACAGGCCGACTGGAACCCCCGCGTGCTGCGTCTCGAGACCGACTCGCCGGGTTCGACGTGGTCCTCGTTTCACGGCTTTACCCACGGACAGGAGGAGGTCTCGGCGGTGCCGCCGATCGTCCTCGATCCACAGTCCGGTGAGCGCGTCTGGGACTGCTGTGCCGCGCCGGGCGGGAAGGCGACCCAGATCGCCGCGCTAATGGACGACGAGGGGACCGTCGTCGCCAACGACAACAACCTCGGCCGGATCTCGGCGCTGCGCTTTAACGCCGAACGACTCGGCGCGACGAGCCTCGCGGTGACGAACGACGACGCGCGCAACTACTCGCTGAACCGCTTCTCCTTCGACGAATTCGACCGCGCGCTCGTCGACGCCCCCTGCTCGTGCGAGGGAACGATTCGGAAGAACCCCGACGCCCTGGACAACTGGTCGGAAGGCCACATCTCCTCGGTCGCGGGCATCCAGAAGGGGATTCTCCGGCGCGCGATCCAGGCCACCCGCGAGGGCGGCACCGTCGTCTACTCGACGTGTACCTTCGCACCCGAAGAAAACGAGGCCGTCGTCCAGCACGCCCTCGAGAACGAACCCTGCCGCGTCGTCGACTTCGACCTCGGCCTCGAGTACGACCCCGGCCTGACCGAGTGGGACGACGAGACCTACGACTCGACGCTCGAGCGAGCGGCGCGGATCTACCCGCATCGGAACGACACCGGCGGCTTCTTCGTCGCGAAACTGGAGGTGACCGCCTGATGGGCGAGCAAAACGACGGCCAGCGGTTCGACCGCCTGCCGGCGACGCCCGACGAGCGGAGCGTCGAGGGCCGCGTGAGCCGCGAGGCGGTCGTCGACTACTTCGACGATCGGTTCGGCATCCCGCCCGCGACGTTCGACGACCACACGTTCTGGGAGAAAGGCGCCGGCAAGATCTGGATCTACGCCGGCGAGGCGCCGACGCCGCTCGAGATCGAGGCCATCGGGATGACCTGCCTCCGGACGCGCCAGGAACACTGGAAGCCCACGACCGACTTCGTCCAGCGCTTTGGCCGTCACGCGACCGACTGCGTGATCGAACTCGAGCGCGAAGAGGCGCGAGCGTTCGCAGCCGGCGAGGACCAGGAGATCGAGCGCTGGGAGGGCGACTGGGGGTACCTGATCGGCGCCCACGACGTCGCCGGCGACGTGGAACCCCTCGGCATCGGGCTCTACGTCCACGGCGAACTGCGCTCGATGGTCCCGAAGGGACGGCAGCGAGAGCTGTAGTTCAGCGGAGCGGCGATCAGGCCGGTTCACTACGTACGCCGTGCTGATAGTCCCGGTATGGCCGACGACGGCGCCGAGGGAACGACCGACCGGGATCCCGTCGATACCGACGGCGTTCCGGCCGCGTCACAACCAGACAGGGGCCTCGGCGACCGACTCGAACTCGAGGAACTCGTTCAGTGGACGTTCCTCTACGGCGATCGGTGGCTCCTCTCCGCGCTCCTCCTCGCGGGCGTCTTCGTCGGCACGCTGGCGCTCATCGCCGGCGACCTGATCACGCCCGCCGAAGCGGGCGACATCACGGTCATCTCCTCGGCGCTGGTCGGAAGTGTGTCACTTTTTGTCATGACTGTCCTCGCGATAGAGGAGACGGTGGCCGGCGAATCGTCCTGAGGACCCTCCGTCGCGGCCCGTTTCGATACCAGTCAGCTACGCCGAGCGGTCCAGCTTCGGCAATCCGCTTTCGATCTCCCCACGGCGATCCTCGAGCCACTCCGGAAGCACCAGCTCCTCGCCGAGGGCGTCGAGATCCTCGTCGACGGTGTAGCCCGGTTCCTTCGTGGCGAACTCGAAGAGGACGGTGCCGTACTCGCGGGCGTAGACCGACCTGAACCACTTGCGGTCGATGATCTCGGTCGGTCGGAGGCCGCGGTCGATCAGGAACTGGCGCCACTCGTCTTGTTCGTCGTCGGCGACCTGGAACGCGACGTGGTGGACGGTGCCGGCGCCGGGAACCCCGCGGCGGGCCTGGGGATTTTCGACGATGTCGATCACGTAGCCGAGGTCGCCCTCTGCCGTGTACCGCTTGCGAGTGCCCTCGCGGTCGGTCTGGCGATACCCCATCTCTTTCAGGAGGTCGCTGGTCGGGTCCGCGCCGGTCAGCGAGAGCGTCACGCCGAAGAAGCCGCGGATCGCGTGGGCGTGCGGAACCGGGCTCTCCGGCAGGTTCGCGGGCGGGGTGTCGCTTCTGGCGACCAGTTCCAGCGGGAGGCCGTCGGGATCGGAAAACGACAGGACGGCGTCGCCGAAGCGCTCGCGAACGTCTCCGGGGTCGGCGCCGGCGTCGGCGAGACGGTCCCGCCAGTACTCGAGCGACCCCTCGGGGACGAGAAACGAGATTGCGCTGGCCTGTCCCGCACCGACCTGGCCGGACTGGGCGTTGGCGTAGGGAAAGAACGTCAGGCTCGTCCCCGGGGTTCCCTCGTGATCGGCGTAGAACAGGTGATAGACGGAGACGTCGTCCTGATTGACGCTTCGCTTGACGAGGCGAAGCCCGAGGGTTTCGGTGTAAAACTCGAGGTTGCGACGCGGGTTGCTCGCGATGGCGGTAACGTGGTGAAGGCCTGGTGTCGCCGATGGCATGGGCGATTTTACGGCGGCAGCCGGGATAACGCTGCACCCAACAGCCGTCACCGAGCGCCGTTCGTCTCAGGCCGACGCCACCGCCGGCGGGAGCGTCGCCTCGTCGAACCAGAACGCCTCGATCGCCCGCCCCATCTCGATGAACTCGTCCGGCGTGTTCGGTTTGGTGAGATAGGCGTTCGCACAGAGTTCGTAGCTTCGAGTGACGTCTTCGACCGCCTCCGAACTCGTGAGAACGAGCACCGGCGGCGCCACGAGATCCGGATCCTGATTGATCGTCTCGAGCACCTCGAATCCGTTCTTCCGCGGGAGATTTAGATCGAGTAGCACCAGATCGAGTTCGACGGACCCGTCGTCTCGCTGGCGCTCGCGGAGGGACTCGAGGGCCGACGTGCCGTCGTGGACCGCGTGGAACGTCGTCTCGGCGTCGACGTCCCGGAACGCCTCCTTGATGAGGCGGACGTCGCCGGGGTTGTCCTCGATAAGTAAGATTTGCATCGATTCTGGCGTAGAGCAATCGGTCACGAGCCGTACACGCACGTATTCAGAGAAGCCGTATAAGGGTGCTCACTAATAGCGTTGGAACGAGCGCTCGATCGGGAGCCGCTGATCCGGCGGCGGTCTCCCCGCGCGAGTGAGACGAACCGCGAACGCGGTCACTCGAGCGACGCACGAACCGCCTCGGCGGCGGCCTCGAGTCCCTCGCGTTCGTCGTCGGCGAGATCCCACTCGACGATCTCGGCGACGCCGCCCTCGTCGAGGACGACGGGAACGCTCAGACTGACGCCCTCGAGGCCGTACTCGCCTGAAAGCGGCGTCGAAAGGCAGACGGGATCGGCGCCGCGATCGCCGGTCGCACCGTCCGTTCCGCCCTCGAGCAGCCGACCGACGATCAGGGCGACGCCCCGGCCCGTGACCCAGCGCGAGGAGTCCGCGCCGCCGCGCATCTCGATAACGTCGTAGGGGATCGACCGGACGGAGTCGAGGATCGCCTCGCGGTCGTCGGCCGAGAGCGAGATCGGTTCGCCGTCGACGGTCGCTCGCGAGAAGACCGGCACCATGTGTTCGCCGTGTTCGCCCACGATCGGACAGGAAACGTCGCTCGGCGAGACGTCGCCGTCGGCCCGGCGAGCGAGTTCGTCCGCGAGTCTGGCCGTCTCGGACAGCGAGTAGCCGAGAAAACGCCGGCGGGGCCAGCCGCTCGCCTCCCAGAGTCGGTGGGCGATCCGGTCACAGGGGTTCGCGACGACGACCGTCGGCGTCGGCTCGCCGTCGGCGAACCACGCGCCGAGGTCCGCGGCGATCTCGAGGTTGCGCTCGAGCACCGAGAGCCGGCCGCCGCGCTCGAAGCTGTCCGGGGAGCGGGGCGCGCTCGCGGTGACGACGATCACGTCGGCGTCGTCGACGAGAGTCGGATCGGTCTCGGCTCCCGTTCTCGAGTCCGGGTCGACGGCGGAGACCGTACCGGGCCGGTCGCCGTCGAACGCGGGACGGCCGACCGCGTGGGCGGCGTGACACTGGGAGTGGCGCAGATCGATCGCGTGGCCCCTCGCGGCGTCGGTTCGGGGATCGACCAGCGTCAGGTCGATGGTCGGCTGCTGCACGGCGAGCGTGTAGGCGACGGTGGATCCGATGGTCCCGCCGCCGCCAACGACGAGTACGTTCACGATCGACGATTAGGGTTCGAGGCAAAGAATATGCTCGACTTCGGTTCGGCTCAGTTTAGCTCGGTTCCCGCTCGCGTTCGCGGCCCCTTCGGTCGCCCCTGCTGGTTCCTGAAGGTACAAGACGCCGCTGGGACAACCGGGGAGCGTGGACGCAGCCGACGAGTCGACGCGCCGTCGCATCCGTTCTCTCTGGAGACGCGTATTCGACCTCTCCTGGCCGGTGATGGCCGAACAGGTGCTCCGGACGCTGATGCGCACGACCGACCTCCTCGTCGCGGGCTTTTTCTCGCCCGCCGCGGTCGCCGCCGTCGGTCTCGCGGACATCTACGGCCGGCTCACCCTGTGGCTCGGCCTCGGCATCGGCGACGGCGCGATCGCGCTCTCGAGTCAGGACACCGGGAGCGGTCGGTCGGCAAACCGCGACGAGGCCGTCACGCAGGCGCTGTTGGTCGGCGTCCTCGCGGGGATTCCGTTCGTCCTGTTCGGGCTCGTCGGGAGTTTCTGGGCGATCGAAATCCTGGGCGCTGACGCGGAGACCGTCCGCCTCGGTGGGCTCTACCTCGCGATCATCTTCATCACGGCGCCGGCGTTTCACGTGACGATGATCGCCGCCCGCTCGATACAGGGCACCGGCGACACCCGCACGCCGATGTACGTCAACGCGGGCGCGAACGCGCTCAACATCGTCCTCACCGTGGTGCTGGCGTTCGGCCTCGGGCCGTTCCCGGAGCTGTCGATCGTCGGCATCGCCGTCGCGACGGCGATCGGTGACACGCTGGCGGCGCTTACGTTCCTCGGCGTCATCTACAGCGCGCGCAGCGAACTCTCGCTCGTCCGGCCGACCCAGTGGATCATCGCGAAACAGCTCCTGGTCATCAGCGCGCCGCGAATCGCCGAGGGGATCATCGAACTGGTCGCCGAGTTCCCGTTCAACGCGATCCTGCTCGCGTTCGGGACGGAGGTCAACGCAGCCTACCACATCGGTCGACGGGTCTACCAGCAGATCTCCTCGCCGCTCGCGCGGGGCTACGGCACCGCCGCGAACATCCTCTCGGGGCAGGCCCTGGGCCGCGGCGAGGCCGACGCGGCCTACTTCAATGGACTCGCCGCGGCCGGCCTGGCCGTGCTCACCGTCGGCGGCCTGGGCGCCGTGATCTTCGTCGCCGCCGAGCCGATCGTCCGCCTCTTTACGAGCGACCCGGCCACGATCGGCTACGCGACCGGCTTCGCCCGCGCCTACGCGGTCGCGACGGCGCTCATCGCCTGTTACATCGTCCTCGCGGGCTCGCTCCGGGGCGGCAGCGAGACGCGGCCACCGTTCGTCGCCAAACTCACCGGCGCCGTCTGCTTCCTGCTCGGGATCACCTACGTCTTCGGCGTCGGCCTCGAGTACGGCGTCGTCGCCGCCTACGTCGCGATCGTCGCCGACTTCGTCTGGCGGAACGTCGTCGTCGGCGCCGTCTATCTGCGGGGGAACTGGCTCGAGCGCGGCACTGATATGATGGCCGAACGCGGGAGTTTGCGCGCCAGCGACGAGGACTAGCAGTCGATAGTGGGATTCGTTCCGCGCAGAAGAAGGAAGCCCCGTCCGCCCGCGGTCGCAAAGTGCCCGTTCGAACGGCCGTGAGACCGTCGGCTCACGCCCCCTTCGAGGGGCGAACGGCGTCAGCCGCGGCGGGCGGGGCGGGGGAGTTCGCCGACTCTCCTACGGCCCGGACTCGAATACATCGATATCGTCCGCCTCGTCCCCACCACCGCCGCGCTGTCCGAGTTCCTGATCGATCATCAGCAGGCCGGGACCGTCGTCCCCGACGTGTTTCAGTTTGTCGAGGATACCCTGTGCCGTCGCCTCTTCCTCGACCTGCTCGGCGACGAACCACTGGAGCATGTTCTCCGTCGCGTTGTCGGTTTCTTCTCGAGCGAGCGCGACGAGGTCGTCGATCATCGCCGTGATTTCGACTTCGTGTTCGTACGCCGCCTCGAAGGCATCGGCCGGACTGGCCCACTGCGCCGGTGGACTGTCGATACTATCCAGCGTGACGCGCCCGTCGCGTTCGATGACGTAATCGTAGATTCGCATCGCGTGCTCGTTCTCCTCGTCGGCCTGCGCACGCATCCACGACGCGAACCCGGGGAGTCCTTCGTCCTCGTAGTAGGCCGCCATCGAGAGGTAGAGATACGACGAGTACAGTTCGGCGTTGAGCTGTTCGTTCAACGCCTCTTCGATCGGTTCGGTAAGCATACTTCGTAACTCCGCTCGAACGGAACATTACCCTTGGGGGTTTTCCCAGGTTCCCGTCCCGGGTTCGAACTACCGTTCGACGAGCGTCCCGCCGGCCAGTCCCTCCCACTCGACGCGATAGCCCAGCTCCGAGAGCACCGCACTCGAGTCGCTGATTCCGACGGCCTCGAGCGCGTCCTCGGCGTCCGCGAGGTCCATGCCGGCCTCGAGGTCCGCGGCGAGCGACTCGAGGAGCGCCGGCCGAACGAGCGTTCGGCCCACGAGCTCGTGGGCGGGAAACGCCACGTCGGCCAGCGCGTCCTCGCTGACGCCGTGACGGCCAGCGAGGGACTCGAGGGAGAGGGCGTCCTCGTCGGGACGCAGTTCCTCCGGCAGCGAGGCGGCGCTCTCGGCGACGAGTTGGCGTTCGTACTCCCGAAGGACTGCGGCGACGTCTTTCATCGGCACCGTTCCGTCGTAGGGGATCGCCCGGAAGTCGCGGGCCGCGATCTCCGCGCCGACGCCCAGCGACTCGTCGACGGCGACGACGAGTTCGACGTCCTCGAGACCCTCGAGCTGGGCGAGCTTCTTCTCGACGTACTCGGGGGTCCAAAAGCCCATGATCTCGAAGTAGACGCGGAACCCGCGGTCGCGCGAGGCGCTCGCTGCTCTCGAATCGACTGCGTCGATGTCGGGACCGCCGTGTTCGTAGTCGAACGCGAAATCGGGGATCATCACCCGCGTTCCCGTCGCGAGCGGTTCGGGTTCGCGCACGAGGTCCCACTCGAGGTCGAGCGTCGAGAACCGACCGGCGAAGTCGGCCTCGACGGCGCTGTCGAAGCTGACCTCGGCGACGGGGTCGGCGTCGGGAACGCGGACGGGGTCCGCCTGGGAGAGCGAGAGCGTCCGCTCGGTTCCGCGGTCGTCGATCGTCGCCTCGAGGCGCCACTCCTCGGCTGCCGCGACCGTTCGCAGCAGGCGAGCGAATCGCGTGCCGTACCGACGGGTGGCACGAAAGAGGTGGGTTGGGCCGGTGACGATCACCTCGCGTTCGGCGATTCCGGGGTCGGCGCCACTACCGTCGTTCGCTCCAGCATCCAGTCGCCGGATCTCGTACATCAGCCGCAGGCGCTTGATCGCCGACACCAGCGCCTTCGGATCGCTCGAGCGAACCCGCAACTCGGTCGCGTCGAACAGCGCGGTCTGTGCGAGCGAGAGGTTGTACTGGGCGACCAGGTCGTCCGGCTCCCAGCGCGACTGCAGGTCGGCGAGGACCTGCCGTTCCTCGAGGTCGGCGTACAGGGAATCCGCGAGGTCGTCCGCGGAGACGCCAAGCGACTCGCCGGCGCGGACGAGCGCCATCGTCCGCTCGTCCGCGTCGACGACGCCGACGGCTTCGGCGGCCTCGAACGCCGCCTTTCGAGCGCGTTCGGGATCGAGTGTCGCGTCCGTCTCGAAATCGGCGTCGCGCTCGAGCAGCGCCGAGAGCCCGCGGACGAGTTTGAAGTCGTCAGCGTCGCGCTCCAGATCGGTCAGGGCGGTCTCGAGGGCGCCGCGCGTCTCGCCGACGTGGCCCTGGTAGGTGCCGATGACGCGCGCGGCGAGGGGGCGGTGCTCGCGGTCGGCGAACCGGAGGTGATAGCCGCCTCCGGCCCGCGAGACGCGCAGCAGGTCCTTCGTCAGCATCCGCGTCGATATCGGGCCGGGACGGGCAAAAGTATCGCGTTCGCGTCCCTCGAGTTCCAGTATCGATCGCACCTCGAGTCGCGGGTGCCGGTTCAGGCAGCGAGGTTACGGATGCCGCGTCCGAACGTCCGATATGGACGACGACCTCCGGATCACCTACCAGGATCACGACGAGGTCCGAGAGCTGATCGACTGTCTCACGCACGTCCTCGAGTCGATCAGTCTGACCTTCGATCGCTGGGACGAACAGTACGTCAAGGGGCCGGGGATGTACGTCGCGATCGTTACCGGGCCGTCCGTCGCCGACTTCGCCGATCCGATGGGTCGAAACCGGTGGCCGACCGAGCGCTGTCGAACCGTCTGTCGGAATCTCCAGAACGTCTACGAGACGGCTCGAGAGGTCGCACTGACCAGGGACGGCGCGCTGGTCGTCAGCGTCGACGGCGTCGTTCAGGAACAGCTGGTGCGCGTTACCGATCTCACGCCGAGCGAACTCGAGGCCGCCGATCCGGACGCGGCCGAGTACGAGGACTGGATGGGGTCGCGACACATGAGCGCCCTCGACACCTCGCGGCGCCGAAACGCCGTCTCGACGCTGACGCTGAGCGAGGAAACCGGTCGGGTGACGTCGTTCGAGAACGGGTCGTTCGAGACGACCAAGCGGTCGGAACTCGGCGGGGAGTGGAACCCGCAGTCGTACTCGTGATCGGCCGTCGCCGACTCGCAGTCAGGCACACTCACGGTGTGAAACTACAACGGAATCCGTGGATCTCCTATCCGTAACGGAGTCCGCCGTAGCCACTACAGGTGTCTATTCATGACCGAACTCGGATACCACGTCTCGCACGAACAGTTCGCGCCGAGCGACCTCCTCGAGTACGCCCGTCTCGCCGACGAAAACGGGTTCGATCACGCGACGGCCTCGGACCACTTCCACCCCTGGAGCGAAGTCCAGGGCGAGTCCGGCTTCGTCTGGTCGTGGCTCGGCTCGGCGCTCGAGGCGACCGACCTGACCTTCGGCACGGTCAACGCACCCGGCTACCGCTACCATCCCGCGATCATCGCCCAGGGCGCCGCCACGCTGCGGGAGATGTACCCCGAGCGATTCTGGCTGGCCATCGGTAGCGGACAGCTACTGAACGAGGGGATCACGGGCGTCGACTGGCCCGTCAAGCGCGAGCGCAACGCCCGCCTCGAGGAGTGCGCCGACGTCATGCGTCGGCTGTTCGAGGGCGAGGAGGTGACCCATCACGGTCGGATCGACGTCGAGCAGGCCCAGCTCTACTCGCGGCCCGAAACCGCGCCGCCGCTGATCGGGGCCGCGCTCTCCGAGGAAACCGCGGCGTGGCTCGGCGAGGCCGAGTGGATCGACGGCATGATCACCATCGCGACGCCCGACCACGAGGCCGACGCGGCCCGCGTCGAGGCGTTTCGAGACGGCGCTCCCGAGAAACCGGTCTATCTGAAGGCCCAACACGCCTACGGCGACGACGAGGACGCCGTCCTCGCGGAGGCGACCGAGCAGTGGGGCCCGAACTGCATCCCAGGGTCGGTCACCCAGGAGATCCGCACGCCCGAGGAGTTCGAGGAAGCCGCCGCAGCGGTCGACGAGGAGCGCGTCGCCGAGAACGTCCGCGTCTCGACCGACCTCGCGGACCACCTCGAGTGGCTCGAGCGCGACGCCGACCTCGACGTCGAACGGGTGTCCGTCCACAACGTCACGACGAATCAGGCCGCGTTCATCGAGGCGTTCGGCGAGGACGTATTGCCGTCGTTCCGATAGCGCGCTCGGTGCGGCAGCGAACTGATCGACGAGATCCTGATCAGTTCCGGATGACGTCGTCGCCTCGTGGCGCGAATTGATCATCCGTTCTCAGCTCTACAGATGGACTCGTGTCGTAACCGACAATCCGTCTGGACCCTCAGAGGAGGATCCGATTACTGTTAAAACGACGTTCTTATCTTCCGTTACCTCCTTATAATCTGCATGAATTCTCGACGTGGTTATACAAATCATCCTCGACGGCGGCAATTTATTCAGCTAGCCGCCGTTGGAACTATCGGTGGGTTCGCTGGCTGTCTGGACGGGTCCGACGAGCAGACTGACGACGAACCGACTGACGACGAATCGACTGACGACGAGCCAACGAGCGATCCGGAACTTCGAGACGTCCTCAACTGGGAATCGTCCTACGTGATGGAACTCGCCGTGCCGCTAGGGAGTGGGACGATAACCGTTTACGATGGTGACACGTACACTGCCTGGACAGTCAACGGGGTAGAGATGGAAGCCTACAGAATCGGAACGAATGAGTACATCGTGGTAGACGAGGAGTGTTTCATCCCGACAGGGAGTTCGGACGATGACGTTTTCGAGCCAGAACGGCTCATAGACGAGTTTGGATCTGTCACGGCGACGGAAACGGAGCCCATCGACGATCAGGACGTATTCCGATTTGAAGTCGACGACGGATACCTGTACGTCCGCACTGACTCCGGTTACCCGATTCGATTCGAATCCAAAGACGCCAGCGGAGCCACCGACTTTCATTCGTGGGGAGAGCCGGATCCGATCTCGCCACCGGACATGGAATGTGTCGAACAGTAATGAGTGTCGCCTGCCGGTCCTCCCGTCGGATTTGCAGGCGCGCCGATCGAGTGATCTGGTGCAGCTCGATGACACTACCGAACTCCGTTCGCTGCACTCTCACGCAGTTCTTGACGGAAGGTTCAAGGGCTGCGTGGCGTGTCGGTTTCTCGGCGAACGAGCGTCGTCACGGCTGTGATGCCGGTCGGCCGCCCAGTCCACGTCGAACTCGAGGGACGGCGGCTCCAGGGCTCGTCAGGCGGGCACTTCCTCGGGACTTCGGTCCCAGTGGCGGTGTTCGGCGATGGCGTCGACGAACGCGTCGGCGAACGCCTCGAGGTCGCCGCTGCGACAGGTGACGACGCCGGCGTCGGAGACGAGGTCGCCGTCGTCGGCGATCTCGGTGTCCGGCAGGTCGACCGTCTCGAACAGTTCCGTCCCCTCGCCGACCGCGGCGATCGGTTTGTAGTGTTTGAACGCCTCGGCGACGAAGTGCTTCGGGTCGCCCTGCTGGCGCAGCGCGTCGACGCTCTGGTCGCCGCCGGGGACGACGACCGCGTCGAACGAGACCGAAGCCGCCGCGACGTGGTGCATGTCGGGATCGACCGTCTCGCCGTCGGCACCAGACGTCTCGCCGAGGAGCTTCGAGATGACCTTGACCCGGGCGCCCTCGTCCTCTACGGCCGATCGAATCGCCGAGACGTGCTCGTCGTCGAAGCCGTCGTCGACTAGCATCGCGATCTTGCGGGTCTCGATCGTGTCCGGAGTCCGGTTTTCCATGCTGAGCGACGGATCCTCCCGGTCGTGGGTCGGCATCTCGTCGCCGGG
The DNA here is from genome assembly GCF_000337215.1 of Natronolimnohabitans innermongolicus JCM 12255. GTDB lineage: Archaea > Halobacteriota > Halobacteria > Halobacteriales > Natrialbaceae > Natronolimnohabitans > Natronolimnohabitans innermongolicus. Next base: position 71,913 of record NZ_AOHZ01000040.1, on the reverse strand, counting down.
TGATTCGGGCGGCTCGACGCCGATCCCCTCGGCGACGCGTTTGGCGAACTCGTGGTCGACGTTGTTGAAGAGGTCGTAAACCATCCGCTCGCGGATCTCCATCCGGTCGACCTTGCCGAGTTCGAAGTGGGCGGCCTCGACGATATTCTGCTTTTCGGGCTCGGACATGCTGTTCCAGAACAGCCGCGCCTGCGTGAAGTGGTCCTCGAAGCTGTCGCTTCGATTTCGGATCTTCTTCCCGGAGATTTTCTCGGCGTAGTGCTCGTAGCCACCCTCTTCCTCGGGCACTTCCTGCGGATCGTCGTCGCCGATGGAGTTGGGTTTGTACGACACTTTGCCCTCGTTGATCTCCTGGCGCATGAAGCCGGCGCGCTGGTTGTTGTGGCGCTCGGCGACGGGCCGATTGATCGGGATCTCGTCCCAGTTGGCGCTCCCGAAGCGGTTGAGCTGGGTGTCCTGGTAGGAGAACAGTCGACCCTGTAGCAGGGGGTCGTTCGAGAAGTCGATCCCTGGGACGACGTTGCCGGGGTGGAACGCCACTTGCTCCGTTTCGGCGAAGAAGTTGTCCGGCGTCTCGTTGAGCACCATCTTCCCGATCGGCCGCACCGGCACCTCGGTCTCGGGGACGATCTTCGTCGGGTCGAGGATGTCGAAGTCGAACTCCTCGGCCTGTTCTTCGTCGAAGATCTGAACGCCGAGTTCCCACTCGGGATCGTAGCCTTCCTCGATGACGTCATAGAGACCTTTTCGGTTGAAATCCGAGTCCTTGCCCCAGAGCTTCGTCGTTTCGTCCCAGACGAGCTGGTGAGTGCCGAGTTTCGGCGTCCAGTGGAACTTGACGAACACCGACTCGCCGTCGTCGTTGACCAGCCGGAAGGTGTGGACGCCGAAGCCTTGCATCATCCGATAGGCCCGCGGCAGCGCCCGCCCCGAGAGGACCCACATGATCATGTGAGTGATCTCCGGTTTGAGAGAGGCGAAGTCCCAGAAGGTGTCGTGGGCCGCCGACGCCTGGGGCATCCCGTCGTCGGGTTCGGGTTTGATCGCGTGGACGAGGTCGGGGAACTCCATCGCGTCCTGGATGAAGAACGGTGGCATGTTGTTCCCGACGAGGTCCCAGTTACCCTCCTCGGTGTAGAACTTCGTCGCGAAGCCGCGAACGTCGCGGACGGTGTCCGAGGACCCCCTCGAGCCGACGACGGTCGAGAACCGGGTGAAGACCGGCGTCTTCTGGTCGGGATCGGTCAGTACCTTCGCTTTCGTCAGTTCCTCGATGTCGTCGTACTCGTCGCCGAGGTCGGGGTCCTCGTAGGGCTGGAAGTAGCCGTGCGCGCCGGTGCCGCGGGCGTGGACCACCCGCTCCGGGATCGACTCGTGGTCGAACTGCGTCATCTTCTCCCGGAAGTGGAAGTCCTCCATGATCGTCGGCCCGCGCTCGCCGGCTTTCAGGGAGTTGTCCGTATCGCTGATCTTGACGCCGTGATCGGAGGTCAGGTCCTGGCCCTCGGGATTTTCGCGCACCTCGTCGAGCTGGTCCTGTTTGCTCGACTCGTCGACGACGCCGGCGTCGTCGCTCGTTCCCGCCTGCCCCGAGTCCGAGTCGGACCGCGACTTGTCCGTTCCGCCGTCGGTCGCCCGTGGCTGCGCGTCGGTTCGTCCGTCGTGGGAAGCGTCGTCGTCTGTCATGTGGGGAAGTAGATGTCTCGGGTCGAATCGATGGCTGGAACGCAGGTCCGGTGACCCGTACCGTGACCGCACGTCGGACCGGTCGCCCTCGCTCGAGGAGCGCCGAAACGTCGACCGAACGCCGACGCGGTTCGGCGAAACCGGCGAGACGCGACCGCTTCGTGCGGACGCCTCCCGCCTGGTCTCCGCTCCCGTCTCCGGAGCCGTTGCCGACCGGCTTACTGCACTGTCCAGAATAAGCGAGATAAGCGTCATCCCGTCTCCTGCAGGGGCCGGGTCCGACCGAAATCCGGTGCCGGAACGGTGTCGTCGCGCTCGAGCGCCACGACCTTGAGACGCCCGTTCGCGCTCGAGTGCAGCCGACCGTCGTCGGCCGCGGCTGAGTGGCGGCTAGCCGTGCGCGTCTCGAGCCTGGCCATTCCTGACCGCCTCGAGGTGGGCGGCGAGTTCGGAGTCCGAAGCCGAGCGCCGCACTCGAGGGCCGCCTGTGCGTACAAGCCGGAGCGTTATCCGCGTCTCCGGTGTCGTACAACCGAGTGAGAATCGATGACCGGCAAACACACGTGGGCGATTCCCGAGGGGTACATCCCCGAAGGGAGCACCGGCCCGGAACCGGAGATGGAGAGCCACGAAACCGTCTGTCTGCTGAACGCGACCGACGAGGACGCGACCGTCGAGATCACGGTCTACTTCACCGACCGCGGCCCGATCGGTCCCTACGAGAAGACCGTCCCCGCCGAGCGAACGCGACACTTCCGGTTCAACGAGTTCGAAGATCCCGAGCCGATTCCGACGGGCGAGGATTTCGCGAGCGTGATCGAGTCCGACGTGCCCGTCGTCTGCCAGCACACGCGCCTGGACTCGAGGCAGGCCGAGAACGCCCTGCTGTCGACGATCGCACACCCGGGTGAGTGAGCGTGGCACAGGAGCCGGATTCGATCGACGAGCGCGATACCGACACCGAAGCCGAGGAGTGGCAAAACTGGTCCGGCAGCGTCTCGTTCGAACCCGATCGGATCCTCGAGCCCGAAGACGAGTCCGAACTCCAGGCGATCGTTCGGCGGGCCGCCGACGAGGGCGAGAGCGTCCGCGTCGCCGGCGCGGGCCACTCGTGGACGCCCGTCGTCGAGACCGAAGACGTGGTCGTCTCGCTGACGAACATGACCGGCGTCGTCGACTGCGACCCCGAGAGCCAGACCGCGACGCTGTACGCCGGGACGACGCTCGAGGAGGCCGGCACGGAGCTTCACGATCGCAACCTCGCGCTTCCCAATCTCGGCGACGTCTCGATGCAGACCGTCGCGGGTGCGTTCGGAACGGGGACCCACGGAACGGGCCCGGAGTTCGAGAACCTCGCGGGCTCGCTCGTCGGCGGCCGGATGGTCACCGGGACCGGCGAGATCCGGGAGTTCGACGCCGAAACGGACCCGGATCTCTTGCGGGCCGCGCAGGTCTCGCTGGGAACGCTCGGGATCTTCACCGAGATCGAACTCGACCTGCAGACGACCTACAAGATCCAGCGGCGCGAGTACTGTACGAACTGGCGGGCGTGTAAGGACCACATCCCGGCGCTGATCGAGGAGAACCGCAACTTCGATTTCTACTGGTACCCCCGCTCGAACGAGGTGAAACTGCGGCTGCTCAACGCGCCCGGCGGCGGCACCGACCACGAGGACCTCTCCTACGCCACGGTCGTCGAGAACCAGACCGGCTGGTGGCAAGAGACCATCCCCGAACACGACGACATCGGCCGCGAGTTCGACGAGATGGAGTACGCCCTGCCCGTCGAAGACGGCCTCGAGTGCTTCTCCCGGGTCCGCGAACGCGTCCGCGAGAACTGGCGGGCCGACGTCGGCTGGCGGCTGCTCGTCCGCACGGTCGCCGCGGACGACGCCATGCTCTCGACGGAGTACGACCGCGACGCGATGACGATCTCGTGCATTCAGAACGCCGAACTGGACCACCGGGACTACTTCGAGGACATCGAGCCGCTCTTTCGCGAGTACGACGGCCGACCCCACTGGGGGAAGAAACACACCCTGCGGGCCGCGGAGCTGCGTGAGCTGTACCCAGAGTGGGATCGGTTCCAGGAGATTCGGCGCGAACTCGACCCCGAGGGCGTGTTCATGACGGACTACCTCGAGGCCTTGCTCGAGGGCGGGGCCGAACCGACGGACGCCGCGACCGACGAGTCGTCGACGAGCGAGGGCGACGTCGCTTCGGGCGCGGAGGTGGGCGACGCGTGACCGAACGCGAGACCGAGCCGGGACCGGACCCGGAGGCCGACCACGACGCGCCGATCGGCGAGACGCGCTGGGAGCTTCCCGGCGGCCACGTCCCCGTCGACAGCACCGGGCCGGAACCCGAGATGGTCAGCCGCGACGAGCTGTGCGCGTTGAACCCCGGCGCGGAGATGGCGACGCTCGAGGTGACCCTCCACTACGCGGACGGCCGCGAGGCGGGCCCGTATCCGCTCTCGGTCGCCGCCGAGCGCGTCCGTCACGTCCGGATCAACGACCTGATCGATCCCTACGCGCCGCCGCTGGGCCGGGACTACGGCATCGTCGTGGAGTCGAACGTGCCGGTCGTCGTCCAGTGCAGTCGCCAGGACACCCGACAGGCCGAGAACGCGACTGCGTCGACGGTCGCGTACGGCGAGGATTAGACGAGTCGCCGGACGCGCCGCAGGCTCAGGACAGGTCCAGCGTGAAAACGTGGGCGTCCTTCTCCAACTCCGTGCGCTCCTCGTAGAAGCGATGCGCTCGCTCCCGCTGGAGCCCCGACGAGAGGGCGACGGTTTCACAGCCTCGCTTCTCGGCCCACTCGACGAGATACCGGAAGAACCGGGCTCCGTACCCCTTCGATCGATGGTCGGGGTCGGTCACCAGATCGTACACCCACAGGTGCCTGCCGTAGTACATGTTGGTCAAAATCGTCGCGCCCGCGAGCGCGGCGAGTTCGCCGTCCGAAAACAACCCGAAGAGCCGATAGCCGTCGGCGGTCATCTGCGCGAGGTACTCGAGGTACTGCGCCTCGTCGACGTCCGGATACAGTCGATTCATCAGGGGGTAGGCGTCGATCCACTCCGCCTCCGACTCGAGTTCGCGGATTTCCACGTCGCCCATGCACTACCCGACGTGCGGTTTTCGGATAGTGGTCACGATCCGGTCGCTTCGACCGGCCGACGGATCGATGCACACGACCGACCGTCGGTGCTGAAACGGTCGCGACCTGTCGACGGGCGTCTCTCCACGTGAGGGTATCGGCACGCGATACGAGCTCACGTCAGCAGCGTGATCAGGACGAACAGCGTCGCGACCGAGACCAGCGTCGTCGCGAAGACGTTCAGCGAGGCGAACTCCTCGTCGCCGCCGAGTTCGGCCGCGAAGACGTACGTCGAGACGGCCGTCGGCGTCCCGAGCATGACGACCGTCGCGGTAAACGTCGCCGCGTCGACCGACAGCGCCGAGAANGCGAAGACGTACGTCGAGACGGCCGTCGGCGTCCCGAGCATGACGACCGTCGCGGTAAACGTCGCCGCGTCGACCGACAGCGCCGAGAAGACGGCCCACGCGAGGATCGGCATGGCGACGATCTTCAGACCGACGACGGAGCCGGTCGCGCCGAGATCGGCCGACGCGAGGATCGGCATGGCGACGATCTTCAGACCGACGACGGAGCCGGTCGCGCCGAGATCGGCCGACGGAAGGTCGACCTCGAGCAAGGCGAGCGGCAGCGCCAGCGAGCCGATGCCGTCGAGGCCGGTCGCGACGGTCCCCGGGACGGCGATCCCGCTCGAGCCGATCGCGAGACCGACGACCAGCGCGAGCAACACCGGGTTCACCGCCAGCCCGCGCAGTTCGTCGAGCAGTTCCACGTCGGCGCCGTTGAACGTCGAGAGCACGAGGATCGTCAGCGGCACCTGCACGAGCGTCACGACGCCGAGGACGACGCTCGCGATCGCGGTCACCTCGTCGGCGAACGTCGCCGCGACCAGCGGGAGGCCGAGATAGCCCAGATTCGAGTGCTACGACTGGACGATCGCGACGCTCTGACGATCGCTCTCGGAGCCCTGAATCTGGTGGACGACCCACGCGAGACCCGCGGTCGTAAACAGGACGAGGAGCAGGCCGCCGACGAGCGTCGCCGACAGCAGTTCGCCGATCGCCTGATCGTAGACCGAGATGAAGATGAGCGCCGGCAGCGCGACGTAGTAGGCGACGGCGTTCAGTGCGTCCGTCCGGCTCGCGTTGAGTACTCCCGTCACGCGCAGTCCCGTACCGACGAGCAGGAGGACGAGCAGCGCTCCAAGTCTGAGAAGAACGCCCGTATCGAAGCCGATGTCCATATCGGTCGGAGTCGACTCGCACGGTTCCCTCGTATGGCTGTGAATGACGGGTCGGCCCCGCGAACCGCGAGCGAGGGCTGTCGTCGGCGGAACGCCCACGTCACGGCGCTCGATTCGGCGCCGTCTGAACCGATCGAAACAGTTGCACGAGGGGAAATCTGCCTTACGAATCGGATAGTAATGCCGCCGATAGCGTTCTGACCAGCCATGAACGGTTGGAACCGACGTGCGGTACTGGCAACCGGTGCAGCGCTCTCCGCGGGCGGCATCGCGTCGATCGGGACGGCGGCGGCCGACGGTGCTGACGACGCCGACGACGATACCGACACCGACGCGGCCCTCCCGAACCCCGATCTCGAGGCCGACCCGCTTCCCGACGAGCACTGGTCGTCCTACCGCGGCGACGCCGGACACGCCCGGTACGTCGCCGCCGACCCCGCGTTCGAAGGCGACGCCCTCGAGGCCGCGTGGTCCGCCGACCACGATGGCACCGTCGCCGTCGCCGACGGAACCGTATACACGACGACGGCGGACGGCGTCGTCGCCCTCGACGCGGCGGACGGCTCGAGCGTCTGGGAGACGAACGTCGCCGCGGACGATCCGGCCGTAGCCGACGAGTTCGTCTTCGTCGCCGGCGACGAGATCGTGGCGCTCGACCGTGACGACGGGAGCGTTCAGTGGGAGAGCGACCTCGGCTCCGACTCTGCGTCCGAGGCGTCGATCGGCCGTCACACGGTCGCCTACGGTGGGGTGTTCGTCGTCGCGAACGGCACCCTGTACGCCCTCGAGGCCGACGACGGATCGGTCCGATGGCAACGCGACTCGATGACGACTGTAAGAGACGAGACGGACGAGGAGATCGACGACGAGTTCGACACGGGAACCGCTGCAGCGAACGGCGTCGTCTACGCCGGGGCGGGAGGTGTGCTCCACGCCTTCGATCCCGAAACCGGCGATGCGGTCCTGCGAAGTGACCGTCGCTTCGGCGGGGTCGGGGGCGACCTCCACGCGACGTCGACCACCGTCGTCGCCGGCGGTCCGTCGACCGTCGAGCACGCCATCTACGACGCCGCGACGGGCGAAGAGCTGGATCTGCTCACGTCCGAGACGCCACACGAACCGGCGCTGGGCGAGGAGATGGCCATCACCGGCACGAACTACGAGGTGTACGGCCGGTCCGTCGTCGGCAGCGAGCACGACTGGACGCTGACCGGCACGCTGCTCTACGGCCAGCCGGTGATCTGCGACGAGACCGTCTACATCTATCTCTGGACCGACAACGGCGGCCCCGACGCCGAGCACGCGGAGCGACTGGTCGCGCTGGACAAGCACTACGGCACCGTTCGGTGGACGCTCTCTGCAGACGAAGGCCCGATCGGTCACGTTCTCGCGATCGACGAGAAAACGCTGTACGTCGACCACGAAGGCGAGCTGGTCGCGCTTCGGGAGGGACAGGCGGGCGACGTCGAAACCGGCGACGACGGGTCCGATCAGGACGACAGCGACGGCGGCGATGGCGACAGCGACGACGACGGTGAAGCCGACGGAACCGACGGGAACGACGTCGAAGACAGTGACGTTGACGACGTCGACGAGTCGGACGCGCTCGACGGCGACGGCGAAACTGCCGACGGAACCGAAACCGACGACGCGGATCCGGGAACCGGCGATGACGACGATTCCGACGGTGCCGCCGATCCGGCCGACGACACGTCGGACGCCGCAGACGACACTGACGGCATGCCAGGCTTTACGGTCGGCGCGGGCGCCGTCAGCAGCGTGCTCGGCCTCGAGTGGCTCCGCCGGCGAGCAGACGCGACTGGAGCGGACGGAGCCGGAACCGACGAAATCGACATCGACGGAGACGAGTAGCCCGACCGCCCGGCGTTCGCGCGCGTCGCTTGTCGCTCGCGCATTCGACTACAACGCGTCGTCGCGCCGCCGCCTCGAGACCCGTTCCTCGCCGGTGTCGGCGGCGAGCACCTCGTACAGCACGGCTCGAGTGCCGTCCGATTTCGGCCGCAGAATCCGGCCCAGCCGCTGGACGAACTCCCGTTCGCTGCCGCTGCCCGAGAGGACGACCGCGACCGCGGCGTCGGGGACGTCGACGCCCTCGTCGAGGACGTTCGAGGTCGCGATTCGGGTGTAGGTCCCCTCGCGGAACCGCTCGAGGATCTCTCGACGCTCGGCGGTCCCCGTCTGGTGCGTGATCGTCGGCATCAGGAACCGCTCGCTGACGTCGTACGCGAGGTCGTTGTGGGCCGTGAAGACGATCGTTCGCTCGCCGCGGTGGTCGTCGAGAATACCCTCGAGGGCCTCGAGTTTCGCCTCGCTACCGTACATGATCTCGCGAGCCCGCTGGCGGGCAAGCAGGGCCTTTCGGGCCTTCGGATCGGAGCCGGAGCGTTTGACGAGTTCCTGGTAGTCCGAACCGCTCTGCAGCTGAATCCCGGAGCGCGCGAGGTAGTTCGTGAACGTCTCCTGATTTCGGTCGTAGGCCTCGCGCTCGTCGGGTGTGAGATCGACCTCGAGGCGCTTCAGGTCGTAGTTCGCCAGATGGTCGCCCGCCAACTCGTCGACGTCGACGCGGTGGACCAGCGGGCCGACGATCGACTCGACGACCTCGTGGGCGCCGTCGGGACGCTCGAACGTCGCCGTCAGTCCGATCCTCGCGGGGGCGGCGAGCAAGCGGGCGATCTCTCGGTAGCCCTCGCCGCCGAGGTGGTGGACCTCGTCGAAGACGACGAAGCCGAACCGGTCTCCGACGGAATCGGCCTTCAGGTACGCCGAGTCGTACGTCGAGACCGTGATCGGCTCGAGTCGCTGCTCGCCGCCGCCGAACCGACCCACCTCGCAGCGGAACTCGCGCTCGAGTTCGCGGTGCCACTGCTCCATGAGATCGATCGTCGGAACAACTACGAGCGTCGGCGTCTCGAGGCGTTCGATCGCCTCGATCGCGATGACGGTCTTCCCGCTGCCCGTCGGCAGTTCGAGGACGCCCGCGGGTGCACGCGACGGCGATCGGTCGGCCGCAGCGTCTCGCCAGCGATCCGTCTCGAGCCAGGCCTCGAGGGCCGCCTGCTGGTACTCGCGGAGTTCGTACGCGGAGTGAAGGTCCGACACCGAGTCGAGGGCGAGGTCGAGCACGCGGTCGTCGACGTGCGCGTCGAGCCCCGCGAGGGCGCGCCGGAGAGACGCGTACCGAAACCCGGGGACGCGCTGGCCGTCCGTTCGGTGGTCCGACTCGAGTTCGGGAACCGCCTCGCGGATCGTCGAGTGGGCGGCGTCGGCATCCTCGAGGCCGTCGATCCGGATCGTCCCGTCCTCGTATCGGAGGGTGATCGATGAGCCCGCGATCCCGTCTTGCGAATCCGTCCCCGTCACGGTCCGTCATCGGTTCGGGACGGACAAATACTGTCGGACTCGCCTCGATCGATTGGATCCGCCTCGCAAGCTTTCGCTCTCGAAGGACGACAGGTGAGAACGGGTGGTAACGCGGCGACCGGATTCGAAAGAACCGACCGCGGACCCCAATCCGCCACCGTACCTCAACCCTTTTATTACCGCTGTTCGTTGACAGCCACATGAGCGAAGACGAGGGCACGAACGCCGACGCCCAGGGTGTCCCGTCCGAGGACCACTCAGACGGCGGCGACCCGGCCGACGTCGAGGCCGCGACGGGCGCGGACGAATCGGACGGTGCGAGCGCGTCCGACACGGACGCGGCGACCGAGTCGACGACCGACGACTCGAACGAGAGCGAGGCCGCCGTCGACGACGCGACAACGGCTTCCGGCGACGGCGCCGCACCCGAGACCAGCGAGGACATTCAGGACCTGCTCGACCAGATCACCGAGTACGACGACGACCTCGCCCACCAGGTCAACGCCGTCGTCGAGGAGGCCCGCGACCTGAACGGCACCGTCGCCGACCAGCGCGCCGAGCTCGAGGACCTCTCGGAACGCGTCGAGGAACAGGCCGAAACCATCGACAAACTGCAAAGCGAACTCGAGGCTCGCGAGGCGGAGGTCGACGAGTACGAAGCGGAAGTCGAGGACCTCACGAGCCGGCTCAAGCGCAAGCAGGCCGACTTCCAGAACTACAAGAAACGCGCCAAGAAGCGCCAGGATCAGATCAAAGACCGCGCGACGGAGGACCTCGTCGAACGCCTCCTCGGCGTTCGGGACAACCTCAAGCGAGCCCTCGAGGAGGAACACGGCGATGTCGAGAGCCTGCGCGAGGGCGTCGAGATGACGATGAAGGAGTTCGACCGGATCCTCGAGGACGAGAACGTCTCCGAGATCGATCCCGAACCCGGCACCGAGACCGATCCCCAGCGCCACGAGGTCATGATGCGCGTCGACAGCGCCCAGCCCGAGGGGACCGTCGCCGACGTCTACACGCCCGGCTACGAGATGGGGGATAAAGTCATCCAGAACGCGCAGGTGACGGTGTCGAACGGCGAACTCGAGGGAGAGGACGAAGACGCCGATTCCGATGCCGACGGCGCCGGCGGAACCGGCGACGAGAACGCCGACTCGACGGCTCCCGAAAGCGACGAGTCCGACTCAGCGGCCGACGACGACTCGGCTGGCGGTGCAGACTCCGAAGACGGCACTGGAGACGACGACGAAGCGAGCGAGGACGACGACGCGATCGAACTCGGCGGCGAAGTCGCGGGCGACGACGACCTTGAGGAAACGGACGCGTCGACTGACGGCGACGAATCGAACTGACCGACGAGACGGGCGGCTGACAGCTCTGTTCCGTTCGATCCGTCCGAAACAACGTTTTCATCCTATCGTGGTATTTACGCGTTGTGGCCGCTGAGCGCCGCCGCTGTAGCTCATTCCGGATATTTTATTCGGCCGCTGGATCGCCCTAGTAACCTTTAAAACAAAGTGCGCACAATAGCCGGTCACGATGGCGAGCAACAAAATTCTCGGAATCGACCTGGGGACGACGAACAGCGCGTTCGCGGTGATGGAAGGCGGCGATCCGGAGATCATCGTCAACGCCGAGGGCGAACGGACGACGCCCTCCGTCGTCGCCTTTACCGACGATGAGGAGCGACTCGTCGGCAAACCGGCGAAGAACCAGGCCGTACAGAACCCCGAGAAGACGATTCAGTCGATCAAGCGTCACATCGGCGAGGACGATTATACCGTCGAGATCGAAGACGAGGAGTACACGCCCGAGCAGATCTCGGCGATGATCCTCCAGAAGATCAAACGCGACGCCGAGGACTACCTGGGCGACGAGATCGAGAAGGCCGTCATCACGGTGCCTGCGTACTTCTCCGACCGACAGCGCCAGGCGACCAAAGACGCCGGCGAGATCGCCGGCTTCGAGGTCGAGCGTATCATCAACGAGCCCACCGCGGCGTCGATGGCCTACGGTCTCGACGACGACTCCGACCAGACCGTCCTCGTCTACGACCTCGGCGGCGGGACGTTCGACGTTTCGATCCTCGACCTCGGCGGCGGCGTCTACGAGGTCGTCGCCACCAACGGTGACAACGACCTCGGCGGCGACGACTGGGACGAGGCCGTCATCGACTGGCTCGCCGAGCAGTTCGAGGACGAACACGACATCGACCTCCGCGAGGATCGACAGGCCCTCCAGCGACTCAAAGACGCCGCCGAAGAGGCCAAGATCGAACTCTCCTCGCGCAAGGAGACCGAGATTAACCTGCCGTTCATTACGGCGACGGACGACGGTCCGATCCACCTCGAGGAATCCCTCACGCGTGCCAAGTTCGAGTCGCTCACCAGCGACCTCATCGACCGCACCGTCGAGCCGACCGAGCAGGCGCTCGAGGACGCGGGCTACGAAGCGGACGAGATCGACGAAGTCCTCCTCGTGGGCGGCTCCACGCGGATGCCACAGGTTGCGGAGAAAGTCGAGGAGCTGACGGGCAAGGAGCCACAGAAGAACGTCAACCCCGACGAGGCCGTCGCGCTCGGCGCCGCGATTCAGGGCGGCGTCCTCGGCGGCGAAGTCGACGACATCGTCCTGCTGGACGTCACGCCCCTCTCGCTCGGTATCGAGGTCAAGGGCGGCCTCTTCGAGCGCCTCATCGAGAAGAACACGACGATTCCGACCGAGGAGTCGAAGATCTTCACCACCGCGGCGGACAACCAGACCTCCGTGCAGGTTCGGGTCTTCCAGGGCGAGCGCGAACTGGCCGAGAAAAACGAGATGCTCGGCGAGTTCCACCTGACCGGCATCCCGCCAGCGCCCGCGGGCACCCCGCAGATCGAGGTCACGTTCTCCATCGACGAGAACGGCATCGTCAACGTCTCCGCGGAGGACAAGGGCAGCGGCGAGTCCGAGGAGATCACCATCGAGGGCGGCGCCGGCCTCTCCGACGCCGAGATCGACAAGATGCAGGCCGAAGCCGAGAAACACGCCGAAGAGGACAAAAAGAAGCGCGAGCGCATCGAGGCCCGCAACACCGCCGAGGCCACGATCCAGCGCGCCGAGACGCTCCTCGAGGAGAACGACGAGCAGGTCGACGACGACCTGCGCGGCGACATCGAGGCCGCGATCGAGGATCTCGAGGAGACGATCGACGACAGTGACGCCGACGCCGAGGATATCGAAGCCGCGACCGAGAACCTGAGCACGGAACTGCAGGAGATCGGCAAGCAGATTCACCAGCAGGCTGGTGCCGCAGGTGCCGGCGGTGCTGGTGGTGCAGCCGGCGGCGCCGCAGGCGGTGCGGCTGGCGGCGCTGCGGGAGCCGGCATGGGCGGCATGGGCGGCGGCCCGAACCCCGGTCCCGAGGGTGCCGCTGGCGGCGAGGACGAGGAGTTCGTCGACGCCGACTTCGAAGACGTTGAAGACGACGACGAGTAAGTCGTCGTCTTCAGCCCGTCAGACGTAGTCTGACGACGTCGACGAAGACGACGAGAACTGAAAGGACGAGTCGTCTTCGTCGGCTCGATGGGCGAGCGGTGCGAGGCGCGACGACGGAGCGCTTCGAGGAGCGAACGGGGAGGGAACCGACCCGTGAGCAAGCGAGTCCATCGTAGTTTCGAAAAGTGAGCGAAGCGAATTTTTCGAAGACGGGGCAACGAGGAGTTGCCACGCTCTCCCCGGCCGATTTCTGCGTATGGGACAAAGGCCCGTTCGCACCACTCGAGAAGGCCTCGAGTGCTGAACACGGATCGAGAACGTCCACTCACCGCGAGCGAACGGAGTGAGCGAGCGGCCTTTTTTAGCGTAGATTTTTTGGCGGGGTTCGAACGCGCCGACGGCGCGTGAGGACCCCGGTAAAAAAGGTACGTTTGGAACGTTCGTTTCAAGTGTCGCAAGCGAGTATCGGTTGCACAACGAATGAGCGAGGACTTCTACGACGTACTCGGCGTGAGTTCCGACGCCTCCGCCGAGGAGATCAAGCAGGCCTATCGGGAGAAGGCCACGGAGTATCACCCGGACGTCAGCGACGATCCCGACGCCGAGGAGAAATTCAAGAAGATCCAGAAGGCGAAGAAGGTCCTCACTGACGAGGAGAAACGTCAGGCCTACGACCGAATGGGCCACGACCGCTACGAGCAGGCCGAGAAACACGGCTTCGACGCCAGCGAAGGCGGCATGGGCGGCATGGGCGGCGACCCGTTCGGCGGCATGGGCGGCGGCGGGATGGGCGGCGGCGGTCTCGGCGACATCTTCGAGCAGGTCTTCGGCGGTGGCGGCGGCCGCGGGCGCCGACGCCCGCGCAAGGGCCGCGACCTCCGAACCGAACTCGAGATCGACCTAGAGGAGGCCTACGAGGGCGCCCAGAAGCAGTTCACCGTCGAGCGCCCGGAGGAGTGTGACACGTGCGAGGGCGAGGGCCATCCGCCGGAGGCCGACTCGGAGACGTGTCCGGAGTGTCAGGGCCGCGGGCAGGTGACGCAGGTCCAGCAGACACCGCTCGGTCGCGTCCAGCAGACGACCGCCTGTCCGCGCTGTGAGGGCGAGGGCACGCTCTACTCCGAAACCTGTGGCGACTGTCGCGGCGAGGGCTACGTCCGCAACGAGGCGACGCTCACCGTCGAGGTTCCCGCTGGCATTCAGGAGGGCCAGACGCTTCGGATGGAACGCGAGGGCGCGCCGAGTCCCGAGGGCGGCCGTCGCGGCGACCTCCTGATCGACGTCTCGGTCCGCGAGCACGAGGACTTCGAGCGCGAGGGCGACGACCTCCAGTACCGACTGCCGATTTCGTTCCCGCAGGCGACCTTCGGCGACACCGTCGAAGTACCGACGCTCGACGGCGCCGTCGAGTTCGACGTTCCCACGGCTACTCAGAGCGGCGAGACCTTCCGCCTCGAGGGGAAGGGCATGCCGCGTCTCCGGGGCCGGGGCCACGGCGACCTCTTCGTGCAGGTGCAGGTCGTCACACCCGAGAGTTTAAATGAGGAACAGCGCGAGGCGCTCGAGGCGTTCGCCGAGGCTGGCGGCGACGAAATCGAGGTCAAGGAGGGGTTCTTCGAGAAGATCAAACGGGCGTTCTAGATCTGCGACTCGGCGACCGACGCCGCGACGTCACGGACGTTCGGTCAGTCGAATCTCGTCCGTCCGGACTTCGACGTCGAAGCCGGCGTACTCGAAGCAGATCCGAATGTCGTCGCTCCGTTCGACGAGCGCGTTCAGAGCGTCGCCGTCTACGCGGTCGTGAATCGGCTCCAGTTCGTCGTGCGGGACGTTCGTCACCGACGACACCGCGTCGGCGACGGCGACCGCCACCGATTCGGCGTCGTGTTCCCACCGGTAGCACCCGTGTTCCATACTGGATGCTGGCTGTGGATGATAAAAGCTGTCGCGTCCGGTTCCCAGAAACTGGGACGACCCACTGCAGGCTCCGTCGGAGCAGACCGATTCCGGCCGCGAGACGCCGTCGGGCGACGGCCGAAATCGCGACTCCGGTCGACTCGAGTCGGCGTGCTTTTTTCGACTCGGCCGCGAGTAGCGGGTATGACCGCCGCGACAGTCGACGAGCTGCTCACGCGTGAACTCCGGAACGACCGACCGTCGCTGGTCGACGCGACGGGTCGGGAGTTCGACCACCACTGGCTGTGTACGACGGCCTGGAAGTCGGGGAACTTCCTTCGACACTCGGGCGTCCGAAAGGGCGTCACCGTCGGTATCGCCGGCGAGAATCCGCTCTCGTTGCTCGCCTTCTTCGGGACGACGCTGCTCGAGGGGACGACCAGGTTCGATCCACCGGCGGATCTGACCGACGTCGAGGATTTCCGGGCGCTCGTGGCGCCGGTTCGCGACCTCGAGTCCGAAACCTACGACCTTCCGCGGGGCGCCCAGCGAATCGGGTACGGAACGAAGCCCGAGCAACCGGATATCCACCACTTCGACGCCGGCGTCTGGACCGAGAACCCGGCCTTTCCGCCGCTCGATATCGACTCCGAGACGACGATCCTGACGGATGGGGAGCGGACCGTGAGCCACGCTGACGCGCTCGCGGCCGCGAGCGACGTCGTCGAGACGCACGGCCTCGAGGAGGGCGACCGCGTCGTCGTTCGGGAACCGCTCTCGGATCCGAAAGCCGTCGCCGCCGGGGTTCTCGCGCCGCTGCTCGCCGACGGTGTGATCGTCCTGACCGGCGACGAACGCGCGGACGGCCAGGAGTCGGCGGTCGAACGCGGTGAGTACGCCGTCTCGAGCGAATCAGTCCCGGAACCGACGCGGATCGAACTGGATGCCGTCTCGCTTCCGTAGGGCCTTCGGTCGTAACACGCCGGAGACGACGGAGAATATTGGACGATGATTTCTGTCTGCCATCTCCACCGTTAATTCAGCTGTTGGGTCGGTTTGCGGCGCGGATCGGGGCGAATTCCCCGGAAAGCATTTTATCATCAATATCAATTATTGTTGCATGACCGAAATGCGGTTCGAGAACGGACGGCGAGCCATAGATCGGTGGGACCGCGTGTTCGAAGCGCTCTCGGCCGAACCGCGGCGACAGCTAATCATCTCCCTGCTCGATGCGTCGCGCGAGCAGTCGGTCTCGCTTCCGGCGCAAGCGATGAATCCGAACGTTCCCGCCGACCCCGAGCGCCTGCGACTCGAGTTACAGCACGTCCACCTTCCGATGTTGGCCACGATGGAGTTCGTCGAGTGGGAGACAGATCCCTTGCGGGCGTCCCGCGGCCCGCGATTCGAGGACGCCGCGGCGGTGTTCGAGGCGCTTCATACGAACGCGGCCGCGCTTCCGGACCGCCTGGTCGTCGGCTGTCAGCGACTCGAGCGGGAACGCGAGTTTCCGACCGGCGAGTGATCGGGCGCGCGCTGCAGTCCGGTCGAAGCGAGAGCGATTCGCTTTTGCACGGATTCCACCAACCGGCCGTATGGAGAAGCTCATCGAGTCGCTCGACGAGGCACCGATCATCGACAAAGGCGGCTACGAGTATCTGGTACATCCGATCAGCAACGGCGTCCCGCGGCTCGATCCCGACCTCCTGCGCGAGGTCGTCGTCGAGGTCATGCGGACGATCGACCTGAACGTCGACAAGATCGTCGCCCCCGAGGCGATGGGGATCCACCTCGCGACGGCGCTGTCCTTACAGACCGACATCCCGCTGGTCGTGATCCGCAAGCGCGAGTACGGCCTCGAGGGCGAAGTGTCGCTCCACCAGGAGACGGGCTACTCGGAGTCGGAGATGTACATCAACGACGTCGAGGAGGGCGACCGAGTCGTCATCGTCGACGACATGCTCTCGACGGGCGGCACGCTGGCGGCGATCTGCGAGGCCTTGGACGACATCGGCGCCGACATCGTCGACGTCGTCGTGATCATGCGGAAGGTGGGTCCGTCGGCGCTCGACGACACCAAATTCGAGGCGACCAGCTTGCTGGACATTACCGTCGAAGACGGCGACGTAATCGTTCACTGAGCGGCGACTCTTCGTTCTCGAGTCCGCCTCGGCGGGACCCGCGGTCGTCGTGTCGCGTCCAGTTGCACTGCACGTCCGTGCACGAATTGATGCACGTTCGTGAACACATTCGGGCTGTGGAAGGCCCATAATGAGCTCACATACGAGACTTTTTGTACACCGACTCGTTACGAGGCGGGTATAGCATGCCGAACAATTCGGATGGGGCCATCGACCTGGAGTACGAACTCGACGACAAACCGCCATGGCCGAAGTCGATTCTGCTCGGCTTACAGCACGTCGCAGTTATGATCGTACCGGCGACGGCCGTGGCGTACGTCGTCGCGGGCGGTGTCGGGCTCGGTCCCGCCGACACCGCGTACATCGTACAGATGGTCTTGCTGTTCTCGGGGCTGGCGACGATGATTCAGGCCTACACGATCGGCCCGGTCGGCGCGCGACTGCCGATCGTCATGGGCTCGAGTTTCACGTTCGTCGGGGCGTCGATATCGATCGGCGTCGACTACGGGATGGCCGCCGTCTTCGGCGCGATTCTCGTAACCGGCTTCGTGGTCGAGGGCCTCATCGGCTGGCAGTTCTCCCGCGTCAAACCCTTCTTCCCGCCGCTGGTTACCGGCCTCGTCGTCGTCATCATCGGCCTCTACCTCATTCCCGTCGGGATGGAGTACGCGGCCGGCGGCTCCGCGGCCGAAGAGGCGGGTGAACTCGGCGCACTTCACCACATCGGACTGGCTGCCCTCGTGTTGGGAATCGCCGTCAGCCTAAACATGTTCACTCGAGGTATTACCCGAATTCTCAGCGTTCTCGCTGCGATCGTCGTCGGGTACGTCGCGGCTATCGCCTTCGGGCTGGTCGACTTCAGTCCCGTCGGTGACGCCGCCCTGTTCGCCGTTCCCGAACCCACCCGATTCGGCTTCGAGTTCGAACCGGTCGCGATCGTTACGTTCGCGTTTCTCTTCCTCGTTTCCGCGATGGAAACCGTCGGCGACATGTCCGGCGTCACGGCTGCTGAGGGGCGAAACCCCACGAACGACGAGTTCCGCGGTGGGCTGTTCAACGACGGTATCCTGAGCTCGCTCGGCGCCGTCTTCGCCGCCTTCCCGATCACCTCGTTCTCGCAGAACGTCGGGATCGTCAACTTCACCGGCGTGATGAGCCGTCACGTGGTCGGTATCAGCGGCGTTATTCTGGCGATTCTTGGCCTTAGCCCGATGGTTGGCGCCGTCGTGACGACGATCCCGAGCGCCGTTTTCGGCGGTGCCGTCTTGCTCATGGCCGGGATGGTCGCGGCCAGCGGCGTTCGACTGATCGTGACCCACACGGAACTCGAGCGGCGCAACATGGTTATCGTGGCCGTCTCGCTCGGTCTCGGCCTCGGCGTCGCGACGACGCCGGAGGCGCTGGCCGGACTGCCAAACGCCGCCGAGACGTTCTTCAGTCAGCCGGTTATCATGGCCGCGCTGTCGGCGCTGCTTCTCAACACGTTCGTTCCCGGCGAGCAGAGTCCGCTGTTCGACGCCCCCGAAACCGGCTCGAGCGCGGCTCCCGTCGAATCGGACGCGCCCGCGGCCGGCCCGAGCGACGACTGATCAAAACGTCGTAACTCGCGGTGGCCCCGCGTCGACTTTCGGTTACACGTCCTCGAGCGGGCGCCGAGGCCGCCCGGCAGTTCTCGTCGGAGTGGCCGTCGCGGTCGCTGGCGTCGGAATCGGTACGTGATCGGACGTGTGAGAGTGAGCGATCGTACCGAGGGCAACAATCGGAATCCCGCCTCGAGTAACGATCAGTCGCTGCCGTTGCGCGCGGCGGGAGCGTCGGCGTCGTTCCGTTTCGAGAGCGGCTGGAACGTCGTGGCCCCGCACCGACAGCCGTCTTTCCGTCCGATCGGTTGGACCGAGTCGTCCGACCGGACCCACGCCGAATAGACGGCGCCACACTCGCGACACCTCGCCGCGACTTTGAGCCAGTCGTCGTCGACGGACATTTCACCCACCGACCGCGCGTTCGACTGCGATTTCGCGGCGCTGTGCGCCGGCTTCGCGTCGGTCGACCCTGATCGAAGGGCCGAGTGCCATCGTGTTCCCCCGACGCTCGAGGGTGTGACTGGCGGATCGACGACGGTGACGGGCGTCCGTTCCGTTCGGTGTGTCGGGCATACCTCACAGTACCGCCGCGATGCCTATGGACGGGGGGGTTGTATTCACGCCTAATTTAAGTCGGACCGTTCAGGTCGAGACGCCGCGTTACTCGTCGTCCGGGTGGCTAACGGTCAGGACGCTGGCGATGAGGTTCCGGTGGCCGTGGTGAAAACGCTTCGAGAGCGCCTGCTGGGAGATCCCGATCTCCTCGGCCAGTTCGCTCATCGTCACCGACTGTGGGACGTCGTAGTAGCCCTCCTCGAGGGCGGTCACCAACGTCTCGCGTTGTTTCGGCGTCAGATCGTACTGAGCGCTCGCCATCGGCTGTTGCTGTTCTTTGAGCTGCGTGAGTTCGAAGGCGATGTCGTTCTCGTCGCAGTAGCGCTGAAACGCCGAGAGCTTGTTTCGGTCGTCGAAGCGCATCCGCAGTTCCCAGTTCTCGTTCCGCCCGATCGCCTGGAGGATCGTCGCGCCGATCTCGACGTAGGCGTAGACGACCGTCTCGATGTTCTGGGTCCACTCGGCTCGGTACAGCCTCGCGTTCTCGACCTCGTCGATCGCGGTGACGTTCGTAACGGACTCGTCCTCGCGGAACGCGTCCTCGAACGTCGTCTGATCGCCGCCGCTGACCCAGAAGTACGGCATGACTCGGTCCTCGAACGTCGCGACGACGCGCTCGATTTCGACGATCATCTCCGGGGCGGCGGTCAGCGAGTGATTGAGGGCGAAGTCCTCGGATCGAACGGTGAACTCTGCGACGATACTCATGGATGGCTCTCACCTGAACGCCGACGCGATTCAGGCGTTGCGTCCGTACGCTTCGACCTTCTCACCCTCGAAGCCGGCCTCGACCAGCGCCGCGAGGCCGCCGGCGACGAAACCGACGCCGGACGGGCTGGCAGTGTCGATCCGACCGAGCCTGACGAACTCGAGTTCGCGGATCGGTCCCCGACCGTGCCGCCGTTCCTCGACGGTCCGCGCTGGTCGACCAGGGGGTCGGTCTCCACGACCGTCGGTTTCGTTTCGGCTTCCTCGAGGGTCTCCCAGGTACAGCCGCTCGGCGCGACGAACGCTGTGGAATCGATTCCGCCGCGTTGCAGCAGTGTGTGCTGAGTCATTACTGGACGAGAGAAGTATCGTGCGGCCGTTTCCCCGATCGTGGGAGCGTACGCGAACGAGGGGGAAAACGACACGCCCCGCAGTTGCGTGTCTCTCCGATAGCGTCGCGCACTGCCCATCGAGTCGGCGACCGTCTCGAGAGCGCGAACGGCGGCCGCGACCGTTCGAACCGAGGCGCCTGCGTGTTCGGGAGCTACGACTTTCTCGCTCCTCGTTCGAGGCGTACCCATGAGTCCAACCACCAGCGTCGATCAGATCGACGACCTCGAGGAACTGTTCCACCACAAGCTCGCCCAGCTGTATTATACGAACAGGAGCTCGTCGAGGCCCTAGACGAGATGGCGATCAACGCGACCAACGATCGGATGAGCGAGGGGTTCGCCGACCACCGCGACGAAACCCGCACGCAGGTCCAGCGGCTCGAGGAGGTCTTCGCCGCGCTCGACCGACCGGCGGAACGACGGGAGGATCCCGTCATCGACGCGCTCGAGGCCGAGCGGGCGACGCTAAAGGACGCCATCGAGGACGACGACATGCTGAACATGGCGTACCTGACCGCCGGGATGATGACCGAGCGCGTCGAGATGACGGCCTACGAGGGGCTGACGTCGATGGCGAATCAACTCGAGTACTCGGACGAAATTCGCAAACCGCTCGAGTCGAACTACGACGAGGAGCAATCCGCCTACCGCGAACTGTCGGCGATGGAGTCGGCGGCGGACATGAAGTCGCTGTGGGATCGGCTCACGCCGTCGTAGACTCCCCTGACGGCGCTGTTGGCGGCCCTCGCTCGTCCCGGGTACGAAACGCGGCGCCTTCCACGAGCGAACGCTGACGGTCGACTCGCGAGTGCGGACGGCCCCAAGCGAGCGTGGAAGCGCTCCCTCGAGGCGCAAAACGCAGTCTGACGGGACAGAGACGGAACGGAGACGGGACGAAAACGGGACGGAACGAACCACACGAGTGCTCTCGTGGCCGCTCGTCGGCGACACTGTTGCTCGGACCGTTTTCCCACAACGTCTGTAGGCATCGAGCGTTTGTAGGCACCTGTCCCTATTTGGCTCGATGAGCGACCAATCAAACGCCGATCGTTCCGACGCGGACGGACTCGAGGCGGCAAAAGAGGAGATCGAATCGGAACCGGATGGCGGTCTCGGACCGGGAGCCGAAGACGGAGAGACCGACCACGAGGAAGCCGAAGACCGCGACGATACCGAAGGCCGCGACGATACCGACGGCTGACTCGCGACCAGCACACGAGAGCGATTTCGAGCCGCTATTCTCTTTGCAGACCCGACCGGGCATCGCCACGGGACGACCGCTTCGCGATCGATCAGTCGCTTCGCTTCGCGACCCACTCGAGTGCGCGCGGCCACCACTCTTCGTCTTCGTGTGCCGCGGCGGCGACCGACGTGCCAACGTGGCCGGTCGGAAACTCGAGGACGGTGGTATCCTCGCTCGAAATCTCCTCGAGGAACGGGAGTGCAGCGCGCGGCGGGACGAATCGGTCCTCCGCGCCGAGAATCAGGAGGACCGGCATACCGATTCGGTCGAGGTCGACCGGGCGACCGCACAGCTCCCACGTTCCCTCCAGCAGGCGGTTCTCGACGAGCAGCTCTCGGACGAACGCTTCGTAGGCGGTTCCCGGGAGGTTCGGTCCGCCGCTGGCCCAGGAGAGCTTGCGGCCGTACTCTTCGACGGCGGCGGCGTCGTCGAACTGATCCCAGAGCCGCAACGGGTTCGTCACGGTGTACTCGACGGGTTTGCGAAGCGCGAGTGCGACCTCGAGCAGCGGCGTCGGGACGACGTCGAACGCGTCGGCAACCTGTTCTGGGTCGTGCTCCGCGGCGAGTCGCCGGAAGAGATCGATCCCGTCGGCCTGGTTGGCGGCTCCGGACTCGAGCGATGGGCCGGCGGGTGACGCGGCGTCTTTACGGGTCCTGTCGCCGTCGACGGCCCGCGGCGTCGATTCGGCGTCGAACGCTAGCGGCGGTCCCTGGAGCACCAGCGTCCGGACGTCTTCCGGAAAGCAGCCGGCGTAGCCGACGGAAAGCGGCGCGCTCGTCGAGTAGCCGTGCAGGTGGACCGCGTCCGCGCCTGTCTCCTCGCGGACGTAGTCGACGCAATTGCGCAGGAATCGACAGACGTAGTCGCCGAGTCCGAGCGAGCGATCCAGCGGCGTCGGATCGCCCCACTCGACGACGTAGACGGGAAACCCGCGATCCGCGAACGCTCGAACGACGCTCCGATCTGCCGCGAAGTCGAGGATCGACGGATCGTTGATGAACGGGTAGGCGATCACCAGCGGGACGGACCGACGCTCGGACTCGGGGACGCGAGGCTCGTACCGCCGGAGCGAGACCGGCCCCTCTTCGTAGACGATCTCGTACGGCGTTGCGCCGGGCTCGGCGGTCGCGAGCTGGGCCATCCGAAGCGGCGCCTGACCGAGTTTCGCCGGCGTTCTGGCGGCCCGGTCGATCGCCTGCCGGTAGAACTCACACGGGTCCATAGGCGAACGTGGCCGGTCGTACAGGGCGGACGGCTATCAGGGGTGGCCCTGCACGTTCGGCCGCCCGTACCGACGGATCGATTTCGAACCGCGCTAACGGGATCGCCACCGCTCGCGTCCGTACGCCCGACCGTCGCCTACAAGAGACCGTCCGTCGAAGACGGAGGTATGGAACTCGAGTGCGTCTTTTTCGGCCCGTTTCGAGACGCCGTCGGCGAGAAGACCGTCCGCCACGAGACCGACGCCGAAACGATCGGCGACCTACTCGTCGACCTCGAGGCGAGCTACCCTTCCCTCGGGGGAAAACTCCTGGCCGACGAGGACGAATCGAACGGGCTCGCGGGCGACACCGTCGTGACGAAAAACAAGCGCAACGTCGTCCACGACGACGGACTCGAGACCGAACTCGAGGCCGACGACGTCATCAGGCTGGTTCCGTCGGTGTACGGCGGGTAGTGGCCGAAGCGGGTGCCAGAGTGTCGTCTCACGACCGACCAGAATCGTGCATGAGTATGTCTACCACGGGATTTATTATCCTGGCCGCTCGACCTACGGGTACAGTCGGACGATAGCAAGTCCGGCGGTCGGCTGGGCGAATCGTGTGCGAACACGATATCGGGCCGCGCACCGAGTCGGGTTTTTCGCGCGGCCCCGTTTTGCCGTTTTACTGTTTTCCGGGACGATACCACCGCCGCGCCATACGGATTCGTGTCCGTAGTTACCGCGGATCGGCGAACCGTTCCGGCCGATCGGCGGTAATTGATGACACGAATCCGTATCAGTCGTCGGCGTTTGCACCCGACGAGACGGACTCGACGGCATCCGACGGGACGACGCCGTCGTCGGACCAGCCTCGAGTCTCGTAGTACTCGCCGATCGCATCTTCGAGGTCGGGCAGGTCGTACGGTAGCGCGTCGTCGTCGCGGTCGAAGCCGCGTCGGTTGTTGAAGTGGCGCTCGCGCTCGACCGTTCGCGCGCCGACGGCCATCAGCTCCTCCTGGTCGGCGTCGAACAGGGCCTCGAGTCGGTCGTCGGTCACGTAGTCGCTGCCGAAGACGCAGACGATCCCCGAGTCCTGAAACGCGGAGTTGTTCTCGCGGGCGACGAGGGCGTCGGCCTTGTCGAGCGTCCCCTGCGGGTCGAGTGCACCGGCGTACTCGAGCGACAGCATGCTCGCGTACAGGTGATCGGCGCCGCGGTTCGCGACGGCGTAGGACAGCCCCTGCCCGTGGAGCGTTCGGCCGTCGTGGGCGGCGAACTCGAGGCCCTTGACGGTGTAATCCGGAACGTCGAGGTCGTCGTGACAGCGCGCGACGCCCTCGGCGAGGGTGTCGCCGATTCCGTCCCGGTACGCGATCTTCTCGGTGAGCTCCTGGGCCAGTTCCGCGTCGCCGAAGGCGTCCTCGCTCGCGAGGTAGGCGGCGACGGTGACGCCGGCCGAGATGGTGTCCATTCCGAGCGTGTCACAGAGTTCGTTGGCCCGCATGACGTCGACGATCTCGTCGACCCCCTGCATCGCGCCGAAGGCGTAGACGGTCTCGAACTCCGGCCCCTCCGTCTCGACGCCCGTCTCCTCGTCCCGCGTCGGAAGCTTACAGGCGTAGGCGCAGGCGGAGCAGGCGCCCTTCTTGTACTTCTTTGCTTCGACGGCGTTGCCCCCAATTTCGGCCGCGCCTTCGAACTCGTACTCCCGGAAGTACCGCGTCGGCAGCGAGAAGTTCTCGTTGATGAACTCCGTGTTCCCCGTCGTCCCCTGCCGTCGCATCAGGTCGTCCGACTGGGCCGCCTCGCGGTGGATATCCATCTCCGGCGGATTCGGAATCTCGAGCGGCGACGCCACGTCGCCGTCGAACGTGACGCACTTGACGTTCTTCGAGCCAAGCACGGCCCCGAGGCCGCCGCGGCCGAACGCCCGCGAGTCGAAGGTCATCACCGACGCGAACCGCACCAGGTTCTCCCCCGCGGGGCCGATGGCGATGCAGTGTTCGGCGCCGAGGTCGCGTTCGCGCTCGAGGTACGCGGACGTCTCCGGCACCGTCGCGCCCTCGAGTTCGGGTACGTCCTCGAACTCGACGCCGGAATCGGTGACGTGGACCGCGAGCAACTCGTCGCTCGCGCCCGCGACCTCGAGGACGCTGTAACCCGTCGAGACGAAGTTTCGCGAGAGGTAGCCGCCGGCGTTACTCGAGACCAGACCGTCGGTCAGCGGCGAGAGGCCCGTCATGTTCATCCGGCCGGTAAACGACATCTGGGACTGCTGGAGCGGGCCCGTCGAGAGGTAGGCGCGGTTTTCCGGACCGAACGGGTCCGCGTCGAACGGGATTCGGTCGTGGGCCAGCGCCGTCGCCGTCGCGCGGCCGCCGACGGTGCGCTCGAGTACGTCGACGATATCGGTTTCGGTCGCCGTCCGCTCACCGACGTCGACGGTGAGCAACGGTCCTGTTGCGTGCAGCATGTTCACATAGTTTCCGGGAGCCGTCTTAACGTTGTGTGCCGGTTCGACGGGACCGACGACGGTGAGCGACGTCTCACGGCGAACTGCGCGGGGAGGAATCTGCTGTATGGGATAGACACCTACTCCCATGCTACGTGTGAGTCAGTCTCCCGGGAATCTTTTTACTCGGTCCGAAATATATCGGTCCAGTAATGCAGTACGACGCGGTCCTGTTCGACTTCGATGGGGTCGTGATCGAGACGCCCTCGTCACAGCGGATGTACGACGCGCTCGGTCGAGTCTACGAGAAACTCGGTCGCTCCCGACCGTCGCCGGAGATGCTCCAGGAACTGATGCACGGCGACTTCGAATCGATCGCCGATCGATGCCGGCGGCTCGAGATCGACGCCGATACGTTCTGTACGCAGGCCGGTCGCGAGATGATCCGGACGCAACTCGCCGAGGTCGAGCGCGGTCTGCGCTCGATGTACGACGACGTCAGCGCCGTCCGCTCGCTGTCGGCGCCGCTCGGCATCGTCAGCGACAACCATCCGACCGTCATCTCGCGACTGCTCGACCGGTTCGGGCTGCGCTCGCTGTTCGAGACCGTCCTTGGCTGTCCGCTCACGCCGGAGGGACTCGCCAACCGCAAGCCCGACCCGACCAACATCGAGCGCGCGATGGATTCACTCGAGGCCGACTCCGCGCTGTACGTCGGCGACCGAGCGATCGACGTGCAGGCGGCCGACAACGCCGGCATCGACTCGATGCTGCTCGAGCGCTCGAGCGAAGCCGAGGCCGGCGCCCAGACGACCACCGACGCCGCCCTCGAGGCGTCGCCAACGTACCGCGTCTCCTCGCTCACGCAGGTGCCGGCGCTGCTCGAGTGAGCGGCGCCCGGGACCCCCGTCGCGGGTGTTACTGCGCTATGCCCGCCGCTCCTCGAGGTGCTCCTCACAGAACACGTGGTAGACGTCGTCGTCGGGGACGATATCGCCGGCGGGAGTCTCCTTCAGGAGCGTGATCCCGTACGCGGCGGTCTCGTCGCAGTCGATACAGTCGCTGCTCGCCCCGGCGTGCCCGTAGCCGGTGAACATCTCGCCCTCGGTTCGGACCTCGGCGCAGTTCCGACAGAGTCGCCACCGGTTCTCGACGTCCGTCAGTTCGAACACGTAGTACGCCATCTCGTGTTGCGTGAACGGGACGACGTCCTCGCAGAACAGGCAGTCCGTACGGGCCATACGGATCGTCCATCGAACCGGTCCCTAATTGTGTGGCAGGAATTGGCATGTTCCGCGGGTCTCGAGGCGACCTCGGTCGTGCGGGCGCTTGCGATGCAGCAGAATCCAGGCGTCGCTTTTTGCGCTCGAGGGTGTGAGTACTCGATATGAACGACGAACACTGGGCCGACCTCCGAGAACAGTGTGAAGCCCTCGAGCCGGGTGCACAGCTGCTGACGCCGGTTTCCGACCGTCCGTTCCGAATCGGCGCGACCGCGTCCGATCGGATCGTCGTCCGCTTCGCCGACAGCGACGAGGAACGACCCCTCTGGCGCGAGCAGTTCGGCGTCTTCGACGAACAGCTCGAGGGGCAGGCGATGGCGATCGGAGACCTCCAGCCGGGCGTCGAACCGTACGCGACGGTGCTCACGCTCACCGACGCCTACGCCGTCGAAGACGACGCGATTGTCGCGACGGACGACGCGACCGGCGGCGACGGCGAGAGTTCGTTTCTCGTCCCGGCGGCCGACGCGCGAACCCCGCCGGAGCGCGTCCACGACGACGCGCTGTTGCTCGCCCACCTCGTCGAGCACCTCGAGATCGACGACCACCGCGACCTCGAGTCGCTCGACACCGGTTCGCTGACCGACTACTACGTCCTCGCGTCGGACGTTCAGCGCGGCGCCGACGGGCTCCGTTCGACGGCCCGCGACGAACTCCTCGAGCGCCTCGGCCCGGACCAGCAGCTCCACGGCCGCTTCGGAACCGTCCGCCGAACGGTCCGCGAACGCCGCCGTCCCAAGGACGACGAGACGATCCTCGCCGCCCTCGACGAGCGCGGCATCCCCCGCGAGTGGGTGCTCGGCGTCGACACGGACAAACTCGACGTCGTCTGCTCCGTGACCGACCTCGAGGAGGACGCGGTCTACGACGTCGACGAGAGCGTCTACGTCCAGAAGACCGACGTCGACGAGGACGAGAAGTTCGAGCGATTGCGTGGCCTGGCCGACCGTCTCGACGCCCTCGAGGACGCCGACGGCGAGGCGTTGGCCGAGGAGCTCGAAGCGATCGAGGACCGCCTCGAGGAGGCGCTCACGGCGGGATAGTCGCCGGTTTTGTTTTGGTGGGACACGCCGATCGATCGGTCGCGTACACAACCGAAAGAAATACTGATTGGCGTTCTGAACTAATCGGCGATGTGGTTTGACCCCGCTATCGTCGAAGCCGTCCGCGATGCCGTCCCCACCTGGCTGGGCGTGATCCTGGTCTTGCTCTCCTACCTCGGCAGCGTCTACCTGATCGCGCCCGGGCTCATCGCCGCCTACTGGGCGAACAGGGACCTCGCCGCGCCGTGGATCGGCGGCATCGTCGGCTGTTACGGCATGATGTCCATCACGAAGTCGTATCACTCCGGCACCCGACCGACCGTCGAGCCGCCGGTCAGCAGCGCGGACTTCCCGTCCGCGCTCGTGCCGCTCTACGAGCACGCCGCGCACATCTCCACCGCGAGTTTCCCGAGCGGCCACGCGCTCGCGGCGACGATCATCGTCGGACTGCTGGTCGTCGACCTCCCCGTGAGCACGTTCCCGAAACGGTTCGTCGCCGGACTCGCCGCCGTCGGCTGGGTCGGGTTCACTCGAGTCGGACTCGGCGTCCACTACCACGGCGACGTCGCCGGCGGGATCGCCTACGGGCTCGCGTTCCTCGCCGTCTACTACCTGGCGCGGCGCATCCTCACACGTCGAACGTCGCTCGACGCGGCGGGAGCCGCGTTCGCCGTCGGCCTCGTCGTCGGCCTGGTCGCCGCCGCGTACGTCGGGAGCCGCAACTCCTACATCGTCCTCGGCGGGGCCATCGGCGGTCTGTTCGCCTGGCACTACGCGCCGACGATCGCCCGACGGATGCGCGGAACGGTCTGGGAACGTCTCGCACCAGTCGCCGGGCTCGCGGTCGTTCTCGTCACGTGGTACGTCGCCGAGATGGAACTCGGAACCTACGCGCTGATGGTGCCACTCGCCGCGTTCCTCGTCGCGGCCGTCGTCCTCGTCCCGTGGATCGCACCCACCGGCGACCTCTGGACGTCGGCGAAGCGCCGCGGGTGGAAACACGGCAGCTAACGCGTTCGACGGCGACCCCGTCTCGAGGATCACACTACGAAGACCGCGATGGCCGACCCCGTTCGTCCGATAGCCGTTTCCGACGCTCGTCCGTACTGATCGATACCATGCGTTCGCGCTCGCTGACGCTTCGTCTCCTCATGGTCGCCGTCGGCAGTCTGCTCCTGGTCACCTACCTCGGGCTGGCCGCGGCCGGCTACCTGGCGATCGTGATCCTCTGGCGAGCGGCCCCCGACCCGACGACGACCGTTCTTGCCGTCGTTGCCACCGGCCTGCTCGCCGGCTACCTGAGCTACCGGTTCGGGACGAACGCGCTGTTATCGCGCATCGAGGCCGTCGAACTCCCCCGATCCCGGGCGCCCGAGACCTACCGCCGCCTCGACCGCCTCGAGGCCGCGATGGACGTCTCGACGCCGACGCTGTACGTCGCGGCGCTTCCGACGCCGAACGCGTTCGCGATCGGCTCCGGACGGAACGGAACGGTCGTTCTGGACCAGTCGCTCTTCCGGGCGCTCTCCGGCGACGAACTCGAGGCGTTACTCGCACACGAACTCGCTCACCTCGAGGGGTACGACGCGTTCGTACAGACGCTCGCGTTCGGCGTCTTTCGCACGCTCGCCGGCCTCGTCCTGTTGCTCGTCACGCCGTTCTTGCTCGCGGTTGCCGGCGTCGCCCGCGCAGTTGCCTGGATTCGCGGACGGCCGAAAACGTGGCCGCAGACGGCGTTCGGCCGGCTCCTCGGCCGGATCGAGCGCGGCGTCCAGCTCGTTCTGGTGGTGGTCACGCTGGTCGTTCGCGCACACTCACGCCGCCGGGAGTACGCGGCCGACGACCGGGCGGCCGAGGTCACCGGCGATCCGATAGCGCTGGCTCGAGCGCTGTGGAAGATCCAGCGCCTCGCCGAACCGGAGCGCGAACTCCTCTCGCCGCTGTACGTTCACACGGACGAAGACGACTGGTCGAAGCTGTTTTCGACCCATCCGCCGACGAACGAGCGGATCGACCGGCTGGTCGAGATGGTGCAGTCGACGCGAGCGCGCGAGCAGTTTCGCGAACGTCGACAGTAGCCGACGCCGAGAGTGCCGTTGCAACGACAGGAGTGACGAGAAGCCGCCGTTCAGTTCGTGGACGGCTGTTGCGAACCCGAGTCGAACCGCGCGGGCTCGAGTTGCGAGGTGGACGCTAACTGGTTGGGGCGGACACTATCGGTCAGCGGCCGGTTCAGACGGACGACTGTCCGTCGATACCGGCTCGGCCGCGAGCTGTCCTGCGGTCGGCGGCCGGGTCGGGAACTCGGTCCAGCAGACCGTCTCAGTCACAGTCGTCACGGGCGACGACGCATCAACCGCCGTCGGTTACCAGCCGTTCGCCCTCGGTCGCGCTCTCGGAAGGGGTCTCGAGGACGGCCGGGACGTCGGGATGACAGGCCGCACAGACGCGCTCGGTCCGGCGATGTGTCATGGCCTCCGTCCGCACTCGGTGTTCGAAGAGTCGACCGTTCTCGTCACCGCAGCGGTTGCATTCTGCCATAGTGTGTCAACACACACCATTCTGTCGGATAAATGTTCTCCGTATATTCGAATATTCTGCGCTTTCCACCACATGCATTCTCATTCTGGCCTGAATAACCCATATATTCCTTCTATAGTGGCTTGGTGAGGACGAATGGTCGCCCTGGTTGAGGTGGGCGGTTCGAGCGAGGCGAACCGGACTGCGACGGTTGCCGGTGGCGCTCGAGGCCGAGACCCGCAAATACTTTTGGTCGCAGATGCCCTATCTCGAATCATGTACGTCCGGGACGCGAAAAACAGAGAGGAGGTCTGGCTGCTCGATCACATCGAGGCGATGGGTCTCGACGAGACGGCCTTTCGATCGCGTGACTACGTCGTCGCGGTCGACGAACGCTCGGGCGAGAAGGCCGGTTTCGGACGGATTCGAATCCACAGGGGCGATGACGCTGGGGCGGCTGACGCCTGCGAACTGACCAGCATCGGCGTCCTCGAGGGCTGGCGCGAGCAGGGCGTCGGCGCCCACGTCGTCGAGCGCCTCGTCGAGTACGCCGGCGACGAGGGCTTCGAGACGGTCTACGCGCTGACCGGGGAGGGGGCGTACCTCGCCCGGTTCGGGTTCCGGCGGATCGACGAGTCGCAACTTCCCGAATCGCTGCAGGATCGACTCGAGGCCAAACGCGAGGGCGTCGATCCGGACGCCGTCCCGCTGGCCGTCGAGGTCGATCGGTTCCGGGTCCCCGAGCGGCTCCGAGAGGCGTTCAAGCGAGCGCCGGAGGGACGCGAGGAGCCCTCGACCGACGAAACCGCGGAGGACTTCGGGATCGATTCTGAGTCGGCGACCTACAAGTACGACACAGGCCGCTAACCGACGATCGTGTCGTTTCTCGACGACTGCGGTGGCGATTGCGGGTCGCCCGGATTCTGGCCGCGTTCATCAACCTTCAAGCCCTACCCGGTCGACGGTAACGATAATGTTCGATCCTGACGATCTCGAAGAGATCCGTGCCGGAAAGGAAGCGTGGCACGAGACGGAGGTTGAGCCGGTTATCGAGCGTTTCGGCGAGCGAAAGGAAACGTTCACGACGGACACGGGGGGCCAGGAGGTCGACCGACTCTACACGCCCGACGACGTCGGCGGCCTCGACTACGAGGAGGACCTCGGGAACCCGGGCGAGCCGCCGTACACGCGCGGGGTGTACTCGACGGGCTACCGCGGCCGACTGTGGACGATGCGGCAGTACGCGGGCTTCTCGACGCCAGAAGACACCAACGAGCGGTACCACTACCTGCTGGATCAGGGCCAGACGGGGCTCTCGATGGCGTTCGACCTGCCGACCCAGATGGGCTACGACTCCGACGACGAGATGGCCGCCGGCGAGATCGGCAAAGCCGGCGTCGCCATCGACTCGCTGGCAGACATGGAGACCGTCTTCGACGGCATTCCGCTGGACGAGGTCTCGACATCGATGACGATCAACGCGCCCGCGTCGGTGCTGCTGGCGATGTACATCGCCGTCGGTGACAAACAGGGCGTCGACCGCGCCGAACTGCGCGGGACGATCCAGAACGACCTCCTGAAGGAGTATATCGCGCGCAACACCTACATCTACCCGCCGGAGCCGTCGATGCGGATCATCACCGACATCTTCGAGTTCTGCGCCGACGAGACGCCGAAGTTCAACACGATCTCGATTTCGGGGTATCACATCCGCGAGGCCGGCTCGACGGCCGCCCAGGAGCTCGCCTTTACGCTCGGCAACGGCATCCAGTACGTCGAGGCCGCCCTCGAGGCCGGACTGGACGTCGACGACTTCGCCCCGCAGCTTTCGTTCTTCTTCAACGGCCACAACAACATCTTCGAGGAGGTCGCCAAGTTCCGCGCGGCCCGCCGGATGTGGCACGATATCATGGACGAGCGGTTCGACCCCGACGACCCGAAGTCCAAACAGCTCAAGTTCCACACCCAGACCGCCGGCTCGATGCTGACCGCCCAGCAGATCGAGAACAACGTGGTCCGCGTGGCCTACCAGGCGCTGGCCGCCGTCCTCGGGGGCACCCAGAGCCTCCACACCAACGGCAAGGACGAGGCCCTCGCCCTGCCGACCGAGGAGTCCGTCCGGACGGCGCTGCGCACCCAGCAGATTCTGGCACACGAATCGGGAGCGGCCGACACCATCGACCCGCTCGCCGGCAGCTACTACGTCGAATCGCTCACCGACGAGGTCGAGGAGGACGCCTACGAAATTCTGGACGAGGTCGAGGACCGCGGCGGGATGCTCGAGGCCGTCGACCAACAGTGGGTCCAGCGCCAGATCCAGGACACCGCCTTCGACCGCCAGAAGGAGATCGAAGAGGAAGAGCGCATCATCGTCGGCGTCAACGAGTTCGAGGTCGAGGAAGACCCCGAGATGGACGTCGAGGAGGTCACCGCCGAAGACCAGCAGCGCCAGATCGACCGCCTCGAGTCGACCCGTGAGGAGCGCGACGACGAGGCCGTCGACGCCGCGCTCGAGTCCCTGCGAGAGGCCGCACAGGGTGAGGAGAACCTGCTGCCGTACATCATCGACGCCGTGAAGGCGTACGCCACGGTCGGCGAGATCTGTAACGTCATGCGCGACGAGTTCGGCGAGTACCAACCCGGAAGCGCGGTTTAACGCGGGGCCGATCCGGCGTTTTATGCACTAACACGGTCGTTCGGGGGCGGTCACGGCGTCCGGTCGCTGTGAAACGGACCGTTTGCACCCGGGCTTTTTTTCTGCGCTCGGTGTAGCGACATCGGTGACACCCAGTCTGTATCGCGTCCTCTGGTCCGTCTCGACAGCAATAGCGCTCCTCGGCGTGATCGACCTCGGACTGGATATTGGGGCCATCGGTGGAGTGTTCGTGTTCGCTGGTGGCGGTGTTCTGTCAGTCCTTGCGCTCCTCGCCGCATTGGACCGAACGAGAGCAGCCACACAGCTCCCCCGCGGTGGCATTCTCGCTGTCGTGTTCAGCACGGTCGCCGTACTGATCCTGTCGGTGACGGCTGTCGCCACACTCTCCCCGCGTGTGCCGACCGACGTTCGTGTGGTCCTGTACATGACCGTGGCGCAATTGTTCCTCCTCGCTCTCGAACTCCGTCCGCTGAGAGCCCCTCGGGACGTTCGGTGGCCGCTGGTGCTGGTCGGTCACGCGCTCGTCCTCCTCGGTACCGCGCGTGTCCTCGGGGTAATCGTCACCGAACCTGGTGTGGCAGTCATCGCGTACATTGTCGGCTTCTCGATACTGGTGGTCCACGAGTTCTGGATGCGCCAGCTCAGCGATACTGTGTTGCCACCCCAGCCGGGGACGGACGCCCGATACTGGGAGGGAGTGTTACTCGTCGTCGTGATCGTCGCAATCGCCGGTTCGATCGCGGCGAGTTTCACCGCTCGAGAAGGGATTCTGGTGCCAGCCGATACCCTCGGCCGATCGGCGGCAGTCGTGGTCGGCGTTTCCTCGGTGATCGTCCTCGCGACGCTTGCAGCTCCCGGCCCTCCACCTGCGGCCGTCGAGTTTCTCTCGACTACGACCGCAACCATCCTTCAACACGCCATCGTGATCGTCCTCGCGTTGAACGCGCTCGTGCTCGCGGTCCTCTTGATCGAACCCGGACTCTTTCTGTGGGTACTCGGTGGCTACCTCACCGTTCTCTGTCTCGGGGTCGGACTCGAGTATCTCGAGGTCGGGCACGCACACCGACGAACGCGAGAGTCCCCGCCGCCGATGCCCGACGACGCACCCGTTACCGTGATGGTCGCGGCTGCGTTCGAGGGCGAGGTGCTTCCCGAGACGCTTCGACACAACCTCGAGACGCTCGCCGACCTGCCGTTCGTCGTCGTTCCGGCGACGAAGTCCACGGACGACACTGTCGACGTGGCCCGGCAGTTCGAAGCCGACTATCCCGATCGAGTTCGCGTCGTGGAGGGGACGACGGGATCGAAAGCAGGCGATCTGAATCGGGCCTGGGAAGTCGTGGAAACGCCGTACGTCCTCATCCTCGACGCCGACGAGTTCGTCGACACCGAGTTCGTGGCTCGCGGACTGGCACGGCTCCGCGAACGCCCCGACGTCGGCGTCGTTCAGGGTCGAAAAGCGGCGGCGAATCCGGACGACAGCCGCCTGTCACGGTTCGTCAGCATCGAGCGTCAGCACAGCACGTGGGTCGATCATCCGTTCGTCGACGATGTCTTCGACGCGGGACACTTCGCCGGATCGGCGGCGATCTTCCGTCGCGAGGTCCCGCCGTCGGTCGACGGCTGGACGGAGGGTGTTCTCACCGAAGACATCGAACTCACGATCCGCCTCTATCTCCGGACCGACTGGGAGGTAGTGTACGACTCGCAGATGGTGGTCTGGGAGTCGACGCCGGAAACGGTCTGGGATCTGGTCCGGCAGCGGGTTCGGTGGTCGAGAGGGTGGGCGCAGGTAACCCGACTCCACGGCGCCGCCATCTGGCGCTCCTGGCGCGACCTCGGTTGGCGGCGAACGCTAGGGCTGGCGTGGGTGTTGTTCATCCCGGTGAGTTCTCCGTTCGTCACGATCTTCCCGATTCTGTTTCTCCTGTGGTTCGTCGGGTTCGCACCGCCGCTACCGCTGGTCCTCGCGATTGCACTTGCCCTGTTCTTGCTGCCGGCACGATCGATCGCCTACGGGTATGCGGCGTTCAGGGATCCGATCGTTTCCAGAACTGCAACGCCGACCCGCATCGTCGAAGCGGTCGTCTACGCGAACCTGTGGATCCTCTTCGGATGGATCGTGCAACTTCACTCGCTGTATCTGCAGGCCGCCGGCGCTCCGGCCGTGTGGAACGTAACCAGCAAGGTCGTCACTAAAACGGAGTCGACGTCTGCATCTGGTACGGACTACGAGGACCGCGGCGGCGACGAGCGAGAGCGCGACCCGACGTAACCGACCCGGTGGGTTCCATAATCGGGCGCGGATGATTCACAACCGTCGCCGAGCTTTCAACCGTCACGATCGGCGACTATCGATTCCCTCGAACGGTCCGTCGGTCTTCTCGACGGGCGTCAGCGGCGGACAACACCGCAAAACCGCTGTCGCCACCGAGGTTGAATACCGTCACCGATGAAGAGACGGGTGTGACACCCACCAGCGATCTTTCGACCGCCACAGTCGACGTACAGGACGCGTCGATTCCGGCGCTCGGTTTCGGCACCGCTCGCATGACCGGCCCCGACTGCCGGCGCGCCGTCGAGCGAGCGCTCGAGGTCGGCTACCGCCACGTCGACACCGCCCAACTGTACGAGAACGAACGCGCGGTGGGTGAAGCGCTCGGTGCGAGCGACGTCGACCGCGACGACGTCTTCGTCGTTACGAAAATCCACCGCGAGAACGCCGCCTACGACGACGCCCTCGAGTCGACGCGCGCGAGCCTCGAGCGACTCGGACTGTCGACTATCGATCTACTCCTGTTGCACGCGCCGAGTCGGCACGCACCCCTCGAGGAGACGGTCCGGGCGATGAACGACCTGCAGGCGGAGGGGCTCGTCGACCACGTCGGTGTGAGCAACTTCTCGGTCGAGCAACTCGAGTCCGCGCGCGACCACTCCGAGACGCCGATCGTCGCGAATCAGGTAAAGTACCACCCCTACCACCACCAGGACGACCTGCTCGAGTACTGCTACCAGCACGGGATCTGTCTGACGGCCTACAGCCCGCTGGCGGAGGGGGCCGTGGCGGGCGACGACCGCCTCCGGAAGATCGGCGAGCCCTACGACAAGTCCGCGGCGCAGGTCGCGCTGCGCTGGCTGCTCCAGCAGCCCACCGTGGCGGCGATCCCGAAGGCCGCGACCCGCGAGCACATCGAGGCCAACGCCGAGGTGTTCGATTTCGAACTCTCGGTCGACGAGATGGCAGCGGTCGCCGACGTCGGCGACGGACTCTGGGATCGGGTGGCCGCGAAACTCGGATTGCGCTGAGCGCCGTGCGATATTTCGGTCGCAGGGACTACCGGAGTCTGACCGCGGTCCCGCAGGCCATAACGGTCTTCGACCGAACTGCATCGTCGTTCCGTCCCGAACGAAACCACATCAATATTTGTTCGGGACCGCCGAACGGACGGCTATGCACTTCGATCACGCGGGAATCGCAACGGAGGACGCGGGCGAACTGGCCGCACGCTACGAGGATCTGTTCGGCCTCGAGATCGCCCACGAGGAGGAGTTCGACGGTATGCGCGTCGTCTTCCTCACGGTCGGCGAGGGCTACTTCGAACTGCTCGAGCCCCTCGAGGACGGGACGATCGCGAGCTACCTCGAAACCAACGGCGCGGGCATCCACCATCTGGCGCTCGCAACCGACGACATCGAGAGCGCTCTCGAGACCGCACGCGAACACGGCGTCACGCTCATCGACGAGGAGCCCCGCGGCGGCGCGTGGGGACATACGGTCGCGTTCCTCCATCCCAAGGACACGGGCGGAATCCTGATCGAACTCGTCGAACACTGACGTGCGAGCGTCCCGGGACGGATCGTCGGATTACTCGTCGTTTGGGCCCGGGTCAGAATCAGCATCGGAATCGGGGCCGCCGCGCTCGACGTCGATGCGGTGGGGTTCGGGGAGCTCCTCGCGCTCGTCGGCGTCTCTGCCGCCGCCTCCGACCGGGATCTTCGTCCGCAGATCGCTGGCGAACGACTGGACCTGATCGACGAGCGTCTCGACTTCCTCCTCGAACTGCTCGACCGAACGCTCGACGTAGTGGACCCGTTTCGACGGAATCCGTCGGACGATGTCGTGGCCCTGGTCGTCCTCGTCGGTCTTGATGATCCAGTGGTCCTGGAAGTACGCGATGTGTTCGTTCGGGACCGTCTTCCTGACGGTTCCCTCGTCCGGTTCCTCGTAGACGATCGTCGCCTCGCCCAGATCGCGCTCGAGTTCGAGATCCTCGTCGACCATGCCGGATCCTCGGACGCGAGCGTGCGTAGAGACTATGCTTGCAACGGCCCGTCCCTGACGTCGCGTCGTTCGTTGCGACGCCGCGTTCGACGCGGCGCCGGCACCTCCTCGCGCGCGTCTACACTTCTTAGCCGAAGTTTTCGATTAGCGCCTCGTCGGCGTCGCCGCCGGCGTCGTCGATGGCGTCGGCGACGGTGGTCACGAACGTCTCGAAGCCGAAGGCGTAGAGCTGCCCGTCGTCGACGTGCGAGTCGATGGCATCGACGAGCCCCGCCTCGTCGTCGTCCTCGAGCACGGCGACGTCCGCGCCCGCGTCCTCGAGTGCCTCGAGTCGGTCCTCGTGGGCTGGCGCGTCGTCCTGGTAGATGACGGTCGCGTCGTGGCCGGCCTCGTGGGCCGCTTCGGCGATGGCGACGGCGGGCCCGACGCCGGGGCCGCCCGCGACGGCGACGACGTCACGATCGCCCTCGTAGGTGATCGTTCCGAACGGTCCCTCGACGTGGACGGTTTCGCCACCCTCGAGGTCGGCGAGCCACGGCGAGAGGTCGCCGTCGGGGTCGATGCCGACCGTGATCTCGAACGTCTCGTCGACGCCGGGCGAAGAGAGCGTGTAGTGGCGCATCACGACGTCGTCGTCGTCGATTTCCGCGCTTTCGTCGACGTCCCACGGGACGGCCCGAAGCAACACGAACTGTCCCGGAAGGGCGTCGAATCCCTCGGGCGTCTCGAGTTCGAGTGCGATCGTCTCGGCTCCGACGTCTCGGCTCGATTCGACGGTGACTGGCGTCCCCTCGATATCCATGTTCGGCGCTTCGGCGGCCGGGCGAAAAGGCGTTCCGTTCCGCGCCGTGCCGTCGGCCATTCGGCCGCTCGTTTCGGCCGGCTCGCGTGACAGCTGACGTACCAATAGCACGATCACGATTTGCTACCCCTTCGGTGGGTGGTAATTTTCGCCGCGAGTCACACTGCGATAGGTATCCTCCAGATTCTATAACGATTAATAAGAACTGTCCTCGAGGGGCGAACATATCAACCGCCAAGACGGTGGTCCGGTTGGGGTTTCAGAAGCCTTTTCATTTACTGGGAGCAAGGTTCGGCATAACATGGCTGAGGACCTTAACTGGGCGATCGGTGGCGAGGCCGGTGACGGCATCGACTCCACTGGGAAGATCTTTGCTCAGGCACTATCCCGAGCCGGACGACACGTATTCACGTCGAAAGACTTCGCGTCGCGAATCCGCGGTGGCTACACCGCGTACAAGATTCGGACATCGGTCGATCGCGTCCAGAGCGTCGTCGATCGACTGGACATCCTCGTCGCGCTGACCCAGCGTACCATCGACGAGAATCTCGACGAACTCCACGACGGCAGCGCCATCATCTACGACGGCGAGCGGTCCTGGGAGGCCGAGATTCCCGACGAGATGACGGCGGTCGACGTGCCGCTGAAGTCGCTGGCCGAGGACGCCGGCGGCGCGATCATGCGCAACATCGTCGCGCTCGGCGCCGCCTGTGAGATCACCGGCTTCGACGTCGAATACCTCGACGAATCCCTCGAGAAGCGCTTCGGTGGGAAGGGCTCGAAGATCGTCGAGAACAACAAGGAAGCCGCCCGTCTCGGGCAGGAGTACGTCCAGGAGAACTACGACCTGGATCACCTCGGATACAGCCTCGAGACGACGGACGAAGACTACGTCCTCCTGAACGGCAACGAAGCGATCGGCATGGGTGCCATCGCCGCCGGCTGTCGTTTCTACGCGGGCTACCCGATCACGCCCGCGACGTCGATCATGGAGTACCTGACGGGCCGTATCGAGGACTACGGCGGTCACGTGGTTCAGGCCGAGGACGAGCTCTCGGCGATCAACATGGCGCTCGGCGGCGCACGCGCCGGCGCACGCGCTATGACGGCGACGTCGGGTGCCGGGATCGACCTCATGACCGAGACGTTCGGTCTCGTCGCGACCAGCGAGACGCCGCTGGTCATCACCGACGTCCAGCGCTCGGGTCCCTCGACGGGGATGCCGACGAAGCAAGAACAAGGCGATCTCAACATGGCGCTGTACGGCGGCCACGGCGAGGTGCCGCGGTTCGTCGTCACCCCGACCTCGATCGACGAGTGTTTCTGGAAGACGGTCGAGGCGTTCAACCTCGCCGAGAAGTACCAGACGCCGGTGTTCCTCGTCTCCGACCTCGCGATGTCGGTCACCGAACAGACGTTCCGACCCGAGGCCTTCGACATGGACGAAGTCGAGATCGACCGCGGCAAGCTCGTCGACCAGGACGAGGTCGACGAGTGGCTCGACGAACAGGGCCGATTCCGCGCCCACGCCGACACCGACGACGGCGTCAGCCCGCGTGCGATCCCCGGCACGATCGACGGCGCCCACATGAGCACGGGCCTCGAGCACGACGAACTCGGTCGCCGAACCGAAGACCAGGACACGCGCGTCCAGCAGGTCGATAAGCGCTACCGCAAGGTCGAGACCGCCGAGGAACAAGAGGAGTGGGAGTACCGGGAGTTCGGCAACGCCGACGCGGACAACCTCGTCATCTCCTGGGGATCGAACGAGGGGGCGCTCATCGAAGCTCTCGACTACCTCGAGGAAGACGACATCGACGTCCGCGTGATCTCGGTGCCGTACATCTTCCCGCGGCCGGACCTGAGCGAGGAGATGGAGGCCGCAGACGACGTGATCGTCGTCGAGGCCAACGCGACTGGTCAGTTCGCGGACCTGCTCGAACACGACGCACTTACCCGCGTCAAGCGCATCAACAAGTACACCGGCGTCCGCTTCAAGGCGGACGAACTCGCAGAAGAGATCGCCGACCAACTCTCCGCGGAGGTGCCTGCATAAATGAGCTCCGACGTACGATTCACCGACTTCAAATCCGACAAGCAGCCAACCTGGTGTCCCGGATGCGGCGACTTCGGGACGATGAACGGCATGATGAAAGCCCTGGCCGAGACCGGCAACGACCCCGACAACACGTTCGTGGTGGCCGGCATCGGCTGTTCCGGCAAGATCGGGACCTACATGCACAGCTACGCCCTCCACGGGGTCCACGGCCGTGCGCTCCCGGTCGGACAGGGCGTCAAAATGTCCCGTCCCGACATCGAAGTGATGGTCGCCGGCGGCGACGGTGACGGCTACTCGATCGGCGCCGGACACTTCGTCCACGCCGTTCGCCGGAACGTCGACATGACCTACGTCGTCATGGACAACCGCATCTACGGCCTGACGAAGGGACAGGCCTCGCCGACCTCGCGCTCCGACTTCGAGACCTCGACGACCCCCGAAGGGACGAAACAGCCGCCGGTCAATCCGCTCGCACTGGCGCTCGCCTCCGGCGCGTCCTTTATCGCCCAGTCGTTCGCCTCGGACGCCCTCCGCCATCAGGAGATCGTCCAGAAGGCCATCGAACACGACGGCTTCGGCTTCGTCAACGTCTTCAGCCCCTGCGTGACGTTCAACGACGTCGACACCTACGACTACTTCCGCGACAGCCTGGTCGACTTAGACGAGGAGGGCCACGACCCGTCCGACTACGAGGCGGCCAAAGAAGTCATCCTCGACGGCGAAAAGGAGTACCAGGGCGTCATGTACCAGGACGAAAACTCCGTCCCGTACAACGAGAAACACGGCGTCACCGAGGACATGTCCGAGATTCCCGAGGGCGCCCCCGAGGACGCGATGGACCTCGTCCGCGAGTTCTACTAACGCCCGATCGACCCGTTTTTTCGTCGACCGCGCAGCGCTCGAGTGCGATCGCCGGTCGCGCGTAACCCGCACACACCGCAATCGGAGCGCGTCGTAGTTGTGCGCTCAGATCTGTAACACAACCGCTATCGATCGTCCACCACTGCGAACCCGCGAAATCGAACCCGTCGCGACTCGAAGGTTAGACCGGGTGTTCGACGGACTCGAGTAGTTCCTCGACGTTCGCCGACTCCCCGGCGAACGGGGCCGGATAGCTCCCGAACAGGACGAGGATGTCGTCCTCGTGGGTGAACGACGAGACGAGCAGTTCGACCTCGACCGGGGCCCCCTCGAGTTCGGTCTCGCCTTCGAAGACGTCGACCGTCCGCCCCTCGTCGAGGATTTCGAGGCCGAACTCGTCCTCGTGGGAGAGGTCGTCCAGGTCGCCGTACTCGCCGTCGAGTTCGCCGCGGAACTCCTCGAGCAGTTCCTCGTTGCTCATCTCCTCGACCGGGTTGACGGAGTAGCCCGCGACCGAGACGTCCGGGATCGAGACGGCGGCGAAGAAACAGCCGTCGTGGACGCGGCCGCGGTACTCGATTTCCTTCGCGTACGACGAGAGCCAGACCGTCGCCGAGACGTCGCGTTCGACGCCGACGTCGACGGACTCCTCGATCGTCTCCTGGGTGAGTTCGTACTCCGCGTACTCCGTTTCCTCGAGTGCGGCGTCGGTCGGCGCGGCGCGTTCGGCCTCGAGTTCGAGCGGGCCGCTGCCGGTTACGAAGTCGACGCAGCCGGCCGTGAGTGCGAGCGCTCCGGCCGCACCGCCGGCCAGGAACGTTCGTCGAGACGTGGTCATTACAGGGTCCTTCGTCAGCGCCCGTAAATTCCTTGCGCCACGTTCAGTCGCTGTAACATGAATATCGCAGTTGGTGATCTGTCGGGGTCGCTCGACACGCTCGAGGCGGGGCCGCTCGAGGAGACACAGCAAGCGTTATCGGGGTCGCCACCACCGGTTTAGGCATGACCGAGTTCGCCAACCGGGTCGAGCAGGTGTCGATCAGCGGTATCCGCGAAGTGTTCGAGGCTGCAGGCGAGGACGCGATCAACCTCGGGATCGGCCAGCCGGACTTCCCGACGCCCGCCCACGCTCGCCGCGGGGCGATCGAAGCGATCGAAGCCAAGCAGACGGACGCATACACGTCGAACAAGGGGACGGTGAGCCTTCGCGAGGCCATTTCCGCGAAGTACGACCGCGACTACGGCCTCGAGATCGACCCGGCCGATATCATCGCGACCTCGGGAGGCAGCGAGGCGTTGCACCTCGTGTTGCAGGCCCACGTCGATCCGGGCGAAGAGGTCATCTTTCCCGATCCCGGCTTCGTTTCCTACGACGCGCTGACCCACATCGCCGACGGGACGCCGAAACCCGTCTCGCTGCGCGAGGATCTGACGCTCGATCCGGCCACCGTCGAGGAGGCGATCACCGACGAGACGGCCGCGTTCGTCGTCAACAGCCCCGCGAACCCGACCGGTGCGGTTCAAAGCGAGGAAGATATGCGTGAGTTCGCCCGCATCGCCGACGAACACGACGTGCTCTGTCTCTCCGACGAGGTCTACGAGAAGATCGTCTTCGAGGGCGAGCACCGCTCGCCGATGGAGTTCGCCGAGAGCGACAACGTGGTCGTCGTCAGCGCCTGCTCGAAGACGTACTCGATGACCGGCTGGCGACTCGGCTGGGTCATCGGCTCGAACCGCCGCATCGAACGAATGCTGCGAGTTCACCAGTACGGCCAGGCCTGCGCCTCCGCGCCCGCCCAGTACGCCGCCGAAGCCGCGCTGACCGGCCCACAGGAGCCAGTACAGGAGATGGTCGAGGCCTTCGAGCGGCGACGCGATGTCGTTCTCGACGGCCTCGAGGACGCCGGCCTCGAGGTGCCGACGCCACAGGGTGCGTTCTACGTGATGCCGAAGGTACCCGAGGGCTGGTGTGATGAGGTCCTGGACCGCGACGTGATCGTCGTCCCCGGCGACGCGTTCGGCGCAAACGGCGAGGGCTACGCTCGCCTCTCGTACGCGACGAGTACGGAGGAGTTGAAAGAGGCGCTCGAGATCATCGACGACGCGACGCGGGCGGTCCGATAGCGTCGTCGACTCGATCCCGGGAACAGCCGGACGTTACGATCGTGGTGGGCGCGATCGTCTCGGGTGCGACCGCGAGCCGTCTTCCGGCCGGTCGGTCTGACAGTGCGACGGTCGGGCCCCGACCAACTGCCGCCGCCTCCCTGCTCACTGCTCACCTCATTCTGACGTGTGCTCGGCCGACTCTCGAATCCCGTACGACGTCGGATCGACGGCGGAGCCGAAGACAATGAGGACGGTGATCTCCTCCTCGATGGCGAAGAAGTCGTGTTCCATTTCCGGCTCGACGTAAACGAGGTCACCACCTTCGATGTCGTGGGTTTCGTCGCCGACGCGGAGTTTTCCCCTGCCAGAGAGTACGTAGTAGAGTTCGTCCTCGTTGTGGGGGTTCTTCGGTGCGGCCGACGCCGAGGGATATCGGCCAACCTCGACAGTCATCGACTCCGTCTCGAGGGCCTCTCGGTGGTGGGCGTCCGTCGCCTCGAGCTCCTCGAGCAGTTCGGTGATGGGAACGTGAGTCATCGACGCGTCACTCACGACGCTGGTGGGCTTAACACTTGAACCGATCCTGTTTGGTGTCGCTTGCTCCGAAGCGTTCGACAGCACCTACTGGAACGCACGAGCGTGAGCGGCTCTCGTCCGTTCGCCGTCTGCTGTAGGTTCATCGTGAATACTCACGTACGGTTCGGTCCGACGAGGCCGCGTATCGGATAGGTGTACATTTATACCGACTCACGGCGACTTTCGGACGGGATGAGAGCTGTCCGCCTGCACGAACACGGCGACGAAGAAGTACTGTCCGTCGAAGACGTCGATCGACCGTCGCCCGACGAGGACGAACTGCTCGTCGAGGTAGCCGCCGCGGGAGTGAACCCCGTCGACACCTACTTTCGGGACGGCTCCTACGAGCCCGTCGGCCTCCCCTTTACGCCCGGGGTCGACTTCGCGGGCGTCGTGACCGAAACCGGCGACGCCGTCGAGGGCTTCGCCGAAGGGGATCGCGTCTTCGGCACCGGCATCGGCAACGGCTCCTTTCAGGGCGCCTACGCCGAGTACGCGACGGTGCCGACGGACCGCGTCGTCGGCCTTCCCGACGACGCCGACCTGACCGAGGCCGGCGCGGCGGGCGTCGCCGCCGTCACCGCCTGGCGCGCGCTGGTCGACCACGCCGACCTCGTGCCCGCCGAGTACTGTCTCGTCCACGGCGGCTCCGGCGGCGTCGGCCACACGGCCGTCCAGATCGCCGACGCCGTCAGCGCGCGCACCATCACGACCGCCTCGGAGGCCTACCACGACGACCTCGAATCCCTCGGCGCCGAGACGGTCCTCGACTACGCCCGGGACGACCTCGCGGACGCCGTCCTCGAGGCGAGCGACGGCGGGGTCGACGCGATCCTGGACCACCGACTGGACGACTACCTCCAGTTCGACGCCGACGTCGCCGCCACGGGCTGTCGCGTCGTCGGCATCGGCGAGAACAGTCCGGATCCGGGCT
Source organism: Natronolimnohabitans innermongolicus JCM 12255 (assembly GCF_000337215.1). Lineage (GTDB taxonomy): Archaea > Halobacteriota > Halobacteria > Halobacteriales > Natrialbaceae > Natronolimnohabitans > Natronolimnohabitans innermongolicus. The sequence continues at coordinate 27,662 of NZ_AOHZ01000040.1, read as the reverse complement.
TTACGAACGACGGCGCGGCCCGCTCGAAGGACGTCAACTACCAGTTCATGAGCATGTTCAACACGCCGGATCTGCGCGTCCCGCTTCGCGGCGTCGCGTACCTCATGGAACGCGGCGCCCTCTCGATCGAACTCGCGCGAACGTACGACCTCGAGGAGGCCGGCCAGGCCCAAGACGCCGTGATGAGCGACAGCTTCCTCGGGAAGTTGGTCGTCGAACCTTGAGTCGCTGATTCGTTCGAAAATCGGATTCTATTGGCGTGAGATACGACGCACAGGAAGGAGGTCCCGCGTCGTACCCGCTGCGACGACGCCGCCGACCGACTCGAGGGCGTGACGTTGATCCTCGCCGAAGGAGAGCAGAATCTCGCCGACCTGATCGACGATTCCGATGACGACGAGTTCGAATCGGCGGACGACCTCGAATCCGAGGTGTACAATCGCCTGCTTCGAAGCCCGTCGAGAACCTTCTCAGTCGGAAGGCGAGGGCTGAGCCGATCTGGCCTCCCTCGAGTCGAACGCTACTCCCGGATGGGGCCGCAGACGGCCGCCTGTCGCTCGAGAAGCGTCCGGCCGCGCTCGAGAAGCGTGAGCGTCTCTGTTTCCGGATCGTAGTCGATTGCGTCCGCCTCTGCTAGCTTGGGGACGTGAACGTGGTGAAGCGAAATACGGGTGTCTCGGACGGCTCGTGACGCCGCGTCGGCGTGGTCCGAGATGACGGCTGGATCGGAACGGCGCGTCTCAGTCGCGATCGCCTCCGCAACTTCGGAGAGCGTCGCGGCGCCGTCGACGCGCTCGAGGTAGCGCAGCAGTGCCCGTCGTCGCTGGGCAGCCAACAGTCCCATCACCGCGGCGGTGGCCTCGAGACCGGACTCGCTGACGATGGTCGGTTCCGGTAGGTTGATGGGCGGTGTCATACACTCGATAGCGCTGTTGGGTATTTAACGAACGTGTGAGTTCGATCGAAACATCACTCGCGGCGTCAGGTCGCGTCGCTGGTCGGCAGCGAACGGATCGCGATCCTCGGTCGGTGCCACGCGCGCCAGGTCGTCCGTTCGACCCGTCGAACACCGTATACCGCCGCGTTGCTGCTCGAAATCGGACGCTCGATTGAATCTCCCTCTCAGCGCGAACTCGACCGAACGCGCGAGTGCTCCGTTCGGGCAGGTATCTGCCGGCAAACGAACCATACCCGTGTTCGGGATAGTACCCCCTAGAGACATGGACGGAGACTTCGGTCCGCTCGACGTGACCGTTCGGGGACCAGGAGCGGAGCCCGAGGTGGTGGTCGTTGCCGGCGTTCATGGCGACGAACGGAGCGGTATCCGCGCGGTGAACCGCCTGCGCGAGGCCGACCTCGACCTGCAACGAGGCGTTGCGTTCGTCCTCGCCAACCCGGAGGCGATCGAGGCCGGCGAACGCTACCTCGACTCGGATCTCAACCGGGTCTTTCCCGGCGATCCGGACGGCGACCGAGAAGAACGGATTGCAGCGCGACACTGTGTACGGTCTGGTGCCTGTATCGCGACGTCTGTTACGCGGGTTCACCCGAACCGCCGCGTCGCAGTCGCGCCCTGAACGCAACAGGAATCGGTCGAGCCAATCTCACAGCGCAACTGGGGCCTCGAGTTCGGGATCAGCGTCGATGACGGCCGAAAGCTGGGGTTGCAACTGATCGAACTGAGCGGTTGGTTCCACCAGTTGGCGTTCCCGATCGTACGTAACGAGCGACAGATCCGCTAACTTCGGGATATGAACGTGGTGCAGAGAGAGACGAATCGGGCGTACGTCCTCTTCGGAAATCTCCAGGAGAGGGGTGTGATGGTTGTGTTTGACGATCGCTTTCGTGAGGTCGCTCACCGTTAGCGACCGCTTCTCACTTGCGAGTACTGCGAGGACGATACGGCGGTGTTGCTCGTGACACAGTTCGAGAAGTGTGTCGAACTCGAGAGAAGTTCCAACCATACGTAAATAAAACATCCCCTTGCGGAAGAGGGGGAGGGCTGTATAGTACTACTGGGTGAGTCGCGATCGGGAAGTTCGTCGTTTGTGTACTAGTCTTCGTTCTCGTCTGGGTGGCTGAGTGTCAACGTACTCGTCACGAGATTCTTGTATGCAGCGCGAAACCGATTTGAAAGCGTCTGTTGGGCGATCCCCATCTGTTCCGCCAGTTCCCGCATCGTCACCGCCCGTGGGACGTCGTAGTAGCCAGCCTCGAGCGCAGCGACCAGCGTCTCCCGTTGCGTTGGCGTGAGATCGTACTGGGCGCTCGCCATCGGCTGTTCCTGTTCCTGGGTTCGATTGAGTTCGAAAGAAATGTCGTTTCCGTTGCAATAATCTTGAAATTCCGAGAGGGAGTCATGACTGTCGAATCGCATTCGCAACTCCCAGTCGCTCGCTTTGCCGATTGCCTGCAGGAGCGTCGCCCCGAGTTCCAGGTAGGCGTAGACGATGGTCTCGACGTTTTCCGTCCACTCGGCGCGATACAATCTCGCCTCCTCCACTTCGTCGATAACGGCGGTGTTCGTGACGGATGCATCGGCCTGAAACGCCGATTCAAAATCGTCGTGATCGCCACCAGTCACCCAGAAGTACGGCATAACCCGATTTTCCATCGTTGCCACGACCTGTTCGATTTCGACGATCATCTGCGGCGCCGCTGTGAGCGCGTGATTCAGTGCGAAATCATCTGATTTGATGGAAAACTCGGCGATGATACTCATATCGCCAGTTGGCGTTCGAACACAATAAGCCACAGTTAGTATCCGGGAGAGCTGTGCCACCGGGTGTTCAGTCCGTTACTGACAATTACTAGATTATTTCGGCGATCGCTTCCATCGTCGTCTCCTTTTCGTCCTCGGTCATCTCGTTGACGAAGCCGATACGGACCGCGTCGACGCCCTCGGTGTCCGCGTACTCCTCGACCCACTCCCGGACCTCCTCGGGCGTCCCCGCGGGGGCGAGTTCGTCGAGCAGTTCGTCGGGCAGCGCGGCGGCCATCGCGTCCGTGTCGCGGTCCTGCCAGGCGGCGCGGACGTCCTCGACCACGTCGGCGTAGCCCTGCTCGGCGACCGAATTCCCGTAGTAGGGGCCGTAGGCGCCGAGCATAAACGCGAGCGTCCCGCGAGCCTTCGCGCGTGCGGCCTCGCGGTCCTCGCTTGCGATCCCGCGGACGATCGGCGCCACGCGCAGGTCGTCGAGGTCCTTGTCGCCGAGTTCCGCGCCGCGCTCGAGATCCTCGAGTCGTTCCTCGAGGCCGTCGTTCGTGAACAGTTGCGGGGCCCAGCCGTCGCCGAAGCGGCCGGCCATCTCGGTGGCCTTCGGGCCGAGCGTGCCGAGGTCGATCGGCGGCGGGCTCTCGGGAACTTCGCGCTCGTAGTTGAGCCCGGCGATGTCGAAGATCTCGCCCTCGTAGGCGGGGGTGCCCTCCTCGTAGACGGCGCGAACGATTTCGATCGTCTCGCGGGTCCGCCGCAGCGGGCGGTCGAACTCCTCGCCGTGCCAGCGCTCGGTGATCGCGGGCGAACTCGGCCCGAGTCCGAAGCGGAACCGGCCTCCGGAGGCGTCGTGCATCGTGAGCGCGGTCTGGGCGAGCATCGCCGGCGACCGTCCGTACGGCGAGATGACGTCGTTCGAGATGCCGAGTTCGTCGGTGCGATCCGCGGCCAGCGTCAGCGGCGGGACGATGTTCCACCCGGTCGTCTCGCCGACTGTGAGCCGGTCGAAGCCGAGTTCCTCGGCCTGGACGGCGCGCTCGGCGACGTCCTGTGGCCGCTCGTAGTCGTTGAGCCGGATCAGCAGGTCCAGTTCGGCGTTCATCGTGATCCCCTCCACGTCGTTCGAACCGATCGCACGTTTGCCATCATCAATCATGGCGATAGCCGCCGATATAAATATCAGTGTTTCCGATAGCTGGGCGGCGGGGCCGGAGACGGCCTGCCAGTTCTACGCGTCGCCGTCGAGGATCGCCTCACAACACGCTTTCGCGGCCTCGAGGTGGTCGTCAGCCTCGTCGTGGCCCGTTTCGTCGACCTCCGAGAGCAGCCGTTGTACCTTCCGGACGCGGTCGACGACGACCTCGCGCTCGAGGTCGTGGCTCGCCGCGTCGCGGGCGATGGCCTCGGCTTCGCCGAGCCAGCGGTTCGCCTGGCGATCGATCGGGAGTTCGGCGGTTGCCTCGAGGTGGTCGTGAAGCCGCCGGGTCCGCGCCTCGAGCGAATCGTCGGTCATGGAGGGTGCTACGGACTCGAGAACCGTGACGGTTACTGGCAGAACGCGACGTCGCCCTCGACGTAACGGGACGTCCCGAGGCGGAAACCGAGACGGTGGAAAACGTTGATACGTATCGTGAATAACGTGATCGTATGGCACACGACTGCGCGTTTCTCGAGGACCTCGATCTCGCGGACGACCAACGCTCGTTCGCGGCGGGGAGCCGCGAATCACACGCCGCCGACTGGGGAGCCGAGCGAAAGGGGCGGGGCGTCGTTCCAGACGCCGTCGTCTGGCCCGAATCGACGGCGGACGTCTCGGCGGTGCTCGCGGCCGCGACCGACCACGGCGTTCCCGTGACGCCCTTCGCGGCCGGCACGGGGCTCGAGGGGACCGCCGTCCCCGCCGAAAAGGGGATCAGCATGGACCTGACGCGGATGGACGACGTCCTCGAGTACCGACCCGACGACTTCCAGATCGACGTCGGGCCGGGGATCATCGGCGCCGACGTCGACGAGTACGTGGCCGACGACGGTCTCTTTTTCCCGCCGCTGCCCTCCTCGGGCGACATCTCGACGATCGGCGGGATGATCGCGACCGACGCCAGCGGGATGGGAACGGTTCGGTACGGCGAGATCGCCGACTGGGTGCTCGGCCTCGAGGCCGTCCTCGCCGACGGGACCGTCATTGAGACCGGCTCGCGGGCGATCAAGACCTCGAGCGGCTACAACCTGACCGAGATCCTGATCGGCAGCGAGGGAACGCTCGCGGTCGTCACCCGGGCGACGCTCGAGTTGGCGGGTCGACCGGAACAGATCCGCGGCGGACGGGCCATCTTCGAGACGCTGGACGACGCGACCGAAGCCGTCTTCGACGCCGTGCGGACGGACCTCGACGTCGCCAAGATCGAGGTCGTCGACGGGCTGAGCGCCCGGATGGCGAACGCGTACACGGGCAGCGACCTGCCAGACGCGCCGATGGTCTTTCTCGAGTTTCACGCCAACCACGGCGTCGACGAGGAGATCGACCTCTGTCGAACCATCTTCGAGGACCACGACGTGCTCCGGTTCGAGATGAGCGCCGACGACGACGAGATGGAATCGCTCTGGCGGGCCCGTCGAGAGTTGGCCTACGCGGTCACGAACTACGATCCCGGCCTCGAGCCCCTCCAGCCCGGCGACGTGACGGTCCCGATCAGCAACTATCCGGAGATCGTCCACGAGGCAAAGCGACTCGAGGACGAACACGACGTGCTCGTCCCCTGTTTCGGCCACGCCGGTGACGGCAACCTCCACTACAGCGTGCTCGTCGATCCGGACGATCCGGACCACGTCGAGCGCGGCGAAGCACTGTACAAGGAAATCGTCGAGCGGGCGATGGCGATCGGCGGCACCTCGACGGGCGAGCACGGGATCGGACAGGGGAAACGGGAGTATCTCGAGGCCGAGCACGGTCCGGGCGCGGTCGACGCGATGCGACGGATCAAGCGGGCGCTGGATCCGACGGGGACGCTGAATCCGGGGAAGATTTTCCTCGAATAGAGATAATATAAATAATATATTTAAGTATATGATCTAATAAGTTCGGGTTTTTGGGACATAACGCCGAGTCATATTGAGTTCTTCACCGTTAATATCTACTGTTCTATCAACTTCCTCAACATGATATGATGTTAGTTCATCCCTTGAAAGACTTGATGAAGAAGGTGGTGCAACAATTGAGAGATCAAACTCATGAGTGTGAGAGTTGTCATCCCAGTCATCATCATCATGGGGTGTTTCTGTCCAGACTGTTGATTGGGTAGTTCCTGAGATTAATTGTCCAGGATCTTCATCTTCAATGACAAACCTAACTGTACAGTCTGCCTTAGAGCCTCCGCTACCCATAGTTCCCCCCTCTGCAGGGGCCCAGCGGAAATCATAACCTGCACTGCTACTATGATCTTCTAAGAGTGCGTCAACTATTTCATAGTAGTCTAGTGCATCTCCAATCACAGGCGCAGCGCCAAATGCCGCTTGCAAAACTTCCGCAACTTTCTCTTCGTCTGCATCAATATCGTCTGCATCCTCATTCTCTACGAATGAAGTACCGAGCCACGTCTCTTCATTATTACTATTCCCTGCACTTGGAAGTAACACACGACCAACACCATCAAAGTCAAAATTAGATATATTGACTCCTAAACCCTCGATATATGGTGCGTGACCAGCATCTTCTGGCCCATCATCAAGATATTTATTCCACCGACCAAATTCAGCTCGGGAACTGATCTCAAAAACATGTCTTGCAAAATCTTCAGTGAAAGTTTCACTAACAACATGGTCAACATTACAACAATGGTGTCCTTTATAGCTGTAAAGAGAGGGATTGACGTAACACGTTCCTTCCCATGTATCTACTTCAGAAGTTGGTGGTGAAACAGGGCCGCTACCGCCGCCACATAATATTTGGGCGTTATCCTGACATGGCATTACGGTTCCACTAGCAGATCCTTTGCCAATTACCGATAGCCCACCGAGAAGGCCAATTGATACACTCTGCAGCATCGTCCGCCTGGAATGTTTTCGAGTCACAAATTTAACTAAATCATAGAAGTATTTATAATCATCTAATATAACTAGGCATATAGCATTTAACATTGTTAACTTTATATGTGATTTAACTTTCCAAACAAGCGATAAAGTATTTATTTATGGGTCTGTAACTATAATATGATGGACGAAGTATCCCGCCGAACTGCCCTCCAAATACTTTCCGGGGGCGTGCTCTTGACATCAGGTGGCTGCCTCGACCGAGTCCGCGAAACGGACGACGAGGCAGCGGACTCGGTCCGACTGTGTCAGGCGATGGTTTTCAACGACGACGAGACCGAGACGCACCACGTTCGACTGCGGCTTCGCGAGGGCGACGACCAACTGTACGACGAGGAAGCAGACCTCGAGCCACACGAGTGGCTAACGGTGGAAGCGGCCGACGTGGATCCGGCCGAGGGCGCGTTCACCTTCGAAGTTCGACTGAACGGCGCAGGGTGGCACGAGATGGACATGACGAAGATTCGGTCCGATCCGGTGGCTGCGACCGCGCTCGTCACCGGTGACGATTCGATCGTGTTCCTGGAATCGAGCGACGGAAACATCGAGTGCTAACTGGGAGTCGACGGCCGCGGCCCTGAACCGCCTCGAGCGACCCCGCCTCAGTCGTGTACTAACACGTCCAGTACGTCCGTGCCCTCCGTGGCGAGCGCCTCCTCGAGCGTCCCCTCGATCTCGTCGGGCGTCTCGACGAGGTGGCCGCGCGCGCCGTGGCTCTCGGCGTTTTTGACGAGGTCGACGGCGGGCTCGAAGTCCATGCCGACGAACTCGTGGTCGGCCTCCTCGCCGCCGAGGAGGTCGAGGGTGTTGTTCTTCAGGATGCGGTAGTTGCGGTTGTCCGAGATGACGACCGTCAGGTCGACGTCGTGGCGGGCCGCGCTGTAGATGGAGTGGGGGTAGTAGAGGTAGGAGCCGTCGCCGATGAAGCCGACGACGTCGCGCGGGTCGTCGCGCTGGCCTTCGGCGACCGCTGCGCCGACCGACGCCGGGAGGCCGTAGCCGAGGCCGCCGCCCTTGTTCGAGATGTACTGTTCGGGCGCCAAGTTCCAGCGGGTCAGCATGGCGTACTTCGAGGTGATTCCCTCGTCGACGATGTAGGCGTCGCCGGCCACCCGCTCCATCGCGTCGACCAGTTCGGCCTTCGAAGAGCGCGGATCGTCCTCGGCGTCGCCCTCGCCCATGCCGGCCATCCTGGCGTCGACCATCTCCTTGATCGCGGCGACGTCCTCGAGTCGCCCCTCGACGGTCTCCGACGAGACGGCGCCCTGAACGCGCTCGAGGAGCTCCTGGAGCACGAGCCCGGGGTCGCCGACGATTGCCGCGTCCGCGGGCTGGTTCTTCCCGACCTGCCAGTCGTCGTCGCTGACGTGGATGCAGGTCGTGTCGGGGTCGACCAGCGCCTCCTCGTGGCGAGTCAGCGTCGTGTTGGTCGAACAGCCGATAAAGGCGACCGTGTCGGTGTCCATGAGCATCGACGCCAGGTTCTCGTTCGGCGGGATGTAGGAGACCCACTGGTCGTGGTCCGTCGGGAAGTTGATCTCGCTCGAGAGGATCTCGCCGTGGACGCGCGCGCCGGTCGCCTCCGCCAGTTCGACGGCCGCGGTGACGGCGTCGACGCCCGAGCGCGAGACGTGGTCGCCGACGACGAGCACCGGGCTGTCGGCCTCGGCGAGCAGGTTCGCTGCGTGCTCGAGCTGTGCGGGATCACCGCTGCCGGCGTTCGGAATCGATCCCAGCCGCTCGGGTTCGGCGTCGGTCTCCTCCAGCATGACGTCGAGCGGCAACCCGAGGAAGACGGGGCCGGTCGGCGGCGTCATCGCGACGCGGAACGCTCGCCGGAGCATCGTCGGGAGGGCCTCGACGTCTAACACCTCGTCGGACCACTTGCAGAACTGGTCGGCCATCTCGACGAGGTCGCCCGACAGGATGGGCTCCTCGTGGCGGAAGTCGGTGCTGTGGTTGCCCGCGGTGACGACCAGCGGCGCGCCGGTGATCTTGGCCGCGTAGAGGTTTCCGAGGCCGTGGGCCAGCCCCGGCGCGATGTGGAGGTTCGCCACGCCGACGGGGGTGATCGAATCGTCGTGGTGCGAGTGATACCGTCGCGTCTGGGCGTAGCCCGAAGCCATCCCCACCGCGATGTCCTCGTGGAGTCCGAGCACGTACTCGAGGTCGCTCTCGCCGATCGCTTCCATGATCGGGAGTTCGGTCGTCCCCGGGTTGCCGAAGACGTAGTCGACGCCGTAGCTCTCGAGTGCGTCCGTAAAGAGATCCGCCCCAGTGTAGCCGTCTGCCATGGTCGCTCGTGGCACGGGATGATACATCAAACTGTGTGTTTCGGCGGTTCGCGAGTCGTTGAGGCCGCGCCGGCGAGCGACGTGCCGGCACGGGTATTATGCCGTCGTTCGTTGTCGCTCGAGCCATGGCTCTCGCGAGCGGGGAGACGGGTCGTGGAGCGACGCTACGAGCGTACTGGTCGCAGGTCCATCCGGTCTTTATGACGCCGCCGCTGGCCGCCGGCCTGTTCGGGGCGATCCTCGCCGACTCCGTCGCCGTCTCGCTCGCCGCGCTCCACCTCGTCGCGATCTTCGCCGCGGTGTACACCGCCCACCTCAAGGACGGCTACGTCGACTTCCACGTCCGCGGCGAGGACGACGCCCACCCGTTGACCGAGCGGGGGTGTCGGCTCGGGCTCGCGCTCTCGACGGCCGCGTTCGCGCTGTGTACCCTCCTGCTGTGGTTGCTCGTCGACTGGGTCGCTGCCGCGCTCACCGCGCCGACGTGGGTGATCGCCTACCACCACGCGCCACAGCTCGATACGAACCCGATCACGGCGACGACGGGCTATCCGCTCGGCATCGCGCTCTCGCTCCTCGGCGGGTTCTACGTCCAGGCGGGAACCATCGCCCCCGTCGCGCTCGGGTTCGCCCTCGTCTTCCTCGTGCTCCTCTCGGGCATCAAGGTCATCGACGACGCACAGGACTACGACTACGACCGCTCGATCGACAAGCGAACCGTCGCCGTCGCGCTGGGGCCGCGGCGGGCGCACGCCGTCGCCTACGGGCTCATGGTCACCGCGCTGCTCGTCGTCGTCGGCTTCGCCGCCGCTCGAGTCTTTCCCCCGACGACGGTGCTCGCGGCGCTCGCGTTCGCCGTCGTGGCGGCGCTCGCGCGCCGTGCGGGTCCCGAAATCGCGACGATGTTACTCGTTCGCGGCTCCTACGTCTTCCTGGCCGTGCTCGTCTTCGCGGTCTGGTTCGAACCGCTGGCAGCGCTCAGTTGAGACGGGAAGACGGAAACCGAGAAGCAGTTCGAGTTCGCGTTCGCGTTCGCGTTCACCGTCCGGCTCGTCACACCGCGAGGTCGACGTAGCCGAGTTGCCAGGCCGCGAGTAGCAACAGCCACGAGATAACGCTCACGAGCCCCAGGCCGGCAAAGAGCAGGCCGAACCACGACCGCTGCATCACGTTTTTCAGCTTGAATCCGCTGTAGGCCGCCACGAGACCGAGGACGGGGAGCACGAACAGCGAGAGCACCGTCGTGATGATCGCCGACCACAGGTGGATCGCGTGGGTATCGTGGGCCTGGTTGATGTCTTCCATCAGCGTCCGCGTTTGGTTTGCCATCGTTCGCTCGAGGGTTGGCAGTCGACGCTATTAAACTGACTGGTCAGTCAGCACGGTTGCGGTCGGTTAGCAGACCACTCGCCGTCCTCGAGAAGAAACGAACATCATCGGGGAGTATCACCCGTACCGCCCCGATCGAGTGTGTACGACCCTCGAATGGTGGACCGCGAGCGAAACGCACTACCTTGTTCGATTGCTACGTCGAGTAACGGACGCGTCATCCGGCGCTCGCGTACCAGTTCAGTTACAAGCTATGGACCTGTTCACACTCCTCGGCGTCGACGTCGCCCTGTTCCTGGTCATCGGCCTGCTCGCCGGCGCCCACTGCATCGGCATGTGCGGCCCGCTGGTAACCGTCTACGCGAGTCGTATGACCGACGGGCGCGGGGCCAGAACGGACGGCGGCGCCGAAACTGAATCCGGCGTCGACACGCGCGCCTCGAGCGACCGTCGCTCGAGTCACCTCACGACCTACGAGGTGCGCCAGCACGCGCTCTTCAACCTCGGGCGGACGGCGAGTTACACGCTTCTCGGTGCCTTCTTCGGCGCCCTGGGTGGCTTGCTGTTCGTCACGACCGAGCAGCTGACCTCGTTCGTCGACGTCGCTCGCGGCGGGATCGGGATCGTTATCGGCGCCTTCGTCATCGCGACAGGCGTCTACTACGCGCTGGGTCGGACGACCGGCGGCATTCATCTGCCCGGCCTTGAGCGACTCACCGGCTGGCTCACCGCGCGCGTCGACCGGCTCGCGAACGGGCCGGGAATAATGGGCCTCGGCGCGTTACACGGCCTGCTTCCCTGCCCGATACTCTACCCGGCGTTTCTCTACGCGTTTGCGACGGGATCGCCGACCAGCGGCGCCGTCGCGCTGGCCGCGCTGGGAATCGGGACGGTGCCCGCTGTCTTCGCCTACGGGACCGTCATCGACGCGGTCGACGTCGCCCACCGGCGGCGGATCCACCGACTGCTCGGCGTCGCCTTCATCGTCCTGGGGTACGTCCTGCTCACCCACGGACTCATGAGCTTCGGAATCCATCTGCCCCACCCCGAACTGCCGTTCTACGACGGCATCGACGCGCCGGGCGGCGGCGGTCACGATCACTGACTGATCACCAATGTCGAGTCACTCCACCTGCACGCTGTGTGAACTGCCCGTCGAAGAGAGCGGCGTCACGGCCGACGGCGAGGCCTTCTGCTGTACGGGCTGTCGCGAGGTGTACGACGCACTCGGCGACATCGAGTCCGTCGACGCCGACGACGTCCGCGAGGCCCGCGACCGGTCGACCGGGGACGTCGACGAGGACCGAACCGTTCCCGACGGTCACGAGACGACGTTCCTCGAGGTCGACGGCATGTACTGTGCCACCTGCGAGGCGTTCATCGAGTCGGTCGCGGGCGAGGCCAACGGCGTGAGCCACGTGAGCTCGAGCTACGTCACGGATACGGTTCGAATCGATCACGATCCAGACGTCGCGTCGATCGAGGATCTGAAAGGCGAGATCAGCCAGCTCGGATACAGCGCCTACGACCGCGAGGACGCGATCAGCCGTCGTCGAGCCGACAACTGGGAGACCGGACGGATCGCGGTCGGCGTGCTCATGGGGATGATGGTGATGCTCCAGTACGTCGTCATCATCTACCCGACCTACTTCGACGGCGCGTTCTACGACGAGCGAACGGCGGAGTTCTTCTCGGAGGCCCTCGCGAGCGACATCGCGACGCCTTTCTTCCTCGGGATCGGCGCGCTCACGACGATCATCCTGGGCGTCACCGGCAAGCCAATCCTGCAAGGCGCCTACGTCGCGGTAAAGACGCGGTCGCCGAACATGGACCTGCTGGTGACGATCGCGGCCGTCAGCGCGTGGCTCTACAGCACGCTCGCGATCGCCGTCGCCGACGAGCCCCACCTCTACTACGACGTCACCGTCGCGATCATCGTCATCGTCTCCGTCGGCGGCTACTACGAGTCCGAGATCAAGCGCAAGGCGACCGAGCGGCTCTCGGACCTGACGGCCGTACAGGTCGACGAGGCGCGCCGACTCGGACCGAGCGGCGACACCGAGGACGTTGCCGTCGACGACCTCGAGGCCGGCGACCGCGTCGCGGTCCGGACCGGCGAGCGCATCCCCATCGACGGCACGGTCGTCGATGGCGAGGCCGCGGTCGACGAGGCGGTCGTCACCGGCGAGTCCCTGCCGGTCACCAAAGTCGACGGCGACGACGTCGTCGGCGGTTCGACGGTCTCCGACGGCGCGCTGACGATCCGTGTCGGCGAGGACGCCACGAGCACGCTCGACCGCATCAGCGAACTCGTCTGGGACCTCCAGAGCGGGACCCACGGCATCCAGAAGCTCGCGGACAAGCTGGCGACGATCTTCGTCCCGCTCGTGCTCGTGCTCGCGACCGTCGTCACGTTCCTCTATCTCGTCGTCGGAACCGGCCTCGGCGAGTCGTTGCTCATCGGGCTGACCGTCCTGATCGTCTCCTGTCCCTGCGCGCTCGGGCTGGCGACGCCGCTGGCCGTCGCCGCCGGGATCCGCGACGCCCTCGAGCGATCGATCGTCGTCTTCGACGACAGCGTCTTCGAGCGCATCCGCGACGCCGACACCGTCGTCTTCGACAAGACGGGGACGCTGACGACCGGCGACATGACGGTCGTCGACGCCGACTGCGACGACGGGCTGCTCGAGCAGGCGGCGACGCTCGAGCGTCGCTCCTCGCACCCGGTCGGCGAAGCGATCGCGGCTGCCGGGGCCGAAACCGCAGTAGGGACCGGGCAGGAACAGCCAGCGACCGACGGCGGCGCGGTTCCCGGTCCCGGTGCGGGCGTTGACGCCGGCGCCGAGACTGCAGCCGACGACGCCGACGACGCGCCCGCGGCCGACGACCGCGTCGAAAACTTCGAGAGTCACCGAAACGGCGTCTCGGGCGTCGTCGACGGCGACGACGTTCTCGTCGGCCACCCCGACCTGTTCCGCGACCGCGGCTGGACGGTCCCCGAGGACGTCCTCGAGACGGTCCGAGAGCACCGCGAGACCGGCCGCGTTCCGGTCGCCGTCGGCCGCGACGGCCGCGCGTCGGGCGTGATCGTCGTCGGCGACGACCTCCGCGAGGGGTGGGACGAGACGCTGACCGCGATCGGCGAGACCGACACCGAGATCGTCGTCCTCACCGGCGACGACGCCCGCGCGGCGAGTCAGTTCCGCGACCACGACGCCATCGACCGAGTCTTCGCGGGCGTCCCGCCGGAGGGGAAAGCGGAAACGGTCGACCGACTTCGGCAGACGGGCCGAACGGTTATGATCGGCGACGGGACCAACGACGCGCCCGCGCTGGCGGCCGCGGACCTCGGCATCGCGCTTGGCGGCGGGACGGCGATGGCCGCCGACGCGGCCGACGTCGCCCTCGTCGACGACGACCTCTCGTCGGTCGACACCGTCTTCGAACTCGCCCGCGCGACCGATCGCCGCGTCAAGGGCAACATCGGCTGGGCGTTCTGTTACAACGGCATCGCGATCCCGCTCGCCGTCACGGGCCTGCTCAACCCCCTGTTCGCCGCCGTCGCGATGGGACTGAGCAGCCTGCTCGTCGTCACCAACTCCTCGAGGGCGCTGCTCAAGGACTGAGACGGATTGCTGTACCGATGTCCCGGCGCAACTGCGACCCGGGCGGCGGTTGCGCCGGAACTGACGGACAGGAAACCGTATGACACACTGACGTGCCAGCGGTCGACAACGCGGGCCACGCTGCCGTCGCGTCGTCTCCGTCTGTGAGTGCTAGCAACGCAGTAATTTGTCAGGCCCGCATACCCACACGCGATGGCCGATGGAATCGATACGCCGGGGTGGCTCTCGAACCGCGTCGGGCTGACGGTGCTCGCGGTCGTCGCCGTGTCGCTAGCGGCACTCATCCTCCTGCCGTACTTGCAGTACGTCCTCCTCGGCGTCGTCCTCGCGTACATTCTCATGCCGGCCCAGCGGCGCCTCGAGCCGGTCGTCGGCTCGATGGTGTCGGCGCTCATCCTCGTCGGCGTCGCGATTCTCGCGATCCTGTTGCCGGTCGCGTACCTCCTCGTGGTCGCGCTTCGGGAAGCGCTCCAGGTGATCACGGCCGTCCAGGAGGGAACCATCGGCGTGGCCGACATCGAGTCGCGCCTCGAGGTGATCGATCCGGACATCGAACTCGCCGATCTTTACGAAGCGTATCAGGAGCCGATCGGGACGACCTTACAGGAGCTGGCGACGACCGGGATCGAAATCGTAAGCGGGCTTCCGGGGATTCTCATCGGGCTGACGGTGACGGTGTTCGTGCTCTTTGCGCTGTTGCGCGACGGCGATCAACTCGTCGCGTGGTGTCGGCGCGTGTTACCCATCGACGACGAGATTCAGCGGGAGCTTCTGGCCGAACTGGATCAGCTCATGTGGGCCTCCGTGGTCGGCAACGTCGCCGTCGCGGCTATTCAGGCGATCGCACTCGGCGTCGGTCTCGCCGCACTCGGCGTTCCGACCGTCGTCTTGCTCACGGTCCTGACGTTCGTCTTCGCGCTCTTGCCGCTGATCGGCGCCTTCGGCGTCTGGGTTCCCGTCACGATCTATCTCCTCGTCGTCGGAGACTTCATCGCCGCCGCGGCGCTCATCGCCTACGGCTCGATCGTCAGCGCCTCGGACACCTACCTCCGACCGGCGCTCATCGGCCGAACGAGCGCCTTCAACTCCGCGATCATCGTCGTCGGTATCTTCGGCGGCCTCGTCGTCTTCGGCGCCGTCGGCCTCTTTATCGGCCCGGTTATCCTCGGCGGGGCGAAGGTCACGCTCGACGCCTTCGCTCGGGAGCGAAACGGAGCGATCGAGCCCGGCGAAGACGCCGAAGAGCCGGCCGTCGACACCGATTCCGAAACCGGCGTTCGTGAGGACGCGGAGCCCTCGACGGCGGACTCGAGCGATGGTGCTCGAGACGCGCCGGCCGACTCCGACGCCGAACGGACGCGGGCGGCTGACTCGAATCGGACGGCGGGCCCGGATCGAGCGACCGACGCCGACCTCGAGTCGGGAAGCGACGCCGGCAGCGAGACGGATACGGATTCCAGTTCCGATGCCGGTACCGAATCCGATGCCGATGCCAGCACCGACACCGAGTCCGACGGCCGCGACGACTGAGACGGTCTGCTGTAACGATTTACCGGAGCGACCACGCGCCCTCCTGCGGTCGCTCCGTCAATGACTTACAGCAGTCCGTATGAGACGGTCCGCTGTACCGAGTTACCGGCCGGCCCGGAAGGGGTGCGTTCATTAGTCCGTGACCGTTATAGCCGGATATCATGTCTCGGATCGATTCCCGCCGTTCGCGCGGGAGGAGATGGACGGTACGGTTCGGTCGGGACCACGACTACCAATGAACGGGTCAGACGCCACGGGGAGTCCGTACGCTCCCCACACGGACGCAGAACAGTCGCGGATGCTCGAGTCGATCGGCGCCGAGTCGGTCGAGGCGCTGTTCGACATTCCCGACGCCGTCGAGTTCGACGGGGAGTTCGGTATCGACGCCCGATCGGAGCGGGAGACGCGGCGACTCGTCCGATCGGTGCTGGGTCGCAACGACGACCTGACGGAACTGCTCGGCCGCGGTCACTACGGCTACTACGTGCCCTCGCTGGTCGACCACCTCGCCGACCGCTCGGAGTTTCTCACCTCCTACACGCAGTACCAGCCCGAGGTGTCACAGGGCTTCCTGCAGGCGCTGTTCGAGTACCAGTCGCTGCTGGTCGAACTGACGGGTCTCGAGGTCGCCAACTGCTCGATGTACGACGCTGCGACGGCGCTCGGCGAGGCCGCCACGCTGGCCGAACGCGTCCGCGATACGAGCGGCCACCGCGTGCTCGTCCCGGACCTCGTACTCGAGGGCCGGCGCTCGACGCTCGAAAACTACGTCGCCGGCACCGACCTCGCGGTCGAAACGTACCCGACCGACGACGCCAACGTCGACCTCGCGGCGCTCGAGGAACGGGTCGACGAGGACGTCGTCATGGTCTACGCGGAGAACCCGACGGTTCGAGGAACGGTCGAGGAGGGCCTCGAGTCGGTCGGTGACCTCGCGGCCGACCACGAGGCGCTGTTCGTTCTCGGCTCGGACCCGATCGCGCTCTCCGTGCTCCAGCGGCCCGCGGACGTCGGCGCCGACGTCGTCGTCGGCGACGCGAGCGTCCTGGGGCTGCCGACGAGCTACGGGATGGGCCTCGGGCTGTTCGCCTGTCGCGAGGACTACCTCCGACAGGTGCCCGGCCGTCTCGTCGGCGCCAGCGAGGACGCGACCGACCGGCGGGCGTACACCCTCACCTTACAGACCCGCGAGCAACACATCCGCCGCGAACGAGCGACGAGTAACATCTGTACGAATCAGGCCTGGGTCGCCCTGCGGACCGCGATGCACGCGGCCTCCCTGGGGCCGAGCGGGATGGTCGACCTCGCGAACCGCGGCGTCACCCGCGCCCGCGACCTCGCCGAGCGGGTCGACGACCTCGTCGGCGTCACAGCGCCGGTCCACGACCGACACCACCTTCGGGAGTTCGTCGTCCGCGTCGACCAGCCCGCACGGGCGATCGCTGACGACCTCGAGCGGCGCGGCTTCGCGGTCCACGTCGTCGGCGAGCACCAGATTCAACTCTGCGTGGCCGGCGTGAGCGACGACCGAATCGACGCGTTCGTCGCCGCGCTCGAGGAGGTGGTCCGATGAGCGACGACCGAGAGGACCTCGAGGACGCACGCGACGACGAGCAGGTCCGTTACGATCAGGCGCGCTACGTCGAGGACGGCCAGTACGAGCCGCTGCTGTCGGAGAAGGACCTGACGCGGGTCGAGATCGGCGGACGCGACGGCGAGTCGAGCGGCGACGCGGACGATGCCGCGACCGACTCCCCGCTTCCCGACGACCTCACGCGGGACGCCCTCGAGTTACCCGAACTTTCGGAGCCCGAACTGGCCCGCCACTACACGCGCCTCTCCCAGATGATCTACGGAATCGACAGTGGCCCCTACCCGCTTGGCTCGTGTACGATGAAGTACAATCCCAAGTTCACCGAGGACGTGGCCGCGCTCTCGTCGGCGGCCGTCCACCCCGACCGCTCCGAGCGGTCGGTTCAGGGCACCCTCGAACTCCTCTATCGACTGCAGGACTACCTCGGGCGGATCGGCGGCATGGACGCCGTCACGCTCCAGCCCCCTGCCGGTGCGGCCGGCGAGTTCGTCGGCATTCGCGTCGCCGCGGCCTACCACGAACACGAAGGTGAGGGCCACCGCGACGAGGTTATCGTCCCCGAGAGCGCCCACGGAACCAACTTCGCGACGGCCGCGCTCGGCGGCTACGACGTCGTCTCGCTGCCGAGCGACGACGACGGCCGGGTCGATCTCGAGGCGCTCGAGGCCGCCCTCTCCGAGAACACGGCCGCACTCATGCTGACGAACCCGAACACGCTCGGCCTCTTCGAGCGCGACATCGAGGAGATCGCCGAACTGGTCCACGACGCGGGCGGGCTGTTATATTACGACGGGGCGAACCTGAACGCCCTGCTCGGCCGCGCCCGGCCCGGCGACATGGGTTTCGACGTGATGCACTACAACGTCCACAAGACGTTCGCGACGCCCCACGGGGGCGGCGGCCCCGGCGCGGGCCCGGTCGGCGTCGTCGAGGAACTGGCGCCGTTCCTGCCGGCGCCTCGCGTACGGGAGGCGACGGACGCGGACGGCTCGAGCGGGACGGAGACGAGCTACGAACTGTTCGACCCCGAACACACGATCGGGACGGTCCACGGCTACCAGGGCAACTGGCTCGTCCTAATCAAGGCCTTCGCTTACATCGCCCGCCTCGGCGACGAGGGACTCGCGGACGCCAGCGCGAAGGCGGTGCTCAACGCGAACTACCTCGCGAGTCGGATCGAGTACGAGGTGCCCTACGAGCCGTTCCACCACGAGTTCGTCGCCAGCGCGGGCGACCAGGACGCTGCCGACGTCGCAAAGCGGATGCTCGATTACGGCGTCCACCCGCCGACGACCAAGTGGCCCGAGATCGTCTCCGAGGCGCTGATGACCGAACCCACCGAGGTCGAGAGCCGAGAGACGCTCGACCGACTCGCCGCGGCGTTCAACGCCGTCGCCGAGGAGGACGACGAGACGCTCGAGGCCGCGCCCGATCGGACCACGGCGCGGCGGATCGACCAGACCAGCGCCGCGCGAAGCCCGCGGCTCTCCTGGCACGCGCTCGCGGACCGCGACGAGTAGCCCAATCCCGACGCCGACGGTTCGTTTTCGCCGCAACTACGCCCCCTACGCCTC
Organism: Natronolimnohabitans innermongolicus JCM 12255; assembly: GCF_000337215.1. Classification (GTDB taxonomy): domain Archaea; phylum Halobacteriota; class Halobacteria; order Halobacteriales; family Natrialbaceae; genus Natronolimnohabitans; species Natronolimnohabitans innermongolicus. The sequence goes on along the minus strand of NZ_AOHZ01000040.1, from coordinate 8,913 downwards.
GCCTTCGCTTTGCGTAAGCGCCGGCACGCCGTCTTCCATGTGCTCGAGCAGCGCCGGGTGTAACGGGCCGTTCGAGCCGAGGAGGGCCGTTCGGCCGTCCGTCTCGAGTGAAAAGCAGAACGCCTCGCCGGCCTCGTCGGTGATCCGCGCGCCGGCCTCGCGGGCGATGACGAGGCCGGCGGCGATGTCCCAGGGGTAGGTGTCGTGCTCCCAGACGGCGTCGGCGCTGCCGCTGGCGAGGTAACAGAGGTTGAGCGCTGCCGAGCCGAGGCGGCGGACGCCGCGTGACTCCTGATAGAAGTGCGAGAGGAAGGTGCCGTCGGGGTCGTAGCCGGAGATGAGCATGCTCTCGTCTAAGGCGTCGCGGTCGGTCGTCTCGATCGGATCGCCGTCGCGCCAGGCGCCGCCGTCGGCGATGCCCGTGAACAGTTCGTCGGTTTCCGGAACGTAGACGACGCCGAGTACCGGCTCGCCGGTTTCGATGAGCGCGATCGAGATCGAGTAGTTCGGGTTGCCGTGGGCGAAGTTCCCGGTTCCGTCCAGCGGATCGATCACCCACGTGTAGTCGCTGTCGGTGCCTCGCTGACGGGTGCTCTCCTCCGAAAAGAGGTTGTGGTTGGGGAACTCGTTGCGGACGACGGTCGTGATGATCCGGTCAGCCTGGTGGTCGGCCTCGGTGACGATATCGGACTTGTCGGTCTTGTGGTGGACCGATTCGACTTGCCCGTGAAGCTCTCGCAGCGGCTCGCCGGCGGCTTGCGCCGCCTCGGTGGCGACGGTGAGCGCGCGCTCGACGAAACCCGTACTCTCTCCCGTCGTTCCCGACCGCGTTGGAGAGCGGTTCTCGAGGCGTTTTTCGTCCGGAACCTCGGCGTCGCGGACGTCCCAGCCGAGTTTCTTCGTGATCGCGGTGAAGAAGTGGTCGTCGTAGCTGGTCCGGACGACGTGGGCGAGCTGGTCGGCACCGGTAACGGCGATTTCGTCGTCCGCCGTCAGGATGGTGTGAGCCCGGCCCCCGTCGACGAGCAGACTGGCCTGTCCCTGCGTGACGATCCGCAGCTCCGTCTCGGGCGAGACGACGATCGGCCTGACACCGAGTTTGTGCGTGTGCAGCGGGACGATCTGGAGCGTGTGGTTGTTGACGGGATAGTGGACCGGCCCGCTCGCCGACAGCGAGATGCCCGTCGAGCCGGTGGGCGTCGAGACGGCCAGTCCGGTTCCCTCGAACTCGCCGACGTACTCCTCGTCCGCGTAGACATCGAGTCTCGTCACCTTCCGGTCGATGGGGTTCTCCGGGGGCACCTGCTGGATCATGACGTCGTTGATCCCGGTCGCGTCCACGCCCGGCGCGTCGACGTGGATTTGCTGGCGACTGTCGACGGCGGCCCGTCCGCGCAGCGTCTCGTCGAGGGCGTCGGCCAGATCCTCCGGCTCGACTCGAGCGAGAAACGCGAGCGTGCCCGTATTGACGCCCAGCTGCGGGATGTTCCGGGGAGAAAACGTCTTGATCCCCTCGAGGAAGGTCCCGTCGCCGCCGAGCGTCACGCCGAGGGTCGCCCGGTTCTCGTCGTAGACGTCGCCGATATCGTCGCCGACGTCGACCGTCGAGAGATCCATCCCCCGCTCGTCGGTCCACTCGGCGAGTCGGGCGAGTGTCTCGTCGCTGTCGGGACTCACGATCGCGATGAGCTCGTCGGTCGTCGCCAGTCTCCGCCCTTGCATACGTACATCCTCTCCCGCATCGAGCAATAAATCGTTGGACACTCGCGACCCGACGACGCACCTCGAGGACAGCCACTATGGTCCCGGCGGTCGGACGGTTCGTATGGCAGTCATCGACATCACGCGCGAAACGGTCGTCACCGCCGATCCGGAGACGACACTCGCCGAACTCGTCGACACGATGCAGTCGAACCGCGTCGGAAGCGTCGTCGTTACCGAGGACGGGGAACCAGTCGGGCTCGTCTCCGACCGCGACCTCGCGTTTGCGGTCCTCGGGGGAACCGACGTCACGAGCGAGACGCCGGTCGAGACGATCGTCTCGGAGCCGCTAGTGACCGTCGACGCCGAGACGGGCCTCTACGAACTGCTCGGACAAATGTCCGAAAGGGGGGTCCGCCGCGTCCCCGTCGTCGAGGACGGCGAACTCGCCGGGATCGTCTCGCTGTCGGATATCGTCGTCCTGCTGGGAATGGAACTCCAGCAGGTCGCGAACATCATCCGATCGGTGTCGCCGGCCTACGAACAGTCCGCGATCGACTACTGAACGCGGTCGGTCCCGGTGGAGAACTCGAGGCAATCGGTCGAAACGGACGAGCAGCGAAAATCAGGCGCTCGAGTCGACGGCCGTTCCGTTGTCGCCGATTCGAACGAAGCCGTAGTCGCAGTCCGGGCAGTGCCACTTGACCTTCTCGCCGAGGTGGAGCGTCGTGCTCGCAGCGCGGTAGAACGTCTTCTCCCCGCCGCAGTTCGGACACTCGTGATCGAGTTCCATCGTCATGCGCGGGTGTTGGGCGGGCCGCGTGTTTAACGTACCGATCACGGCGACTACCTCGAGTGCAGCCCGACTGACGACGAGCGCACGCTCGCCAGAGATTAAGTACTCGCCGTCCGTCGACTCGAGTATGTCGATTTACACCGGTCGCGGCGACGACGGCCAGACCGACCTGCGGGACATGAGCCGCGTCTCGAAAACGAGCGAGCGCATCGAAGCCTACGGCACCGTCGACGAACTCAACGCCCTGATCGGGACGATCCGGCCGACGGGTCACGACGACGTCGACGCACAACTGCGCGAGGTCCAGAACCACCTCCACGTCGTGCAAGCCGACTTCGCGAACCCCGACCCCGACGAGGACGACCCCGCGATCCGCGCCGAGCACGTCGAGACGATCGAAGACTGGATCGACGCGTACGACGACGAACTCGAGCCGCTGACCTCGTTTATCCTGCCGACGGGCAGCGACCACGGCGCTCAGTTGCACCACGCTCGAACGGTCTGTCGGCGAGCCGAACGGCGTGCGGTCGCGCTCGCCCGCGAGGAGGAGATCAACGAACTCGCCGTCCAGTACCTGAACCGGCTTTCGGACGGCCTGTTCACGCTCGGTCGCGTCGTCAACGCCCGCGAGGGCGAGCCGGAAGAATCGCCCAGCTACTGATCGGCGGCTACGGTCGCAGCGCTGTTTTCGCGACTACGTCTCCGACTCGGAGTCGGACTCGACATCGGCGGCCCCGGCCTCCGTCTCGGGGTCGAGGCCGACGACCTGCTGCCCGAGCACGTCGGCGTACCCCGACGGCGTGAGCTTCAGCGCCGGCACGCCCGGGAACGTCAGCGTTTCGAGGGTCACGAGCGGATCGTCGATCTCGACGCCGCCCCTGCGAAGCGCGTCCTCGAGGGCCTCGTACCCGTCCGCAACGTCCTCGAGCGGCGCGTTGGAGGCGACGCCGGCGACCGGCAGTTCGAGGTCGGCGACGACGTCACCGTCTCGAGCGACGGCGAACCCGCCGTTTAGCTCGGCGACGCGCCGAGCCGCGACGACCGCGTCCGCCGGATCGGCGGCGACGGTCGTCAGCCCGATTCGCTCCCAGGTCGCACTCGTCGCGACGGCGCCGGACTCGAGGCCGAACCCGGTGAGGAAGCCGGTGAAGCCGCGGTCGGTGGCCGGCGTCCGATCGAGCAGCGTCGCCGTGAGCACGTCGGCGTTCGGATCGGGACCGAGTCGATCGCCCGCGGCGCCGCCTGCCACCGCATCGCCCTCGACGGTCGTCACCGCGGGTTCCGCGACCGTTTCCGTCGTCACGAGCCCCGAACCGACCGCCAGCGCGCGGACGACGCCGTCGGGCGCGGCCGACGCCGGCGCGGTAAATCGGTCCTCGCCGACGCCGTCGTCGATCGAGACCATCTCGGTGACGTAGTCCGGATAGGGATCGGTCGAGGGCGCGACGGTCGCCGAGCCGTCGGCGACGACGACCTCGCCGTTCGCGACGACCGTCTCGACGCCCATCGACTCGAGATCGTCGACGACCAGCAGATCCGCATAAGCGCCGGCGGCGATCCGCCCTCGGCCCTCGAGGCCGAACTGTTCGGCCGGATTGCGCGTCGCGGCGTCGATCGCGTCCTGTGCCGGGATCCCGAGTTCGATCGCTCGAGCGACGACGTCGGCCATCCCGACCCCCTCGAGCAGTTCGTCGGGGTCGATGCCGTCGGTCGACAGCGAGACGCTCGCCGGGTCGAGGTCGGGCGCGGCCGCCGCGAGCGCCGGGAGGTCGTCGCGGTTCGACCCGCAGCGGCCGACGACGTGAACGCCGGCCGCGGCCCGCTCGCGCATTCCCTCGGCGGCGATCGCCTCGTGGTCGTTGTCCACCACCGTCGCGAACGCTCGCAACGAGTCGCCCCGGCAGCCCGCGCCGTGGCCGACGACCACGCCGCCGCTGTCGTGTGCGGCGTCGACGAGTTTCGAGAGCGGCGGCTCGTGACCAACGACGTGGATCCAGTCGATCTCGCCGACGCCGATCACGCGGTCGCGCTCGAGCAGGTCGGCACAGTCCTCGAGGGCGTCCGCGTCGCCGCGCGGCGGCTCGAAGGTGTCGACGAACGGCTGTGGCGGCACGGCGAGATACGTCGTTACGGGACTCCCGGCGGTGCGCTCGAGGGTCGTCTCGACGCCGCGGGCGCCGAAGTGAAGCCCGAGGCCGGACGTCTCGGTGACGATCGACGTCGTCCCGCTCTCGAGGGTCCCCGGAACGGCGCGTTCCGGAGTCACCTTGAGATCCGCGTGCGTGTGGGCGTCGATCAACCCCGGCAGGACGTACCGACCGCTCGCGTCGATAACCGTGGTCTCGGGGCCGACGACGGCGTCGGCGTCGTCGAGCAGCGCTGCGATGCGATCGCCGACGACCGCGACGTCTCGCTCGAGGACCGCTCGCCTGTTCGACCCGTAGACCGATCCGCCCGTAACGACCAGATCGGCGGTCGCCTCGTCTCGCTCGAGGGCGACCGGCTGCAACTCGTTCATACCCGTGAGACGATCCCCCAGGGACGTATGTCGTCCGGTCTTCGATTCGGCTCTGTCGCCCACAAAAGGGCTATAATACCCGGGCGCCACCCTCCCTACGTCTCACCATGAACAAACACTTCGACGACGCCCGATACTACCTGAAACGCGCCGGTGAACACGCGAAGCTCGGCCTCGAGGAGACCGCCGCCCCCTACGCGACTCGCGTGCGTTCGCTGGTCGGTCGCAACCCCGAACCGACCCGCCTCGAACTCGTCCGTGGCCGCGCCCGATCCGTCGCCGGCAGCGCTCGAGCGTCGCTCGCTCGAGGGACGTCCGACGACCGCTGAAAGGAAGTCTTAAGTCGGACGGACTGATACAACCCCCTGCGGGTTGGTGATCTAGTCCGGTTATGATACCTCCTTCACACGGAGGAAGTCGGCAGTTCAAATCTGCCCCAACCCACTAATTTTGCTGCGAGCAAACCGCGAGCAGCAAATTCGTTACGTTGGGCAGATTTGAACGAGACCGAGGTTCTGCGAGCGAAGCGAGCAGGTTCTCGGGCGTGGTTCAAATCTGTCCCAACCCACTCCTTATTTCGTTCGAAAGAATCCACCGACCTCGTGAATCGCCTCGGGTCAAGCCTCGGGGCATTCTCCTAGGTCTTCTGTAAAGACTAGTATAGGCCACAGACCGTCGGGAAAGGGCCATGCTATTCAAGAGTCTCTACTTCCCAACTACTAGCCGTTCAGTATGAGTCCGAATCCCCCCTCTCTTACTGCGTCTCTGTTATCTCGTTCGAAAACTATCGATATCCTCCACCTCGAGGACGATCAACGGTTTGCAGATCTCGTCGCGACGTACCTCGAGCGAGAACGTGACCACTTTGCCGTACATACCGAAACGGATCCGCAAGACGCGCTCACTACACTCCGGGACAGTGACACCGCGTTCGACTGCATCGTAAGCGACTACGACATGCCCGAATCGAACGGCCTCGAGGTCCTCCAACGCGTCCGAGAGAACCATCCCGATCTCCCGTTTGTCCTCTTTACCGGGAAAGGATCCGAGGAGATAGCGAGTGAAGCGATCACTGCGGGCGTCACGGAGTACCTCCAGAAGGGGGGCGGCACCGAACAGTATCAGGTACTCGCGAACCGCATCCAGAATGCCGTCGAACACTACTGGGCCGAACGCTACCTCGACCGCGGCCTCGAAGCGATCGAAACCGCTCACGACGGGATCGCTATCCTGAGCAACGATGGGGAGATCGAGTATCTGAACTCGGCGTACGCGGAACTACTCGGCTACGAGCGTGACGAACTCGTCGGGGCCCACTGGGAGACGCTCTACCGTGATGCGGACGTCGACGAGATCTACGACGTATTGCTACCCGCTGCCAGGGACGGCCGCTGGCACGGCCAGACGTCGTTCGTCCGGAAAGATAGAACCGTGATCGACCTCGAGCACACGCTCTCGTACACGGACGACGGCTCGCTCATCTGTACGCTTTCGAAACCGACCACCGACGACACCGTGGAAACGGAGCTGTCGGTGAGAGAGCGAGCGATGAACGAAGCGCCCGTCGGCATCACCCTCACCGACCCGCACGCCGAGGATAACCCGATCATCTATGCGAACGACGAGTTCACCAGCATCTCCGGCTACGAGAGGGACGAGGTCCTCGGGCGGAACTGCCGGTTTCTCCAGGGCGAGCAAACGCGCGACGAACCAGTCGCCAACCTTCGGGCCGCGGTCGAAAACAGGGAGTCTGTCACCGTCGAACTCCGGAACTACCGCGCGGACGGCACCGAATTCTGGAACCGCGTTCGCATCGCCCCGCTCTTCGACGACAACGGCGATATCGAGTATTTCGTCGGCTTTCAGGATGATGTAACGAAAAAGAAAACTCACGAAGAGCAGTTACGGTCACAGGCTGCACGACTCGAGGCACTCTTCGAACACTCGCCGGATATGATCGCGATCCACGATGCCAACGGCGTCATCTGCGACGTCAACGGGCGGATGTGCACCAAACTCGGCTATACGGAGGACGAAATTATCGGGAAAACCGTCTGGGAACTCGACGCGGCTGCCGACCCGGACCGAGCGCGATCGTTCTGGGAGAGCTTGCCGACGAACGTCCCACAGCGATTCGAAGGGGAACTCAAACGAGCGGACGGAACGACTGTGCCCGTCGAGATTCACCTTATCCGCCTCGCGCTAGACGGCAAAGATCGGTTCGTGGCGATGGATCGCGACATCACCGAACAGAAAAAGCGACAGACGGAACTCGTCGAGCAGAACGAACGGCTGGATCACTTTACGCGCATCGTCAGCCACGACCTCCGAAACCCGATCCAACTCGCACAGGGGAGACTCGAGTTACTGCAGGCGGAGTGTGACAGCGATCACATCGCGGATATCGAGAACGCGCTCGACCGCATGGAGGCGCTCACCGAAGATCTGCTCACGCTCGCGCGAGTCGGGACTGCTGCAATGGAGATCGAAGCGGTGGCACTCGACGAAATTCTTCGCGAGTGTTGGGGGACGGTGGCGACAAAAGACGCAACACTCGCCGTCGAAACGGATCGGACGATTGCGACCGACCGGGACCAACTCAAACAGCTATTCGAGAATCTGTTCCGGAACGCAATCGAACACGCCGGCGAGACCGTCACGGTGACGGTCGGCGAAACAGCCGACGGATTCTATGTCGAGGACGACGGTCCGGGGATTCCAGAATCAGCGTCCGACGAGATTTTCGAGGCCGGCTACACGACGGCGGAGAACGGAACCGGATTCGGGCTCAACATCGTCTCCCGCGTTGTAGATGCACACGACTGGACAGTTGCGATTACGGAGGGGGCCGAGGGCGGCGCTCGATTCGAAATCAGTCTTCAGAACGGAGAATGTGAACGGGGCTCGTCTCCGACCGAGTGTTAGCTTAATCCATTTTGCTATGTATGCGTTCGCATACTGCCGGCTCGCTCTTGCTACGTCCTCACATCTCATTCCGCAACCGAACGCTAAAAGCGCCCGAACCGACTCGAGACCGCTATGGAAGTGCTCGGCCGGCTGCTGGCGTTGCTCGTGGTCCTCCTGGCGGGGGCGGGGCTGCGAGCGTCGGGAATCCTCGACGCCGGCCGGACGGCGCGGCTGAACGCCGTCGCCTACTACGTCGCGTTGCCGGCGCTGATCTTCGTCTCGACGTACGACCAGGCGATCGGCGAGTTGCTGTCGGTGACGCTGGTCGGCGGCCTGCTGTTCGTCCTGTTTACGACGGCGGCGCTGGCCTGGCTGGTCCACCGGCGCCGGGAGTCGGTCGGACAGCGGAGTGTGGCCGTCGTCCAGTCGTATCACTCGAACCTGGGCTATCTCGGCCTCCCGCTGGTCGCGGCGACGTTCGGACCGGAGGTGACCGCGATCGCGAGCGTCGTCCTCGGGGTCATCACGCTGACGCAGTTGCCGTTGACGATCCTCGTGCTCTCGACGCTCAACGGGGCCGACGCCGCGATCGGGGACGAACTGCGCGGGCTGGCGAAAAATCCGGTTCTCCTGGCGTTGATCGCCGGCCTCGGAGTCGGCTCGAGCGGCGTGGCAGTTCCCGGCACCGTCGCGGTCGGCCTCGACGTCGTCGGCTCGTTCGCGCTGCCGCTGGCCCTGCCCTGTGTGGGTGCCTCGCTCGAGATCGACCCCCTGTCGATCGATTTCGGCGCGACGGGGTCGGTCGTCGGGTTGAAAATCGTCTGTATGCCCGCGCTCGCGTGGGCGGTGTTCTCGGCGCTGTCGGTCGACGCGGCGACGTTTACCGCGACGGTCGTCATGCTCGGGACGCCGACGGCCGTCTCGACGTACGTCTTCGCGGCCAAACTCCAGGGCGACGAGGAGTTCGCCTCGCTGAACGTCTTCGCGACGA
>NZ_AOHZ01000039.1 GCF_000337215.1 Natronolimnohabitans innermongolicus JCM 12255 | reverse complement strand
AACGCCGTACACACTTCTTCCACTCTTTGGCGAAACACATCGTCGAACGGTGTGTCGAGAAGGGTGTTGGCCGCATCAACGTCGGTGATCTGGAGGGTGTCCGCGATGACGAGAACGGCGAGTCGAAAAACTGGGGTACGCATGGCAACCTCGACCTACACGGGTGGGCGTTCGACCGCTTCACCTCGATTCTCGAGTACAAAGCGAAGGTCGAAGGGATCGAGGTCGTG
>NZ_AOHZ01000038.1 GCF_000337215.1 Natronolimnohabitans innermongolicus JCM 12255 | reverse complement strand
AAATACAAGGGACTGCACTCACAGTCCAGCCAGCGGGTTCTGGAGGAACTCGCTGAAGCCTTCAACTCGTGGTACTCCAGTGACGATGATAGGGACAATCCGCCCGGCTACCGCAAAGAAAACTACTACCACGACGAGGGCCGCCGCGTCCACGAAGAACACCCGCGTTCTACCGTAACGTGGAAGCAAAACGGTATCCGCCACGACACCAAGAACAACCGCGTGCGCCTCTCCAAAGGTGCCAATCACAAGGAACACCCTCGAGC
>NZ_AOHZ01000037.1 GCF_000337215.1 Natronolimnohabitans innermongolicus JCM 12255 | reverse complement strand
CCCGACTCGAGGGCGGCGTCGATCTCGCCTTGCGGGACCGAGAGGTCGGCCGCGAACTCGCCGTCGAGTTCGATCTCGAGTGAGACCGTGAGCGTCTCTGCGGGCCGCTCGAGCGTCTTCGTCTCGTTGGCTTGGTCGTGTGGGTTCTCGAAACCCGGCATCTCTCGGCTGGCGTTTGACTCCTCCCTCGAGTACTCGAAGACGGACGTTTCCTGGATGTCTAC
>NZ_AOHZ01000036.1 GCF_000337215.1 Natronolimnohabitans innermongolicus JCM 12255 | reverse complement strand
TCCTCGGGATCCCAGTCGTCGTGAGCGTCGATGACCTCCTGGCTGTGGTGGCCGCCGCCACCGCCGCCGTACCCGTCGCCCGAGTCGAGTTGGATCATATCCCGCAGCTCCTGGACGGTCCGGTCGGCGCCGTCGCGGTCGGCTTTGTTGACCACGAAGACGTCCGCGATCTCGAGGATGCCGGCTTTCAGGGTCTGGATTTCGTCGCCGGANGGAACGAGGACGGCGACGGTGTCGGCGGTGCGGACGATGTCGATTTCGTTCTGGCCGGCGCCGACGGTCTCGATGATGATCTTGTCCTTGCCGAAGGCGTCCATGGCTTTGACGGCGTCCGCGGTGGCCGTCGAGAGGCCGCCCAGCGTGCCGCGGGCGCTCATCGAGCGCACGAAAACGTCCATGTCGCCCACGGTGGAGGCCATCCGAATGCGGTCGCCCAGCACCGCGCCGCCGGTAAACGGCGAGGAGGGATCGATCGCGAT
>NZ_AOHZ01000035.1 GCF_000337215.1 Natronolimnohabitans innermongolicus JCM 12255 | reverse complement strand
CCTAACGGACACCGCTGACGCGGTGTCCTTGCTCTCTTCGATTTCACAGCGACAGCTGACCAGTATCAACAATCTCCTACAGAAGAGCGAAAACACTAACACGTGGAACGGCACGATGGGTACTTCTACCTTGGAGCTGCAGGAATCGCAGTCGCCGGAATCTCAACAATAGGACTAACCATTGCCTGACAGATCCCCATGCTACTCGACCTCGTATAACACCAAATCCAGCCATACCCCGAGGCCAACACTACAGTCCAGTTTACTCAAGAACAACGCTACAATATCACCGAGTAACTGGATGACACTGAAGAGTTCGGCTGGTCCCTCCAAACCCAAGAAACAGATGAAGGCCTTCTCGAGGTCACTGAACTCACTGAAGGAACGGATATGAATCGAACCTGGCAACGGCGATGACACCGACGGCTCTGAAAACCAGTTAACAAGGATATGGAACCTGTTCTGGTTCAGGTGAACACGAAACAGTGGAGAACGAGACCAGTGGTAATCATACAACGACAGTTAACCAGACCGCCGAAGAAGTAGAACAAGCATGAGAGACAATAGCCAGTCCTGAAAACGTTGAGCACTTCCAACAAGTATTCGAATCGATCGGGCTACCACTCGCACTACTGATTCTGAATCCACAGTACTGATCCTTTTGATCGGCTTCCCCTTCCTAATCACAGATCTCTGAAAAACGTACGATACAGCTTCTACACCAACAGGTTTGATAACGGTAGATGAACTGTCTACTTCTAATGGTTGACCATGAGATCAAAGACTTCGTCGGAAAGTGCAACGAAGCCTCGAGAGAAGCGAAGAAGGCAGGTAAATCCTCCAAACAGCTTGCAACCAACTTCATCATAATGGCAAGCCGTGAATTCGAGAACTCCCCCGAACTCCAAGAAGAGTACGAGACTTTCGCGGAGTTCGCTATAGACGTAGAATTCGAAACTTGGGAAGAACACCACCAGATCAAGGATGCCCTGGATAATGTCGATGACCTACTCGACAAATAACCAGACACCGTTTAGAAAACCCCTTCTAACCCCTACATGACTTCACAGACCCGCGATATCCAACTCTTTGAAGACACACTACGCGATCTACACCAAGATTTCCAAGAGCACCCGTTCCACTACGGAAACGAGAACCCGATCATGCCGGAGCTGTACCGGCGGCTTCGAACACAGCTAACACCAGAAACAGCCCCACTCACCTATCGCCAAGATCACAGCAACATGGATGACTGGCGGAACCGGGAGATGTTCAAACGGATTGAACGAGAAAACCAGGAAATACCGCGTGTCCGGCCAGAAGTTCGTTTCTACGACGAAGGTATCTGGGGTGGGGCGAAAACCGACTTCGATCTCGTGGTGTTCCCGGGAGGAAATCAGGTCGTGATGCAGGGTAAGAAAGAGGGCATCGGGAATTTCGTAGACATCGAGCACACCGAGCTCTCCGTACTGTGCGAGATCAAGCACTCGATGAACATGAGCGGCCGATTCCGAAACGGTGGTGAAACCGATGTCCAAGCATTGGCGGAATATCCGGGTGAGGTGGGCAGGCGTTATTTCGTGTTCATGGATTGGTGGCCTCAGGACGGGTACGGTAAAACCACTTTTGAGAAGGATCTACGGCAGTTAGAAGATAAAGTTGGAGAGTTGGGTTGCCGTGTCGATGTTGTATATCTCCCTCGGTCCGATGATTTGGAGATTGTTCGTGGAGTGTGTGCTGACGGTGTTCTGTAGTGGGGGAAAGTCTTTTCTGCTTAGTTGAATTCTAGATATGTAAAATGAGAGAGGGCGGTATTGATAGACGGGGTCTTCTCAAGGCTGGTTCTTCTCTTGGAGTGGTGGGTCTTGCTGGTTGTTCTGAACAATCGTTAGAGGATGATTCTTCTACGTCAAATAGTTCTGACACAGATGACGAAGGCGGTTCCGGTGATGAACCGTCAAAGCCGGAAGAGCTGGATGCAGAGGATTATACTCTTACCGAGGATCATACGGTAGCTGAGTGGCGTGGTTTGTTGGAGTTAAATGATGAGCAGCCGTACTGGATGCAGAAGATTTCACCTCAGGATCTTGGTGGAGAGGATGTGGTGGGTATCAGTGATTGTCTTTTTCTTGAGTGTGAGGTAGAGGTTCCAGTGTATGGTGAGAAGGCTGAGTTGTTTCTGATCTCTGACCGTAATGAGGAGGCGTTCCGGGAGAAGGCGAGACCTGAGATTTGTCGTGAAATCGGGCCTGTATTTGGTTACAGCTGGGAGTTAGAGTGTACTCCAAATTTGGAGCAGTACCATAGCGGTGGTGTTGAGGAAGAAGTGTTTGTGATTGAGCCGGGTGAAACCAAATATGTCCGTTACATGGTTCCGGGTACTGATTTCTGGCTTGTTGTGGATCCGACCGATGCGGTTGATACTGGATTATTAGATGGAAATCGGAGTGTTGTGCAGATGGATCTTGAGCCGAAGGTCCGTCTATTAGAGGATTCGTCTAAAGTTGCCCAACAAAGTGTCTTGGAGGAGTTTGATAAGTGGTTCTCTGAGCTTGATTCGAGTTCTACGGATGAAACGGTTGGCAGTGTTCAAAAGTTTGCCCAGGACGTGTGTGAGTCGGGTAGTACCAGTGAACTCTCAAGCAAATCTGTGGACGAATTCTCCAACGATGTTCAGCGGTTCGACCAGTATACCAGTTTTGCTGACGATCTAATGACTGATATTGACGAGCATTTTCCGGTAGATCCACCGACTGATTTTTCGAATTATCTGAGCAAGATGCTGAATTGGGGTTCAACCGCTCTCCCAGTGATTGCTTCCTTAATTACGGTAGCGGAGAAGTCATGCGAACTCGCTAACGCAGATTCTAATCTTCCTGATGATGAGATGGGTGAGAAGGTGGAAAACTTGCTGATGAGTGTTGCCGGGTTGGTGGTTCAGGTCACGTTTTTGAAGTTGGGTGTTGCCCGGCAGGTAAAACGGTCTACGATCCAGGCTGCAGAAACTTTCGTACTGGGCTATGTGCGTCAGCTTGCAGGGCTTCGATTGTTTGCTCACGTTGTTAACAGTCTGGCTGTGCAGATCGAGAACGGGATAATCGGTACAATCGTGGATTTCGTTGAGAGAATAGTTTCCGAGGTAAGTGAGCTGCTTGTGGATAGTGATGAAGGTTTATTGGACCTGGTTGGTGAGGACGATGACTGGGATGATCTTGCGTTTTTAGACGAGGACAAATGGGTGTGCGAAGGGTATGGACAGGATGTTGTTGCTGACTCGATTGAGATCTGAATTCTGACACTGCGAATTTTAATAAGTCTGTTTCAGCATTTGTTTATTCAGTACTTTCTGCAACTATACTGGGTGACCTGGTTCGACGTACAAGACAACCGTAACAACAATTTTCCGGACAGTATTCGACGGAGCCTTGAGTGAGAAGGAATTGAAACCCTGCGAGACCACCTCCGACAAGTAGAACAGCAGATCCGTGAACGGGAACGAATCTAGGACCTGGAAGACTCCATCTATAAACAGTCTAAGCGCTTCGAACAAGCAGAGAGAAATCCCGAACCCGACGAGAAAACAGTACGTGACAGGTTGGAACGGTTGTACAGAGTGAAGCGAGAAGGATATTCTGAACGCTGGAGAGACCTGCAAAACTTGGAACAGGAGAAACGAGAATTAGAGGCAGAAATCGCTTTAGAAGAACTGCTACGTAACCAACAAAACTGACCGGTGTATCCAGGGAGGATTTATGCTTCTGTGCTATGGACGAATCTTCAAGGGAAGAAGCAACCTGAGTTGGTGTTATCTATGAAGATCTACCTAAAGGAAATTTGCCAGGTACCTAATGTCAACAAAGAGGCATCCGGGTAATGGACGAACCTCTTGGAATCAGTTCGGGCCGGAAAAAGGCGCTTCAAGCGGTTGAAGACAAAGAGGAGCTCGAACCGGTAGAAAACCCGGAAACAATTGAGGATGTTGTATCGGCGGTAGACGAGATTTCGGTTCCAAGAGTCATGTCTCCCCCTAGGGAAACGGTGGAAACGATTGAATCCGCGTACAGCGATCTTCCAGACGAAGCGAAACCCCACTACCTGCAAGATGACATGCTGCTTCGCCGGGTGAACAGTGCTCGAAGACAATTCAATGACTGGATGGGGAAACGTAGACGGATGGCTGAAATGCCATCACCAGTTGAGGCTGGACGAGCATACTACCCGACAAAAAATGCGCAGAATCGAAGCCGGTTAGAACAAGAATCAAGAGAAGAATTAGAAGAGAAGATTGACCGTGTAAGGGCAGCGGCACGTGGCGGGCAGCAACGTGCTTTGAACGAGATTGGATCCTCTGTCGGTGAACAAACTAAGAAAGAACGAGAGAGCCAGCGAGGTGAAATGCGGAGTCGGTTAGAGAAAGACGATGTTGTGAAATTCCGCAATCCAAGTTTGCAAGTTGGAAGGGTGGTCCGTGTTAATCAGAAATCGGTCAGGGTACGGTATCCGAATCCCCGGGCAGGTGCGTCTTGCCCGTTAACAGGTGAAGAGCAGCCAGAAGAGACTGAGGATCGTATCCAGCTGGATTCGGAGTATTTGGAACTGTTGGACGTTGATACGGTGGAAGAAGGAGAAGCGTTAGTTGACAAGTAGAACTATGCGATCTGAATTTAGTGTTGGTGACCGAGTTGAAGCCTATATCCCAAAACCGGATGATCCGGAGCACCGGTATCACGGGAAAACAGGCAGGGTAGTGGATATTTTGGAAGACGATCTCTCGGACGTAATGGATAATCCAAGCAGAGGAAACATCTACACCGTAGAATTTGATGACCCCAGTTTGGACTCTGCTGACTTCCGTTTTGACGACCTTCAAACACCGGACTAACAGCTATACGAGAAGAAACCGTGAATTCGGGGTTTACTCGGACTCGTAGTTCTCGATAAGGTATTCACGAGCATCATCAAGGAACCGGTCATCCTTACACAGCTCAGGTTTCTCTGCTTCAATCGCAACCACCTCGAGCAGAAGCTGCTGGATGTCCTCACGTGTTCGCTTCGTGGTCTGCCAGTCCTCGTAATCAGTGTCAACCCGCTCCTCCAGTTCTTCGTCGACTCGTTTCGCGATGAACTCAGCTTCGTCTTCACCGTCAACGTATTCTACAAACCCGTCTTCACTTTCATCCATCAATGCGGTGAACAGTGCGTGCCCAGACTGTGACATTCCCCGTTCTTCGGCTTCGTCTTTCACCGACAGGATCTCTTCTTCTATTTCAACAAGCTCCTCGTACGCACGGTCAGCGGAAACCTCGTCGCTTTCCCACTTATCGACCACTTCACGAACCCGTTCACTCAGTTTCCGGTACCGTGGGTGGTGTTCGGATCGGTCGTCGAGGTAATCGTCAGCCGCACCTGCAACCTCGGTGATCCCTTGCTCTGGATCCATGTCTCGGACCCGTTCAAGGTGTTCGGACCCGAATTCTACAACCTCGAAGTCCTCTTCCATCCGATCGACATCGATGTTGTCCTCTACGATCTCTTTCGTCTTTTCACGGAGCTGTTTCTCCGGTTCGCTCTCCCGGTTCATACTCCGCTGATACGCGAGGTGTACCTGTGTTAGCCAGCTGTATTTCTGCGGGCGGCCTGTGTTTTCGTCTTCCAGCTCACCCATCGGGGCCAGCGTATCGTACAGGTTCTCCACCTCTCTGTACAAGTCTTTGAACCGGCGTCTTGCCTCTGCGTTTTTACGCAGGTAGGTCAGGCACTCGACGACCACTTCCGGGTTGTCCTCGACGTCGATGTGATTGAATATTTCGAGTGCTTCCTCGAGTTTTTGATCGAACTTGTCTAAGAGTTCGTTGATGTCTTCTGCTGCGGCTTCTCGAACGTTTGGCGGGTAGTAGCTCAGTGCTTCGTCGACGTTCCCTTCTGCGAACACGCCTGCGAAGTCCACGATCTCACCGTTCTGTTTCCCATCGTCAGGCCGGTTGGTTCGTGCGATTGCTTGCAGCAGGTTGTGGTTGGTTAGCGGTCGATCGAGGTAGATCGTTTTGAGGATCGGGGCGTCAAACCCGGTCAGCAGCATGCTACAGACGACGAGGATTTTCGGATCTCCATCCTCGTCTTTGAACTCTTCGACGATCTTTTCTCGCTCACTTTTCGAAGTGTGGTAGGTGCGTGTGATCGGGTCGGATCTTCCTGCTGACGAGATCACGACCTCTACCTCTTCGGGGTCAAGGTATTTTTGCAGTTCTTCGCCGTAGAGTGCGGCAGCTTTCCGGGATGGTGTGACGACCATTCCTTTCCAGTTACTGGGCTCCAGTTTTTTCTGGTAGTGTTCGACGACTTCCTCTACGATGGTTTCGACACGTGGACGAAGTTCTGCGAGGGTTTGCTGGTTGATCGTGTCCCTTATGAGTTCGTCTCGTTCGTCGTAGTCGAGGCTGCCGGTAGCTGCCTCATGCGCCTGGTCCATCACGTCGTCGTTGATTTCCCAGTCTCGGTTGGAATGCCGAAGTTCGAAGTGAACCGGGAGAATCACGTCGTCGTTGATCCCGGCTTCCATCGAGTAGTGGTGGAGGTAGCCTTCTTCGTCTCGTGGTTCGGAGTAGTGCTGGAAGGTGTTTCGCCCGGCTTCGGTGTTTTCGTTTACCGGCGTTCCTGTGAATCCGAAGTGATAGTAGTGGTCGAGGGCGGCGTCGAGTTTGCTCCCGAGTTTGGCTTCCATGAACCGGTGTGCTTCGTCGGAGAGGACAACGGTTTCATCGTTCTTCTGGATGTCTTTGTCGACGTCTTGGAACAGTTGGATGGTGGTGACGACTACCTGGCTCTGTCCTTCTTCGATCAGTGACTGTAACTGCTTCGCTCCGTCTGTAACTACTTCGTAATGTTCGAAGTCGAGGAGTTTCCCCAGGTCATCGGACATCTGGTCTCGAAGGTTCTGCCGATCCACCAGGATCAGAACCTGCGGCGTTTTGATGATCTCTGACCGGTACAGCAGGTTCCTCGCGGTGAAGAACATGGTGAACGACTTCCCCGACCCCTGCGTGTGCCAGATCAAACCGTTTTCGAACTCACCCCTGCCTACTCGTTGCAGGATCGCCCGGGTGCCGTGGTACTGCATGTGCCGTGGGACGATCTTCACGTTCCCGCCCGGCTGCCGCTGGTAGAACACGAAGTGTTTCAGGATGTCGAGCAGTGTCCCTGGTGTGAGCAGGGAGTACGCCATCTCCTTCAACTCGCTATACGAACCGATCGGATCTTCAGGTTCCCACGGGTTGTAATGGGTTTCTGGTGCACCGACAGATCCGTACCGTGCTTTCTCGTGGTCGGCAGCGACGTTGAACAAGACAGATCCGAAGAGTCGGGGTGCGTCGTCCTCGTAAGTATCTAGGTCGTTGATGGCGTCGGTGACCGTACTGTCTTGTGTGAGTGACTTCAGTTCCGTTACGACGAGGGGGATACCGTTAACGAACAGTTGGACGTCCGGGATCACCAGCTCGTGTTGACGGACTCGGAACTGGTTGGCGGCTATCAATGAGTTGTTCTCCGTGTTCTCGTAGTCGATGAGGTCGACGACTACACTCTCGGATGTACCATCGGATTTAGAGAGCGTCACTTGCCGTCCTTTTTGCAGGAGTTCGTGTACATCACGGTTGGTTTCGATCAGCCCGTCTCCTGCGAAGTCGCGGCGGAGTGATGTGATGACGTCGTCGACGTTGTGGTCGGTGACTTTGTCGTTGAGGTCAATCAGTTTCTGTCGCAGTAGCTCCCAGTAGATGACTTCGCTTTTGTCTTCGCGGTCGTATTTCGCGTCGAGTTGGGTGCAGCCGTCCGGTTCATTGGGTCCGCCGTAGGATTCCCATCCGGCGTCTTCCAGCCACTCGAGTAGAGCGTACTCGACTTTCTGCTCATTGAATTCGGGAAAGTCACTCTGGCTCATATTGCTTGACCTCGTCGGGTATGTCGATCTCTTTGCCAGCTGTGCGGACTTCTCCCGAGAGAAGATCTTGCTCGAGGCCTTTTTTCAGGCGTTGTAGATTTTCTAGTTGTTCTTTGTTCGTGACTACCACGTCATCGACTGATTCGATTGCTTCCACGATTTTCTCTTGTTCCTCGAAGCTGGGGAGTGGGATCTCCAGATCGGAGAAGAAGTGCAGCTGGATCTTGTCGTGCGTACTCCCAGCAGACAGTCGTTCGAGCTGTGGGGTTGCGTACTCGAAGAGGTACATGAGGTACTGTGGGAGCACTACATCTTCATCGCACTCGAACGTCACTTGGTCTTGGTCAGTTGCCATCTCCTTCCCCAAGATGGCTGTTTCTCCGATGGCACCAGTACGGCAGAGAACGAGCGTACCTTCTGGTAGGAGCTTAGCACCCGAGTTTTCCAAGCCTTCCTCAGTGATCGTGTCGTCTGTAGTCGTAATGACGTTCTTTTCTAACTGAGTCAAATCATGAATGTCTACCCATGAAATACTTCCACCCCAGTACTCATCGACAGACGTTGAAGGCGTGTGCCCTGTCTTAATGTCAGCGATTTCATCCGCCTCACAGATCTTCCAATCTGCGGGGACCTCATCTGCTCGCGTCATTACATAAGCGTCCTGCTTATTCCCCTCCTGCCACTCGTCATGGTCATAGTAACCGTCCGAGTAGAATTCCTGAATGACAGCTTCTTTTACTTTATTTGCTTGGTTGATTATCTCCTCTGTTTGTATGATCGCCTGATCGAGAGTATAGAGAACACTACTTATTTTTCGCTGTTCCTCGAGACTTGGGAGTAGAATCTGGAATTTATCGAACTCACTGTTATAAATCGCTGCCACGCTTGTTGTGCCTTGGACGCGCGCTCTCAGTTGTCTCCATCCGAGTTCTGATGAAAGGAAATAGTTGACAAAAAGTGTCGAAATATTGGATTTGAATCGAACACGAGAGATGTTGTTATCGTAAACCGCGGTACAATGTCCGTCCCAGACCGCAGTTTTTCCGACTAATTCTGGAGTGTTTCTCGTGTTGAAGAGCAGATCGCCCTTCTTAAGAGAGTGTTCCTCAAGTAGTTCATCGGTCTTTTTTATTTCTTCATCTATCCCACTAATGAATGTATCACCTCTCTTAATATCACCCATCTTTATAAGTGGTAAATTCTCTTGATTTCCGTTTCCTCTATCGGAGGTTCCGATAGATGTTTCTCGGTAGACGGATTTCATTGGTTTGACCCTCCAGTCCACGGGGACCTTAGCACTGATTGGTCCAAGCCTTACTCTTTGCGTCTTATTCTTAGGAGGTGACTCTTCTTCTACGAAGTCGTCCAGTGAGGCTTCCTCACTCATAGTTTAGCGCCTCCATGTGCTGGGTCATCCGAGCCTCTATTTTGTCACGCTTCTTTTGTGAATCACGCAACAATTTCAGCTCCCTTGTGGCGTCGATTTCTTCTTCTGGTTCGGTGGTGTCAACATAGAGGGATAAGTTGAGATTATAATTGTTCTCGGTGATCTCCTCAATGGAAACGGTACGGCACATTCGTTCCTCTGTACTCCAGTTTTCGAAGGCTGTGACCACACGTTCACGCCCTTCATCAGTCAGGTCGTTGTGGTTACTTCGCTCGACGTAGAACCGCTCGTCGGCAGCGTGGATGAACTGAACTTCTCCTTTCCTCTCTTCCTCTTTATTTCGGTTTAGCACGAGAACTGCGCTTGGGAGGGAGACGTTCTGGAAGAGGTTTCCGGGAAGTTCGATGATGGCTTCCACCAGATCCTCTTTGATCATGGGCTCTCGGTATTTGCTCTCGTGTTTCCTGAAAAGAACGCCGTGGGGGACAACGACCGCTGCCTTGCCCTGATCGTTGAGCAGTTTGGCGATGTGCATAATGAAGGCATAATCACCTCGGTCGGCTCGTGGGAGTTTGTCTGCCCAGTCGAACCGGTTCCACTTGTCGTCTTTCAGGTCGTCTTTCGCCCAGTCAGCTGAGAACGGGAAATTCGCGAGGACGTAGTCGAATCCTTCGTCGTCTGCCAGGTAGTTCGGGAACTGCGGGTTAGAGAGGGAGTCCTCCCGCCGGATTTCGGCTTCGAGCCCGTGCATGAACGTGTTCACCTGTGCGATTGCGGCGATGTCCGCGTTCAGCTCCTGGCCGGTGACGTTCCACGTACTGGGGTCGCCGCCCTGCTCGTTGCGGTAGTACGAGGCAGCGTGGACGAGGAACCCTGCGGATCCACAGGTCGGGTCGTGGAACGATGCACCTTTCTCGAACCCGTCTTCGGATCCGGTCTTCGCGAGCACACGGATCATCAGGTCGACCACGTCCGGTGGAGTGAAGAACTGGCCGCCTTCCTTACCCTCGTCCTTGGCGAACTCCCCGACCATGTACATGTACGCCTCGCCGAGGAAGTCCTTCTCGACTTTTTCCGTGCTCAACTCGAACCTATTGATGCGTTGGATTAGGTCGCGAAGTCGCTGGTCACCCAGCGCTTCTTCATCACTGTACGTGACGCGGACGACCCCGCGTAGACGGTCGTTCTCTCGTTCCAGAGCGTCAAACGTTTCATCCAGGTAGGGTGCGATGTTCTCGCTCTGCTCGGTGACTGATTCCCACCGGTAGTCGTCGGGAACGGACATCCCGGTGATCGCTTTCCGTGCGAGTTCTTCGTCCCCGGCGAACTGCTCCTTCTGCTTTTGCAACCGGTCGGCGAAGGTGTCATCGATGCTCTTGTAGAACACCAAGGGGAGGATGTAGTTCTTGTACCGGGTTTCGTCGACGGCGTCGCGGATCGCGTCTGCGCAGCTGTACAGTTTCTTACCGAGCTCTTCTGGCGTGACGTCGTGGTAAACTTCTTCGGACATGTAGGTTACTGTGGGTTGAGGTAACGGATCATCTGGTCTTCTGCCGGTTCTCCAGGGAGGAATTCGTCGAGTTCCTCGTGTGTTGCGCGAAGGCTGGACATCATGCTGTATCCTCGGTCAAGCGCTACTGCGATGAGAAGCAGCAAGCGGATTGGGTCCGAGTGCTTGACAACGGTTTTGTCGAAGGCTGGGCTGGTGGTGATGTGGGCGGCGAGTGTTCGGACAAGGTGATCGACCGTGAATAGGTAGTCACGGAGTGTTTGGATCTCGCGGAACGTGGACGCGTACACCAGCACTTCGCGTAGGATGTTCACCATCAGCTGGCGTCTGCCGTCCTCTTCGCCGTCCATCACGAGTTGACGGAGTTGTCCTTTTAGCTGTATTCGGAGTTCGTTGCGAGCTTCGACTATGTCCGCGAACCCGTTGTTCGCAGAGTCTCGTACGAGGTAGCCTTCGAGATGCTCTTTGTAGATGAGCAGGAGCATTTCCTCGTTGACACGGTATTCTCCGTTTTCGAGGAGGAGTTGTCCTTCTTCGACGAGCGAGGTGCACGTCTTTGAGACAGTTCCTCGTGTTACGCTGACCTGTTCTGTGATGTCTTTTTGGCGGGGTGGCTTCTCTCGGTCGCGTTCTAGCGTTGCGACTACGGAGAGGATTTCCAGCCGTGTTCCGCCTTCGCGCATATCTACCGCCACAGAAAGTTGTGTGACCGCACACCACTTAGTACTTGCGGTGACAAAATGGCACCTTCTTATTTTGTTTCGATCTTTCAACACGGCGCTAGAGAGTTTGTTTCCCCTGTTATCGTCGGATACTGGGAATTGGAACCACTCAGAATCATATACCTATCTGTTGCTCGATATTTCTTATTGTGAGATTGATAAGAAGGACGGACACTCGCCCGAGTACAAACAGTTCGTCGAGGTCAATCGGGAGTTTGTCGCTCTGAAATTGGTAGCGGGGTGGTTCGAATACGGTTGTGATGGCGTGTACCTCGACGCCCGCATTACGCACGGGAAAGTAGGTCTGCGAAGTCAGGAACTACATCCCGGTATGGGCGGAAACATTCGACATCAGGACGCTGGACGATAAAGACGACATGGGTTTCGTCCCGTCTTCATGAAGTTTTTCGAGATTTTAGAGATGACGACGGCCTCGTTTAGTCTACCGGTCGGGAAACTTGACCGTTCCATCATCAACGTGTGTACTGGATTTGACCTCGATGTAAGCAGTGTCACCGTTGGGTATTTCGGCAACAGGCATTTTCTCTCGAGACAGATTTGTGGGTTCGATTTTCCAGCATCGATTCACTTGGACTTGAAGCGTGTCTCCCTGAAACACATATCCTGGGAGTCCATTCAACACGAAGTTGATGACACACATCTTCGTGCAGTCAGGATCAATATCCCATCCAACGTAGATAGCTGGACAATCTCTTCGTATATTTTGAAGACGATATGCACTCTCCAAGAGAAGGCTTCCGCTTCCACATCCACTGAGATCACCGATGAGAAGCGGGTAGTCAGGGGAAGCATTACGGATTTTGTCCTCATCTGGAAACGCTATTTCAGCCATTGTACCACTAACTGAGCCTGGTGTGAAGTGCTGAGCAAAGTTATCTGAGGTAGTTGAGTAATGTTCATAAACAGCACCAAGAACATCTTCATTGGTTTTCTCTAATCCAACGACAAGCCCGCTAAGAGCTTTTGCATGGAGTTGAAGAAGATTCTTCACGGTGGCCATGTCGTGGCCATCAGTACGATATCGTTCAATTTGAGCCGAGTATTGCCGTTCATCACCGGAGAAACTTGAGATAGTGAGATCAAGAAAATCTGAGAAAACCTGATAGGACGAATCCCCAGTCTTCACAGAGATCTCGTTCAAAGAATCTGTCACCATCTCACGGATTTCCGGCTTGATTTGAGAACTCATAATTCCACCTGAAGCTCGATTCCAAGCCATTCCAGCTGAGTAGCAACCGAATTTGTTCTACTGATCTGTTCGCCGAAGCTCATCTTGGGGATGTCTCTCGTAACCATGTCCGATCAGCACGAGGCAATTCTGAGTAGCCCCGCACCCTTCAGGGGCAAATAAAAATACCGCTGCTAACGTTCCGTCAGTCGTAGATGTTCTCCACGCACAACTCAGCCAACAATAAGGAGCTCTGACTAAGGTTCGACCGCCGATACGGCGTATTTTTCCTTGAGCGCCTCTTTCATTGCAACTTCTCGTCGCTCGACGAATTCTTGGTAGTTTTCTAGTGTCAGGGTGATACCCTCGGGGTAGCGATTCACAGTGCGATAATGATCTGCTTCGGCCTCACCAAGCCCGCTGAGCCATTCTTCGGGGAGTGTGTTGCCTTTCCGACGGTTCTCTGCAGCGTCGAGGAGCTGAAGATTACCAATGCGGTGGATCTTGACTCCGCCACTATCGGGGCCCACCGTTGGGATATCATCAGCACATGCTTGCGGATATATATGATCCACGCTGAGCCGCTCAATATCAAGATCGGCATGCCCTTCATCAAGCAGCGCGAGGATTGCCGCGACGCCTTTGTGGGTGAACGTATCACCCTCGCTCGCCCCATTGTCGTAGCGTGCGTTCTCGACGGCTTTGTCGACGTGTTCGGCGGTGAGGTGGAGATCCATATCATCAAGCAACTGATCACCTGGGAAGGTCTCAAAGCCGTCTTCCGGCCGAAGATCAGACAGTGATTGTGCCATAGATCGGGCCTGTGAGCCGGTTAACGCATTGAGCAGCTGGGACTTGGCAACAAAGCGGAATGCAGCTCGTTCGTTCGCCTCGTTGACTTCGGCGTCAGGATTTTCATAGTAAAATTTCGCCAAGAGAGCGACGAGAAGTATACTCGGCATCGACTTCGGCGTCAGTCCGACATTACCGACCGTTTGAAACCCTCTGTCGATGGCTGTTTCGAAGCGGCCGTGTGGGTTCCCCATGTCATCGGGGGCGATCCACTTGTTGCGCATGTCCTTTACCTCCTCATCTTTCGAGAAAGCTTCGACCGAAGTCTGAAGGAGATCTTCGTTAATCAAATAAACCAAGCAGCGAGTGAGGAACTGTCTCGTAATCTCTGTCTCGAAATCTGGATGACGGTCGGACAGTGTTTCAATATGTGATTTTAACTTCTCGCGTGGATGGAACGCGTCTTCTTCGGTGTACGGACAGTAGGTGGCTAGCAATGACTGGGTGTACTGGTATGGTTGGGGACTCTCTCCGGCTAGATTGATGCGCGAGAAGATCGTGTGAACTTCTTGGGAAGAGTACTTGACCGTCGTACTCGGAAGTTCGTAGCCCAGTACATTTTGGCGGAATTTCGTGACGACCCGTTGCGCCACGCGGTGCAGCGCCCGTCTCTGTGGCCCCGTCGCACTCAATTCTAGATTCTCAATCTGTTGTTCCACTTCGTGGTCCACTGTGCTTGTCTCTCGTTCCGCTCCGTTCTCGGTGACGAATTCGTGAACGGGAAACCACAAACGATGGACGTCACTGTCGCTCGTTAATGTCCTTTCGTAGCCGATCTCGCTTTCGGGATCTAGACTGTCCGTCGCCCGAAACTCGAATTCGTAGTCGCCTGCGAGTCTAAGCCCATCGGCGTCGCGGTACTCAGGGCTGCCGAGCAGATTGATACAGAGAACTTTCTCGCTCCAGAACCGTTCGTCTGCTCGACTGCCGGCACTCCCACCCGAGTATGTGAACAACGAACCACAGAGGCCAACGTATGCTGAATTGAGCCGCTGTTGCCCATCAATGACGAGATAATCACAGATGATATCCTCAACTGCAACACGCTTGTTATAACGTCGGGCATCACGGTCGCGAACTCGTCGAGGTACCCGTCCATCGCCGTCGATGTACTTGCGGATGAATTCGTACGTGGTGAAGTTGTCTTCAGCACTATCGACATCCCACAGCGTTACCTGACCGACAGGGTACCCACGAATGAATGAGTCGAAGAGCATTGCAATCTGCTCTTCGTCCCAGACAAACTCTCGCTGCAGGCCCGGCAGAAACGCCCGCTCGTTAAGTTTTGAGACAAAGTCTTCAAGCGTCTCCATCATATGTACTGTCAACAGAACCGATTGAGATAAAACTTTCAGACTATGGTATAGGTCGAACAGCAATCAAACGAGCGCTTACAGAATCGCGATCACGAAGCGCTGAAATTGCAAGTGCCAGTATGGAGTTAGGACTGCAAATCAGACAGGCGTCACGAATGGGTTAACCAACAGACCGTCGGTTTGTGAGTCTTGTAGGTTAAATAATAGTGCTCTTGTGTAGAGCTGCGGAACGTCCCATAGTTACACTGTGATGTCTGATTTCAGGAGAATATGTCTCAGCCAGCATTCGACAAGATGCTGCAACAGCTTGTTGATCTCGAGCAGAAGCGTTCGGTCACTCGTCGCTCATCACCTTGTTAACGGTGTCGATGATTCTCTGAGCTGTCGAGCTTATGCGCTCGAGCCGATCGAGGAGTGTCTCCGGCTCGTCTCCCTTCCAGACAGCGAGGTAGAACGCTGACCCACTTGTGTCCAGCCCAAAATACCGACCGACGATATAGCCGACTGCTTCGGCCTCGAGCTCACGCTTTGACCGTTCGTCGTCGGTATCGAGACCACCGTGCAGCAGTGCGTGAGCGTACTCGTGAACGAGTGTGACGGCGAGATCAGCCTCGTTTTCACGATCACGGACTTCCACGAGTGGCTGTTTCTCCAGACGATACTGACAGACGCCCTTGGCGCTGCCGTGAGACCATTTTCGAGGAGATACGATCTCAACCTCTATCTCAAGGACAACCGCTGCCTCGAGGAGTGCTGGCACCAACTCATCGGCATTCCCGATTGCCTCGGTCTCGAGTTCTGGGAGTGGCTCCCCCTCCGTCTGGGATATATCGAAGACTGGTGCTGGCCGAAAGCCGACAAGCCCCTTGTTCCACTCGTCGGGTTCAGTTTCGTCGTATTCGCACTCACTCCGTTCGTGGTAGGACGACGAGTTCCCACACTCGGGGCACTTCCTCGCGATGATCGGTGCCCAGATCCAGACCGCCTTCTCGCCTTCGCTCACACATCGATCGAACTCGTTTTGCCACGTTCTGTAGCCGGCGACTCGAGTCGCGTGCGGACACTGGAGTTTGATCAGCAGTGTGTTTCGAGGAGAGTAGTCGTGGAACTCACTCTGGACGTCGAGCCACTCTCTGAACTGCTCGCTTGAGACGGCGTCGTCGACCTCACAGACGAGGTCCTCGAGCCACGTTTCGATCGTACTGTGCATCTCGTCGTGCCGGGTATCCGAATCGTCGAACGTTTCCCGGGTGCTGTTGCTCGTAGCCATGTTCGCTTCATGTCCCTCGAGTCGAACTCGAGAAGACCGCTGGCCATCAGCGGGTCTGGAAAAATCCACCGTGCGGTCAGTGTCGAGACGGTAGACGAGTAGGAGAAGGATCAGCAGCCTTGGAGAACGGTCTCCACCAAAGTCACAGCGTATCGTCGACGTACTGGTCTTCCCACTGTCGTCGATCTTCGATCTCCCGACGTCCTCGACGAGTCACGGAATAGACGTTCGTCCGACGGTCGGCCTCACCTTTCTCGATCAGCCCTTTATCGACGAGGGTGTCAAGGTTCGGATACAAACGGCCGTGGTGGATCTCCTTCTCGTAGTAGTTCTCGAGTTCGTCTTTGATCGCAAGTCCGTGAGGATCGTCTAGCCCAGCAGCCACGTACAGAAGGTCACGTTGAAACCCGGTCAGGTCGTACATGAACGCTTCTATGAGAGAGCGTCAAGTAAATTTGCGGAATTGTGACTGATGCGCTCTGAGGAAACCCTTGATCAGTGATGTATTTCAGGAGTCTTGCTGACTCGATGGAAATGGTGTATGCCCTGAGAGCGTGAACCAAGTATGGAGCGCAAGAGACCGATCTGTATTCCGTGCCATCGAGCACGTCGTGCTGACTGGTCCAAGTGCGAAAAAAGCCGAATCATCGGCGTTACAGTCTGGCTGCTGCGTCGCGCGGCAGCCGGGAAAGTCCGAATAGGTGAACCTCTGGTTCACGCACTGGCGTCCCGTTCGAGAAGACACTGATTGAGAAGCCGAGACGAGACCACTATCTCAGCTGGGACTCACAGAAGATCTGCGGATCGCTAACCCAGTGATCCTCAGTTGCTGGCCAGTGTCAGCGTGGGCGACTGCTATAGCCGGACAGCGACCGCACCGCACCAAGATTCCGACCGCCTGCCGGGTGTGACAGGGGGAGAGGCCCATTACGGCTCAACCATTTTATCGACAGCAGTGGTCTGGTCAGTCAGCAGCGTTTCCATAGGTGAATACAGCACGAATCCATTACGAGACTCAGTTTAATTCGCGAAAATATTATCGCTTAGTACTGAATTTCGGTTGCATTTAAATTGTAGCCTTGGATATATCGTTCCATGTCTTCGCCCTCTCCAGGGTTCGCGGGGTTGCTTCGTAGAGTCGTTTCAGAGTATCCAGTCGACCAGATCGGACAGGGAATTTCAGAACACGAGATACGCACGGATATCGAAGAGAGAATACCGAGTCAAATTCGCCAGATCCTGGACGACGAGAATTTGGTTGTAAAAGCCTCGGCTGGGAAGGGCCGATGGACCTCGATTCCGTGGGTCGCTATTCTCGACCAGCGTGAGACGAACAGTATTCAAGAGGGAATTTACGTCGTCTATCTATTCGAACCACAAGAGGACCGGGTGACTCTCACCCTTAACCAAGGTGTTACAGAAATAAAGAATGATCTCGGTACGAGAGAAGCACGCCGCCACCTCGAAGAGACTGCCAGGAGCGTGCGAAAAGAGTTCGATCCGGCCGGATTCTCTGCCGGTCACCTCGAATTCCCACATGCCTCAAGCCGAAACTCCCTGTATGGACCTGGGACGATCTTCTACAACCGCTACGAACTCGGTGAGATACCTGACGATGAGCAAATCGTTCAGGACCTGAAAACGATCGTAGATACGTATCGAAAGTACGCGTCTAACGGCAGTACTCCGGGTGATGAACCAAATTCGGAACCCGACTCGTACGATGGCATCAGTGACGCCACGGAGGCAATTCGGTCAAAGCTGAAGCAATCAGGGCACGAGAACTGGCTCGATACCCATCTCACACGCAGCATTTTGTCGCAGTGGACGGCCGCACTTCGAGGGTTTGGACCAAATACGCAGCCGTCTCCAGAAGAGGTGTTTGTTTTCGACCAGATTGAGACGCTTTTCGAACAGGTTGAATCAGAACTCGAAGAATTCCGATCCAACCTCGGAACAGGATCCGTGGGAGACCTCTCGCCTACAGAGACTCTCTTCATTGTACTCGTTCGTGACCTGCAGTCGAAACTTGATCTCACCGTGAACATGAACCACGTGAAGTTCCTCAACTTACGTGGCAACGAGTTCAATCTCGACTCTGAATGTGAAGAAGATTCAGAAGAGGCAGCGGGAGACGATGCCGAGGGATTTCCGATCGCGGAGTACTTCGAAAACAATCGTGAGGAGATCACTGTGTGGCGATTCACGTCACACGGTGATGACTATCCAACAATATATCAGTACGGCGCGATCCAATTTACCGACTCACAGAAAGACGATTTCGACAAGATAGACAGAGGTGATGTCGTCGTCTTCTATGTTACCCAGGATACGAAGAATGATGACCTCAGCAGTCCAGGAAAAGGCTTGATCGGCTGTGGTATCGTTTCGAACAAACGGACGAAAAACGAATCCTGGTGGTGGAACGAGTTCCACGGAAACACGGACTACCGGAACATCGTTGAGTTCGACGAATTGTACGTCACTTGTGACATTGCCGAAATCGAGTTGGACACTTCGATCGACGAAAAGCCGGATAGTACGATCGAAGCAGAGATCGCGGCGATCAAACGAGATCGGATCCCACACGAAACACTCAAAGAGAGATCCCAAGAACTCAGGGGGAGTGATTTCCCGGTCGTCAGTGTCCTAGTCGATCTGCACGTCGAGAAAGCCGAGAACGAAGAACTCGTCGAGTGGGTCTTAGATAAATTCTCCACACGTGTCACTAAGATCGAGTACGACCGTGACGAGATCGACGTATTGCCAGAAGAAGAATCACCGAACCGGGCAGACGAAATCGCGTCACAGCTAGTGTCCACGGGCCAGGTCATCTTCCATGGTCCCCCGGGAACGGGAAAAACGCACACTGCTCGGAAGTTTTCCCGATGGTGGCTGAACGACCAACTGGAACAGCCTACAGAAGAGCAACTTCGAGTCGTCACATTCCACCCCTCGTTCAATTACGAGGACTTCCTCGAAGGACTCACTGCCAAGCAAGACGAGACGGGCACAGTCACCTACGATATCGAAGACGGGATATTCAAACGGATCTGTCGAGATGCGGAACGGGCTTACAGAGACGCTGACAATCCATCTGAAGCCGACCCATATATTCTCATCATCGACGAAATCAACCGAGGTAACCTCGCGAAGATCTTCGGAGAGACGATCACACAGCTCGAGCGAAACAAGCGACTCGGAGCCGACGAAGAAGTGATCGTCGAGTTGGCACACTCGGGAGACGAGTTCGGAATCCCTCCGAATCTCTACGTTATCGGGACAATGAACACGGCCGATCGCTCTATCGCGCTCGTTGATGCTGCGTTGCGCCGGCGATTCAGCTTCTTCTCATTCCCACCGAACTACGACGTGTTCACCGAAGAGTACGATTTCGGATCTGTGGGAGTCAACGAATTTCTCGACGACTCTCCGCGATTCCATCAGATTTTAGAAAATTCTATCGCAGCGCTCCAAGTCATCAACGCCAACATCCTGGACTCGGGCGAACTCGGGAAGGGAAAACGGATCGGTCACTCCTATCTTCTGGGGTTGAATTCGGCGAAGGACGTCCGAGACGCGTGGTATTACAATATTCTACCCCTCCTTGAGGAGTACTATTTCGAAGAGCTCGGTCGGCTGCAGGCCTCCGTCTTCGAGACAGAAGACTGTGACCTCTTCGACATACAGAACAGAAAGATCGCAGACTTCGATATCGAGACGCTCAACGCGGAACTCGAGCGACTACTGGAGCGAACTGATCAACCCTACTTGCACCCAACATGAGTAGTAGCCAATCGCTACGAATTGCGGAGCGAGACGAGAAGGAGTTCGATCTCCCGGAGGAGGATCTACGTCACTTGGCCTCTTTCGACGAAATCGAAGTCAAACGGAGTGGCAGTGGACAACCGTGTGTATCCGTTTCGAACCACGTCGGTGTCGTCGGATTGCCGTCCGGTAAGCTATTAGAGATACGCCCGAAGGCGCCCTGTAATCTTCTCCACTATCTCGCCTACATCGGCGATATCGACGACGAGCTCGTTCGAGGAACCGACGCCAGTGTGTTAATTGACGGTTCGTTCGTAGATCTGATCGCGCAGCTGTACCTGCACGAGGTCGATGCGGTTCTGAAACGGGGCCTGAATCGAGAGTATCTCGTAGAAGAATCGTCGGAGAAGCACCTCCGAGGCCAGCTCGATCTTCAGCAACAACTCCAACGGCAAGGCGTAGCCCCGAAGAAATTTGAGTGTCGATACGATGAACTCTCTACCGAAACCCGTCTCAACAAAATCTTGTTAGATGGGCTTCACAGACTGCGCCCACTCGTTACCAACAGTTCGGTTCGTAGTGACGTGAATCGGTACTACGGACGACTACAACAGTACGTTTCTTACGAACGGATGTCACTTCGCGATATAGAGAGAGTTTCACTGACTCGCCTCAACGAGTACTACGGAGACGCACTTCGGCTCGTAAAGTTGATTTTCGAGCAGGCGTTCGTAGCAGAGCTTAGTGGGCGTAATCGACGTGTCCAATCACTGCTGATCGACATGGAGAGTACGTTCGAGAGAGTTGTGTACCGAGCAGTGAAAACCGTCGTTGATACGGAGTACTATGACGTTAGGAACGATTCGATCGGCTATCTTACTCGGTCCGAATCGGAAGAAGGACTCCTCTCCATGTATCCGGACTTCTGGATACGAAATCGGACGGAGGATGTCGTCTTGGTTGGCGACGCAAAGTGGAAGACGGGTACGGATCCAAGTCGAAACGATTTCTACCAGATCGCTGCGTACCAGGCCAAACACGGTACACCAGGGGTATTAGTTTACCCAGACGTAGACGGAGCGATGAGGGATACGTATACGTACGCAACGGGGAGCGGAACGGACGCCGGTCGAGGCAAGTTACGGTCGATTGAAATCGAAACGGGAGATGGGGCGAGCTACGATCAGTTTGTACAGACTGTCGAGGCGGCGATTCGAAACAACCTTCCCGAGTCGCTCGTGAAGGCCGAAGCCCTACTGTAACGAGGCGAAGGTCTCACTTCAGAATTAGTGATCTGCTCCTCGACATGTCTACAAGCTGCGAAACTAATCACTCGTCGATCCCGGCCTTCTAGCGGTCGAGACTATATCTTTCACTTCGGTGCTGACAGTTCAAATATTTTTCTCCCCAGAGGGTGCATGATGGACACGTCCTCTATATTCACCAGTCAGCACTTATCATCTTCTGGGGGTTTCAACAGACCCAGCCGGTGTTATTTTGGACATATTTGCGAAAGCCCGGCAGCTAAACGGCCGTAGGTCGTGAGCTGCCCGGAACGTGGAAGTGGGTGGGGTGGTGGGTAGTGGGTGATCGGGCACCAGCAAAAAAGAGAACTTGTTCGACTACTCCCACCACCGACCGCGCTCTGGGAAGACAATTTCCGACCAGTGAGTCAGCGCGATTGAGCACCGCCCATTATACCAGTTCTTCGCCGCCGCCCTGAATCGGACTCGCTCACCCTCACGAACCATCGTCTGATTGCTTTTCGTCCAGATTGTGAACTTCGTTCGACCAGTCTCGTCCTCAAGCAGCCCAACCTGTTGAATTGCTGAACTTGAGGGCTCCCACAGTTCAAGCACACGACCTTCCACAGTGACCTCGCCTCTCCTGATCTCCTCGAGCCTTCCGATCGGCACGATCGTCCCTGCTTCGTGGTGCATCTCTTCTTTCGTATCCATCACCGCCTCGAACATATCCGCGCCCTCGAGAACCCGGCTGGCGATCCGCTTCGCGATGACCGCTCGCGTGTACCCACTGTTGACGTCTTCTGACAACCGCTGTGCCTGCCGATTGACCTGACCCAACGTCGCTCGTCCGAGTTTCTCTCGAGGATCGACTTTCTTGACCGGCCGCTGCTCCCGGCGTGCCTGTTCAACCACTGCTCTCGTTCGCTCCGCTCGTCCTTCCTGTCGACCGAACGCTGCCTGTGCACTGATTCGCTCGAGTTCTTCCTCTCTGGCCCGAATGCGCTCTTCCTGGGCCAAGGTCACGCCGTAGATCCGATCCTCGCTCGTGTCGACGATCCCGTCTGGGTGGTTTGCATCGACCTTCGCCTGAATCTCCATCTCCACCGTGGCACGGAACTCCGGAGTCTCGTCGACGACGTCTTCGTGCTCCGCTCGATCCGCTTCCTGCTCGTACGCCTGTTCATCGACCGAAACGACCTTACTAGCTGACTTCTTACTAGACATTGGAATTCTAACTTCCAAAGGCGCTCACTCGGCGTCTTTCCGACACCACGACTCTCCAGCCCTGGCTCTCTCGCTGTCCAACTCATCCATCACACGCGTCTCGCTCGCGCCTTCGCAAGCGCCCGTCAGGGCGCGAGCGAGACGCGCCGATGACAGATACAACCAGTAACGCGCGGCGCTTCAATCGGAGCGAGCGGCCAGTTTTAAGCCGTTTTCGCGTCTGAGCGCGAGCGATGACCGAAAGCGCGCTTAATACTGGCATCCGAAGAGCGAGAGTGAGTGGAGATCAGAAGCGACGAGCGAGACGTGCCGTCTTTGAGGAGGGGACAGACACCTTCGACAGCCAACTGATTAGTCCACGTGGGTGGGATCGAAAGGGGCTGACGCGGCCGGGGAACCCCGACGACGCAAGCACCGAACGTGGTGAGGCGCGCAGCGAGTCGCGGGACTAGGGCGCGTCAGGGGCTTTCAGAGCCTAGCTGCCGATTTGAGCCGTAAAATGATTCAACAATCTGCCGGTGAAGCGTCACAGAAGGCACAGCCAACGAGCATCTCAGTGCTGAATACGACTTGCCTCCAGGTGCTGCGGTTCGTCAACACCCAACTCAGTTATTTAAATACCAATAGTGCGTGAGTAGTGGCTTGCAATGTCAGACAAAGCAATTGGATCGGTTTGAATTCCGAACAGAAGCACCTAGTTGGGTAGATCTATCTTCAGAAGCTGTTGAACACGTAGGCGTAGTTGAACAGACCAATGATCGCCAGTTCTACAAAGCCTTGATCAAACTGGAGAAGGGCTACGAACGGTTTTGGGCTTGGGACGATAAGAACGGGCGATTACCATACGGTCCCGATCTTCCGCCGGCTATTGTACGGATGCTGATCGCGGCAGCAGACGAATAAGGCTCGAAGGATCGGATATTCATCTCCCTTAACAATCCCTCTTATCTAGATCAGTAGATTAATAACCATCCCTCTCTAGAGTCTCTCCCTTCCTTACCACACCGCATCGATTTTTGTGAGGTAAATCTTGCGCCTCGCTTCGCTCGGCCCAAGACATACTCTCACAAAAATCGTATTTAAGCATAGTTGTTAGAATGACTAGTAGCTAGTAGCATCTAGAGGGATTGTTAAGGGAGATTCGACGCTTCCTGCTGTGTCGTCGGCATTCTAACAGCCAGAGTCGTACCGAACTGCAAGCGACCGCTGCGACAATCGAGTAAAATCATACAATGAGTGATAACGTCATCCAGTCGATCGAGAAGGTACTATCACAGCAAGATAACGGCCTGACTCAGGACGAGATTGAAATGATCTGCGATCGGTTCAGTCAGAAAGCGAACCCAGCGAAATTCAGGCGGGCACTTACTGACGATATAGATGGCAAAGATGCACGAGCAAGCCTTGAGGGGATGATGATGTTCTGGACAGGGGACGCTGAGCTGGCAGCAAAAGTGGTGGTCGGTTCTGAGACAACATCAGAGAACACCGAATTAGAAGCCGCAAAAGCCGAAATCAGGCACCGGGACCAGCACTGGGGTAAAGACGGGAATGGATGGAATCGCTACGAAGCTGATCGTACCGATGATGATAGCAATGGCCCTGATTCAGACAACGCTACGAACTCAAATCAAGAATACACACCACAACGCCGCCGTTCAAACAGAGTCTCAAATCCGAGCCAGCTAGACCCCGACGCAGAGAGCAAACGAAGGATTCGTAAGGATCTGTTCGGCAAGTAGCCTGATATCAGTTCTATTTAAATTTCATCACATCTGTGACTTGCTACGTTGGAAAGTGTGAGAATCCATGCTAATTCCTATTTGACTCGAGAGACTGGGCAGCGGGTGGAGGTCAAGGGAAAGAACTCAGGCGGTACAGAATTAACCAACACGATGTGGAGAATGATCCGACATGTTGGTTAAGAGGTTGCGCGACGGTGTCTGGTTCACTGACTGACGCGTCACGCTTCGGCTCCGCCGTGGACCACCGATAACGACGACTACTCGTACAAAAAGCTGCATTTCCTACGGAGATCAGCTTCGACGCCACAATCGCTGCATCCGTGTTCGGAGTGATGACGACCCCTCATCTTTCTTCGAAGGTGACGCAGTGGTACCCTCGAGGTCGCTCTCTTGCTGTTCAACGATCGATCGCAACTGCTGGCGCTCTGCTGTGAGTTGTTCGATTTGATCACGTTGATCTGCAACGGTCTGCTCCAGCTCGTCGATACGAGCCTCGAGAAGGTCGTTCTTTTCCTCGAGGTACACTCGATCTCCCCCTACAGAGCCCGGTTCCGCAATACCTGCCTCGAGAGTCGAAGCAGTATCTGAATCAGTATCCACTGACGTCTCCACAGTAGACGCCGTCGGCTCGTAAAAATCACCCGTCGCCGCGATCGCGCGCTCGAGGGTCTTCTCCCCGTATGTCGATCCATCGGCGTGGTGGACGTCGTCCCATTTCCCTCGAATGAGCCCTGACTGTCGAAACAGCCGATCCATCTGCATCCGATTTCCACCGGTCCAGAACGCCAGCAGACAGCACAGTGCCATATCGGCTTCTGACTGGCTGTCGTATCCACTGATGTTTCCTCGCCACAGCCGATCAAACTTGTCGCCGTTGCCCGCTGTGCGGGCTTTTTCGAGCAGTACCTCGTCCTCGAGATCGAGCGTCTGGCTCTGACTCGCGTCATCACGTCGACCGCCAGTAGTGGCGTCGATACCGTCGTCGGTATCGTCTTCAGCGACGAACTCCTCGTGAACTTCCTCGAGGGCGTCCTGGCGTTCGTTGATCGACGTCGGCGTCCCGTCGACGTGGTCTGCAGTCACGGTGAAGAAGCGAGACTGGTCGTACATCTCGATACCTCCACGCCGGTTTCTCCCGTCCGGGAGCTCACCATGAACGAGGACGTGATAGCCCGTTCCAGATGGGGAGACTTCCGTGTAGGACTCGAGTTGCTGGATGATCTCCTTTGCTTCCGGATCCGGCCTTCCCGTCTCTGGATCTCGGCACTTATCGAGGTCGATGCCGACGAGTGGATCCGTCCGCGTAAACACGAACCCGATCCCATCTGCTCTACCAGTGGATGCATACTCGAGAGCCGTCCCGAGATCACTCCACGTACGGTCATCCGTCGACGATGCAAAGTCACCGGTCTCCGGATCAACTGGGACCTTCGTTGTGTCGCCATTTCGGGTCTCTTCTCGCCAGCAGATCCACTGCTCGCGACCGCACATCTCCGTCGGTAAAATTGACTTGTCAATCATAGATTCAACAGCCACACTCTATTCCAGTGCGCTGGCTGCCATTGTTCACCAGTCCAACAAACCGCACACAAGGAGACCGCGTTACAGAAGGCGCACTCGAGGTCGCACCACCATTCGGCGCAGGTTCTTCCCTTCCCAGTCGACCAACAGCAGTTCCAATGGGTACCCCCCGTTCTTTCTCACTTGGTTTTTGCCGTAACAGGACCCCCGAATCGGGGGAATTCCTGTGCTGTAACGCCTCTACAGAACGTACGGCATTGCCTCGTCGAAAGAGCAGTGTTACTGCAAACTCCAATCTGCCGTAACACCGTCCCGTCTGGCGTTTTTCGGATCGTACGTTCGGGTTCCACATTCTGTGCCATAATTCTCCCGGGGAATGCTGTACAACGGCTTCTCGACGGGTTTCAGCAGACCTCATGCTATTCCTCGAGTGTCCCTTGGTGATCCAGTCGCAGACCCTCGTAACACCGGATAAGATCACCGTCACGTCGCTCCGTTATTCGATTGAGTTCAATGTGGTTTCCTAACCGACGAGCGAACCAGCTCTTGCCATCTGGATCAATGTCATGCTGTGTGGCCCACTGTTCATAGCAATCGTAAACTGTGCTGGCAGCGACCGTACTGGTCGACTCCTCAGTGAGGTACAGACTCGCGAATCGTCCAATAACTGCATCTGCATCATCAGCAATCTCTGCTAGGAGCAACTCGCTAGGCTCGAACGAGGATTCCTCTTCATCACTGCTCTTGCTCGCTGAACACACGTCTTCGTGTTCAAGCAGGGTCTCAAGTGCGGCAGTCTCTCCATCTGTGTAGACGACCGGTTGACCATCGGTTCGAAGAACGACGATCGAATAATCATCAGGACCATAGTTGGGATAGGAAAGCTCGGCTTCGGGAACGAACGGTTCCATGATTCGAGTCCAGTTCTCGGAAAACGCCTCTTTCGAATCGTAGACATGCTGCAGCCCCTGTTCGGAAACGATGTACTCTCCAGCAGCTTGATCGTAGCTGTACACTGCAGGTACGTGGTCTCTCGAGAGTTCTGCTACCGATGTTGTCTCTACGAGACTGTCGCCCTGACCGTTCTCGAGGATGATCCGTCTGTCTTGGCGTTTCCAGACGGTCTGCTTGCTGTCTTCGGTGGCTGGTCGGACTGCCGTTACGCCACCGTCTGTCGTTGCGCCACCGTTGAACGAGAGTGCTCGATCTTTGGTGTACAGGCGTGTCTCTCCGGTCGAAAGCTCTCGGACAGGGGACGAGAGAATCCCATCGACCCGCTCTGCCCAGTAGGTCTCCGGCGTTGCCTCTTCGACGACGAAGATTGGGTGTTCGCCGGCGTCCTGAGCTTTTCGAAGGTTTGCCAGTACCTGAGCAGGGTTATCAGGGGTTGTCGTTTCCACTTCAACCGCGAAGGGGCAGTCACAGTCAGGATGAACCGCCTTCGCATCAGGTTGTTCGCTCCCATCCTGTTTTGGAACCGAGACGGTACAGCCGATCTTCGTCAGTGCAGCGTCGATCCGTGTGATCGCCTCGTCATGGCGGATACTACCTGCTGCCCTGCTCTCACCGGTGTCAAGTGCT
Organism: Natronolimnohabitans innermongolicus JCM 12255; assembly: GCF_000337215.1. Classification (GTDB taxonomy): domain Archaea; phylum Halobacteriota; class Halobacteria; order Halobacteriales; family Natrialbaceae; genus Natronolimnohabitans; species Natronolimnohabitans innermongolicus. Next base: position 66,271 of record NZ_AOHZ01000035.1, on the reverse strand, counting down.
ACAACAGATTCACCAGCGTCTGTAAGCCGAACAGCGACGTCACGAGATGCCTGACTCAACCCCACCTCGATGAGACGAGACCGCTGACGGATATCAGCGAGGTCCTCGAAAGAGGGGAGATCGGCATTTGCATTTTGCTCCTCAAATGCCGTTCGTAGCTCTACATCGACGGTTTTTGCGTCTACCCAGCCGTTGTCCTCACGGGAGTCCTCTCGAAGCTGGAGATTCCGAATAATGTGTGCAAGTGCGTGATCGAGGTCCGAACTGTCCGCCCCAAGAACGTCCTGGAGTGGTTCCGGAGCCTCCGCGGTCGGTGCAGCCGACTCGTGAACACCAAACTCCCGTCGGGTCCGGTCGTGGACTCGAGCAAGCGCTCGCTGGAATTGCCGCTCTTCGTACTCAGAGAGCGGGTCGTCACTCTCTGGATGACCTGGTGGGATGGGGAGTGGTTTGATACTGAACGGATACGGACCCGTCTCTCCAAACACAGGGCTCGGGAGCTGGGCAATCCACTCACCTCGAGGCAGTGACCGCACCCGGTTCGCGAAGGCCGTCGGATCGAGATCCTCGTGTGCCATCGCCCGTGCTAGCTCACGGTCGACGTTCACCTTGCCAAGGATCGGACTCCCGATGTTGTTGAGCGCGTTCAGATACACACGTCGGCCACCCTCTGCTTGCATCTGCTCTGGGAACTGCATCGAGAGCCCGACCGACAGACGGAAGCTGCGCCCTTTCTCGAGTAAGTCGTTGAGGACGTCAGAAACGACGACTGACGCTGCTTCATCGATAAGGAGGTTCACAACGTAGTCGTCGGATCGTTGGCCAAGGTCGTCCTCGTGTGTCCGAAGTGCATCCTCAAGTGATGTGAGAATAACGCCGGTCAGCATTCGTGCAGCATCATCACGGAGATCGCCAAGATCGAACAGTACGATCTGATTCTCGTCGAGGAGTTCCCTGAAGTCGAACTGCGGATCGGTGTTGTTGAAGATTCGTCGGAGGTGTGAATCCTGTGAGATGTAGGCGAATCGATTACTGACTCCGCCCATCACGTTCGCAAACGTCCGCCCGTCAGACTGGAGCTGGCGGCGTACCGTTCGGGTGACTTCCGGATCGCTCGAGTTCGGGATTGCGTCCTCGTTCAGGTTGGGTGGTCCAGCCTGCCAGAGCTGATCGAGTGCGTGCTCGAGTTGCTGATGAGCGAAGTAGTCTGAAGACGCACGATGGCGTCCGTTTTCTCGACCGTGGTCCTCGTCGAACAGTGTCTTGATCAGTGCCTCGATCAACAGTGGGGAAGCCGTTGCCCGTTCGTATCGGTCTCGCCCCATCACGAGCTTCAGGATCTCCTCGTAGTGATCGGCTTTCCGTTGGACAGCATCGACACGCCGTTGTCCGTGTGAGAGTCCAGGTGTGAGATTGAAAAACGAAAACCCAGGGAGGATATCCGGGACCGAAAAGTGGAGGACGTTCTCCTCGAGGTCGTCGACGCCGTAGCGGCGAGTATGTGCCCGGAGGTAGTTTTCGGTCATTCCGTCGCCTTTCGGATCGACGAGGATAATCGGCCCGTCAGTACTCTCATAGAGTGAGAGCATGTCGTTGATGAGTGCTTTCGACTTTCCAGCGCCGGTGGTTGCTGCTCGAAGGTAGTGTGTCGGGAGCAACTGTGGTGGAATCCGCGTCGGTTCGTCCTCTGGAGTCCCGTTTTCGTCGAGTGCGTACCCGATCGCCATCCCCTCACGGAACTGCTCCATCAGGTCGGGGTTTGGCCGTGGCAGTGGGTTTCGCGACCGCTGCTCTGAACGCACACCACGTGACCCGTCGACGGTCAAGTCCTCTCCGCCGGGAACGACTACCAGATTCGCGAGTTCGTCGGCGTTAAACACGAGATCAGGCCGGGTTTTCCTGCCACCAGTGACGACCTCCGTATTGAGCACTCGCTCGAGGTGCCGTTGTGCTCGCTTTGCTTTCCGCCTCGACAGGATACTCTTCTCACGAATTCGACGGCCAACGAGTTCGTAGAACGGCCCCTCGAGCGGATCTAACGACGACTTCAGTTGCTCGATTTCTGCGTGAAGATCAGTATCGTCTGGATCTCCCATCGCGACTGCCCGCACATTTACAGTGAACGTCCTCCGGGGATGTTTGCTCTCGATTCGGCGAATCCGGTTTTGGGTCTCCTGAGACAGTTCACGCTCTTCGGGATCGGCGTCGACGGGTTCGAGCCACGAGCCGATGAGGTCTTCAGTCCACGTGTCGCGCCCATCGCGAAGATTCGATTTACGGATTTCAGCGTCGTCTCGCCAGTCCGGCTTGCGTTGCCAGACGACTTGATACGTGGTCGGCACCGTCATCTCGTGCAGTGCATCAACAATCGCTGATAACGGAGGACGCTCTGCATCGTATTCTTCGTCCGGTTCATCGATCACGAAGGGTGTGATCGTTGTCATCCAGTCTTCTTTGCGGCCGGTTTTGCCCATCCACTCGATTCCGAGCGGAGAAGGCTCGACATGCTCGTAGTCTCCCTTCGGGCCGACCAGAGAATCGTCGCCCGAAGACTGCTGTTCGTCCAGCTCGAGGTCGGAGTGCTCTTCTTGTGAAATGTCTCTCTCGGATACGAGCGCTTCCTCGAGATCGAGCTCTGTCTTCGTGATGGTGAAACTGTGTGGACAGATCGACGTGAGGCGTTTCTCGAGTGTCTTGACGTGTGCCTCCTGGTCAACCCCGTAGTAGAACTCAACTGGCTCGTCAGTCCCCGCAGAGACGACGAGGAACTCAAACGTCGGTGGTGCAGTGTCTACCCGTGGATCCGCTCGGTTCCAAAAGCTCGTCGCAGCTGGGTTCGAGAGCTTGTGGAGGCTCTCCAACGTAGCTGGAACGTCCGTTCGCTGAATGGGCTCGGACGACGGCGTGATCTTCAGGTACTTACGACTAGTCATCCGTGTTCTCACCTTCAGCCTCACCGCCATCTGTCTGGGTCGGCTGTGTCACCTGTGACGGAGTGAACAACGCCCTACTCTCGGAGAACTCTCGAGATGTCTCACTGGATCGTCCTGGGAGGTCTGCTTGAGACTGGGCTTTCGGATCGAAGTCGATCACAGCCGTCTCGTCCTCCATCGCTCGAACTTCGATTCCTCGCCACTCACCGTCGACGCCGACGAGCGCCTCTGAATAGCCCGTCCGGTCGTTGCCGGGAACGGCCTCCTGGACGAAGCGCATCTGTGCCGAGTTGAGGCCGAACTCGTTGGCCCACTCGCGGTCCATCCCGTCGAGGTGGTGGAACTGCTTGATCGCACACTGGTCGATGATCGCTTCCGACTCTGGATGCTGGAAGAACTCGTCGACAGTCTGTGTGACGAGTCGGATCGAGAGGTTGTGATGTCGGTGGTGACGGAAGACGATCTCGAGGTACTCGAGACTCGCCGCGTCCTGCATGATGTAGCGAGCCTCGTCGATGACGAAGACGACCTCTTTGTCCGTCTCTTTCGCACGCTCGTAGACCAGTGAGATCAACAACTGCATGACGAGACTCGTACTTCCACCGAGACTACCCTCCTGCTGGGCGAGGTCGAGATAGATCACCTTCTCGTCGCGAATGTCGAATTCGGTCTCTCGACCCAGGTTCTCGTATCGGCCGTCTTCTGCGAACGGGCGGAGCTGATCGATAAGCCACGTCGCGTCTTCCCCGATCTTCGTCGCTTCCTCGTCTGTCCGCACGACGTACTCCGTCGGCGTCTCGACCATCTCCTCGAGGATGTCGAGGACGTCCCGCATCGTCGGGCTCTCGTTGTGATGAGTCGCGATATCGTCGGTGATGCCGTTGCGTGAATAGGCACGCTCGATCGCCGTCTCCAACGTCGTCCGGCGGTCACCGAGCGTGATCCCTCGAAGCGCGAAGTAGTTCGAGAGGAAGCTCATCACGCTATCGAGCTTTTCACGGTACGGGCTGGCGTCCTTCCCCATCGCCCGTTGGACACGCTCGGGAGTGGGCTTGATCTCGAGGGGATTCAAACCCATCTCCCCGCCGATTGTGATTCGCTCACCACCGAGGGCTTCGGCGACACCGGCCCAGTTGTTCAGCGGCTCGAGGATGATCCCGATTCGGTCCTCGCTTTGCTCGATCGAGCGGATGAAGTTCTGTTTCGAGCCGAACGATTTCCCAGAGCCTGGGTCACCGATCGTGAACATCGCATAGCCGTTCTCTCGAGCGAACGGGTCGATGACGACCGGGCTCTGGTTCTTCCAGTGAACACCGAACTCGACGCCGCCGTCCTCAAGGATTGTGGCGTTGTGTGGCGACGCGAGCAACGCACCGACCGCACCACCGAGTGCTGTGGCCTCCCGGTCAAACGGGTTGGGACCGATTGGGGCTGCAGCCTGGATGGCGAGGTCTTGTTTGCAAATTGCTGTCTTCGGCGAGAGCCCAGCGGGTTGTTCACGAAGCCGGCTCCGAACCGTCCGGACGGCGTCACGAAGTTCATCACGTGACTCCGATCGCACCGTGATGAACATGCCTTGCTCGAACACCCGACTCCCGTTCTCGACGCTCTTGTACGTCGAGAGCGCCTCGTTGGCTCGCTCCTGAAGATAGCTCCCGCGAACAGTACTCTCGAGGTCAGCATCGGCCTGGAGGTCGTCGGCCACTCGCTGGAGTTCGTCTCGAGCCTGCTGCTGACTCTTCGGGGTGATATGGACCGTCAGATCGAACTCGACGTCCGTGAGCTCGAAGAGTTCGGTCAGATAGCCGTCTTTCGGGTAATCCGGGTAATCGGCGATGTAGAGTGTGGACGTCCACTGATCACCGACGCGAGCGGTCCGCGTATCCCACTCGATCGCCGCCGGTGCGACGACGTGTTGATGATGTTCTGCGATGTCGTCGAGGACCTGACCCTCTTCGAGGCCGTCTTCGACGGTCGCCTCCTCGAGGAGATCCGCGAGTTCGACTTCTTCGACGTCTTCAGCTCGCCAGCGGTCCCATCCCCACTTCACGAGAAGCGTGAGCAATGCCGTTGCACCTATGTAGAGGGCAATCCCAGCCTGCGTCCCTGGATCGGGGAGTGCGTCGATCACTGATCGACCCTCCGTTGATGATCAATAGTCGGATGATCACGAATTGCATCCGCTCCATCGTCGTATTCGTGTTCCTCGCCGTTCCAGAAGTCCAGTGAAAGGACGAATAGTTCGACCGTCGTAAGCCGATGAGCGGACCATCCTGATGCCTTCTGGATGAATTCCGTCTGGAGACCGTGGCAGCGGTTCTCGAGTTTCTCGAACATGGCCGCCCGGATCTCCGCGTCGGTCATGTCGCTGCGACGGGTCACGAACGGATTGAACAGGAAGCCGACCACCGGAAACGAGGTGAGCTTCTCTGCAGGAGATTGTTCGTCCTGGTACCGATCGTAGACCTCGAAGGGGTCGACTTCGACGCCGATGAAATACCGTACCTGTTGGGTCCCCTCGAGATCTCGCGGACGTTGCTCTCGATACTCCTCGAGTAACTCTTTGAAGATCGGGTTTTGCTTGACGTCGCTGTCAGTGAGCCGCCCATCGATTCGCTCGATCAGCTTCTCGACTGGGAACGACCGCGTCGTGGCGTGGAATTTGAGCGTGAAGTCGAGTTCCTTATTCGCGAACTCCTCGCCGAGTTGCTGAATCTGTGCCCAGTCACCGGACATCGCGAAGTCCATGTTCCCGGGATCGATCTCGAGGTAGGCTTCCATCGCGCCATCTGAGCGCTCGATTGCACCGGCACCAGGCCACGCTCGCCTGATGTTCGTGAGGTCCTGTGTTCGCTCGTCCGGTTTGAACGGCGTATAGCTCACGAGTCCGCCCTCGGTACTCGCTTCAGTGGACTCTGCTGTGGCCTCCGTGCTGTACGTAAACCGAGGCCGCTTGCAGTAGTGACGGTAGACGTCTCCCAGCCACGTCGACGCCGGGAGGTGGTTGGGTGACGCGTAGACGATCGACCCACCAAGGACGACACCGAGTAAGACGAACGGTAAGATCGCACCATCGAGTCCCGTGAGCCCACCAAAGAGGAGGCCAGCGATCGGGAAGCCAAGGAGTACATAGACGTCTCCCTCCTCGATGTTCAGAATCGGTATGCGACTCTCTTCACCCAGCTCATCCATGATTCGACGGCCAGCTGCATCGTGATCTCGTGTCATTCAGTAATACCCCGGATCGTTCTCGGTGCGACGGTACGCCGGGACGCCTTCCTGGCCGTACGCATCTGTCGCAACGTTATCGTGGTCGGTTCGTCCTCCGCTGCCGCCGCTCGAGTTTCCAGACTGTTGGGATGAGCCACCGCCTTGGCGCATCTTCGACGCAGCCGTATAGCCAGCGGCCGCTTTCGGTCCCCACGCCGCAGTCGTGGCTGCTGCAGCAGGGCCTGCAACAACACCGGCCCCAACGGCTGCGCCAGCTGTTACTGCGCCCTTGGTCGTCGCTCCGATGATCTTCGTCGTCATCGGACTGGCGTACTTGAACAGCTTCCAGACGATGAGGATCGAAAGGAGTGGCAGCGTAACCGCGATGAGGTAGCTCAGGAACGAACTATCCGGAACAAGCGCCGAGTCCGTCCCCTCACTGAACAGGAGTTCATACCCTTTGAACAGCAGCGCCACTGGAATCGGCATAATCGCAAGCGGTACGAACTTCATACAGACCGTGCGGGCGATGTGAGAGACGACGGGGAGATTCCCGTAGGCCAATGCGATACCGATTGGCATCGCATAGATCAAGATGTACAACAGGATTTCGCGAAGGAAAAACAGTGCCTGCAAGATCCACATGGCGATAGCTCCAACTCCAGTGAGGAAGAGAGCAAGCGCTGGGTTTGAAACGGTTAAGCGGAGCAATTCAATCATTGTGGCAGTCACTGTCGAAATGTCTGGAATAAGGGCAATGGTGAAGCCGTCGACGAGATAGAGCGCTAACACAGCGACCCAGTACCACGTTACGATCAGGAACGCACCTGTCCAGGCACTGCGCTTTGCCTTTCGCGTCTCGTACGCACTGCCGATATTGAAGATCCGGATCGTATGTCTGCCCTGGACACACATCACGAGCAACAGCAGGGAGACGAGCATGATCTCCCCCGCAACAAGATTGCCGTGGATCTCTTCCCACGGTGTGTTCGACGGCTGACCAAACACGAATGCACCATCCGTCTCCGGTGTTGGCGTGCCGAAAACCTGTGCCGTGACGGCATCATATCCATCTGCCAATCCCTCCTGAAACCATTCGATGAGTTTGTCAACTGCATCTTCGAACCACTTGATCCCGATATCCGAGAGTGACCACGACATTACAATGGCCCCTCAATTTCAATCTCACAATCATCAGGACCGGTGCCGAGATAGTGGATAACGTAGTCAAGGGAGTGATCTATAGCATGGCTTGTAGAGAGGCGGACGGTGAACTGTCCATCCCGTCCGATCGAGTCACACTTCGACCGTGTGCTCGCTGGCGAAAAGGGGAGTGTGTTGCTGTAGATCAGTACTGTCTCACCTGCAGGAAGAGCTATTGACTCTGCATCCGCTCCAAAGTCGCTCTCCGGATCGTGGATCCCACTCTCACCCGCCTCATCGTAGCTCTCATGTGACGGGAAGGGGACATCACCTTCGAACCGAAGCGCGGTAGCTGCGGTCGGCCCAGTTCCCCGATTCGTCACAGTGAGTATCGCCTCTGCTTCCGTACTGGAGTCTCTCGCACCCTCGTACATCTCCTCAGGGTGATTCCTGGCCAACCGAAGTTCTGTTAACTCGAGGTCCGGTTCGAGCGTAATCGACGTCGTCTCAACGGTCTCCTCGTCTGCAAGCCCAATGAGTTCGTATTCGCCAATAGGATAGTCCGTCCCGATCTCGAGCGTTGTTCGGGATACCCCCGATTCAATCGTTTGGTGAGCAAACAGCTCGCCAGAGGGATCGATGAGATTCAGCTGGTCAACCGCATCCCGTTCGAGTTCAACCACGAGCTCGAGTCCTTCGACCGCGACACTCTGGAGAATGTCTCCACCGGAGTCTGTCGATGGGTCGTCATCAGAATGACTCAACGCAGAACAACCAGCAAGTCCAGTAGTGATCCCGACGAGTATGCTTCCGAGAACCGTGCGCCTATCAAGTGATGTCTGTTGAATTGTCATAACGTATCTCTCATTTTCAAGAACGAGCCGATCCGCTTCGCTGCGTACAGTGCGACAGCAAAGGGAATGGCATACCGGATAAGATCGACTAACAGTGTGAACCAGCCTGTCGGGGTGGCCAACGGATGCCACGTTTCTGTGGCTGTATCTCCGATATAGGCCGGGTTGTGCGAGCGCCACGAACCTGGATGGTACTCTGCGGTGTAGATGCCCGGCTGGTGGACAGTTACCTCAGCGATGCCAGCTGCGTTCGTTCGCACCTGCTGATCGCCGATCGTAATGTAGCCCTCACGCGAAGCAGCACCAATCAGTGAGAATCGAGGGTCATCGAACGGGCTCTCGAGCATGATCGGCGCTCCCGTCTCAGCATCACGAAGCTCGATCTGCAACGTCACTGCAGTCGCATTCGATTCGATGATTTCGATAGAGAGGTCACTCTCGCGTATCTCCCGTTCCGACCCTCCATCGGGTTCAATGATTTCTGCTGAGACACCGCGAACAATCCCGTCGACCCTGATAGCATCTCGATCGATGCCATCGTACCGGAGAGCAAGACCGGAAGAACGGGTGTAGGACTCGGAGACGACGTCGATATCGACATTCTCGTGAATCGAGGGTTCTGGAGACGAACTCTCTGTCCCCCAGATCTCGAGAATGTCGGGACCATCACGGATAGGTTCCGAACGTGGGCCTAGCTCGGATGGATACGCGTGGACGTATACGGGTAGAGCGTCGGATTGTGTCGTCTCTCGGCCATCCCGGTTCGAGTGTATGAGATCGTCCCAGTTGGTATCTCGAGCCGTGTAGTATCGCCACACACCACGGACGTTCGCCTCACCATCATCCGAAAGCGTGTATCCATGCCACGGTTGGGTCTGATAGAGTGCAACACCGCTGTCGCCGTTTGGATACGATGCGTGGTAGATCGACGCCCGTAGATCGTAAACCTCCACATCGAGGTCCTGAGAGACGGTCACCTGGTCGGTGATGACCTCCGTCTCATTGCCACGATCGCGTTCGACTCGAGCGCTGATATCCGCCTCGAGTGTGAGTGTTGCCGGGCCACCACGATCGAGTGCATATTCGAATGTCGGAGTCTGTGTTCCTCCTGTGGTCTCGACCACGTCGCCATCGTGTAAGAGGCGGGCTGCGTCGATTCCGTGGTCTTGGATTGACGAGTTGCTGTCGAGACGAACACGATAATCGACGAATCCACTGAGTTCGCCTTCCGGTGCAATGTAGTGAACGGTCCTATTTTCGTCTATGTGTGTTCTCGTCGACGGCTGGATCGAGAACGTCGTCGCGTGTGCATCGGCGATGAGGACAGAATCTGTTAGCTCTGCATGGGTAGGATAGATCGAAGTCTCTGCATTTCCACCCTCGAGTGACTCGTAATCATATGCGGTCCAGCGTTCAGCGGTATCTGGAGGTTCTTTGAACGTGATATCCGTGCAATTGCCGAGTTCCTGCATGGCCGTTCGCTGCTCATCGTATCGTTCCTCGTACTCGGCATCACTGAGACACTCATTCGGAGCTTTCGACCAGAGCGTCGCCGTCTCGTTAACGTCTAACTCACTGTCGTCAGTGCCTGGTCGTGGTGGAGAGTCAGCACTCACGGCAGTCACCCCTGCAAACGTGAGCGTGACGGCAACGAGAGCGAGCACCGCAACCATGTGAGGACGAGTGTGATGCACGAGCGGAGTGAATCAGAGACAATCCAGAGTGCGATGGTGAGTTACCACGGAACGAGGTCAACACACTCGGCAAGTGGCAGCCCCATTGCCGATCCAGCAACCGTGTACAGCGGTCCAAGGATCACGAGGATAACAGCAGACTTCATCGCCGTCCTCTTGTGCTGTTTGAGGCTCTTTTTCTGCTCGATGTTCATCGTGAACATCTCGACGAGTGAATCAGCCTGCCAGACCACAACCAATCCCATAATTCCGAGCGCAGTCGTAATCTGGAAGAATCCAGAGATCATGTCTGGCAAGCCTTCAGCGTCACACACGACGCTGTCTTGAGCCAAAACGGGGTCTACAGCGACAAGCGAGAGAATAAGGAACGATGCGAGACCACTACGTACCACTCGCTGTCGAAGGGCAATGGGTTTCTGTTGTTCACCAGTAGGAGGATCTCTTGCTGTCATAGAGAGATCTGACCTCTACTAGATCCAAATTGGCCAATCTCGCTGTGTAGAATTGTGGTGAAACTACTGTTCAACGGGAGGTGCCAACTCCAACCTGTTCGAGAGAATTTTTGATTTCGATTCCCTAAGTTGCTCATTGATTATCGAACGGCGATCTATCGAGATGGAGCATATATCTTCTGTATTTCTTAAATGATTCTAGAAATTAATTGACTTGTCGTACATATTTCCACCCAATCAAGAAAATGAAAAGATATAATGAAAGTCAAATTTTCTTGTATTTGAGACCATAGTTACCCCACAGATTGAAAAAGTTTCCTCCCGTGGGGTAACTATGAATGACGACCCAACAATGCCACCCACACCAGAGTTACCCGACTATATTCTCGACCCACTTAATAGTCAATCACCAGAGCGACTCGATGTGATTTCGGAGTATGCTGACAACCTCGCAGCCTGGAAACGAGAGAAGCGTAATCACGAACTTGATCAGAAGCGAGCAGAAGAAGAAGTAGATGCAGACGAACTCGAAAACCTTGAAGATCGTGATGTCTCTACTGATCCAAAAGACTACAAAAAAGTGCCTACGAGTGGAGCTTACATTACCGTCAAGGAGACCAAACCTGGCTATCACTATTATTATTGGCAATGGCGTGATGGCGAATCGTGGAGAAACGAGTACATTGCACCAGTAAATCCAAAATAGGCTTCCGACAGACGATTGTGAGGAACCTACTCAATTCAATGCAGGAAAATAGGAGCTAACAAATGAGAAGGAACAACCAGTAGGGGATATAACAGAGTTTGACACCATCATACTCGACGACAAGTGAACCAGACTTCGTCACTTCCTTTGGCAAGCTATCGGTGATGATAAACCGATAAGGCGCTTCATAATTGAGATCGCGAAGTTCTTCCCCACCGGGTATCGGATGTTTCCCAACGGATGGGTCAAATTCTGCTGCGATTTCGTCGGCATTTCCAGCATGTGGATGGTAGGAGAGAACGAACGGGACAACTAACCCATCCTCATTGTGGAGGATGTAATCGACCGTCCCTGACTCAGTTTCGAAGTATTCGACCTGAGGATCCTCGTCACCTGAGCCGCCAACCCTCCACGCCAGTCGTTTTGCATGGTCGAATGCGACGGTTCGAGCTAGCTTATACTCGAACTCGTGATTGAGCGACCGGGTCTTCTCGTATGTTTCAAATCCGTGGTGCTCCTGACGCTGAGACAGAAGTACAACGTGGCGCGGATTCCGGAGATAAAGTCGAGTACGACGGTGACGTTGAAGTGAGAAGTCGTGGGATTCCGAAACTGAAAGTCCGTCATCCAGCACGGATAAGTACGAGTCAACAGTCCGACGGTCAACCTCTAATTGATCACTGATGTCCGTATATCTGAGTTCATTCCCTGCCTGGCTCGCAGCTAATGAAGCGACGCGATGGAGGTTCTCTGGTCGTTGAATCGATTCATACTCTGCGAGTTCCTTGTAGAGATACAAGAGGAGATGAGATCGGATAAGTTCGTTTTTCACCGGGGTTTCCTTAGCGCGTAGGAAGATTCCCCCTTTCTGCAGGTACTCACGAGCGGCCTCATACAGCCCATCTCGTTCAACATCCGAGAAAACCTCAAAGTAAAGCTGATTCAACGAAGCGACTGCGTCGTCCAAGTCATCCGATTCAGACAAATTACTACGAACATCCTTTATCAGCGACTCACCATCCATACTCCTCGTTTGATGAGACTCCACTCGAAGAGCAAAATCAGAGTCTGTCTCGATTAACGCAGAATCATCATATGCCCCCTGCTTGATTGTGTCTATGAACTTCATCGGCAACATCGCACGAGGATAATTGAGTTTGGGCTCGCTCGAAGCCGAGATACCACGCAGATCGACCTGCGATTCTACAATACCGGTCAGCAGTAGATAGGTATCATCGTCTACGAGATCCAGAAGCGCACTCTGTTCATTTTCATCGAGTCGTAGAGCACCGATATCGTCGAGGATGATGTACTTGCGGCCTCGGCGGGGAGCCACATGGGAACGGAAGTAGTCGATAACGTTTTCTAATTTTTCCACAGCACTGCTCGAGGGTTCGAGATGGTAGAGAGAATCCTCAAGAGGAACATAGAGGATCTGACGTGGATCAACAGACCCAACGATATCTAAATCACGGTGTCCTGGAGAGAATTCGACAATGTCTGAATGAAGGATTGCAGCGATGAATTGTTGGAGAAGCGTCGTCTTCCCGATTCCGGTTGGCCCATAAATTGGATATACGAGACTCTTGGTTCCGTTCTCTCGCTCCTCGTCAATTGACTGAAGAACCTTGAGCAAATCCGATCGAGGGTCTAGAGAAGCGGTTTCCTCTAACTCAGATAATGAACCAGCATCTGTATCCCACCATTCGTTGTGCCATTCAGCATCTGCAATGAAATCAGAACCATCAGATGGGTCTGTCATATAGGAACTTCACTCTGGCATAGTATAAATATGTACCATCTGAATGGTCCAATTTTCAGTTTTAGCGTAGCACGAACGTTCTTGTAGGTGGAATGTGAGACCTTTCAGTATGATGTATATTCATCCAGCAAGATCCTCTTTCAGAGTGTATCCTAATTCAGACTCAAGCGCTCAGATAACGGGAATCTGGAGCAGTTCGAAACCTATCAAGGAAGGACAGGTGAACCTATGGGGTGTCAAGCGTGTCTGAGGTACAGTACTTTGAGGGGACTTTGATTACCGTTCCATTTGGCACTGGAGATCTCATATCCACGGTAATTGAACAGTATGAGTCGTTGCTCAACGAATACGGCCCAGAGGACATCCTCGTCATCACCGGGTCGCCAACTAGCATGGATACGTTTCGGGACGAACTCGAAGATACAACACCCGGTGCAGCAGTCCCGCGAGTAACGTCTTTAGTCGTTCAAGCGACCGACGTCGTAAACCAGACCGATGACCGGGCGATCCTCTCCGACGCGATTCGTCGCGAACTCGTCCATCGGTTCCTCGAAGATCAAGAGTGGGACAGCGAGCATTTCCAGCGTGCAGCCGAACAACCCTCCTTCCTGAGTGATATCGCCCAGCTCATGGAAACTATCACGTGGCAGGATGTTTCCTTTGAGAAGACACCAGAGCTAGTCGAAGTTGCAGAACTCGTGGAAGCGTTCCACAAATGGCTCAGCGAACATGACCACCTGGAACGCGGCCAGCTAATCACTGAGGCGAATGCGGCGCTGTCGGAGACCGAGAAACGAGACGACGTAGTGGATGTCGAGGCAATCCTCACCGTCGAGTTTGAGGAATTCTTACCGCTTGACCGTCGCTATCTCGCTACCTTAGCAAATGGGCTGGAACTCGTATGTGTAGCAGAAGAGAACGCAAGTGTTCGGCGTACATGGATCGAGCCGGGGCCAATTACTGACTACGTCTCATTTTCGAGGACAGAGTCTACTGCAAGGACAGCGCCCCCATCTCGTCCGGATGCGACGGGTGCGTACCTAGCGAATGAAACCGTTCACGAAGATCCCGAGGCGGGGGAGGTGAACGTTATTCCGACAGAAACCCCCGACGAACAGATCAAGAAAGTCGCCGATGAAATCGAGCGGCTTAGAGATCGAGAGAACTGGGAGTACGAGGATTTCGCCGTCGTACTGAAACAGAGCGGTTCCGCAGTAATCGAGACGCTTCGTGCCTTCCAGCAGACAGGGGTTCCGACAGAGTCCTCGACTGTCACGGGGTTCGGCGATGACCCCGCTATTCGAGAGCTACTACAAGTCGTTCGCTATCTGGCAGCCGATGATGACGATATTCGAATAGAGCTGCTGGAAGCCTCGGTCTTAGACGAATCGATTCTGGCCTCTATCGAGCAGATGGAGGGCCTCTCGAGTCCGCTCCGACGGTGGGCAACTGAGTCAAACATGAAGGTTCGAATTGCTGAGGAGACGTCCCCACTGAACGTTCGTGCCCAATTCGGGAACGTTCGGCGGGCGTTCGCTATGGCGGAGTTCGTAGAAGACACGTCGTTCATCGAAACGACCTGGAAGTCGTTCGCCTCGATGCTTGAACGGGCTCACGAGTATGCCCCTCAACAGAACCAAACAAGTTCGACCGAACTTGACGGAGGTGTCCGAGTCGATCACTTACAGGCGATTAAAAACGGAACCTTCCGAGCAGTCTTTTTGCTGGACATCGTCGACGAAGAGTACCCTGGATCACCTTCCCTGACTCGGTTGTTCTCCCAAGAACGCCTCTCAGAGATGCCGGACTATCCGGGCGTAACACAGGTCGAGGCGGAAGATGTCACCAACACCTTCCCGACGTCCTCGACAGCGTCAAGCCGCTCGTTCCGACGATACCATGCAGAGCACGCGCGGCGGCGGCTCGCCATCGGAGCAACCGCTGCTGGCGACCGCCTGTACTTCTGTCTATACAATCACAAAGACACCGCACTGGAAGAGCGTGCTCAGCCGTCGCGGTTTCTCACGGACGCTTATCGGCAGTTGCCGTGGGTGAAAGAGGCGACAGAACCAGAGATCAGGAGCGAGCGAAGAGCGGAAGAATACCTGCTCTCTCGGATCGACAACGCCCTTGCAGACGTCCGTCGCTCTCACAGCCAGGATGTGACGGTCTCTCTCGACGAGGTCGAAACTGAACTTTCGGAGATTCAGCACCTCCTCAGTGAAAGCGGAACCCGTGGTGAGCAGCTTCGGGATGCGCTGCAAGCACGTATCGAGTTCGCTGCCGGAGGGATTCGTCGTGACTGACGTTACCTTCCTTTCGCCGTCGCGTCTTGCGACCTACGCGGACTGCCAGCGGAAGTTCGATTATGAGTACATACAGAAGGTCAACACCCCAGAGAAGACACGGTTGTACCTGAATCAGGGGCGTGCCTATCACGGAACAATCGAGGTTGTCTGTGAAGCAACTAGTCCAGAAGATGACGCCCAGCTCATCTACGATCGGGCAGTAGAGGCATTCCCAGAGCAATGGAGAGAGCATATCGACCCGGATGAGTACGCGTCCAGCGCCCACCAGGAATACCAGCGCCTTGAAAATCTAGAGGCTATCAAGACCTTTTTTGACCCGGATGGTGGCCACGGCATTGATCACGCTCGTCAATCGATCGCGACGGAGAAGTGGCTCGAATGCGTTGAGAACGGGCTCGGACTGCGCGGGAGAGCCGACAACATCCTCCGTACTGACGAAGGTCTCCATGTCATCGATTACAAGCGGAACCTCAATGACGTGATCACGTCGTATACTGCGAGCGTCCTCGAGGACCACCTAAACGGAACGGATCATGACCCGAAGAGAGTCAGGAACGCATTTCAGGCGGCCACATACATCGAGGGCGTCAAACAGTCTGACCTCTACGAGGATGGGATGAATGTTCGATTCAGTTTCTACGGTCTCCTGAATCGGACGTCGTTCGAAAGCACACCAGACGGATACGAAATCTCTGTACGGGGCTATCCACGCGATACGACGGACATCTACGAAGAGTATCATGACACGATATGGAATCTCCTGCGACGTGCACACGAAGGGATTACGAGCGGTTCTCACGACCCAGATCCATTCCCACTCATTCACGATGAGGCCTGTCCCGACTGCACGTTCCGAGAGATGTGCGTAGAATCTCTCACGGAGGGGGTGCAGCGATGAGCGACGACGTGCCTGACTGGCTCCCAACCATCGAAGACGATGAGGATCCGAAGCCACAGCAGCGGACGATAATCGAGTCGGAGCGGTATCCTATGCGAGTACTCGCGGGTGCGGGTACTGGAAAGACGTTCACGATGGTCCGGAAAATCGAGAATCTCATCGATGAACACGGGGTCTCTCCGGATCGGATTCTCGCGTTGACCTTCACCAACAACGCCGCTGATTCGATGCGTGAGAAACTCAACGCAAAACTCGGACCAGCAGGTTACGACGTCGACGCGTACACATACCACTCTATCTGCAACGAGATACTGACGGACTATGCCTATGACGCGGGATTAGATCCAGACTTCGAGATCGCAACGGATGCTGAAAAGTACGTCATCGTCCTCGATGTCCTCGACGAGATCGAATACCGTGCCGTCAAACCCAACGTCTACGGCCCAGATTCATACGGGAGCGGCGTCGCATCGAAACTCCTCTCGTTTATCGGGTCGATGAAACGAAGTGGGATTTCGCCCGCAGAGATCGAGGAATATCTCGGATCACCGGAACAAGTCTATGAACTCGATGCTGTGCCAAATCGTATTGAGGAGATTGCAGGCGACCATCTTGGTGGCCGTTCAGTTTCGACCGTCCTCGACGGCATTTCGGATACACGAGCCGACCTCGTCGCAGAACGGGATACCCTCCGCGATGAAGGATTAGAGGCGAGTATCAAAGACTTCCTCAACCGACTCGTTGACCTCTGTGACGCGCTCGAAGTGGCGTTTGAGGAGCATGAGGCTGGTGAGCGGTCGCTTCCCGAGGATGCACACAAGCTGCCGAAATATCTGCTTGGAGGGTACAGTAGTGGCGCTCCGGGCGGGATACCAAACGACCTGAAGCTCGAACTGACAGACTACCTCCGAAACGCTCTCGACGAGTGCAAAACTGCCCTGGATTTGAACGCAGGGTATGAGGCATACGAGCGAGAGCTCGACCGGCGAAATCTACTTGACTTCGATGGTCTCGTGGTTAAGACAGTAGAGCTGCTCCAGACTGACGTCGGAAAGGGTCTGGGCGACCGCTGGGACTACGTTTTCTGTGACGAGTTCCAGGACACCGATCGTCTCCAGTTCGGCCTCATTACGTCCCTCGTCTCAGAAGATCGCCTATTCGTCGTGGGCGATGACGACCAAGCAATCTACGAATGGCGCGGCGCGAACGTCGCGAACATCACTGACGAACTCGACGACGTCTTCGGGCCCGATCTCGAAGACGAACCGCTAGAACAGAACTTCCGGTCACGTCAGCCCATTCTCGACCTCGCAAATGAAGCACTAGAGCGGTTAGCGGATCGGCGGAGTACCAAAACGCTCACGCGTGTCCACGAACCCGACTTCGACGGAGACACGGTCGCAGTCGTGGAGGAAGCCGACGACGAAGGCGACCGAGCTGAGCAGTTGGTGACTGTCACCCGAAATCTTCTGAGTGGTGATGCAGAAGCATTAGATCGGGCGTACGATCCGGGGGAAATCGCACTCCTCGTTCGGAATAACGACCACGCAACCCCAATTCTCGAAGGGTTCGACGAGGCAGGAATTCCCTATCAGGTTGCGGGGGACCTCTCCACCGAATCAATCGGGGTCGGCACCGTCGTCGCCTATCTAAAGGCGCTGGCACGTCCCGAAGAAGACGACGTAAGCTGGAACCGGGTACTGACGATGCGTTACCGTCTCACCGATGCTGATCTGCGTCGTGTCAATAGCCACGATGACGGTGCATATGCTGGGATATGCAACCAACCCCTCGAAGTATTCGATGAGCCCAACCGTATTCAGGAAGTACGAGAACACATTTCTCGCCTTCTCAAACTACGTGAAACAGCCTCCCTCAGCCACCTTTACCGGGAACTCAAACGCCTGACCAACATCGACTGGTACCTCAGCGAGCAAGAGCGTCGTGACCTGGCGCAGCTGGACGAGATTATCGACCAGTATGGAAACGACGCTGTACAGCCCCCACTCACGCCGCAATTCATCGATTCGCTGCAGCATTATGACTCGCTCCTCGAGGAGAGCGGGTCGGCACCGACAAGTCAGCCAGAACTGGCCGACGACGCGGTCAACGTCATGACCATTCACAAGAGTAAGGGACTCGACTTTCCCGTGGTTCTGATGCCCCGGTTGATCGCTGACGAGTGGGAACCAGGGTCACGAACCTACGATACATTCGAGTCAGCACTGTCTGAAGGTCCAGAATCAGTGTTCGACAAAGATCTCGTCGCTCAAGATGCCAACGAGGCCCGCAGAATACTTCACGTGGGGATCACTCGTGCCGAAGAGATACTCGTACTCCACGGAAGCAGAGAGGAAGACGACACAGACGACGAAAGGCCCGTACACGATGCTGTCGAGAGCATCCTTCCAGAATCCGTTCCCTGGCGGCCAAGTAACGGTCACCTCCCAATCTGGCGCGATTTACAGGAGTGCCTTCCATCGAACCATGCTGATTGGACAGCCTCTCTCGCGAGCACGGTAGTTGGGGATGTCTCTGGACAAGTGACGTACGGCTCTGAGAAGCTCTCAGCATCAGACGGACGAGACCGGGTGATCACATTCGGAAACAAGCTCATAGAAGGCTCAATAGAGAGAGAACCTGAGAACCGACGATTTTCAATTGACGCCCTGACTGGGCCAATGACCCCAAACCCGGCACTCCAGCACAGTTACACCTCACTTGAGGCCTACGAGGAGTGCCCCCGACAGCACTTCCTGGACTACGTCGTCAACGGGTTCTCCGACTACCGCGAGAACGGCTATGGCGGAGACGGTATCTCACAGCGGATAGTCGGGCTTCTGTTTCACGATACCGCAGAGATCGCTGCGAAGGAACAGGCAGCAGAGCGAGCAGAATGGTACGCTATTTGTGAGCGGCTGGCCGGACAACGGCGTGCCACGGATGAATTACCGGTCGCGAAGGAATGCATCGACCAGTATTTCGACCTCGATCTAAGCGGCTGGGAAATCGTCGATGCTGAACGAGAGTTCCAGCTAGAAGTGGATGGCCACGAACTTGTCGGGTTTATCGACGCCGTCTATCGGACCCCGGACGGTGAGTTGGTCGTCATCGACTACAAAGCCACCGAGCGTCACCGAGACATTGACGAGAACAAGCAGCTGCCACTGTACCTGCTCGCCTGTCGTGACCTCTACGAGGAACCGATTACCCGCGCGGGATACGCCTATGTCGGCGATATCGGTCCAAAAGTCGAGGCCCGTTCGTTCGATGAGGGTGAACTAGATTCAGTACGAGCAGCGGTGTCGACGACGATGGATCGAATCAAGGAGACATCGTTCAGCGGGTACGAGACTGGGGAGCACTGTCGGTGGTGCCAGCACAGTTCCCTTCCCTGCGGGGAAGAGTGGCGTCAAGAAGACGGAGGCCGCTAGTAGGTCATCGGGAACGACGGTTGACCGGTCGACCGCTCATCGTCAGCTATAGCGAACAAGGGATGGATGTCTGCGAGCGTATAGGTTTCGAGACACGCGTACAGGTTCAAGGCTCGGTTGTCCTCTCCTGCTGCGCTAGCCGTTAGCCACGCCTCACCGAAGTATGGAACGTCGCTATTGAATACGGTGGGATCCCCAAGATCGTCAGACGGGGGATCGCGGTCTTCCTCTCGCATGATCTCCCACTGACTCTCGCGCCACGTCTGCGGTTCAAGGCCAATTTCGTAATCCGTCCAGAGCGTCTTCGGTGCGGGCGATCCAACATGTTCAGCCATATCCTCAAGTGAACCTTCCCCCAGCACCCGATTCTTTGCCGACGAGAGGTCGGCATGGTAGTAGGACTCGAGTGCTGTACGTACATTCTCTGCTCGTCCAGGCTCACCGATTTCCGCAGCTGCCCGTTCCGCACGACCCACCAAGACTGGGAGGTCGAACCAGGCGCCCCCGAAGGTGATGAGAACATCGACATCCCTCGCATCGAGCCAGTTCACAACCGCCTCAATAGCATCGAGTTCCGCAGAAGCCGTCTCGTCTTCACGGAAGAGGATCTCAGCCTCAATCTCCTCGCTCGGACTACCTCGGTATCCAACGCCGGTACAGAGTAGTTCTTGATGGTCTGGATTCGGTGGTTCGAGTTCTCGCTCGGAAACAGTCGTTATCGTCTCGATGTCGAGTGCTGCAATAGCATCGACTGCACCAAGTCGACGAACAATGCCAGTCGTGTCCGAAGGCGACATCTCTGGGCGACCAGAGAGCTGGCGGACCTGCCGATCCCACTTTGCTTTGATACCGATGGTTCCCTGGTACACATCAGGGTTGACGTCGTCGAATTCATACCAGGTTCCTTCTTCAAAGGAGTAGTCAACGAGATCGCAGTCATCATCGTCGAAAACTGTGAGCTTCACGTGCGTCCCCAGCACATCTGAACAGTGTACAAGCTGCGCCCACCAGTCGTGGTCTGGGGTTCGTTCGACCTTGTCTACCCGTAATTGAACTGTAAGACCGTACTCGCCATCTCGCTCCGCTGCAACGAGATTATTCGCGGTCAAGGTGTCTGGCGCCATAGTAGCTCAAGCGGACTAGATATATAACTACTTTTTGGTGCCCTTATCTTCACAATACTGTTTTCCTAATGTCCCTAGTCGGAAAGTTTATTTCATGACAGAGCATTGGTGGCCTCAAAGAAGATAGATATGACCACACAAATCGGCATTCATTCGACGATAGAGCCGAGGTCACAGCGGGGGTGGATCGAATGCTCCGATCATCGTCCGGAAAGTGGTCCTAATGAACAGTAACAAGATTACGCCTAAATGACAAAATCCCAATTCCGCATCCAATGAAGTTCGACGTTCCCCTCGATACTAGAAGCAGTGATCACAGCCACGTCGAGATTTTCAAGAGCTGGCGGTCATTCTCCGACGTATTCGATGGCGCAAAACGAATGCGTGTCGTCACCTATTGTGACTCCCCCGAGTTTATTCTGGATCTCTTCGAAGACCTCGACGACTTGGAGTCCCTGGAGGTGGTCGTTGGGGACGTCTCCGACTACCGAGAGCGCCTCATCGACAAGCCGGATCTCGCAGATCGGCTTGAACAACTCAGGAGTGAAGGCAAGCTCGTAATCTACCTCTGTGAGAACAAGGAGGTCCACTCCAAGCTGTATCTCATCGAGTACGACGGCTCTGTCTTAGAAGGAGAGGATGAGGACGGTGATAAAGATCAGATGACCCTCGGCGGAAAGGCTACGGGTGAATCCGAACTCGAGGACACCGATGACGGTACACCAGCAAAAGTCATCGTTGGCTCTCCGAATCTCTCGCGAAATGCATGGTCGAATCAGACCAATGTAGGCGTCGTCTATGATACGATGACGGACAGTAAGCTCTACGGGGAATTCGAGGAACTCTATCGCGATCACCGAGACTCATACAACAGTGGCGGACCCTTCCTGGAAGATCTCTCCGAACAACTCGAACTCTCGGACGATGACCGAGAAGAGGTAATCAAACTGTACACCGAAGGACGTGTGGGTACACAAGACGAACTGGGAGAGGTTCACGGTCGTCTGGCGGACCATATCGATGCAGAAGTTGAAACAGTGGATCTCGCACTCGATGGAGGTACAGATACCGCCGCAGAACAGGAATCAGAGGAGGCAGAGCTCGATTCAGAAGGCGAATCTAGCGAGAAGGATCCAGACTTAGAAGATGCGCCACAGGACCGTATCACCTTGTCTCTACGCGGGTACGAAGAGTCGACAGTTGACACATTGTCGCAGATGACTGACTTCGATGCGACCGTGTCGAATGATACCTTGACGACGACCCCAGATGCGTTCCAGCGGTATGCGCAACAGGTGTTCGATGTCCCGACAATGCACCTGAACGAGTCCAAGGACGAACTCAAGTTCCACTATGACGGCACGGTCTATCGTGTCACGCAGCCCCCATCTAATCCAGAGCGTGTCGACGAAGCGCTGGCCGAGATTGAGGACTACTTTGCGACGGTGGACAACTATGGGAATTCCAACAACCCAACAGCGGTCAAAGCCCACATGTACGAAGCACTACTCTGGTTCTTCTGGGCGCCGTTCGCCAATCGACAGGCCGCGTTCTACCGTGAGCACGGGATTAACCTCGACAAGGCTCTCCCGTACCTCTACGTCTTTGGCGAGTCAAACGGAGGAAAAGGGACATTCTGTCGATTTGCCCTGTCGCTGATCAGTGGAAACCGTGTCGAAGCACCCGTCGACGCAGACGAAATTGGGAAGCGAAAAGTACGGAATTTGCGTTCAGCACACACGTCGTTCCCCGTCGTCGTCGACGACATCACCAAGCAGAAGGTGAACTCGCTGGATACCCTTCGAAACTATTGGAGTGGATGGACCGGCGAAACGGCCTATCCGATGTTTGCCTTCATCTCGAACGATAAGCGCCCTGGAGAGTGGTTCCGTAACCGTGCTAAGATCCTCCGATTCGATGTGAATTTCATGACCTCACATCAGGGTGAAGCTGAAGTAAACCGTCTAATCGACACGGAGAACCCGATTTTCCAGTGGTTTGGGTACGAGTACCTCAACCGCGATCTCGTACTTGGAACGGACTCTGACGCACTTCGGGAAGTGAGGGCGGCCATGCAGGACCTCTATGAGTACGCCGATCGGCCGCTGCCGGACTACTTCCCCACCGAACCTGCTGAGCAAGCATATGACACTGGCAGAGAGCGCTGGCGAAACCTCATCGACCGAGAGGACGTCGAAATCGCTAAAGACAGTGACACGCTACAGGTGACCTTCCCGGAATCGATGAACTTCGAACTCCACGAGTACAAACGCGACCCTCCTATGACAGTTCGAATTGAAAAGCGAGGACTCGATTTGATTATCAAAACGCCGGACGAGTTCTTCGACTGGCTTGGTGAGACAACTACAGAAGATCCACGAGAAGGATACCTCTCACGCGCTCGTAACCTTCTGACACGGTAGCTAGGAGTAGATAATCACAACACACGCACACATGACTCGAAAATTATTCGTAGAGAAGACAATCGAGTGGTTGAGAGATCGCCCCTACTACGAAGGCCAAATTGTCCATCAAGAACGAACGCCAGGGGACCCTGCCGAAACATCACCTCTCGAACTTGACCACCGGTTGGCGAGTGCACTTTCTTGTCACGATATCAACGAACCGTTCCAACACCAAGCAGACGCAATCGAAGCTGTTCGGGACGGAGACCACGTCGTACTAGCTACTCCGACGGCTAGCGGTAAGAGTCTCGCCTATACGGTGCCAGCACTCGAACGCGCTCTTAATCACCACGGCAAAACGCTCTATATTGCCCCGATGAACGCTCTGATTAATGACCAAAAGGATACTATTTCTAAAATCACCGCAGACCTTCGGGGTGATCAGAACGTCGATGTAGCGACATACACAGGGTTATTGACAGACTCCGAGAAACGCGAAGTTTGGGCACGTCAACCAGATGTCCTCTTAACTACTCCTGATATGATTCACAAAAGTTTGCTCCCATATTCTAAATCGCCGAAACATTGGAAGTGGCTATTCCAGCAACTTGAAACGATTGTCGTCGACGAAGTACACGAGTTCCGGGGGATCTTCGGAAGCCACATCTCCTTAGTGTTCCGTCGCCTCTCGCGGTTGGCAGAGTACTATGATTCCACTCCACAGTACATCTGTTGTTCTGCTACCATCGGGAATCCTGTCGAGCACGCAGCAGCGGTCACTGGACAACCTCCTACTCAGTTCTCGCTTATCGACGACGATGCCAGCGCGACGGGCCCTCGTCACTGGGTATTCTGGAATCCACCGCTAAGGGAGGAAGAGGAAGTAGGGACAGAATCCGTGACGGTTGACGGACCGGACTCGACAGCAGAGGGTGATTCTGAACCAAGCCAACCACCGTCGGGCCCGGTTGAAGTATCCCACCACAACGAGATTATCGGCGGAGAGCGCCGTTCCCATCACCCAGAAACAGTGCGGTTGTTCTGTGACCTTGTTCAACGAGGGTATCAGACGCTCGTCTTCACACGGGCCAGACAGGGAACCGAGCAGTACGCAAACTGGTGCGATAGCAAGCTTCGAAAGCGTGGTGAACATGAGCTAGCGGACCAGGTTACTGCATACCACTCAGCACTCCAGGACGAGCGTCGGACCACCATCGAGGCGGGGCTTCGCGATGGATCCATTCGAGGTGTCTGGAGTACGAATGCACTCGAGCTCGGCATCGACGTCGGCAGTCTTGACGTCGTCCTTCTCGACGGACATCCAGGAACGAGCATGAGCACATTCCAGCGCGCGGGGCGGGCAGGACGTGGAGAGAATCCGAGCCTCGTTGTCCTCGTAGCAAGCCCGAATCCGTTAGACCAGTACTGTATGGCGAATCCGGATCTCCTGTTCGACGGCGACCCTGAACAAGCAGCAGTCAACCCCGCAAACACCCAAATACTAGACGATCACGTCTGCTGTGCGGCTCAAGAGCTGTTCCTGCGCACCAGTGACGACACCTACTTCGGCGCTGAATATCCGGCGACTGTTGCGTCTCTTGATGACGCGGACCAATTAGAGCGATTTAGTTCTCGAACCGGTCCCCGGTGGAAGTATATGGGAGAGGACAGCCCGCAACACACGATGGACATCCGCTCTATCGATGATCGGCAAATCGAACTTTATGATCGACTGCGTGATAGGACACTTACCTCACTACCGTTTGGCGATGCGCTTCGTGATGCACACCCCGGTGCAATCTATCATCATCAAAAAGAGTCGTATCGTGTGACGGAGGCAGAATTCGATGCTGACCGTGTGCTCCTGAAGTCAGTGAACACGATGGGGTATACCCGTCCACTCACTGAGAAACGAATTACTATCGAAGAGGAGTTCAAGACGGGCGGTCTCGCCTCACAGGAGACTGTCTCTGTTGGATTTGCGGATCTCACCGTCGCCGAAGAAGTGACGGGATACATGCTCTATGACCACCCATCAGATGAGGACGGCGTCGAGCGGGCTTTCGACGAGCCGCTTCCTGAACGGACAATTCGCACCCGTGGGCTCTATTTCACAATTCCGCCGCAGATCGAGCAGGACATCAAAGCTGCGAGTGAGGAAGAGGACGGATTTCTCGCGAGTATTCACGCTCTGGAGCACGCACTGATCTCTTTGTTCCCACTCGAGATTCTCTGTGCTCGTCGCGACGTCGGTGGGCTCTCGACCGAGTATCATCCACACACTGGATGGAGCACGATTTTCGTCCACGATGGTCATCCAGGTGGAGTAGGACTTACTCGAGAAGCGTTCGGTAAGCTGGAGACAATGCTTGAGCGCACGTTGGAAATGCTCTCTAGCTGTCCCTGTGAAGACGGGTGTCCATCGTGCGTTCACTCGCCGCAATGTGGGAATGCGAATCGGACGCTAAACAAGCGGCTCGCAATCCGTCTTCTGAAGCAACTGTTAGAGGTTCCTGTTCAGCCATAGGGAAGACTATACTCAGTCATTTCAGTACTCTATAGATCCACTGGCCGGTGAGAGCATAGTAATTGGTAGCTCCCACGGACCCCAGTAGATCCACTTTTGAATTCGTCTAATTCCTAAGATAGGGACATCGCAGAGTTGCTAGTCAGAAAGTATAAGCCAGAGGGTTACGATAGTGAGTATATGACCAACACGCGAAACGAGGGACAACCTGCTGATAGCCAACCGGGACAGGGAACAACCACCCACTGAGAAATGGCGGGCGACCTTGGAGTACGTCTGCTTGCTCTCCGGTGTGATGCGCTAGTAGACGCTACGACGACCGCCATCGAAGATCTCGTCGATTACTTCGATGCGGATCTCATCTACATTGTCGAAGAAAAGTTGGATATGCGAATCGTAAGCACTGTCGAGCGTACCGCCTCGTGTCCGGTAATTTACACTCGGGGGAGCGCGGTTCACACTGAGACTGTTGACGGGATTACCGTGTCCATCGTCAGATCGCTCGACTTCATTGGTGGAGCCTCTACCGCCAGCGGGCAGGAGATTCCAAACGACGTCGACTACGTCATTTGTGATGAGATACAGACGAGCGCCGACTCGGTCTCTTTAGATGTCTCGCTCGATGGCCTCAAACACCTCGCTCGCTTCCAACACCGAACCGACCGAGAAGCGACGTTCCTCACCGGAGCCATGGAGGCCAGTTACGATTTCGTGTGGAAGGCCGACGTCGACGACGAGAGCATTCGCCTTCCCGTCCGCGGGCTTGCTCCAACCCGTCGGCAAGGGGCACCCGAACTCGCCTGCCTTTCGCTTGATTCTGGTGGCCGCATCGCTTTGTCCACGACACCGGCGGATAAATTCGGCCTCCGAGCGCTCTCGGGTGTGGGCAAGGGAACCGCCCCGAAGCTCTCTCGGAATGGGTATGAGACGCGTGACGACGTCGCAGCCGCGACGGAACGCGATCTTCGTGAGGTTCGAGGTATCGGTGAGTCGAAAGCGCAGAGCATCCGCCAGAGCGCCCACGCGTTGTCCGAAGGATGCGTGATCCGTCTCACAGACGAAGCTGTCCCCGCAGCAGACTACAGTCCGCTATTCATTGATATCGAGACTGACAGCCTCAACCCGAGTATCATCTGGCTCATCGGAGTCTACGACCCTGAAACAGACGAGTACGTGGACTTCATCGATACGGAACCGTCACGAGACAACCCAGGGAAAGCCACTCGAGAGTTTGTTGCGTGGCTAGCCAGCGAGTACGATCGCACGTCCCTCATCGCGTGGAACGGCCACAACTTCGACTTCAAACACCTCAGCCGATTCATCCGAGGACACGCACCGGAGTACGCAGACTACTGGTCGGACTCCGTGTTCGAGTACGACCTGTTCGACTGGGCCGTGCGAAAAGACAACGCCATCCTCCCCGGTCGGACGAACCGGGTTGAAGACGTCGCTGAGGCTCTCGGGCATGGGCGCGACTCGGCTGCTGCCGCCGTGGATGGGAAATCACTGGCGAAGACCATCCAGCGGCTTCTCGTATCTCCAGAGGGCGCTCGAGACGTAGACTGGGACACTGCACGGGCATACTGTGAGGCAGACGTCCGTGAGCTGGCTGCAGTCTACGAATCGATTGCTGAGGCGACGCCCGGCCACAAGCGTGCCAGCGTTCCTGCTGATGAAAACACCACACAGACCGGACTCATGGACTTCTAACAATGCACGACGACCACGATACCGACCACAGCCAGACAGACCTCACGACCAACCCGGAGGACAACACCAACAACGGTGACATCGATATCGAGACGGACATCCTCCAACTCACTGGCGAGGAGCTCGAGAGTACCTACCCGAATAACCGCTACTTCGGGCAGGTTCACGAGAACTTCGATATTCCCGCTCGTGAGGAAGAGACTGTTCCAGCAGGGGACGTGCTTCCGCCCAAGATCGCTCGAAACCTCGAATTCGACCCGTGGAGCCACCAAGCAGAGGCTCTCCAGGTACTCGACCGCGGTGACAACGTGTGTGTAGCGACCAGTACATCCTCGGGGAAGACGCTGGTCTACGGTCTTCACATCGCTCGTCAATACCTTGAGGACCCGGAGACGCGGTCGCTTATCGTCTATCCGACGAAGGCGCTCAGTCGCGACCAGGAGCAAGAACTCAACGAGTTCCTTCGTAACACGCTTGGACTGGAGATCAGTGTCGGCGTCTACGACGGTGACACGAAGAGCGAGGAAAAGTCTCGCATCCGCGATGAGTGCAACGTCGTAATCACGAACTTCGTCGGGCTGAATCAGTATCTGGAGAGTCACCACCTGTGGGCAGACTTCCACTCGAACTGCTCGCTAGTGGTTATCGACGAAGCTCACATGTGGACTGGCCTCGGCGGGATGCACGTCGCCTGGATCCTCCGACGCGCCCAACGGATCATCGATTACTACGGCGGCGATCCGCAGTACGTTCTCACGACGGCGACGATCGGCAATCCCACAGAACACGCTCTCGCACTCACTGGTGAGCCCGCGGCAGTCGTCGACGAAGACGGATCACCGCGAGGCATCCGTCACCTCGTGTTCTGGGACCCCCCGATGAGTGGTGACGACGGTCTCACTGACGACATTGACTCTCCGGCGCTTTCGAAGCGTCCTGCGACGGTCGAAGCCCCAGAAGTGTGGGCGCATATGTGCCAGAAGAACGTTCAGTCGCTCCTGTTCTGTGACTCGCGGAAGCTCACCGAACTGTCTGTCAACCGTGCGAAGCGGTTCATCAGCGACCCGGAGAACCGATATCAGGGAAGACCGGACCTCGCATCCTACCATGCCGGACACGGCAAACAGTCCCGTCGGGGGACGGAGTACCAACTCAAGGAAGGACACCTCGACGGCGTCTCGACGACGAGTGCCCTGGAAGTCGGTATCAATATCGGCGGCGTCGATGGGACTGTCCTCATGGGCTATCCGGGGTCGCGCCAGTCGTTCTGGCAACGAATCGGTCGATCGGGCAGAGGAACGCGAGATGCGCTCTCTGTGTTCGTCCCGAGCCACTCCACGCTCGACCAGTACATTCTCCAGCACCCGGAGTACGTCCTCGAAGAAGATCACGAGAGCGCCGTCGTTGACCTCGACAACAATCCCGTGTACCTCCAGCAACTCAACTGCGCCGCGCAGGAACTACCCCTCACACGCGATGATGCAGAGGATTTCGGAGGCGAGGAACGACTGGAACGTGCCGTGGAATACGGCCGACGTAAGGGCGACCTCGAAGGATCGCTCGATAGCGGTGTGATGTACGCCCATCGCGACCGCCCACAGGATGCGATCAGCCTGTACTCCTCCGGCGGAAACACCTTCGACGTCCGACTAGCTGGCGATGGATCGATTGATCACCAACCGATCGGCCGTGACCGGGCCTACAGAGACTACCACGAAGGTGCANCCTTCGACGTCCGACTAGCTGGCGATGGATCGATTGATCACCAACCGATCGGCCGTGACCGGGCCTACAGAGACTACCACGAAGGTGCAACTGTTCTCCACCAGGGCGAGCAGTATCAGGTCGTCGAACTCCGAGAGGACATCCCACAGCCGTACATCTCGCTCGAGAAAGCGAATGTGAGCTATTACACACAGTCCCAAGGCCAGGTCAACATTTACGACACGGTCGTCGAGGACTCACGCGAGGTCGGACCGTTCACGCTCAACTGGGGGTATGGAACGGTATCTGTCCACTATAGCACGTACCTCAAGCGAGAAATCGGAAGCGGGGACGTACTCGAGCTGGGCAATGAAACTGGTGTGCCCCCGTTAGAAATGCGAACCCAGCTGTGTTGGGCCGAGACTCCCAACGACATCGAACGGGCGATGCTCAACAAGCACTCGGAGTACCACAATCCTGAATGCATCAACCTCCCACCGCGGCTTCACGGGTACCTCGGTGGGATTCACGCCGTCGAACACGCGATGATTGCCGTATCGCCACTTGAGCTGAAAGTCGATGGCGGTGACATCGGTGGCCTCGCAACGAATCGGCTTCCTGGCAATCCCGACAAGAGTGGATGGTTCATCTACGACGGTATCGAGGGCGGTCTCGGGTTCTCACGTTCGATTTACGAACACTTCGAAGATGTCGCCCGGCGTGCCCACGACCTCATTGTTGATTGTTCGTGCGGCCGTGACGAAGGGTGTCCTGCCTGCACGATGGACGACCGCTGCGGAAACGACAACCGCCCGCTGTACTCTCCTGCAGCTGCGGACGTCCTCGAGCATCTGCTCGGTGATCAGGAGGAGGGTGACCTCAACGAACACCTCCCAGAGACGGGTAGCGAAGTGACCCCTGTCGAAGAACAGCGACCGCCTGCCTCAATCTCATAAGAATATCTCAGAACCTCGTTGAGAATCAGTATCTTCGGTGACTTCGTCATTAGGGTGCAAATCACCACCACACACTGAAATATTCGATAAAATGTAGACCGTCAGAATGTTGATAGACCATCAGTTGTCGACGGGGTAGGACTTCTTTTTCATGGCATTTCGATACGAATTGACAGAGTTTATTTGTCAGTGATATGTGCTTCTAGCTCACTGGTTAGTCGCAATGATGGAGGACGCTCTGGAACTACTTTACACGGGAGATCTTCACCTCGGCCGTCACCCGAGTCGGATCCCGGATGATCTGGATGGTCCCGAGCTGTCACCGAAAGCCGTCTGGCTGTCGACGGTCCAAGAGGCAATCGACCGGGATGTTGACGCGGTCGTGATTGCAGGTGATATTGTTGATCAGGAGAATCGCTATTTCGAGGCGTACGGAGCGTTCGAAGACGGAATTGCCCAACTCGACGAAGCAGGGATCCCAGTCGTCGTGGTTGCCGGGAATCACGACTTCGATGCCCTCCCTGATATGGTTGATAACCTCGATTCCGACACGCTCCAATTCCTCGGGAGAGAGGGTCAGTGGGAACGCTGGACGCTCGAACAGGACGGCGAGCCGGTAGCCCATTTCGATGGCTGGTCGTTTTCGGCCGAACACGTCTACGAGTCTCCGCTCGAGGAGTACGAGCTTCCGGAGACCGATGACGCGCCTCAGATCGGAGTGCTTCACGCCGACCTCGACTCACGAGGAAGCCGATACGCACCGGTTCTGTCCAGCGAGCTCCGCGATACCCCAGCAGATGCCTGGCTTCTCGGTCATATTCACAGTCCGGGGATCCAGATCGACTCGCGTCCACTGGCTTTGTACTCTGGATCGCCACAACCGCTCGATCCGGGTGAACAGCAGGCCCACGGCCCGTGGACGATTACGATACCCAAAAACGGAGAGGTACGTGCTGAACAGATCCCTCTAGCATCCGTTCGCTACGACCAGGTTTCGGTCGACGTGTCCGAGGTAGACGACCCGCAAGAAGCAACCTCCGTAATTTCAGAGGAAATCAAGGAACACGTTCGATCCGAACTCGACACGAGATCGTTGGAACTCAGTCTAGTTCGGGTTCATCTTACCGGTCGGACGGATGCCCACTCGACGCTCGTCGATCAGCATCGGTCGATGGAGCGTGACCTCGGATTCCGGGAGGGATCGGTTTCAGTCCGAATCGAATCGATTGACGTCGACACTCGTCCGGCAATCGATCTTGAAGACCTTGCAGAAGGAGACAATGCAGCTGCGTACCTCGCTAACCTCCTGCTCGAAATCGAGAACGGTGATACTCGCGAATCCTACGGCAACGTGGTCGATGACTCGTTAGCAGCGGTGCGGCAGGCTCATAGTGCGAATGCGTACAATCCACTCCGACGCGAAACCGAACTCGGGGATCCGGACGGCACTGACGCTATCGAACATCTCGAACAGCAGGCACGGGTACTGCTTGATACCCTACTCAGCCAAAAGGGAGGTAACGCATGACCAGGGACCCGATCTGCTTCGAGGAAATCCAGATCGTCCAAGCTCCTGGGTTCGAAACTGGTGGCTTCTCTGTCGACGACCTGTGCTCCGGCATCAATGTCGTTCATGGACCGAACGCGGCAGGAAAGACGACGCTCGCTGAGTCGCTCGAATGGCTTTGCTGGCCCGAGACCGCCGATGAGCGTGCATCCCTCGTGGGGCAGCTCTCACTGAACGGTGAAGACTGGCGAGTCGAAGTCGACAATGGCCGCACGAGTTACCAACGTGACGGCCAAGAGGCGAACGGTCCGAGCCTTCCTCCAGCCGATCAACGCGACCGCTACCGTCTCTCCCTCCACGACCTACTCCAGCGAGACAACAACAACGAATCGTTCGCCGAGATAATCGAGCGAGAATCAGCTGGTGGCTACGATCTCTCTGCAGCATACGACGAGCTCAGGTATTCGGATTCCCCGAGTCGGGCCAACAGGAATGTCGTCCAGAACGCCAAGGGAGCGATTCAGGAGTTACGTGAGGCGCAGAACGACGTTTCCGAACTACGCCAAGAGCAGAACGAACTCTCCCGGTTACGTGGTGAACTGGAGGCAGCGCGTCAAGCACAAGAGCGATCCGAACTGCTCGAGCAGGCGATCGACTACGCACAGGCGAGAAACCAGCTAGAGCAGGCTGAATCGAGGCTTGACGAGTTCCCCGATATCTTAGACCAGGTCGACGGAGACGAAATCGAGCGTGTTCGATCCCTCGAAGATAACATCGACGAGTGGACCGACAAAAAAGACGAGGCCGAGGAAACGAAAACGGACGCTCAAGAACGGCTTGATGAGGCCGACCTTCCTGAAGAGGGGCTCCCGACAGGCCGTATCGACCATCTGAAAGAGCTTCGCGATGACCTTGATTCTGCGGAGGACAGGAAGCGCGATCTCCAGGGCGACTTAGCTGACGCCCAACGGCAGCGAGAAACTGCCCGAGATGACATTCCCCTAGATGTCGATACCGGGGACCTCGTTGACTTGGAACCCGTCACGTGGAAGACCGTCTCGAAGTTCGCACGAGAGGCCGAGGAACTCCAGTCCGAGCGTGAAACCCGGGAGGCCGTCCAACGACTACTGGAGGACGGTGAGCACCCTGAGCCCGATTTACCCACGCTCCAACGCGCGAGTCAGTCGCTGGAGGAATGGCTGGCTGCGTCCGTTTCTACGGAGTCGAACGACGGTTCAGAGGCATTCCGAATCGCTGTGTTCTCGGCCGTTTCTCTCGCCTCGACGGGCATCGCGCTGGGTCTGTTGGTGCATCCACTGCTGTTCTCCATCCTGCTCGTCGGCGCTGGTATCTTCTGGTATGGGCTGCGCGCTCGCTCACAGTCCAAAGACGGAGGGGATTCACGGGAACCGCATCGCAAGTCGTTCGAGAAAACCGGTCTGAACCCGCCGGCGGGGTGGACCGAAGACGAGGTTCGGTCTCGTCTGATCGGACTGTACGACGCAATCGCAGCGCACAAACTGGCCGAGCGACGGTCCGAATGGCGCGATAGCCTGGCCACGGATTCAGACACGCTCGAACAGAAAGAGCAGGATCTGGAGGAAACGCGTGCCAAACTCCAAGACCAGTTGGGCGCCGCGCCAGATGCGTCTGATGTCGAACTCGCTGTGATCTCCAAGCGAGTGCTTGACTGGCAGGAAGCCCACGACGAGGTTGAGGGGATTCAAGAGAGCATCGAAACCGTCGACGACCAGATCGAGACCGCCCGCGAAGAACTCCAAGCGAAACTCGATCCCTACAGCTATGACGATGTCGAGAGGTCTGGTGAGGCGACCGAGGCAATCCGAAACCTCGAGAACCGCGAACAGCAGCGCGAAGCCGCACAGCGGGACCTCGACCAAGCTACCGAGACGATTCAGGAAGCGACCGAGAAGATAGGTGCGTTGGCGGACGAACGCGACGAAATCTTTGCGGCTCTGGATCTCGACTCCGATGACCACGAGAGGTTGGAGGAACTCTGTGAGCAGGTCGAAGCATACGAATCGGCTGCGGAGGACGTACGAGAGGCCAACATCCGGGCGAACACGGAAGCCGAAGAACTCGAAAGCTACCCGGGCTTCGAACCGGACCTCAAGAAGCAAGAGATTGCTGACCTCAGAGAAGACCTCCGTGAGGCGGAACGAACTGCTGAGGATTTCGACGACCTGCAGTCACGGATTGCCGATATCAAGGCAGAAATCAGGCAGGCAAAGTCCGACGACCAAGTTGAAACGGCGCTTGCGGAGCGTGATCGGGCGCTCGATGATCTGAAAGACCAACTCGAGGACGACTGTGCTGCGATGGTCGGCGACGTGCTGGTGGATCACGTTCAGGAGGCGACGATGGAGACTAGTCGCCCGGACGTCTTCGAGCGTGCTCGTGAAATCCTGACGACGATCACTCGCGGCCGGTATCGGTTGGACTTCGATGAGGCCGAAGCCGAGTTCCGTGCGTTCGACGAATCCAAACAGAAGGGACTCGCGCTCGACGAGCTTTCGAGCGGTACTCGGGTGCAGGTCTTACTCGCCGTTCGAATCGCCTTCGTGGAACAGCAGGAACAGGGCGTTCAGATTCCACTCCTCCTCGACGAGACGCTTGCCAACACCGACGACCGCAGGGCGAAGACGATCATCGAGTCGACGATCGAACTCGCCCGGAACGGTCGGCAGGTCTTCTATTTCACCGCACAGGGCGATGAAGTGGCGAAGTGGACTGCTGCACTAGAGAGTACGAACAGCGTCAACCACGAAATCATCGACCTTGCAACGGTTCGCGATGTCGACGACTCCGTTCATATCCCCGATCTGGACTCTATCGAGTCGTTCACTCCGAAGTCCCCCAGTCCCGACGGTCACGACCATTCCTCGTATGGAGACGAACTCAAGGTGGATTCGTTCAATCCGCACCGTGGCGTCGGGACGGCGCACCTGTGGTACGTAGTCGACGATGTCGAAACCCTTCATCAACTCTTGGAGCTCGGGATCGAGCACTGGGGTCAGCTGAATAACCTGCTGCAGTGGGGCAACGGAGACCTCTCCTCAGTTGATTCCGAACAGGTAACGGTAGTAGAAGAGAATGCCGCGGCGCTGAACGAGTTCGTCGACGCCTGGAAGGTTGGTCGTGGCGAGCCCGTTGATCGAGAGGTTCTCGAAGCCTCTGGCGCCGTAAGCAGTAACTTCATCGACGAGGTTAGTAAACTTGCTGAGTCAGTCAATGGCGATGGCAGGCAGATCGTTGAGGCCTTGCACAACGAAATAAGCGGGTTCTATAGCAGTAAGGCGAACGAGCTGGAGACGTATCTTGAAGAGAACGAGTACATCGAACTTCGTGAGACGCTGGATCAGGGCCAGATTCGTGCTCGTGTCATCGAGCGTTACGTCGACGAAGGTATCTCTCGAGATGAGGCCAAAGACAGGACTGAAAACCTGCTTTCACGTATAAACAAAAACTGATTCTTTCTCGCTGAATTCGGTACTTGTGCCTTGCTAGCTACTGGTTCGAAGTCTCTGGCCCAATGAAGACGAGAATCTAGAAATCACCCAAGAAAATTGTATTGCGCTATATGGTTTATTATCACAGCGTATTTTATTCCCGGTATTGGCGTGGGTTCAGCAGACTCTCCCGGTCAGCCGAACCCACAAACTAATAACGAATCCGACTAAAACGCTGAACAACTCGAATATGCCACTCTTAGAATCGCCATACTGGGCCGCGACTAAGCTTCTATCGAGGTTTTGCACCAATCCAGTTTCAGACAGTCGAGTTCCCCAGAGACCGCTACAATGAATCGATCGGACGCCGAACATGAGAGCGAGACCGACGCTGAGCGTGTGCCATCATTCGAGGGAGTCCGATGGACCTCGTATTCGCTCGAGGACTTCACGGACCTGTACTGGGACGAGATCGCCCCCTGCCTCGAAACAGAGGGTATCGATCCAACGAGCGAGAAACCAACCCACCAGTGGTTTCGAGATCACGATGCGCGGGCGTTCCTCGCCGCACTCCGTCGCCATCACGACCGCTCGTTTGGAGAGTTCTGGAACGAGGTTCTCGAACTCGGAGACAATGAAGAAGGCTACACATGGGCAACATCGAATGATGCAACAATCGACGCCCTCGAACAGTTCCTCAACCGGCGAAAATCACGGTACAGTCTGGCGTCGTCTTCTGTCGACGCGCTGCGAACGCGACTGAACCTCTACGTACGTGCCTACCAGGAGGCGAACGGGACGGACGACCTCCTCACACCGATTCAACGGGGCCGAGAGAATCCAGCCTACGAAGCCGTTGACGCGGTCTATGCAGCATTTGATTGGTTGAATGAGGGAGCAGAACGGGAATACAGTGCACAGACTCTACAGCGTGTGCGGCGCGTCGTCGACGCGTGGTATCAGCATCTGGTCGGGCGGCGGGTCGCCTCGATGAATCCTGCCAGCGGCCTCTACGACGAATTCAAGTGGGAAGTCGAAGATTCCCTGACTCCTTCGCTTTCAGCGAATCATATTCGGAAACTGATGCAGGCATCGGGGACGACGCGAGAAGAGCTGCTCGTGGTAGCATTAGCTGGCTGGGGACTTCGAGCAAGTGAGGTCGCAGCACTCCATATCTCGCAGTTCCAGCGTGACGTTCACGAAGACGACGTCCCCTTCATCACGTTCGAGAACCGCAAGAACGGGCCCGGCGAAGTGTCTCTATTGTACGGAATGGACGTGCTCGACTCCCGAATCGATGAGCTAGCGGAAGACGATACGTGGACTGGATACCTGTTCCCCTCCTCACAAGGAGAAACGCCGTACGTGACCCGCGATACAATCCGGAATTGGTTCCAAAATCTTGCATTGGAAGCAGATCTCCCCAAGCGGATTAGGGGTGAACGACCAAGTCCACAGCTCTGTCGTCGATTCTGGTACGATACCTATACAGCAGTCCTCGAAGGCGTTCTCGAAGGTGTCGACGAAATCGCTGCAGAGCAGGGTAGTAGCGATCCTCTGGTGGTGATGCAAAATTACCTGTCTGACTCGCGTTCTCGTCGAGTCCGACGAGAGTTCATGCGAGACCAACTTAGCGCAGCCTTCGGAGAGAGAACGTAACATCAATCGCCATCTGTCAAGTCATTCCAGTTGTCTTTCTTCGGTTAATAACTAACTCAATGAATCACTGAGTCACTGATTTCATGAAGTATTGGATACCGGAAGTTGGGAATCAAAGAGCCCATGATTCATTGAGTTGCTTAGCGTCATAGAGAGTGAGGAGTCGCTGACTCATAGATTCATTGAGTCACTGAATTAGTGAGTGCATGAAGTATTGAATTGAGGACTTAGGAACACGAGACTCGCATCACGAAGTTATTGGATCAATGAATCAGTGAAGTACTGATTTCAAGAATCATTGAGTCAGTGAATCAATGATTCAAAGACAGTGCCCGAAAAGAGACGAATTCGCCACCTTAGCCCATCAAACGACGATATTCGGCAGAATCACATTGAGAGAGATACAACTGAGTGTCTGACATGGATTTATGAGTCATTGATTCAATGATCGAACCATGACCGAGACACCTCGTGGATGGTGCGTCACCCCATCGACTGGCATCCCTACGATCGCCTTCGGTAACCAGAAAGGCGGGACTGGAAAGACAACAGCGACGATTAACAGTGCCGCGGCGTTGGCCACGCGCGACCACGATGTTCTTGCAATCGATATGGACCCGCAAGCCGACATGACGAAAGGGCTTGGACTAGGTCCGGGCGACGACAACGATCCAGCAAGCCCGAAGAACGAACTCCCCAACACACTAGTCACCGATGACGAGAATCTGCTCGACGTACTCGTCGACAATCCGCGCACGCACGATACAAGTCTTTCAGAGATCGTGATCGAAGCCGACGAGTACGACCATCTGAACTTCGATCTGATTCCTAGTCACAAGGACATGGGCCTTGCTCGAGATTGGATGGACGATGCGAATGCCCGCCTCTCACTGAAACTCGCCCTCGAAGAGATGGTTGACGACGGATACAACTACGATTTTATCGTAGTCGATTGCCCTCCCGACCTCTCAGTCCTGACGGACGCGGCCTTCATCGCGGCTCAAAACGTCTTCCTGGCTGCACAGACCCAAGCAACATCACGGGATGCACTTGACGACCTGTGGGACCAGCTGGAGTCCATCGAGGACAACCAGCAGATCGAGATCGCAATCGTCGGACTCCTGGCGAATATGTACCGGGACGACGGTCAGTCACAGAAATTCCTCAACTCCTTCGACGAATCCTTCGCGTCAATGGCACCGATTTTCAAACTCCCGATGCGAGTAGCGATCCAGCGTGCGTGGGACAATGGACGAGATATTTTTGGGTGGGAAGACGCGAACGATCAGCAAGTAGAGCGCGACCTCTTTCTGGAGGTTGCGGAGACGATGGAACGAGCGTTCGACAAAACGCAGGTGGAGGCGTAAGAATGCCCCGGGGAATGGACGAGCGATTTGAGGATCCGTCTGAGGAAGCAGACGACGAGGAAGCCGCGACCGATGACGAGACGATGGAAACGATGTCGGAAGCAGAGAGTCAAGACCACGAACCTGCGGCTGATACTGAGGAGCAATCAGGGCAGCAGGGGGCTACTGGCACAGCGGATACTGAATCCTCGAGTAAGAAGGCAGAGAAAACAGACGATGAACCGTTGAACATCCGGGAGGATTGGGATTCGGCCACGATATACGTCGAACCGGAACAGAGTGAAGATATTGAGGTCACATTCACGCGGCTGAAAAAGCAGCTGAAACGGGAGAACGCCACGCTTGAGAAGAACAAGCACTTTTACCATGGAATTTTCGAGGTAGCGTTTGGCGAGCACCGGGAAGAGACGAAAGAGAAGATTCGCGAATTGGCTAAGGAAGACGTCGATCAGTGAATCAGTGATTCTTGGATATTTAGGATAGTACGAGTTCCTGGTTGTTCCGCTACCTCTGTCTAGTTTGAGGCTGTACCGGAGTCAATCTAGTTAAGTGCCCCATGGCTCATGATGCGAAGCATGAAATGAGAGTGCACCGTCACAAAGTCTATGACATTATTCGAGGGACGACAATCAAGCACTGATCACGCCAAACTCATCGCTCCAGTGAAGGACCTGAACACTCAGCTTCGCCGATGAGCGTGGACGTGTCCGAACGGGATGAAACCTACCCCGCACCGAGTGCTCTCAAGACCATCTTCAAGAAGCATCATTGTTATTATGAGAGACAACGTGGAGAGACGGCGCTACAGCAACGTGGCGACGAACAGGGCGTCCGTCGTGCACACGCTGGCCGTGTCGTCTTCGAACTGCTCCAGAATGCACTCGACAGAGCGGATGCAGAAATCACCGTCAACGTCGTTGAGACGCCGACCTCGGCCAGCTCCTACGCACTTGTCGTCACGAACGACGGACTTCCCATCTCAGTCGACCCCGAGTTTAATTACCGTGACCCGCCGGAAGAGGCCCACCGACCGGACTTCAATGCACTCTGCTCGGTCCACCTGTCGAACAAATCACCCGACGAGAGCGTCGGGAACAAGGGAGTCGGTTTCCGGTCAGTCTTCTGGTTGAACGACTGGGTTCGTGTCTGGAGTCGACACGAGGATGGCTGGTGGGGGATGGAACTCCACTCGCACTTGGACGACGAGATTTGGAACGAGCGCCTCGACTACCCCGACGTACGGCGGGGTCACAAGAGGTTCCTCGAGACGACTGATCCCACCTACTCGGACATCGGTACACGCCCGAGCTATCACTTCCCGCTCCCGCTGATGAGCGAGGGACGACCGTCACCGATACCCGACGGAGAGGTCACCACCGCCGTCGTAGTCCCGATTCCCACGAAGCGGATGGACGAGGTCTCGAAGATGATGGAGAACCTTAACGAGAGCCACCTCCACTTCGCCGGGCTGCTCGAACACAGCCGCGGACTGAGCGTGAGAGCCGAGACGTCGGACCGCTGTTTCGAGCGTCGAACCTGGCCGACCGACGGAACGTGGAGCGAGGATTCCGGGCGGTCGATGGCGTACTGGAGATCGGAGCGTCACTCGTCGACATCGCTCGCAGAGGAAGCTGCAGAAGCCGACTACGACCTCTCGAACCCCGGTGCTGCAATCAGCTGGCCTGGGTCAGATGCTAGAGATGTCGAGGGGCAGCTCTACGGCTACCTCCCGACGGAACTGGATGCACCGTTCGGAGTCGATTTCAATGGCGATTTCCTCCTGCAGCCAGATCGCAAAGGACTGACCGTCGAGGACGATAGCGTCGGTCGGTACAACCAAGCGCTCCTCGAGGCTGGAGCCGAGCTCCATCTCCTCGAACTCCTCGAGGAGGTTGGGGCCCCACTGAGTACCGTCGAGTGGACGAGAATCGACCCCGAAGATGTCGAGCGCGTCGAGGGACAAGATAACGATACCATCCGCCGCGACTTCTGGTCACTCCTCGACCCTGGGGCAAGCGGAATCCCTGCTCGGAGAATCGAAGAGCACCTCGCAGCACTCCTCTTCGGCGACGATATGAAGGCCCGGGAGTCATACGAGCTCTGGGCGGAGCTGGCCGACCGGTACTTCCAGAACCAGGACAGCGTCCAGACCGGCGAATGCGATCGATTCTGGCGGGTGTCTAGGGCGTGGTTGGACCATCACTGCGGAAAGGGCTGCGGGACGGTGACGCTGGGAAAGTACGCCGATGCCCTGTGCGACGCACTCCGCGATCGAGAGACACCGATCATCCCGGTCGAGAGCGAGGGTGAAGAATCGGTTCGGGTCCCGCTCCCGACGACCCAATCGGGCCGTGAGGTCTGGGAGACCGAGAAGAGCGATCGGGTGCTGTTCGTCAGGGACGACGAAGACGACCGTCCGCTTCCCCTCCCCACCAGTTTGCGAGAATCAGGTTGTTCCGTGACGACATTCGAGTTCCCCTCGTTGTTCGTCGGCGGCGATAGCTCGTCGCTCGGAGAACGGTCGTTCAATCCTGTGCAGTTGCTCTCCGAGATCCGTCAGCTTCGGAACTCCCCTGCCCGTTTCAATCACCAGCCATTGGCGGAGGATGCCGACCGAGCAGCGACCCTCCAACGCGAACTGATCGGATACGCGGCGGAGCTGTTCCTCTACGAACGTTACCAGACCGACCCGTTCGGAGAGAGCGACGGATACGAGATGGGGTGGCGATTCCTATCCGGAGACTCAAGCGGTACCGAGCAGCGGGCGGGCCGATCGATTGCGACACTCCATTTACCCGTCGATGGTACACTATGGGCGCCCGCCCGTCAACTCACCATCGACCAGGTCGACACCGACAGACTCGGAGACTTCCCGCCATCTCTCGATGTCGAATCATTCCTGCTGTTCCTAGGTTGTGGGCCGGAACCTCCCGAGGGAGGCATCCCACTGACCCTCATCGAAGGTGGACAAGACGCCATCGTCGATGCGCGAGCCATCCCACCGGCCATCGTCCCCGCGGAGACACGGCCCAGCGCCCCGACGGTGCCACAGCTCTCGGACGGGTCGTTCGACGATGACCGCCCGTCCGATGCGTGGTTGGTCTCGATCGCAGACGCCTGGGACGTCTGGTTGTCTGACCTCATCGAGCAGGAGATCGCCGAACGAAGAGATGAGGAAGATTCGTCGAGGGCGTCGACGAATCTGGTCCCACCGCTCGCCAAACGGCCATGGTTCCCCGTCCAGAGCGACTCCGAATCGACGGAGGACCCGACCGGACACGCGGAACCTCCACGATACCTCTCTGATGCCCCTGCCGGGGTCGCTCCCCGCGATGTGGTCGTGCTCCCGACGCGCTCGTACGGGCGAAAGCGCGTCCTGTGGAGTGTCGACCAGGGGTCGGAGTACAAAGAGATCCTGACGACGCTCGGTGCGCTCGATGGAATATCCGAGGGAACCCTCGAGAAGCATGATGCGGCCCCCGCACGCAGACTCGCCGACCGTCTCCAAAACCTCGACTTGACCAGTGTCGAGGTCGACTCCTCCGCTCGTGATGCACTCATTGGGCTGTACGAGCGAGTCCTCCAGGCCATCGTCTCCAACGATTCGGCTGAATCAAGGACCGATCCCCCACCGTTGTTGACGTATCATCCCGCAGAGACGTCCACAGGTCTGCACGAACGTCCCCTTGAATGGCGACAACTCTCTGGCGAGCCCGCCTACATCATCACGAACTCCGACGACCGCGATCAGATGCGTCGGATCTTCCACTCAGTCCCCCTCGTCACCGCGGTACTACCGAGCCAGTCCGTCAACGACTCGTCGCCGTTGCAATCCCGCCTCCTCACCGTCAACCGTCAGGTCCGATTTGACGAAACCGACGGGGATACCGACGATAGGGCCACCGAGAAACAAGAAGCGATTGAGCGATTGCTCCCACGTCTCTTGGCGTTGAGCGAGGCCGTCAGACGTCTCGATATAGACGACGACATCATCGACAGATGGCACAATAGTCGGTTCCAGCAGGTCGAAGACGCATGGGTGGAGTACACTCTCTCCGCGGACAGACGGGAGCTCGACTCCGAGGAACGATACAGAGGCGAGGACAGCTATGCGTTCTTCGTGGACACAGACGCCCCCACCATCGTGTTCGATGGTGCTCTGGGCGAACCATCACACGACCTGACACCGTTCGGTGAGGCCCTCGCGGACCTCCTATTCGAAGATCAACGCCAGGTCGGTATCCTCTTCGAGCGGGCCCTGACTGAGTACGACCATGATGGTGTCGACCGTCTCGACCGATTCGTCGATCGGAAAGATGCTGGACCTCTCGTGAGCCAGTACGCCCAGCTGCTCTACCCACTGGACGAGGCCGCAAAACGAAATCTGTTCGATGCGACCAGAGATGTGCTGGGGGAGTTCGATCTCACACTCGACCCCTCTATCGAATCTCCCACCCAGCTGTCCTCGCTCGGACCATCGGATATCGGGATGGGCGAGTGCTCCGACGATGTGTGCGACGTGGAAATCAACCAACGGTTCAAGGAGCTCGACCTCACCGAGGAACAAGATCGGTTCAGGCCCCGATTCTCATGCTCCCACGAGCATCGCCTCCGGTGGCAGCGCTGGTTCGACGATCAACAACCACGGCTGGTGTCGTATCTGGTCAATCTCGTCTCGTCGAACGGGGTGGAGGATGCAGACGAAGAGACCGTCAAGCAGTCCCTCGAAGAGTTCATCGACTCCGCCGTCCATCGACTCACGTTCGACCAATCTCGGGCTGTCGTCCGCTGGCTATCCAACGCGGATTACACCGCTTCGATTCCAGCCTCGAAGATTCCCGATCCGGAGGTCCTGAGCGACGAAATTCGGCGTTTCTCGCCACGCTACAAATCAATCTCGAAGATCGAAGACGCGAGCGATGCAGGATGGACTCGAGATGGGCCAGAGGGTCTGGAGAGTCACCCGAACGATAACGGGACGTTCGACCGACAAGAGATGGCGCGGAAGCACAAGGCTCAGAAGATAGTCGGTGACGAAGCAGAAGTGGCGCTGCTGCACTGCGTCCGTGACGAAACCCTCTCCGCATTAGAACACGCCGATAGCCCAAAGTCCTTCGAGGCGGCCCGAGAGGCCCTCCTCTCACCGTTCCCCAAAGGAGCCACCCGATCGTCGGTCCGTGAGGCATGGAACGAATGGCGAGCGACCGACGATGACTCAGCACTGGCCCAGGGCTTGCACATCTCTCGTGTCTGGGATGGCGCTGGATTCGATCTCGTTGGGCTCGCACACGACGACAGCGGGTTCCGACCAGTCAGATATGAGGCGAAGGCGCTCTCCGGTGGCCCCGTGAGCAACGTCCATCTCAGTGCGAACCAGATCTCAGTCTATCGCCGTGTGTGCCTACAATCCGATCCCGAAGAGGCGTGGCGGTATCGGGGCGACTGGCGACTCGTCGGGGTGCTCCCGGACGAGTCAGCCATAGATCTGAACGGTCACCTCGACGAGCTCCCAGCACTTCTCGACGAACTCGACGTCGAGGGGTTCACACACGACGGCATTGTCCTCCGTATCAATCGACGTTCGGACGACCAATCATCGACATTCAAAGGCTGAGATGTCAAGCGTCGCTGGTACCCATTCGACCGTATTAGTCGACTAGGTGAAATATCCAATGGGTAACGACAACCCCCGACCCGTCGGTACCCTAGCATGGATGAAATCTTCATCGACCCAGAAATTCAAGAGTTCGAACGAACCGCGCTGGACCGGGTAGCAGCGGCGGCGGATTCAGGTTGTCCCGCGAGGGGAGCTCAACGACCACGAATCGAGCATAGGGCACGAAGCGTTAACCAACAAACCGTCGATCCATCCATTTCGTTGGTTAAACAATGGTCTGTACCGGCCAAAATTCGAACCATGGTGAGCGACGGAAATGACGGAGAATAGATTAGGAACGGTAGTCACCGGGAAGGTAGGGACGACCGAAATATGTGGAAGAGCATGTGATACCCAGAATCTTTGATTGATTGGTGTCAGGAGAGGTAGATTTCAACTGGAATATCAGGAGGAAACGATGGTAGCAGAAGAATCAGACGACGAACCACTGAACATCCGCGAGGATTGGGATTCTGTCACGATATACGTGGAACCAGAGCAGAGCGAGGACATCGAGATCACATTTACTCGCCTGAAGAAGCAACTAAAGCGCGAGGGCGTCACGCTGGAGAAGAACAAACACTACTACCGAGGTGTCTTCGAGGTGGCTTTTGGCGAGTATCGAGAGGAGACGAAGGAGAAAATTCGCGAGCTCGCAAAGCAAAACGCTGATCAGTGAATCAGTGATTCACAGATCGTAGGGCGTGAACGCATTTCATTTTGATAGAAAGCCTTCGGAGAGCAGCTATTCGTTCTGGTCTTCCTCAGTTGGAGTCTCCCAAGGAATATCTCGCTTGTGCACTACAGCGAGCTTTGAGTTGTCGTCATCTGCCATTGCACTAAGTCCGCGTTGGACAAGAGTGTGAACCTGTCCAGCGGACTCAGGGAACGAAAATTGGTCATCCTCTGCATCAGCCCGAACCTCTAGGTAGTGAAGGTACAGCCTGAATGTAGTATCGGCACCGATAGGCCACCAAATCGTCCCGATCTGACCATCTACCTGTTTATCCCAGTGCTCCAAGAGCTCACGAATATCGTCGACAAGACCCTCGCCTGATGTGCGAAGGCGAAGAGAGTATTCTTTGTCGTGCTCCATTTCATCGATTATTTCCCGTAGAAAGGGCTCTGCCTCTAAGGCGGTAGGTGAGGTCTGGTCCGTTTCTAGTAGCTGTTCTAATGCCCGCAGCTCCTCACGTCGGGCAGCGACGGCGTAAGCGACATTGTACTTCTCGTCGGGGAAGATTTCGTGCTTACCTGGCTGCTGTGCCTGAGGAACAGAGTCAGCGGTGGATGAGCTAAATAAGGTCTCAAATAGTCCCATACGCATCGTCCGGGGGGCACCCATAAGTACTTCCTGACGATAGTTTCATCAACTCTGTCACACCAAACGTCAGCTGTACATTGGACTACTACCAGACAATGGAATACACCAGCAAACCGCTAGCGTACAATGTGAGAAGAACGTACAGGTGTGCCAATAGTGC
Organism: Natronolimnohabitans innermongolicus JCM 12255; assembly: GCF_000337215.1. GTDB lineage: Archaea > Halobacteriota > Halobacteria > Halobacteriales > Natrialbaceae > Natronolimnohabitans > Natronolimnohabitans innermongolicus. Next base: position 21,307 of record NZ_AOHZ01000035.1, on the reverse strand, counting down.
GGCAATCGTCTTCTCTACTGTCGTTTGCTCGTAATATTGGACGTCGTCGGTGTTTCGAGCGATATCCCAAAGAACCTCGCCAAGCATCGTGATTCGAGGAAACCGGGTATCATGTGACTCGGTGGCTCCAGTTGGGCCTAAACGCTCCCACTCCTGTTGATACACTGGATACGCGAGGTTGGATTCCATCTCATGGAGTATCTCATATTTGGCCTGGTTTAGTCGACGGTGGGAGTCCACTGTCTGATACCAGAGTCCGCAGAGACAAACGCCAAGCAGACCCACTGCCACGAACCCGATCTGTTGAGCGAGCGAAAGAGGCTCCCGGGCGATAAACGTGATTACGACCAGAATTCCGGAGAGGAGTGAGACGTAAAACCGATTTGTCCGAAGTCTCCGGTCAGAAACGCCCATCGCACTCCCGGCGTAGTGTGTGTACTGGTCGATGAGCGTCTCATCGCGCGTGGGGTTGGGGAAGTCGTTAGAGGTCGTATCTGAATCTGACGACGGCTCTAGCTCCGTTGAGCCCTCCTCAGCCATGTTTCGCAATCGCGTTCACAATCGACCGCTGTCGCCAACCAACGATCTCGTCCGCAGCGTCCCTCACCGAGACGGGTAGTCGCTCGTTCCCGTTCGGCTGCACTCCGATAATGGGTTTTTCGAAGTGTTTCGCCATCTCAATTTCCTCCTCGATCCATTCACTGTGCGAGACATACATTCCAGCAACAACGACGACAACGTTCGCTTGTCGAACCTGCTGATAGAGCTGCTGTCGAAGATCGTTCGTGTCCTCGAACTCCAGCGGGTCGTCCTCTGGGACGCTGAAATTCTGCCAGTCGAGTCGCTCTTCGTCATCGAGGAACTTCTCGATACGTTCGCGCTGATCAGAGTACTTCCACGAATGACTCACGAACACCCGATATGGTCGATCATCAAGGGGAAGCCGAGGTCGGGCCGGTGAATCGGTGTCTTCAGTTGTAGAGCCGGCTGAAACCAGACCACCGAGTCCCTGCGCTCCCTTATATGAGAGATAGCCCGCGGCGGCGGCAGCAATGATCAATTCTGGTGCGTCGTTCCAGAGGTATCGAAGTGGGTCGTCGTGCGGGTCGTGTTCGACTTGCCCGCCCTTCCAGTCAGCATACCCGACAAGGAGGTCCTTTCCGAGGTCGACAAGGTTCGGTGGTTGGTCGCTGCCGGTCGGGACAGATGTTGGTTCAGTGGCGTCTAAGACACTGTCGCTATTACCATCGCTGAACAGGGCAGAGAACGGGTCGGTGTCATCTCGTCCATTCACCAAAGAGTTCACATCGAGGCAGCCAGTGGGGCTTTGAACCTCGACTGTCGGGACGCGGGTGACGTGGTCGTTTTCGTTTGGCGTCACAACAAATATGTCGTGATTTGAGTATTTAAACCCAAGGGGACTTTTCACTAATTTCTGGGCTCGGCTAGCAACACCTGTGTACCTACGAATCGCAGTGTTCGATATGCCCTATTGCTCAAATTGCGGAAGTCGAGTCAAAGATATTCACCACTACTGTGGTTCATGCGGGCAGGCACTTTCTAAGGTCGCAGAGTCAGAAACAGATCCGCCGATGGCAGTAAGTCGAGATGGATTTCTCTCGCTACGTTCGCTCTCCTACATCAATGGTCTACTCAGTGGCGAACGTGAACTCGACCGGGACTCGGTTTCGTATATGCAATTATCCCGAGAAGTGAACGCCGCCCTGGAAGATTTCGCCCGTCTCGCGATGGTCGAAGAATTGGACCTACTCCAACTGTGGGCAGCTGGTTTAAGCTCTGAAGCGCTATCCACGCCCGTTGAGGATATGAATAGCAATCAGGTCCGTGACTGGCTGGCCGCGATAGGGCTTGGTCGTACTCTACGAATGTACGATGAATCTCTCCACACAGAGTTTGAAGACGAATTCAACGAGCGACTACAGAAATTGGTCGAAATAGCAGGCGAAGAACTCGACGATATTGGCGATGAATAAGATGTACCCTTGCGCTACATCGCCGCAAATTCTTCACCGGAGTCGGGAAGGTACTCGATGATACTCCGGTGGGCACCGATCTCGCTGATGATCGTCTGTAGCGCGTCGACGACAGTCGCGATGTCCCGGTTGATTTCATGTTCGCGGTACGTTCCGCCGTCCTGACCACGGTGTTCTATGTGCGAGAGCGTTAGATTGAGAATCTCGAAGTCGGACAGGAAGCTGCGCATCCGGCGGGCCGTACGTGGGTCTCGACCCTGGAACTCACAGAGTTCTTTGTAGCGCTGGTAGACGATCCGCGATCGGGCAGGGGTAGCGTCCTCGGCAGCGAGCGTAGTCAGCGCGTAGAGCGTGAGTTGCTCGTGTTCGGTGAGGTCGCGCATGATGTCCATGCTCTGTTGTGCTTCAAGTTTCTCCTGGGCGCGTTCAACATGATCAGTCGTAACCGAATCCGCGTTCTCGGTGCGTGCAAGATCGCCAGCCTTCCGAAGGAGCGTAATCGCTCGTCGGGCGTCTCCACCATCCTGGCGACCAAGGGCAGCACACAACGGAATCACTCCGTCCTCGAGTGCGCTTTGGTGGAACGCGATATCTGCTCGCTGTTCGAGAACTTTCTGGAGCTCTTTAGTTCCATACGGCGGAAACGAGATCTCGGTTTCACACAGAGACGATTGAACCTTCGCGTCAAGCTGCTCTCGGAACGTCGAGTCGTTGCTAATCCCGATGAGGCCAAGCTGAATGTTGTCGATGTATCCGTTGTTGTCTGCGCGAGTAATCTGGTAGAGGAACGTATCATCCGTGATGTGGTCGATCTCGTCGAGAACGATGATGACAGTCCCAGAGAGATTATTGAGTTCATCCCAGAGAAGGCGGTAGACTTTGGATTGCGGATGACCGGTTTCGGCGATGTGGTGTTCGGGTTCTCGGAGATTGTTCACCAGACTGATCGCGGCCTGATAGCTCGTGCTGAGGCCATCGCAGTTGAGCGTGATGACAGAGAGATCGACTTCAAAATGTTTTGCAGATTCCTGGAGTTCGTTTAGCAAGAAATTTGTCACAGCAGTCTTCCCGACACCGGTCTTGCCGTAAATGAAGATGTTATCGGGGTACTCGCCGTTGATGATCGGCTGTAGGGCTGCTTCGTACTCCTCAATCTCGTTATCCCGTCCGACGATGTCGTCTGGAACATACTCGACTTTGAGTGTATTCCGTCGTTTGTACAGTGTGTCGTCCGGCTGGAATCGTGGAGTCATATTGTGTCGACTGATTCAGGCAAGAATCATAACTGTTTCGACCACTGTTTCCGCTATTTCCAGTATAACCATGAGGAGCATGGTTTCCACTATTGGATATCGACCCCATTGTTTCCAGTCTATTGGAAGAAAGTCAATTTGGTTGTTATTAAGAAAGCATCTTTGAGACACTACACCCCACTATTTCCAGTAAAGACATCAACCGACAAGTGATCAAACTCACCCCGTTATTTCCAGTAATTCTCGGTGCTTCCAGTTGGATGCTTACAGAACAGAAACCACAGGGTTCCAGTATTTCCAGTAAACAATCTTTTATATACAGTACAGACGCCATCGTTTCCAGTATACCATGGAAGAATAGGAATCGCTAGACAGAAGAGGGAATCACTGGATAAGAATGACGGAACACCCCCACCCCACTATTTCCAGTAAAGGACTACGGAAGACAGTCGGATAGTGAAAGATAACTCTAAATCAGAGAAAAGTTTATATCCTTACCGTCCGAGCTAGTCCGTAGGAGAGCTAGAGGTGGCTTGTTGTTGGGTTTGATTCTATTGAAACAAAACAACACCACAGCTCAGGAGACCCTTGCTACTAGCTTTACTGGAAACAGTGGGGGGAGAGTGGATAAGATACGATCATCAGTTCATTGTGTGAGCGTATTAGTGGAAATGGTGGTGTCTGACTCTCGTCAGACGACCTACACCGATTAACCAACAAGTGGACGGGTTTCCGCCTTGTGTTAGTTAATTACGCTTCGCGAGTAGAACGCTGTTCTAACCGAGATCAGCGAACAACTGGGATCAGTATTCCCAACTCCCACACCACTGTTTCCAGTAAATCGACGTCCTTCGACCAACCAACCTAAACAAGGACTAGTTCTCTGGATCGACTGGGCCTTTGTACTTTGAGCGTATCTTTTCTCCATCCCGCCACTGCCAGTAGTAGTAGCGGTTGTCGTTAATCTCCTTCACTGTGATCGTGGCCTTCGACGGGACGTCATCTGGAAGGTCCTCTGGTTGCTCCTTGATCTGGTTGTTCCCTTCGTTTTCCGCTAGTCGTGCCTCTCGCTCGCGGTATTCTGCAAGATCCTTAGTGTACCTGGCGACGTACCGAAGGAGTTCAGGCGAGTAGTCGTCAAGTGTGTCGACGACATCGGCGGGAAGTTCCTGTGGGGGTGTCGGTGGCTCGTAGGACATGGCAACTCAATCCGTGTTAACCAACAAAAACGTTGCTGACATAGTATTGTTGGTTAAGACTGTGTTTGACCGTTCTCCTTCAATCCTCCCTCTGGTGTAACACTACTCGAAACTTGTTTAAATATAAGATTCGTACTGTGTTACAACGTGCTACGACGAATCGAACTCGAGGTCCTCGCTACCGCCGAACGTGGTGATACGATCTCGGAGCTCGCGACGAAGCTCGACCACAGCGAGAGTTACCTCTCCCGTGCTGTCGGAGATCTCGTCGAGAAAAGGCTGGTCTACACGGAACGTGACGGCCGCCGTAAATACGTCACACCCTCGGATTCCCGGGCTGTTGAAATATACCAGGATCTCGTCCGCCAGCACTCTCACATCGACTTTCCCGAGTTACTGACGGGCAAAGCCCTCGAGGTCCTCTACTACCTCGACCAGCCACGGACCGTTGCTGACGTCGCCGAACGGAGCGGCAACTATCGCAACACCGTCAACCGGATTCTCAAACGGCTGCGAGACCGTGGCCTCGTCGGCACTGATGACAGCCGCTACCATTTCAATGGTGACTTCGACCGACTGCACAAGTTTGCTCGCGAACTTGTGCACCATCTCCATCGACAGCGTCTCGAATCGGTTGCGCCGAACGGGACGATTCTCTGGAGGGACTACGACGAATTTCTTTCCCAGACCGAGATAGAGATCGAGGCAGAGAACTTCCACGAGACCGGGCTTGCGCGGTTCGCGGCCTTCGATCTCCAGTTTCTGCTGACCCGCCATCGATACTACCTCTACTCTGAGGATATAGAGGAAGTCTCGCCGGTGGAGCTCTGCTGTCACACATTGCTGATCGACGATGGGTCCCGCCACCACTCGTACTGTCTCCTGTTGCTCAGCCACGTCGACATCGACGAGAGCGACCTCCGAGAGCAAGCCGCGAAATACGGCCTCGAAGACGAAATCGACACCCTGCTCCGATATCTCGAGACGCAGGGAGCAGTCGACAGCGACCGCCTCCCCGAGTGGGACGAATTCCAGAAGCTAGCTGCTGACTATGAGGTGGACCTACCCCAATGAGACCAACGTTCGGACGCGACTACATCGAGAACGAGTTCCAACGAATCGCAGATGGATTATCTGACCCGCTCACGGTCTATCTGATTGGTGGGGGCGCGATGTCGCTACGCGATCTTAAGGGCGCGACAAAGGATATCGATCTGGTCGTCGCTGACAGTGACGCGTACGGCCAGCTGTGGGCTGTCCTAATGGACCTCGGGTATGCGGAGGTACAATCGCTGGACGCCGATTATCGGGCGCTGGGCGCGACCAGCTGCGTCGAGAACGCTGACAGGTGCCGCCTCGACATCTTCAACCAGCAGGTCGCGAACAAGCTCGTGCTGACTGAGGGAATGCGGGAACGCAGCGAGTCGTTCCTCGCGACGGATCAACTAACCGTCCGCCTGGTCAGCAACGAGGATATCTTTCTGTTCAAGTCGGTCGCAGGGCGAGATGACGACGTCGAAGACATGAATATGCTCGTGCAGACTGGTCTCGACTACGACGTCGTCCGAGGTGAACTCGAAGCGCAGATCGACCGGCTCGGCGACGACCAATTCGCCACCTTCGTGAACGAGGCCTTGGTTGACCTCGAGGAGCAGTACGGAGTGACCACGCCGATTGAGGACCGCGTCCAGGAGCTGACGACGCGGTACTACCGTGGGCTCGAAGTACTCCAGGCGCTTGACGGCCCGATGACGATCGACGAACTAGCTGTCGATCTGAACCTAGACGTTGCTGAGGTCCGAGATCGGGTTGCATATCTCGCGGAATTCGACCGGGTACAGCAAGATGGTGATACAGTTAGTCAAGTGGAGTAGCCCGGTTCTACCCCTACTTGGAAGGAAGCTGTCCATCTGGTGGCGGTCTTTAGATAAGATTAATAGATGGTCGGACGTTTTCTGGCAGGGACACCTGAAAAACGCACCAACATGAGTTTAAGTCCTTATTTGAAATCCTGCCGTGTACATGGCTAAATGGTTGATGACTAAATTGACTGTAACTAATCACAATTGTCCATACGATAACAACTATATGACGTTCTCAACCAAATGTAACTCATGGACGACGATCTCTTTGACGGTGCTCCAATCCACGTCTTCTCAATCGGCGACGATGGCCGATGGCCAGAGCTCGTCGAAGCTGGCCAAATCCGAGTAGGGTATCCTGAGACCGATGGTGATCTCAGTACCATCTCGGGAAAGCGAGATGTCGAAGACCAATTTGATCTGGGTCGCAAGCCAGGCTGGCCGAAAAGCAAAATCCTCGCAAAATTCGTTACTGATCTCTCAGAAGGAGATCTTCTAATCGCAAAACAAGGCAAATCGACAATCAGGGGGATTGGTATCGTCCGCTCAGACTATCACTTTGAAGCAACACCTACAGTCGGTGACAGTAGTGACCAGCACTATCGCTACGTCGGCTGGCTCGACCTCACTTTCGACGGCCAAATCGATGGCATTGAAACAGATGGCGTGGTTAACTTCATGCGAGGGGCCGCTCGCAAGGAACACACCGACTCTTACACAGAAATTCGCAGTCTAATTCTCGACGAAACCACTAACGCAGTTGAAAATTACGGCGTTCATGTGGAGTCGGCTTTAGAAGTGATTGAGGAGGAAGCCACAGCTCGATCACTTGGATTTGCATCTGACGACTCCGTTGAACCTGAGCCAGTTTCGGCGGTGAATATTTATCGGAACCGTGGCAATGCAGACGACTTCGCAGAAAAAATCGAACAAACAGTTGGCGCTTCCATCGATGAGGAATTAGCACAAAAGCTCCGGAAAGTACTAGAAGAACATCCTGCAACGGACATAGAGACGCTCACCATGCTAGCAGGCGATGATGTCCGCATTTTTGGTGTCTCCAGCAATAATGGGCCCGAATATGCAACACTACAGCGAGGCGACTACGTCCTCCATCAGGTCGACTCCACAGTTCGCTACCTCCAGAAGGTAACATACTCACTCAATCACCTCCCAAATCATCTACGAGAAGAACTCTCCGAAGTTCTGTACGACACCCACGAATACCATGGAATCTGGATCGCGACCGGCGATCCATTCACCGTTGCTGAAGAATGGAGTTCCGTAGAGGGAAAATTCCAAGCAGAGCTGGATGGGTCCGATAATGAGAACCTATTGCTCTCTAGGATGGGCTATTTCGACCAGTTTAACCCGCACCTCATTGAGTCCGACGGTGGAGCAAGTGAGATTTTGACATCACTGTTCACAGAATACAACGACTTTGACATCCCAGAACCAGTTCTCATGCGAGATTACCCGCAGTCACAGGTTGCTGACGAACCGTGGACAGGACCAGACGTTGAAACCCCCCGTGATGGCTGCTTTATCGCCATCAAGGATGCTGGATCGTACAAAGACTCTAAGGATATTTACCATTTCAAGGCGGGGATTCCAGGAAGCCGGCAATTACGGAACGCGGAGGAAAACGGTGTCGTCGCACTACTTCAAGAACATGATGAACACGGGTGGCAGGTCGATAGTATCGGAATGGTTGGTGATATCGAACCGGTCAACCCACCGGATACCGAATCAGAGAATGTAGACAATCAACACTATTATCTCCATTTCGAAGAGGTATACTCGATCCCCCCGATCCGGTTAGATGATCTTAAGCCATACCTTTCGAAGGAAGTCCTCACCGGCGCAGGAATATTCAAAGTAACACCACAGGATCTGGATCTCATTCTAAGCTGGCATTCGGGAACACTCGAGATAGCGTTGTCAGAAGTTGATTCTGCCCGCCGACCAGATCTTTACAAGCAGTCACTTGTCCACCTGGTTGCAGGCCGGAATCTCGCCTTCTATGGACCACCAGGAACTGGGAAGACGTTCACGGCACGAGAACTGTCGAAGATGATTTGCGGCGAAGATGGAGTCCATCTCGAAACGGCACATTCTGAGTGGACAAATCACGAAATCGCCGGTGGGTGGCAGCCAGCTGGCTCTACAGATTCGGACAAGGAGTGGATCGCCGTCCCGGGAGTCTTGTCCCGCGCTGGAGCGGCTGCTGAATCTTCACTCCGAGATGACGGCCAACCATCCTGGCTGATCATCGATGAATTGAACCGCGCCAATCTCGACCAAGCCTTCGGCGAGGTTTTCACGCTTCTTGATCTCGATTACCGTGCGAATCGCGAAATCGAATACGGGAACGACAGCCAGCAACTCCCTCTATCCTTCCGGATTCTGGCGACGATGAATACGCATGATCTCGCACAATTGTTCTCGCTTGGGTACGCATTCCGACGCCGGTTTGCATTTGTTCGCGTTTCCTCTCTGACGGCGGACACCTCACCTAGTGATTGCAGTATTTCGACGCCTTCAAATACAACCGCGAGTGACGCGATAGACTTACTGAACGAAAATACGACAGACACAGCCGATTTGATCGTTGAGGCCGCCATGGAGCGCCTCATGTACGATGAGTCGGATTCACCATTCAACGGCAACGTAATTGATCCTGTAACGATCTTCCCCCAGCTAGCAACACCCCGCCGAGTCCAGTTGGCTCAAGAATCCCTTACTGAGAGAGAGTTCGACCTCGAGACCGAGTATGTCGTTGAGACGCTTGTCGCGTTCGCACGCTACACTGATGAGCGAGATCTCCTGGAGTTGGGACATGCAGTCCTAATGGACGCATTGACATATGTACTGGCACACGAGCTACTATTCCCGGGGGAGACGACGGCAGAGACAGTTGATGAGGCGACGCAAGCGTATATTGTTCCGCAATTCGAGCATGTGCTCAGCGAGTTGCGGCGAGCAGAGACACTCGGCGATGAGGATGCCATCGTTCAAGCCTATGATGATGTTGTTACAGTTGCGGATGAGTTAGGCTTGCCAGGCACTGCGCGTGCGCTCTACTCAGCGAAAGAGGCTGGCAGCATCCTTGAATGACTCCATTGATGCCACTGGATACATATCAGGACTATCAGGTCGACGACCTCGCTGTCGATGACGAGACTCTCGCCTACTTAGAGAATCGCGTATGGACACTCAAGGAAGTAGTCAATTCGGAATACAATGGCGGAATCGAGGAGTTCGAAGAGGGTCCACCAACTCTGAAAAATGGCGTCTTCAATCCTGGTGGGTGGGTCGGCGAGTTTGTTGAAGGGGTATCAGTATCGCCTCGACACCTGTCTGATGATCAGTTCAAGCAGATTGTTGCGGACGTCCAAGATTGGACAGAGGTGATTGGCCCAGAGACGATCGCAGCATCCCTACAGTTTTCCCCTGATCTGTTGCTTGATCAGAAGGCTCGTTTAAGTCCGTATAGTCGGGCGTTGGAGACCCTGACGGAACAAGTGCTCTCGCATCGATTACCGGTTCGTGTTGAAAATGAGCTCGAACGGCACTTGTCGCCTCGTGGCCAGATTGATGTGCTACGGACAGCCCAGGAAAAAGCAAGGCGCTCACAGCAAGTTGTTTCCCGTCGGACGCGGTTTCACTTAGACTCACTCCCGAATCTGCTCTTAGTCCGATTCCATGTTGCAGTGGCTTCCGAACTTGCCCGCATAATCGATACACACGAGCATTACGAGCAAGTGCTTGCAAATAGATTAGCGTATCATCGCTCGGTTCTTGAACGATCCCCGTTCGACCGGTTAATTGATCAGTCGCTGGAAACCACGCTCAGCTCGCCCGAAGTAATTGATGAGGCGAGATCCCAAGCCGGTACGGATTTCCAGCATATCATCGATCTCTGGGAGGGATTTTTGCGAAACGTGAATTTGGAGTTAGCGTTGAGTGCTGACTTTAATTCGGCGTTGAAGCCCATGTCAAAGACCTACGAGCTATGGGTGCTTCGGCATCTTCTTGAAGTAACGAGTGAACTTGCTGGGGACTCAGGAATCGCTCACCCAATCCAAGGTGAGTATCATATTGGGGAATACGTCGTCCATTACAATCAGAAGCCCTCGAAGCCGACTGGTGGGCGGTTTGGTGAGGAAGTGACGACACCGTTCACAAGCCGGTATTTTGAGCCGAATCTCGGCCGGTCAGTTGGCGAGCCAGACTTCGCAATCTCGTATGAGGGGGAAACCATCTGGATCGGGGATGCTAAATTCAAATCGAGTCCTGATTTGGACGACGTACGGCAGGTACTCTCGTATGCAGTGGATCTTATCCCAGCGTCTCGAGGAGGGGCAGCGTCGCTGTTGTATGCAAATTCAGCCTGTATTCGGACTGGTGGTCCAGTTCAGGACTACCAGTTGTACTCAGAACCGTTTCATCCGAACCATCTTATCGACTCTCAGAACAGACTCCAGGAATCGATTCAGGCGGCAGTAAATCGGACGACGGCGTGATCGATCTCACAGCCGGGTGCTTTCCAGGGCGGCAAATTCGATCTCGTTCATTCGGTATCATCGCTCGAGTACCTCAGCATCGGGGTGTTTCCCAGCGGGACCGGCAACTGCCTTTGCACGCTCGAGTTCGCGGAGGTCACGTTGAGCCTGTCGTTCGAGTGCCTCTGCTCGCCGACAACGTTCGAGGGCTGCATCGTCGACACTGTCCTCGTGACCGAGTGTGAACCACTTGCCTCGGTGATCGCGCTGCTCGAGCATTAGTGACCTTCTTCCTGTTCAGCGTATGCGGCGTCTCGAGCGTCTGCTCGGAAGTGGTCGTTCCGAACCTCACACCTATTCGAACAGAAGCGGCCAGCGTATCCCGATAGACTACGAGCAGGTGCTGAGCAGGTCGGAACTCGACACTCATCGCCTCTGCTCATCTGGCGATACCTCGGTAATGGAGCGCCTCAGCGTTCGCCAACGATGTTGGCTTTTCAATCATTTCCATAATTCTCCGCGGGTAACTCTCGTGAGCCCCGCAACCCCTCCAGGGGCAGATAAACCAACAAGAATGAGTTTGTTGACCTTAGAAAGTCACAACCCAATGTAAATCTCTGGATCGTCGAGTCTGATTTGAACATATTTCACGCTGGCTCTGCTAAAACCCTTGGAACTTGATAGGTGTCGCGTGCTGTATACAGCAAGCTGTCGCCGTTATTTTCATCGATCAAAAATAATAATTCATTAGTTAGGTGTTTCCACAGACTTTCTTGGACTCGCATGCTTGCTGGCAAAATTTTAATCAAAAGTCTGCGTCACTCCCTTTGATGGTGTTGCTAGCGACGACAGTCCTATATGAAATAGAGCAGGCAGATCTGCTGTTCTGAAAGCCGGGTTTCCTATCGTTGGTGTTGATGCTACTCCATGGACACGCGATCGCGGTCGGGTTCGGCGTACTTCGGGTAGTCCTCGACAAAACCCTCAGCCATCGAGAAGTTATCTATATTCGCAATGACGTGTCGCGTTGATTCACGGACTTGTAACGAGTTCTGGAATCGGACGTGGTCGATTTCGACTTCCGATTTCGCCGGTAGGAAATTGAACATCGTCGGATCACAGAACGAGAGAGAAACGGTTGGTGACAACGGAAAGTAAATCTGGATTCCCTTGCTTTGCAGCCCCATGCTCCCATATGGACTGTGATCGATGTCGTTGTGGCGGACGATCGGGTGATCCGACGTCCAATAGGGCATGTCCGTGTCGTTCACGTAGAGAACCCACTTCATATCAAGGACGATTTCCGCAAGATCCCAGGCGTTGTTTTGGAGGAATTCGCGCTGGAACCGAGTAGCACCCTCATCAGTGTCGAGATCTCGAAGCTCTTCCATCTGGTCCTCCATCTTGTCACTCATCTGTATGCCTTCGAGTCGGCTCCGGATTTTGGAGAACATGTCTCGGAGCTGTTCGTGGTTCTCACGAGTGCGGAGCTCCTGGACGGCGATTGAGTAAGCGATGGCAGATCGGTCGTTTGCGTCCAACGCGTTCAGGTCTTCGCTGTCGAGGAGGATCTCGTACGCTTGGCTGAAATCGCCCTCAATCGCTGCGAGCCGCGATTCGAATTTCTGGTCGGGGTCTTCAGCAATATCGTAAAAGTAGTTCTCTCCTGCGATATTGCTAATAGATGTTGGAAACTGGTTACGTTCCAGTTTGTCGAAGCAGTGGACAATAGGGGTTGATCCGGAGGTATCAGCAGCGAAGTTTCGAAGATAGAATCGAGGGACGTAGTGTTGCATCTTCACCGTGTTGCTCATAGGGGGATTGATAGTTGTTGCTCACCCAGCATAATATTCATGTTACACTGACTGAGTGTGGATTATCCGCTACTCTTCGAAGGCGAATGCATGCCTGATCTCCTGGTTGGAAAGGGATTGTATCGGAACAATGACGATGCTCTCGATGTCGGTGAATCCGTTCTGCAGTATCCGGCCGATTGTATCTGACGTCTTTCTCGCATCTGCAAAGAATTGGGCTGCGTGGATCTCTTCGAGGACCGTGATTTCACACATTGGGTGCTGGTGGGAGACAACTTCGTTGAGATAGAAGTCCGGGAAGTCGAGATAGAAATCGGCGAGTCCTGGGTTGAGATCCCAGGCAATGTTCTCGTGAACGAGATAGACATGTTCATTACAGTAGGCGACGGGTTCACAATATCCTGTGCCAACATTGGTCACGTCGTCGAGGAACTGGTTGAATTCGTGGCAGACCAATGCTCCGAACACAGGTGAAGTGAGCATTGAGTCACTGTCTGCAGCAAGTGTTTTAACGTGGGAAGGATCGATAGACGTGTTAGAGAGTAGAAATTCTACGAGGTGACGCTGAGGATTATCTGGTCCGCGATCGATGCAGAGCAGTAACCGGTAGAAATCGTCTGACTGTATTTCAGAGATAGAGTAGTCTCGTAACACTTCTTTAACGAAGTCCACCCGTTGTTTTGGCGGGATGTTTTCTGGATCCAGTTCTGCAAGTTCCTGGTCAGGATTTGCAGGGGATTTGCCGTCAAGCGTGTAGGTGAGGTCAAGGTTGTAAAGTGTCCAGAACTGCTGCCGTTCGAAGGAGTCACCTGATTCGAGGCCCATCCCGCGGAGGATACGGATTGCGGCGGGTTTGAGTTGGAATGTGTGTGTCGGTGGTGGTGGAGACCAGTTTGAGATTCTCACAAACCACGGTGACTGGTTGTCCTCTGATTTTTCCTGGCGTTTTCGTAACGTCGGCATTATTCTCGGGTTTTCACAAGCAATGGATATGAATAGTGAGTATCTGGGTTTACAGGACTGGACCGGTAAGCTCGTGGACTGAGACCGTTCTCACGGTGCGGACTTCACGACACCTGCATCAACCGAAACGACCTACCGGCCGACTACCGGTACAAATTCTCGCGTCGATCCGCCCAGTACACACGGATCGTGTTCTCTTCATCATCGATATTTGCACCGACCCGGAGACCGTTCCCGATACGGAACCGACCCTCACCACGCCCTTTCAGCGGCTTGAAATCCCACTGCGACGGATGGCGAAATTCCGATGAAGCAATCTGATCCAGCTTCTTCTGGATGTAGCTCCGCTCATCCGCTTCAAGCCCGTCAAACGCCTCCTCGATAGAACCAGTGAACGCGATTTCGTAGGCCATGATTTGCTTTGTAACGCCCACGAGAGACAGACTGTCCCCCGTGGACGCTACAGTGGCAGAGACTGGTAGTCTCTGCTGGGCAAGCAAATTTGGTTTTTGGGTATGGCCTACTCGGTGACCCTACAGAAACAAGGAAGAGATAAATAATTTTCGATCATCGTGAACCTCATTTTCCTGTGTAGGACAGTGGGGATCGGTTTGCTAACATATGTGGATTAAGGGACGGAAAATATATTCGCTCAGTTACTGGTGTGTTTACTGCTGGAGCCAGGCAATTCCCACAAAGCTATATCACTGCGCTGAGGTCTGGAGTCGTATGGCGAGTCCATGGCACGGACTGTACCGGGTTCTTGACACCCTTGATAAAAGCGAGTTACGTGCGATCCGACGTCGGTGTGATTGGTGTGAGGTACAGCCACCGGAGAAAGCGAAAACGGGGTTCTCCAAGCGGATCCGAAATTCGGCGAAAAAGTCGGTCGAGGACGGTGATTACACATTTGAAGAGATCGTCCGGCAGATCCATGACGAGATCTTTCGCGAAAGTCCGTATCTACCAGAGACACGGATCAAGCATATCCTCAAGGATACTCCGGTCTGTGGTGACGAACGGCCTCGCGAAGTCATGGTCTCAATGCAGATGTACGGAGCATTGCGAAACGAGTTTGGTAATGACTACAAAGTGTACCGCGAGCACCGCATCCACGACCATACTCGGACGCGATTTGACCTGTATATCGAACACGTCCCTTCTAGCAGGTGTTGGTTAATCGAGTCGAAGATCGCTGGGAATTTATCGAAGAATAAGGTTCTCGGCCAGATCTACAAGTACAACAGGCTGATCGACGAGGAAACAGAGAAAGACCGGGCACAGACCTTCCTCTTCGTGCTGGCGGATGACGAAGATGAGTGGTGGGGTGAAATCGCACAGGACTCGGATAGAACGCTAAGTGACTGTTTCGAACTGTCGGACAATCTTGAGGAGGAGGTTGAAAAGCAATCGAAGACGAAGGTGATTAAGCGCGTCCTCGACGAAGAACTTATCTAAGCAGTAGAAACCGTTCCCTCTGTTCTAAAAATCTAAAAATTCGAATTTACAAATCATATGGATACTCCTGCGTGTGGAGCACCTTTTCAAAAAAGTCTTCACTCTGGATCAGGCCCGTATCGTGGCGTTTCGCACCGACTACAGTTCCAAATCGGTGTCCTGAGTTTGGATGGATCAGATACGGACTCACGGCTATCAAACCTATGCACCCTCTCTTTGTCGCACCGATGACAGAAGAGTCGTTTCTTGGTTGGTGGACACGGCTCTTCTTGGGTAGCATCTTGTGACTGCAGTTGCTCGTGAAGTGCAAGTGCTGGAACCAGCCATCGGTGAGCTTTCTCTTCAAATCCAAGCACGTCCTCGAGGTCGTTGATCGATTGCCCCCACTCGTTGTAAAGCATTGGTGGCTTGCCATGGGCAGTTGACCATCTGATAGAATCCTCGCCGCTAACGTTGGCGAGTCGCTTGAGTAGCTGTTGCCCGGGTTCGGAATTTAGTGTAGCCGCTGAGGGCAGTGAGGTCCAGGGCTTGACGAGCTGTGGTGCTGGATCGTCGATGTCGTACACGAGTTGATACCCATTGATTGGCCCCTCGTCAGTGACAAGTTGGCGGCAGGCGGCTGTTCCTTTCGCCACAGCCTCGTAGTATGACCGTGCGTCTGTGACGATGAAAACCACGCTCAAGAGTACTTCAGTAGACCGTGACGCGTCTTCGTCGATCGGCTCGATATGCTCACTCAGACAGAACTGGCATTTGGTCTGGTCCGATGGAATTGATGCACCACATGAGCGACAGTCTGACTCCGGTTCGCGCTCTTCGGTTTCTCTGCTTCCATACCTCATCCGCCTGGCACGGAGATTGCGGTCTTGTCTTTCTTCAAGGACGGGATCTACACCGGATAGTGCCTCTCCAAGCGGCCGAAGTTCATGGTGATCGAGTTCTCTTTGATCCATCGTCGTACTCTTCGTAGGCCGCGTTCTCCTATTTAAACTCGAGGCGGGACCGATCGGCGTTTCTCTGAAGTGATTGTCCAGCTTTCAGTACGAGTTACCCCACGACATTTTCCAGTTGAACCCTGTGGGGTAACTACCCCTGGTCTTCGAGGACCTCGAACAAACAGTCACGATGTGCTCGAATCGTCGCTGTCGACGTATTTGCACAGTCTGCAACCTCTTGCTGTGAGAGCCCGTAGCCGAACTCATGGCTGGCTCGGTATAGACAGGTTGCGGCGAATCCTCGAGGGCGACGTCCACTTGTAATCCCAGCATCTTCTGCGAGCGTTGCCAACTCGAGTGCTCGGTGTCGAATCTCGTCTGGAACCTCGAGTGTGGCTGCGAGTCGCGGGAGGAAATTCTGTGGCCGTGGAATCGGTGTAGGAAGTTCGAGTTCGGTGTTCATCGCCGAGTACGCACACTCGAGGGCTGACCGCGAGCACGTCGCCAGCTGACTGATCTCCTCAAGGGCCCGGCCGAGTCCGTTGCACCGACACACTGCGTAGACGCTCGCTGCTGCAACCCCCTCGAGTGACCGTCCCTGACAGAGGTCCTCCCCTTGGGCACGCCGAAAGAGCATACACGCCTGTTCGCACAATGAGTCCGGTAACTCGAGTGCACTTACGATTCGACGGACTTCACCGAGACTGTATCCAAGATTTCGTTCACGCTTCGTTCGCCACCGACTGCGGCGATGCTCCCGCCGAAGGCGGTTGAGTTGACTACGTTTTCGTCCAGGGAGTGCGTTCCCTTGCCCATCTTTCTTCCATCCGATCTCAGTCGACAGCCCACGGTCGTGTCGGCCTGCTGTGAGCGGAGTGCCTGTTCGGCGCCGGCTCGAGTTCTCGGGTGAGTCGAACCACTCCGGCCCGTAGTCGAGGAAGTCTTCACCGACGATCAAGCCACACTCTCGACAGCGTGTTTCGTAGTTCGCTGGGAGTAGGTTTCCACCGCACTCAGGGCATGACGTCGTCGATCGCCTTGTCTGCTCTGTCTCTCGAGTAAAGTGACTGTTGAATCTCTCGTTTGTAGCCATCTTGCTCCGACGAGGCAACTGTCTGTTAACCCCGTCACCCCCTTTTGGGGCCATAAACCGTCTCGAGTGAGCTTTCCAGTAGTCTCAGTTAACGAATGAAGGTCCCGTCTGGAGCTGGGACGAGTCCTGTGTGGATCTCGAGGTCGACACGTCGGAGATGCTTGCACCCACCATTTGGCTGGCGCCGTCCGAAATCAGGACAGGCGCACGTCTCTTTCTCGACGTCGACCACGTAGGTGCCGCCACTCTGACTGAGAACATCGTAGACAGGACCTTGTTGGCCGAATCGGACATCCATGTTTTCGGTAAGTGCGCGACGGGTCCGTGGCTCGTCGATCGAGTATCCGCCCGCTTCGAGTGCAGTCGGTGGCTGTGGGTCATCACAGTGACTGGTGAATTCGTCTCGACGGTTACGTTCTTGCCTACACTTCCTGCAGCGCCAGTAGCGTGTACGGTATTCGTAGCCCTCTGTAAGGTCGATCTCGTACGGTGATGGCTCAGTACCGGGAAGCCACTCGTCGATTGCTACGAGTTCGTGGCCGTTCAGGTGGGCCACGTCGCCTGGGTAACTGCGATCCCGATTGCTCGTTGACTGGTGATTCGATTGATGTTCTTGATGCAGGTCGTTCTGGGTGGAGTGATCTATACTCATTGATGACTGAGGCTGTTTGATGTGCGCCTCAGCCGTTCAGGCGCAAAAAAAGCTGCACGGTTCCTATAGCGGTATCCACTCCCGAAATGCAGAGATGACGATTAAACTGTTTCACCGTACTGGCCACGTCACGCTATGGACAATGGAATAGCATTCACTCCCTGGACAGAACAAAGTTTCAATCCAGAATAGTAATCGCCACAAGGCTGGTCGTCACAAAAAATCGTGGATCGGTGTGGTGTTCTGTTACTTGTCTTCGCGCGCTTCTTCGACCTTCTCTGCGACCGTCTCGTAGGCACTGTCATCTGCAAACCGATAGGTACTCGGTTCGGAGACAATGACGAGCACGGTCTTTCCGACCGCCTGGTTCACCGCTCTGATGACCGCGTTGAAGTCGGTCATGTCGACATCGCCCAGTACGGCCTCGGAGAGCCCGTAGAGGTCGAGAATTTGGAAGACAAGGTCGTGGAACCTGCTCAGATCACCGAAGGGTGCGACCTCATGGTCGTCCCGGTCCTCATCGTACTCTAAGAAGAGCACGATGGGGCTGGATCCGCCTTGGAACGTCTTGTTTAGGAATCCGACCTCCACAAGACGATTGAGCAAGGATGTGCTGTTGAGCGATTTCAGCACTCGGGCCTTGTCGTCAACGACTTCCTCGACGCGGGAAGAGGCCTTGATCTCGTCTCGAAGCTCGGGGCGTTCGAAGTCACTGTGACCATTGACTGCGGCAATGGCCATCAGCAGCTGCTGTCTCTGGTGAGTCAGTTCGACCCACCGAACGTTGCGATCGTCGGAATCTGGTGTAGAGCTCATTTGTCGAGCCTGCCGCCACCTGAAGAGAAGGGAAAATTACTTGTCTAGGTACACCTAAGACCTTGACAAGCCCCTCTATCCCTTCTCAGACCCCCAATCCGGGTGGTCGACGCAGGGGTGATTTGGGGCTGCACCTTCGACCCACGGTAGGCCATCAACCAGATCGTGGGTCGAGTTCTCCGATGTTGTCTTCCTCAACCAGGCTGACCTTTGTCAGCGTTGATAGGGTGTTGGCGCGCGATCTACATAAATCCTGTGCATAGGCACATCCCAATGATGAAATCCTCTAAAACTACTATTTCGGGAATCTGATGCGATTTTAGTTGGGTTTGAGGTTTGTATTAGTAGATAATACGGGGCGACATTGGTATACAGAATCCAGATATAATTAGGCGTCTCTTAGGAAAATAACCACATCTGAATGTGGCAAACGATCTTCAAGGCATAGCAAGAGCTTCTGGCATCAAGGTATATACTTCTGGCTTGTCATTCCCAACTTATTCAGCTGCACCTTTCTGGGTTATCTCTTTCAAATACTGTTTTCCCCTTCTTGAGATATTTGGTATCAAATGGGCTCGATCTACCGTTCATAATTGGATACATGAAGATGATCTACAGCCCGAGAACGGAAAGATCCCGAATCACGTTGCGGGCGACGAGACGGTGATCCGACTCAACGACGAGCAGTATGGGCTGTACGATGCTGTCGATCCTGAAATGGGCGACTTACTCCACACAAAGCTTGAACCGACGACTAACAACATACTAGCTCACGCGTTCTTTGCTGAACTCCACGAGAAACACGACGTTTCAGACGCCGTGTTTCTCATCGATAGCCCGCACTCGCTGAAAGATGCCTGTTCTCGGCACGGCCTCAAGTTCCTATACTGACGCTATGAAAATCGGAACAGTGTTGAACGTGTCTTCGGTGAGGTAAAGCGACAGACTTCCTTGTTTTCAAACTGTTTCAGTAACGCCGAAGCAAAAACCGCCGACGACTGGCTCAGAGCGTTCAGATTCGCATAGAATCAGCTTATCTGAACACCACCGACTCGTCCAACGACTAGGATAAGGGCTGAATGGTAAGGTCAAGTACCCTGCAAAGGCAAAAACACGAATTAGAAAATGAGCGAGGACGAGCCACCGGAAGAACAGAAGGTAACCTCGGCAGAAGAACTGAAACAAATGTTCCAGGAGCGACGGGAGAAGAACCTGGAACTGATCCGGTTCGACAAGTGTAGAAAGGCACGGGATGCCGGTCAAGTCTTCGAATCCACCACTGCTGACACCCCTGGTGAAACAGTTGACCAGGTAGCAGATGCTCTTAACGTAGACCTCGACGAAGCCCGAGTACTACTCTCACTCTACACTGTGATCTACACCGAGGGAGGTGGAGAACAAATCGGATCACGGTCTGAAGAAATCGGTACAGACTATTTCAAAGGAGACTCCAAAGACGATCTGGCCGAAGAGTACGACCGGACAATCGAAGAGATACAAAACGACATACGAGCGTTCGTTGGCTCCCGACTCCGGGAAACCAGTTTAGACGATGTCGAGTTAGACCAAGAACTCCCTGACAACCCGCCTGACCCAAATCTCAAGGCGATTCAAAGCCTCGACATCAAACCAGAGGTCAGCAAAATAGCTGCAATTCTCAGCCCGAAAATCGCTGCCCAAGCACAGACCACAGTCTCACTGTTCGCATCCGAGATGGAAGCTGCGAACACGTTAGCAACGCACTCTCTCGCCCCAATCGTGGCGATGCAGGAGCAGTACCAGGAGCAGATAGCAGGTTTGAACGCGTTGTTCAGCGCCAATCTCGAGCCTCTGATCCAGCTGCAAGAGCAGTACGAGGAGATCAGAGAGTCTGATTTCGAGTTTAAATGGCTGCGAGATGTCCGCCACGACTCCTTCATGCAATTGTACAGGGTCTACAAGGAGGAGGGGAACGAGGCTGCAGCGGAGTTTCTGGCGGCACAGCTTCGGGACGACGAGGATATCAAGGAGTTCAAGGACTACCTCGGATCCTTCGACGACTACAACGGGAGACAACCGATCATCGATGAGGCACTGGACGCCCACCAAGAAGGACGGTACGCACTTTCCATACCTGCCCTGCTTTCACAACTTGACGGAGTGTTCATTGACACCGCTGTTGAAATCGGCATCTGGCCAGAAGACATAGACGATCTAACCAGTGTCCAAGTCGTAGGAAAAGGTGAGGGAAGCCCTCAGCACTTGGAAGACCTGCCTGAACCGTTCCGCCAGTACTACACCCGTTTTGTGTGGCCTTCTCGCAACGATATTCTCCACGGACGGAGAACGGATTTCCATGATGATGAGTTGTTGTCTGCGAAGCTGATCTGGTTGTTCTTCCAAACCATGCATTCTGTTGAAGATCTCCGTTCCTTGGACGATATTGGTGACATGTATATTGCGGGGAAGATCCGGGAAGAGGATGGTTGTGAACTGGAAGTTGTGGCGAGTGAGTTGCCGTATCAGGAAGGGTATGTGGAGAGCCGTGTCAGGGTTTTACAACGGGTAGATGTGGTTGAGCAAACGTCTGGTGATGAGTTTGTTGTGACTGAGAAAGGGGTGCGGTACTTGGAGGGTGAGGTGAGTTTGGAGTACGAGGCGGTGTAGACTTTAAAAACACTGCTTTAAAAAACACTACGCTCTTGTGTAGCACTTTGTTGATTTCACAGCGTTGCTTTGACAGCGTGTTTGAGCGCTTCTCTCCCTGGTTTTCGCAGTAACTTT
>NZ_AOHZ01000034.1 GCF_000337215.1 Natronolimnohabitans innermongolicus JCM 12255 | reverse complement strand
GGTGCCTCCCGTACCCATCCCGAACACGGAAGATAAGCTCACCTGCGTGTCAGTGAGTACTGGAGTGGGCGACCCTCTGGGAGAACTGACTCGCCGCCACCCATTCATACACATTCATTACATCCGATAGCTACTGCTATCGGCAATTCGGACTGAATTTGCAAAAGTACCTTCACAGCAGTCACCATTTCGAATAATACGTCGAGATTAGTATTCAGTGAGCGATACGAAGGACAATATTCCGAGTAATTGACTACAGCTCGGATGACAGCGAGTCGAATCGATCCTGTAGTGGATCTTCAGTTGCACTGCGTCCCGGTCGTTTCGGAAGTTGACGTGCCGTGAGAAGGTCGCCGTCTTTGAGCACGACGGTCAAGATATCGCCTTCTTCGACGAACTCGAGTTCGGATCGTGGTTCGACGTGCTGGTCGACGAGTTCACCGTCTCGTTCGAGGAGCAAGACGACGTGTTCGCCGTCGACGATTCGGTCGACGACGGCGACGTACCGCGTTGCGGAGCACGCATCGGTTACCGCATTCGAACGACCAGCAGTATCGCCGGCTGCACTAACGGTCGTTGTCGATGCAACGGCAGCGAGGCCGAGTGTTGAGAGAACGGTACGTCGTGTTCGATGTCGTCGGTTCGACATACGACCGTTGGCCGCGCCATCGGTTATAAACTCGAGGTCGGACCGTCGGCGGTCGTCAAACGAACTGTAAAGAGTGACGACAGTGGGTCTATCCAGCACGCGAACCGCGTACTCGAACGGCGACGGGGGACCGTCCACCGATCAAACGCTCGATCGCGTCGGGCCGGACACTGATTACGGTAGCAGCCGTTGGATGCATCCTACCATGGCAAACGATGACTCGACCGTAGAGGGGTCGCTGCTCGTGCCGATTGCGAACGAGGAAACGGCGGAGCGCCAGCTCGAGACGGCGATCGACATTGCGACCGATCGGTCGTATCGAATTCAGCTCGTGTACGTGCTCGAGGTACCGGTGCAACTATCGTTACAGGATGGTGTACGGTATCTCCTCGAGGACGAAACGACGGAGCTACTCTCGGAGGCTGCGGCACGCGTCGACTCTCGTGGAGTCCCGGTCGAACAGCGAATCCGGGTTGCTCGCGGCGTCGCGACGGGAATCGTCGGAGCGGTGGCGGAATACGACATCGATGCACTGGTGCTCGGGTGGCGTGGGCGGCCCCCGCGGCAGAACATCGTCCTCGGCGGTCATCTCGATCGAGTTCTGCGTCGCGCTGAGTGCGACGTGCTCGTCGAGCGAATCAAGACGCCGCGGCCCGAAACCGTCGAGTCGGTGCTGGTTCCCGTCGCTGGTGGTCCGCACACCGAGTTCGCGGCGGAGGCGGCGGCGTCCATCGCCCGTCAGAACGGTGCATCGGTGACGCTGTTACGCGTGTCCGATCCGGATGCGGCCGCGTCGTCCCGAGACGAGGCGGCGATACTCGAACGGACGACGACGGCGTTCGAAGGAGTGCAAGCGGTCGACAGAGAACTCCTCGAGGACGACGACGTGGCGGGGACGATCACGGACTGGACGGCGGATCACGACGTTACCGTTCTGGGTGTCTCTCGAGGGGGGTTGCTCCAGCGGAAGCTGCTCGGGACGATTTCGGAAGCGGTCGGGAGACACGCCGCCGGGAGCGTTATCCTGGCACAGCGGTACG
Organism: Natronolimnohabitans innermongolicus JCM 12255; assembly: GCF_000337215.1. Classification (GTDB taxonomy): domain Archaea; phylum Halobacteriota; class Halobacteria; order Halobacteriales; family Natrialbaceae; genus Natronolimnohabitans; species Natronolimnohabitans innermongolicus. The sequence goes on along the minus strand of NZ_AOHZ01000034.1, from coordinate 101,280 downwards.
ATCCAGTTCCGTCGCGGCTTCGACGGTTGCTCCCGTAGACCGTGTGGTGTGGTTCGGTAGTTCGACTGCGGCGAGAACGGGAGGCGAGAAGCCACGTCCGCTTTGCTATCGGACGACGGTCACCGGTACGTCGGCGCGCCGGACGACGAGTTCGGCGGTGCTCCCGAGCGGGCGGTTAGGTCTGCCCGGACCGCGACTTCCCATGACGACCTGGTCGACGTCAGTATCGGCAACGTACGCGACGATCGTCTGTGGCGGGTTACCGACTGCGGTGTCCGTCTCGATCGTCGTGTCCTCGTCGACGGTGACGGTCTCGAGGGCGTCCGCGAAGAGATCGTCGGCCGAATCGCGTTGCTCGTCGTGCCACTCCTCGGTCAGTCGGGGCAGTCCCGCATCGTTCGGGGTGACTTCGAACGGATCGATCGCGTGAAAGAGAACGATTCTGGCGTCCGGAAACGTCTCGAGTGCGTACTCGAACGCTGTCTGTGCGTGTGACGAGCCGTCGTGTGGGACGAGGACCGTGTGTGACATCGTGGTGTGTTTCGGCCTCCGGTGCGTAAACTCTTGGCCCGGTTGCGGTTGCGGTCGCGGCTCGGATAGCGACTCGCGGTAGGACCCCACACGGGTTTCCGCTCAGTTTCGAGACTCGGGTGTGTCGGATTCGTCGGCGGGAACGACGAGGACGGGGATCGATGCCTGACGGAGCAGTCGATCGGTGGTGCTCCCGAGCAGCGCTTTCGATAATCTGCTGCGTCCCGTCTGACCGACGACGATCGTATCGATGTCGTTCTCGTCGGCGTACGTGAGGGCAACATCGGCAGGACGGCCGCGACGGATCGCCCCGCGGACGTCGACGTCGCGCGTCCCTGCCGTTTCGACGATTTCGTCGACGAGGTCAGTTTTCGCCTGGTGTAACTCGGCGACGTCGGCCACGTCGAAGCGCAGCGGATCCGTCGTCGTATCGAGCACGGAGAGGACGTGAACGGTCGCGTTCGTCCGGCTGGCATGCGCCAGCGCGCGCTCGAGCGCCGCCGTTGCGGCGTCGCTGCCGTCAGTTGGAACGAGAATCGAGCGGGGCGGATCGGCGACTCGGTCGGCGTTGGACATCGGTGGTCGTACGCCGTTCCAGTCGCCCGCGACGCATAATTGTTGAGTTATCGGACGACGATCACGGGGATCGGCGCTCGACGGACGACGTTTTCTGCAACGCTTCCGAGGAGAATCCGTGAGACGCCCTCCCGGCCGTGACTTCCGATCACGACGGTGTCGTACTCGCCGTCTTCGGCCCAATCGACGATTTCGTGATCGGGCCTCCCCGTGGCGGTTTCGGCGTCGATGTCGCGGTCGTGATCGGCGGCGACCGCCACTGCGTCGTCGAGAATCGTATCGCCGTGGTCGCGAGCGCCGCTTGGAATTCTGTCTTCGGTGTCTTCGAACGCCGCCCAGTATCCCTCGGGGATCGGAATCACGTACAGTGCGGTGACGTCGGCATCGGGAAACGTTTCGAAGGCGTACTCGAGGGCCGCCTCGGCCGGTTCGGAGCCGTCGTAGGGAACGAGGATGTGCTCGCTCATAGCGAGCAATACACCGCCGAATGATATATAGAATGGTGCCGTATCGGGGTCGGAGCCGGATTTATGTCGCCGCTCGTTCAACAGACGTGCAGGCGTTCGATCGCCATACGACTCATGCCACGACACGTTCTCGTTCCGCTCGACGGTGCCGACCGCTCGTTGGGTGCCCTGGAGTACGCCCTCGAGACGTTCCCGAACGCGTCGCTGACCGCGCTGTACGTCGTCGATCCGGCGAGAGATTCGGCTGAGATGGATCTCGAGCGACGCGGGGAACGGGTACTCGAGCGTGCCAGCGAGCGCGGGGCTGATCACGGTCGCGAAATCGAGACCGAACTGCAGACGGGGCTCCCACACCGCGAGATCCTCTCGCGGGTCGTCTGTACCGACGTCGATCACGTCGTCGTCGGCAGCCACGGGGAGTCGCCCGTGAGTCGCCCGTTTCTCGGGCGGGTCAGCGAGGCCGTCGTTCGGCGGTCGCCGATCACGACGACGGTCGTTCCCGAATCGGCGCGATCGATCCGCGAGCGCGACCTCCCGGGTCGCGTGCTGGTCCCGGTCGACGGGTCCGAGCAGGCCGAGGCGGCCCTCGAGTACGCCCTCGAGGCCTTGCCGAGTGGCTCCCGGACGGCACTGCACGTGATCTCGCTTCCGTTCGACCCCGACCGCGCGGCGGAGGGAACCTACCTCGACCGGATCCGTACCGCCCACGAGCGGAGCGCGGCGGAGGTTCTCGAGTCCGCACGGGCGATCGCCGACGAGCGCGGCGTCGGCCTCGAGACGGCGACTGCGTACGGAGATCCGTCGGAAGCGATCCTCGCCGAGGCGGCCGAGGGCGGGTTCGACCAGCTCGTCATGGGGATCCACGGTCGGCCGTTGACCGCTCGCCTGTTTACCGGGAGCGTCGCAGAGCGGGTCGCCCGCCGCGCTGAGCGAACGGTGACGCTCGTTCGGGGTCGCCCGTCGACGAATTGAGCGAACTGAGCGGCGGCCGCGAACCGCTTCGGCAATCCATCAGAACGCCGTCCAGCCGCCGTCGACGGGAATGTTCGCGCCGGTGATAAACGACGCGTCGTCGGAGGCCAGAAACGCGGCCATCGGCGCGATTTCCTCGGGCTGGCCGTGGCGATCCATCGGCGTCTTCTGCTCGAGGTAGTTGTAGAATCGTTCGTCCTCGAGCAGGTCTTTTGTCATCGGCGTTTCGACGAAGCCGGGACAGATGCTGTTGACGCGGACGCCCTGGTCGGCGTAGTCGACCGCGACCTGCTGGGTGAAGTTGACGACGCCTCCTTTCGCCGCCGAGTACGACGCCGCACCCTTTCCGCCGACGAGACCGTATATCGAGCCGAAGTTGATGATACAGCCGTTCGACTCCATGAGATGGGGCATCGCGGCCTTGGTTCCGTGCATGACGCCGTCGAGGTTGGTCTCGATCACCTGCTTCCACTCCTCGAGTTCCATCTCCTCGACCGACGTCTCGCTCCCGATACCGGCGTTGTTGACGACGATGTCGAGACCACCGAACTCGTCGACGGTGGTCTCGACCACCGTTTCGACCTGTTCGTACTCGCGGACGTCACACCGTTCGAACTGACAGCCGAGTTCGTCGGCCACTGTCGTGCCGGTGTCCTCGTCGATATCCGCGATGACGACGGTCGCTCCCTCCTCGAGAAATCGTTCGGTGACTGCTCGTCCGATACCGACTGCGCCGCCGGTGACAATCGCGGTCTTCTCCGTGAGCATTGCGACCGCTGGCTACAACGGGTATGTATAAATTGTTTCGTGCCAGAAAGAATACCGGAACATCGCGGCCACTGACCGATCAGGCCGTGTATCGGTAGCTGGAAGTATTACGTAGTGGATCGTCGTAAGGTGCGTCGCATGTCCGTTCAGATCGCTGGCGTAGCCAGCACGCCGTTTGGCGAACACCCCGGCTCATCGACCCGCGAACTGTTCACCGACGCCGCGCTCGAGGCGCTCGAGGACGCGTCGCTGTCGCCGGCTGCCGTCGAGGAACTGTACGTTGGGAACTTCATCGGCGACCTCACCGACGACCAGGCACACGTCGGCGCGATGCTCGCCGACGCTATCGGCGCACAGCAGGCCGCGTCGGTGCGGACCGAGAGCGCGTGTGCCTCCGCGAGCTCGGCCGTCCGATCCGGCGTCCAGGCCCTCGAAGCCGGCGACGCCGACGTCGCGGTCGTCGGCGGCGTCGAGTTGATGTCCGCGAGCGGGCTCGGCGAGGTCACCGACGCGCTGGCAAACGCCGCGGACAACGAGTACGAGAACGAGGCTGGACTCACGTTTCCCGGTATCTACGCGCTGATGGCACAGGCCTACCTCCACGAGTTCGACGCCACGCAAGCGGATCTCGCGGCCGTCGCGGTCAAGAACTACGAGAACGGCGTCTCGAACCCGCTCGCACAGCGCCAAGAGGAGACGACAGTCGAGCGTGTACTGGACTCGCCGCCGATCGCGACGCCGCTGAACCTCGGCGACTGTTGTCCGATCACCGACGGTGCAAGCGCTGCCGTCCTCGTCAGCGACGCGTTCGCCGACGAGCACGGCCTCGAGACGACAGTTACGTTCGCGGGTAGCGGCCAGTCGAGCGACTCGCTCGCGTTACAGGACCGACCGGACCTCGCGCGGACGCGGGCCGCCGAGCGGGCGGCCGAGGACGCCTACGAGCGCGCCGGCATCTCCGCCGACGACGTCGACGTCGTCGAACTCCACGACTGCTTTACGATCGCCGAAATCCTCGCCGTGGAGTCGCTCGGATTCTTCGAACGCGGCGAGGGCGCTCGCGGAGCCGTCGACGGCGAGACGGCCGTCGGCGGACGAATCCCGATCAATACGTCGGGCGGGTTGCTGGCGAAGGGCCATCCCGTCGGTGCGACCGGCGTCGCACAGCTCGTCGAGATCACGAAGCAACTCGAGGGGCGCCACCCCAATCAGATCGACGATCCGAGCGTCGGACTCACGCACACGGTCGGCGGCAGCGGGGCGAGTTGCGTCGTCAACGTCCTGCGGACGGGGGGTGCGTAAGATGCAGCCGTGGTTCGTCGAGTTCGCCGAACGTATCGACGACGGCGACCCGTTTTACCTCGCCTGCGAGGAGTGCGGAGCGGCCGCTTTACCGCCGCGGTCGGTCTGTCCCGACTGCGGCACGCAGACGCTCGAGGAGCGCTCCCTGTCGGGGACGGCGACGGTCGCAGCGTCGACGACGATCTTCAGTTCGATTCCCGAGTACGCCGACGACACCCCCTACACCATCGTCATCGCGACCTTCGACGAAGGCGTGCGGCTGACGGGTCAGCTCCGAGATGTCGAAGAGATCGATCGCGGCGAGACGGTCGCAGTCGACGTCGAGTCCCGCGGTGAGGACGCGTGGCTCGTGACGTTCGCACCGACCGGCTGACGCCGGCTGCGCTCACACCCATCTCTCGACTGCCGGCAGCGCGTATCAATCGCCGTCGGACATTCTCGTTCGGCGTGGATTTCGATTAAGTACACTCATCGTGTCATCGAGGACGTACGCGTGTCACGTTCAGAATACTCCGAGCGGACCGAGTCAGCGACGAATCACAACTGGCACTCACGGCCGCTCGAGGACGTTTACGACGAGCTTGGATCGTCCGAGCGGGGACTCGACGCGGCCGACGCAAGCGAGCGCCTCGAGCGCGAGGGACCGAACGCGATCGAGGGCACGGAAGGAATATCGCCGCTCCGGATCCTCGTAGAACAGTACACCTCGGCGCTGATCTGGGTGCTAATCGTCGCTGCGATCGTGATGGCCGCCGTCGGGCACACGATCGACGCGGCGGTCATCGCCGGCATCGTCGTCTTCATCACGCTGTTCGGTTTCGTCCAGGACTACCGAGCCGAGCAGAGTATCCAGGCCCTAAAGGAGATGTCGACGACGTACGCGATCGTCAGACGCGACGGCGAGAAGACGGAACTCGATGCGACGAAGCTCGTTCCGGGCGACGTGATCTTCGTCGAATCGGGCGACATCGTCCCCGCGGACGCCCGCATCGTTTCGGAGTCGAACCTCAGCGTCGACGAGGCCGCGCTGACCGGCGAGAGCGTCGGCGTCTCGAAAGCGGTCGGCGAAGTCGACCCGGAGACGTCGCTCGCCGAGCGCGATAACATGCTGTACAAAGACACCGTCGTCGAGCGTGGTTCCGGGACGGCGGTCGTCGTCGAGACCGGTTCCGAATCCGAGATCGGACAGATCGCGACGGCGCTCGAGGAGGCCGAAGACCGCGACACGCCGTTCCAGTCGGAGATGGACCGGCTGGGGAAGATCATCGCCGGCGTCGTCGTCGCCGCCGTCGCCGTGATCGGAATCGCGGAGCTCGTCGTCGGCGAGACGGAACCGCTGCAGGTGTTCCTGACAGCGGTCGGCATCGCCGTCTCGGCCGTTCCCGAGGGGTTACCCGCGGTCGTCACGCTCTCGCTGGCGCTCGGCGCCCGGCGGATGGCCGACCAGAACGCGCTCGTCCGCCGGCTGCCGATCGTCGAGGCGCTCGGCTCGGTCGACGTCATCTGTACCGACAAGACGGGCACGCTCACCGAGGAAGAGATGACGGTCCAGCAGATCGCCACCGGCGGAGACGTATACGAGGTGACCGGCACCGGCTACGACACCGACGGCGAGTTCCGCAGCGACGGCGAGTCGGTCGACGAGGCGCACGTAGCCGAAGTGTTGCGTTGTGGAATGCTCTGTAACAACGTCGATATCGGGACTCGAGAGCGCGAGGAAGGCGGTGATGGCGGAGCGAGCGGGGGCGACGACGGTGACGGCGACGACGAGCGGACCTACCTGGGCGATCCCACCGAAATCGCGCTGTTCGTCGCCGCACAGAAGGCCGGCTTCGATCACCGCGAACTCGCTGCGGAGTACCCCCGACTCGGCGAAGTCGAGTTCACCTCCGCCCGAAAACGGATGACGACGGTCCACGAGACTCCGGACGGCGATACGGTCGCGTACATGAAAGGGGCGCCCGAGACCGTTCTCGAGCGCTGCGATCGCGAACTCGTCGATGGCGAGATCGTCGACCTCACGGACGAGCGCCGTACGGAGATCGAGCGGCGCAACGAGACGTTCGCCGAGGACGCGCTGCGCGTGATGGGCTTTGCGTATCGACCCGACGTCCCCGACGCGCAGGCCGAATCGCCGGACGACGGCGTCGAGCGCGAGATGGTCTTTCTCGGCCTGCAGGGAATGCTCGATCCGCCCCGGCCCGAGGTCTCCGGCGCGCTCGCGGGCTGTCTCGACGCCGGGATCAACGTCGTGATGATCACGGGCGACAACGCCGTCACCGCGCGGGCGGTCGGCGAGGAGATCGGGCTGCGGTCGACGCGGGTGATCACGGGCCCCGAACTCGAGGAAATGGACGACGACGAGTTGCGCGAGGTCGTCGACGACGTCGACATCTTCGCGCGGACGTCGCCGGACCACAAGACGCGTATTTTGCAGATGCTACAGGCGAAAGGCCATACGGTCGCGATGACCGGCGACGGAGTCAACGACGCCCCCGCGGTCAAGAACGCCGACGTCGGCGTCGCGATGGGGATCCGCGGGACGGACGTCACCGAGCAGGCCTCGGACATCGTCCTGCTGGACGACAACTTCGCGACGATCCGGGACGCGGTCAGGGGCGGCCGGCGGATCTTCGACAACGTTCGGAAGTTCGTCAACTACCTGCTGTCGGGCAACGGCGGCGAAGTGACGATGGTCTTTACGGGGTCGATGGCCGGCCTCGGCCTCGTCATCACGCCGATTCAGATCCTCTGGATCAACGTCGTCACCGACGGTATTCCCGCGCTCTCGATGGGCGTCGATCCGCCCGCCGACGACATCATGGAGCGCGATCCGCGGCCCCCGGACGAGGGCGTCATCACCGACCGGATCTTCACGTCCATTGTCGGCATCGCGCTGTTTATGACGGTCTGTCTGCTCCCGCTGTTTACGCTCAACTACTTCGGCGAACTGATTCCGGGGTACGACGTGACCGGGGCCGCGGTGGGCTGGAGTCCCGGCTACGAACCGAGCCGCGAACTCGCCCAGACGATGGTGTTCACCGGCTTCGTCGTCTTCGAAATCGTCCGCATACAGGCGATCCGGTTCCGGTACGGGCTCGGCATCTTCTCGAACCGCTGGCTCGTACTCGCGGTCGGTGTCGCGGTCGCACTCCAGTTGCTCGTCCTCTACACGCCGACCGGCCAGTTGCTGTTCGACGTCGAACCGCTGGGGCTCGTCCACTGGGCCCAGATCGCGGCCGCCGCCTTCGTCTTCGCCGTGCTGATGGCCGTCTTCGTGAAGGTCCAGGACCGATACTTCGATCGGTACTGAGCGTCCGTTCCGTTCGGTCGCTCTCTCCGTTTCCCCTCGAAATCCCTCGAAAGTGGTCGGCCGCGCGTACGGCTGCAGGACCGATGTACCGGTGTGATCCCAGGAGAGGGGGCCGGTTGTGCCCGGAAATGACACGCAGGAAACCGCAGTACAGCAGTCCGTCTCACTCGAGTGCTTTCCGGCCGGTGATGGAGTCCGGAACCAGCCGGAAGTCGTGAAACGGAATCTCCTCCCGAGGCCGGTCGAAGATATCGACGGTCGGTATCGAGACGGCCCACATTCGCTGGACCGCCGCCGATTCCGGCGGCAGGTTCGCCAGTTCCTCGAGCGTGCCGCTGGCGACGACGCTGTGCCACGTCCCGTCTCGCTCGCCGTGGACGACGAACGACGCCGGATTGCCGACGAGCTCCGACTTCGAACTCCCCGGCGGGAACGAGAGCTTGAAGTAGAAGTGTTCGGGCTCGTCGAGGTAGCCGTAGGAGACCGGCAGCGAGGCCGGTGGCTCGGCTTCGTCCGTCCCAAAGGAGAGGACGCCGATGCCGCCGTCGCCCAGGAATTCGGCGCGTTCGTCGCTCGGAAGTTGTACCCATCGCAGTCCCGTCATACTGCTGCCTACGACGCGGACGGCAAAAAAGGCGGGTGCGGCGACCACGGGCCGAACACCGCCAGCGCGTTTATATGACTGTCGCCGCATCTCCACGTATGGACGTCGGCCTCACCATCGGCGACTCGCTCGATCGACTGGACGCGACGATCGAGGGCTTCGATCTGGCGGAGCTCTCGATCGGCGAAGGAACCGCTCCCGAGGAGATCGATGCAACCCGTCTCGAGTCGCTCCTCGACGATGCTGACGCGGACCTCTGTGTCCACCTCCCGTTCAAGCAGGACGTCGTGACGCCGGTCCCCGTGATCAACGACGCGATCGTCGACTACCTGACGCGCCTGCTCGAGTGGGCGGGCGAGGCGAACGCACGGAAGGCGGTTCTGCACGGAACGGCGCGCAATCCACACGACATGGATCTCCGCCCGCTCTTTGCCGACCAGCTCGCGGCGATCGACGCGGCCGCGGCCGACGCCGGCGTCGAACTGGTCGTCGAGAACGTCGGCCACCAGAAGCGCGGACTGCAGTTGTCGGTGCTCGGCGACCTCGCCCGGGAGACGGGAACGTCCGTCTGTTTCGACGTCGGCCACGCCTACATGGAAGACGGTAACGACGGCGTCGATCGATTTCTCTCGGGCTATCGAGACCTCGTCTCGCACCTTCACGTCCACGACGCGCGCAGCCGCGGCGACACGCACATCCCGATCGGCGCGGGCGAGATCGACTACGACGTCGTCACGGACCATCTCGCCGGCTTCGACGGCACCGTCGCGGTCGAGGTGTTCACTGACGACGTCCCGCTGCTCCGGGAGACGGCCCGACGGGCGAGGGCGGCGCTCGAGGCCGACAGCGAACCGTAACACCGGATCGAGCCGGCCGATCCGACGCTGACGTTCACAGAGAAGCAGCGACGGACAGGGCCCCGAGCGCGGCGTCGGCGTCGGCTCTCGAGGAACGAGGCGCCGAGACGACCGCTCACAGGTCCGGCGGATACTCGCCGGTCTTCCGGTACTCGGAGACGACGGCGACGAACGCGACCACGTGGAGCGCGACGACGATGACGATCATCGCGAGGTAAATCAGGTGGAGCGGATCGTCCGAGGGAAACCCCATCTCCTCGTACGGACGGAGGTACGCCCGATCGTAGCCGTGGACGGCCACGAGCCAGAAGATGACGTACGTGCCGTGGCTCTGGTGCCACTTCCAGGCTTTCGGTCCGAGGTAATCGTAGGCCCGGTTGTTGGACGTAAACGCCAGCACGATCGCGATGAGGACGGCAACCATCGCACCGAACGCCCACGGACTCATGTCGACGAGATAGCCGACGACGTCCCAGTCGCGCGCCCAAAAGACGAACAGCACGTGGATAACGGACCAGATCGCAAACCAGATGCCCAGCTCCGACCGCCAGTTCACGGGGAAGTTCCCGGAAAACCGCTGCCTGATCGACGGACGGATGCGCACCAGCGGACCGATGATCATCACGACAAACAGGATGAAGAAGGGAACGCCGGCGACGACTCGCTGGCCGCGGTATCCGATGCCCCACAGCAAAACCGCCACGGCGACGCTGGCGATCGCTACGCCCAGATGATGGGTGAGTTCGTTGGTAGTGTCAGAGGTCATGATTGATCCGCGTCACGTATCTCGAACGGACATCGATCACTCAAATAAAACTGATCCCGTTCCTCACGGCCGTGTGCAGCGAAACGGTATCGTGATCATGAACGTTACTGCACACCTGACCGCACGGCAGTGTTCCCGTCAGCGCGTGTATGCTTCTAGGACGGCGATAATTGACCTGAACCGCGGCAGTATCCGAACTTCGAACCACGGAGTACGTCCACCGTCCGGATTGGAGCGATCTAGCGAGAGTGACGGTGAAAACGGAGTCGTAGCCAGTGCGACGCGAGAGCCTGGATGACATGACCGTGGAGAGTCGGTCAGATAACCCGATCCTGGAGTCGGTCGAGGTGCTTTGCGTTGTAGACCAGTCGCAACGAGTCGCTCGCGGGCGTCGCGACGCAGGTCAGGCGTAAATCCTCCTCCTCGACCTCCTCGTCGGAGAGACTCCGCTGGACGTCCATCTCGAGGTCGCCCTCGAGGACGACCGCGGCGCAGTTGACACAGCCCCCGGCCCGGCAGTGAAACGGCCAGTTCAGGCCGGCCGATTCGGCCGCGTCGAGGACGTACTCCTCGCGGCCGGCCTCGAACGTCCCGTAGGCGTCTGCCTCGAGGTCGGCCGCGTCGGCCCGCTCGAAGGGGTCGTCGTCGATCGACCAGCCGCGTTCGTCGACGACTCGATAGTCGAGGTACTCGACGGTTACCGGCTTCGTCCGCGGTGCGCTGAGTCCGATCACCGGGACGTCCGCAAACCGGACGACGCGTTCGGTCGTGCTTCCGAGGAGGTACCGCCGGAGTCCGGTCTCCCCGTGGGTCCCCATGACGATCCCGTCGACGTCGTGTTCGGCCGCGACCGCGAGAATCTGCTGGTCGACCCGTCCGCTGGGTGTCGAGACGTCGACTGACGCCAGTTTCGAATCGCGAACGCGCTCGAGGGCGTCGTCGACCGGTTCGAGGCCGACCGTCTCCTCGTCGGTATCCGACGCGCCGTACGTCACCGTCTCGTCCTCGAGCGGCGCCTCGTCGCTGACGTGTACCAGGTGAAGCCGGCCGTCGGTTTCGGTCGCGAGGTCGATCGCGTGTTCGAGTGCGGTCGCCGCGCTGTGGCTGCCGTCGATCGGCACCAGCAGTCGATCGAACTCGCGCTCGAGGGCGGTCTCGTCGTGGACCGTCGCGACCGGAACGGACGACTCCCGTAACGTCTGCTGGGCGACGCTGCCAAGCAGGAACCGATCGAGGCCGCTGCGGCCGTGGGTACCCATCACGACGAGGTCGACGTCGTGTTCGTCCGCGTACTCGAGTAACTCGCTATGGATAGCGTCTTCCGGGTCACGGACGCTCGTCGTCACGTCGATGCCCTGCCCGTCCGCGCGCTCGGCGAGGTCCTCGACCGCCTGCTCGCCGTCGCCGTCGTCGCCGCCGAGGAGTCCGCCACCTTCGGTCACGTGAAGGGCATGAACCGTCGCGTCGAACCCGTCTGCGAGTTCCAGCGCGTACTCGCCCGCTCGGTCGGCGACTGCGCTTCCGTCCGTTGGAACGAGAATGGTCTCGTACATCTCGGTTACGTCTGTTCTACGGCCGTCCGGAAGTAGCTCTAGGCCGTCGGCTGCACTCGACGGGCCCCACGCTCGAGGCGGCGAGGGCGACCAGCGTCGAGAGCGAAGCGATGTCGGTCGTGTTCGGCCCGAAAACGAACAACACGGTGTAACGACCGGGACGATGAAAACGACGAGCGTGTCCGACCGGGCGACTTAAGCATTGTGGAGCGCTACCAATAGACATGAGGTATTTGAACTGGCAGTGTCGGCTGTACGGCCACGACTGGCGCCACCCCTGGGAGCACGAGGTTATCGTCGGTGACGAACAGCGCGTGGTCTATCCGCTCCGATGTCCGCGCTGTGAGAGTATCCGACTCCTGGACCGCAGCGGTCGCCGGTGGCGGCCGGACGACGAGAACGGTCCGTCGGTTCACGACCGAGCGCTCGAGGTCGACTCGAGGCGGCGACCGTAATCGACTCGAACCGAGAGTCGAGACTCGGGACTCGTGTTTCGCGTCTCGCGTCTCGAGCACGTGGACGACGGAGGCGAAGACATTCGAGTGGAGAAGGAGCGCTGAGATGTCGGCGTGTTCCCGACCGTCGGGAACGCCCGTTGGTTCTTCGTCGGTCCGGCTCGTAGAGGAATGCAGGTGCTACCAGTGATCTCCTACTACGACAAGATCCTCGTCGGGATCGCGGGCTGCGTCCTGGGGGGAATTCTGCTCGGGGTGCTGACCCCGATTCCCTTCGAGAGCGGGCTCTTTCTCGGGGCGATCACCGCGAGCGTGTTCGTCTACGACGCCATGTTCCGGAATCCGCCGCTGCAGACGACGGATCCGCGCGTCGCGGCCGCGGTGATCGTCTGGCACGCGGCGTTGTTCGTCCTGGCGATCGGTGCGGTCGTCGAGTAGTTCCACCGCGCGCTCGAGACGATCGTTGCCGCCGTAGTTCGCGCCGTCGAGGGCCCGGCGTGGTACCCGATCGTCACCGGTCGCCGGCTCGGACGACTGTAACGTATATGTGATCGCCGGTAGTGACTACGCACGTCCATGTACGACACGATACTCGTCGCCACGGACGGCAGCGAGCCGGCGGATCGCGCGATCGATCATGCGCTCGATATTGCGTCCACGTTCGACGCGACGCTTCACGCGCTCTTCGTGGTCGATACGCGCCGGTACGGGAACACGATGCTCGAGGATTCCGAGGCGACCCTTTCGGATCTGAACGAGCGCGGCCGAGACGTGTTGTCGACGATCGAGGGTGAGGCCGCCATCAACGTGACGACGGAGCTCCGCAACGGGGCACCACACGAGCAGATCGACGCGTACGCGAGAGAGATCGACGCCGACCTGATCGTGCTCGGCCACCGCGGACTCACGTCGGGCGACGAGATCGGCAGCACCGCCGAGCGCGTCGTCAGATACGCCGAGCGGCCGGTGATTACGGCCTAACGTCGCGGTGACGTCGGCCTCGAAAGCGGTCCCACGCGGTCCCACCTCGGGCAAACGTGTCGTGTTCGGGTCGCTATGAAACCTATCAGCGAACACGGTACAAGCTATTTGGCAGCTTTCGACGTTGCTACCGATGCACCGATGTACGAGACGATCCTCGTTCCAACGGACGGTAGTGATCCGGCAAACCGAGCGGTCGAACACGCGCTGGCGATCGCCGAACGGTACGGCGCCGACGTTCACGCGCTGTACTGCGTCGAGACCCATCGATACGGCGAACCGGCCCTGAGCAGCGCCGAACTCGTCCTCGATCGCCTCGAGGATCAGGGCGCAGCGATGCTCGACGAACTCGGCAGTCGGGTGGACAACGTCGGACTCGAGTACGGGTCGACCGTCTGTCACGGCCGTCCCTGGGAAGAGATTCGCGAGACGGCCGACGAGGTCGGCGCCGACCTGATCGTGCTCGGCTTTCAGGGACAGAGCCACGAGCGACCGGGGAAAATCGGCAGCGTCGCCGAGCGCGTCGTTCGATACACCGATCGACCGGTGTTGACCGCCTGATAGTGGCCGCGCGACCGTCCTTCGGTTTCGCACACAGTATCGCGTGACTGTCTCTCGAACCGCCAAAACACCATTATTACTGTCGGAGGAGTGGGTTCAGTGTCATGACGGAGAGCGAACGGTACACTCGACGAACGGTACTGATCGGCACTGGCGTCGCGGGCACGACGGCACTCGCCGGTTGCGCCGGTCCTGGCGACGAAGACGAAGAGAACGATAACGGAGCGGAAAACGGTCTCGAGGACGCAGACTGGGAAGACGTCGACGAGTTCTACTTCGAGGGCGTCGTCGAACACTGGGGCGGAATCGAACCGGAGTTCCTCGAGGGCACGGAGAATCCGACGCTTACGCTCATCGAGGGCCAGGAGTACGACTTCAGGTGGGTCAACGGCGACGGCATCACGCACAACTTAGAGATCCGCAACGAAGACGGTGATATCGTCGATGATTACCAGAGCGAAGACGTCGAAGAAGAAGGCGAAGAGACGACGCTCGAGGGCGTCGTCGCCACCGAGGAGATGACGACGTACATCTGTACGTACCACGAAGCGACGCAGGTCGGAGACATTACCGTCGAATCCGAGTGAGAGACGCTATTTTGGAATCGGTCGACGCGTTGTAACGTCTGCCTTCGGTTTCTCGGAGGGATTGTGATCCCGCCGTCTCGCGACAGTTGCGTGACGACCGCGGATGCGCCATCACGACGACGTCGGCCCGTCTTCGTCACAGAGATTGGCCCGTCTACCACCGGAGAGAGTGGTCGGTGTCGTTTCGTCTGCCACCACGAGGCGGCCGGCGGAGCGCGTCCGATCCGCTTGCTTGGGTGTGTTTGAATACCGTCATGTATGTGTTCGATACGGTGCCGTTTCATGGACCGCTTGCCAGCGCACCCAGTATATGGTGGTTCTTTTCTAGCTCCGTTACTACCATACGAGCGTAAAAGACCCATTCATTCAACGACAGATTATCTCCTCACCGGACGAGCAAATGTGTTCTTCAACTGTCTATTCGGCGGCCGCGAACGGCATTGTCTCGCTCGAGTCGACGCACTCAGCCACGGTGGCGTTCGACTCGAGCACCTCGAACGAACCGGACTACTGACACCACGTCCAGACCACATCCCAGCGAGCCCGTCGATACTGACGGACGGCATCCGGCGGAGACGACGTCCCTCGAAGTTATTGTGCGCGGGGTAGAACGGCTGGTATGACGTTCGTCGTGCCGTTCGATGGATCGAGACTCGCCGAGGCGGCCCTCGTGAGGGCCGTCGAGTACAGCGCCGCCCTCGAGGAATCCGTCGTGGCCGTCTCCGTGATTCCGGAACGGAACGGCTACGCTCGGCGGAAGGGATGGATCGACGAGGGCGAGCCGTACGACGTAGACGCCGTCGTCGAGACGCTCCGCGAGCGAGTCCGGGAACTCGCGCCGGAGGCGGCCTACGAATGTGAGCGCATCCGCGAGTTCCCACCGGAGGCGCGACTCGCGAACCGAATCGAGCAGTTGGTTCTCGAGCAGGAGCCGAGCGTCGTCTTCCTCGGCAGCGACAACGTCGGCCGCGTCGTGACGCCGCTGACCAGCGTCGGCGTCCACCTCGCCGACGAGGAAGAGTACGACGTGTTCGTCGTCCGCCAGCCGTCGCCTCCCCGCGTCGCCGCGCTCGATCCGCACGACACCTTCTACACGGACGACCCGGCGTAGCCGGCGGACCGGGTGAACGGGCGGCGCCGTTCGACGGGCCGCCCGCCGCGTTCCGGACGGAAACTGGCTCGAGTCACCCGGAACGAGCATCGGCCGGGCGAGTAGGAGACAGAAGACAGGGGGAGGCTTGATACGGATCCGCGTCGAAGGGCCGGTATGCTCGAGACGATACTCGTCCCCACGGACGGTAGTCCCGGCGCCGAAGCGACGATCGATCACGCGATCGAACTGGCGACGACCTACGGCGCGGCGGTCCACGCGCTCTCGGTCGTCGACGCGCCGAACGGTTCGGCGGCCCTGTCTGCCGACGACCGGGACGAACTCGCCGACGCGTCTCGAGACCGCGGCCGCGAGATGACGATCCGAATCACGGATCGGGCCGAGGAACGCGGCCTCGATGCCGCTCGAGCGGTTCGCGAGGGAACGCCCCACGAGGAGATCCTCGCGTACACCGACGAACACGACGTGGACCTGATCGCGATGGGAACTCGCGGCCGGACCGGCGCCGATCTCGCCCGACTCGGGAGCACAACCGAACGGGTGCTGACGCTCGCCGACGTCCCGGTGCTGTCGATTGGCCTCGCGGACGACGGGACGACCGCGGATCCGGGCGAAGACGGATACGATCGGATCGTCATCCCGACCGACGGTAGCGACGCCGCCGAACGCGCCGCCGAGCGCGCCATAGACCTCGCTACGCGGTACGATGCCGACGTCCACGTCGTCTACATCGTCGACACGACGACGTACACGCTCGAGGACGCGCCGCGCAGCATCGTCGGACTGCTCACCGAGGGCGGGAAGAACGCGACGGACGAACTAGCGTCGATGGCCCGCGACCGCGGACTCTCGGCGACGACGGCCGTCCAACGGGGCGATCCGACCGACGAACTGCTCGCGTACGCCGACGGCGCCGACGCCGACCTGCTCGCGATGGGAACGCGCGGACGAACCATCGGAACGGGTCGACTGCTCGGCAGCACCACCGCTCGCGTCGTTCGCCGGTCGCCGGTCCCGGTGTTGACGGTCGGATAGCAACGCCGCGCGTTACTCCGACGACGGCTCGAGGGCCGGCGGAAGTCCCTGGTGTTTGAGCCCCGTCCAGTCGTCGACCCGGAACTCGAAGACGCTGACTTCACCCGAGAGGGTCGCGTCCTCCAGGAGCGCGGGGCGCCAGACGTCCGCCAGGTGGTCGTCGATCTCGTCCCACGACGATTCGGGAACGCGATTCAGCGATCCCGATAGCAGGGCGCTCTCCCAGTTGTATAGCGTATCGACCGCGTAGCACAGGAAACTCGCGGCGTCCGCCCGTTCGCTCAGCGTCGTCTTTCGACTCCCCGCACCTTCGAGATACGTAAAGTAGAGTCGACGATCGCCGTCGTAGCCGTACGATATCGGAAGGAGGTACGGAGCAGCGTCGTCGGGGAGACCGAGGACGCCGGTCGTCTGTACGGACAGGAAGGCCTCGATCTCGTCGTCGCTCATCTCGCGTACGCCGTAGGCTTGCAGTTCGTCAGTCGCCATACCGGCGTCGACGACGGACGCGGAGAAAAAAGCTCACACCGTCCGAATCCGACGACAGTCTCGCGCTCGAGCGTCTCCCCGACACGCGACTGCCGCTCGTCACGCGCCGTCGCCGCTGGAGTCAGCGGCGACCCGCGACTCGAGCGTCTCTCGCAGATCTTCCGTCGACCGCTGGAGGCCGTCGCTGATACGAACCTCGTAGGGGTCGGGATCGTCGATCCGTCGGTGGCGCTCGGGAAGTTTCCGTCGCCGCTCGCGTGCGCGCTCTCGGATCGTCTCGAGGGCCGGAAGATCGACGACGCGCTCGCCGTCCTCGAGGACGGTCACCAATAGTTCGGTGCCCGGACAGTCCTCCTCGCACAGGCCCAGCACGTCGCCGGCGTACCGTCCGTCCGACTCGGTCCGGCGGACGCTCTTCGCGCCGGGATAGGTGACCTTTCCCGCCGAGAGCTTCATCGTCGGTCGCATCTCGCCGTCGCGCTCGACGGCCACGAGTTTGTAGACGCCCTCGACCGCCGGCGCGTCCGTACTCGTTACCAGCGCGGTCCCCGGGCCGAACCCGTCAGCGACGCCGTCTCGCTCGAAGAAGTCGGCGATCGCGTACTCGTCGATTCCCGAGGAGATGGACTTGTCGACGTCCGGGATGATCTCGTCGACGTCCCTCGAGAGCGCGGCCAGATCACCCGAATCGAGGCGGACGCCGGCCAGATCGACGCCCGACGCCGCGGCGACGTCGCGGGCGATTTCGGCGCCCCGAACGGTGTCGTAGGTGTCGATCAGCAACACGCTCTCGTCGCCGTACTCGTCGACGAACGTCTCGAAGGACTCGCGCTCGCGCTCGAAGCTCTGGACCCACGAGTGAGCCATCGTTCCCGAAACGGGAACGCCGAAGGCCTCGCCGGCCGCGACGTTCGACGTCGCGTCGAACCCGCCAACGTAGGCGGCTCGCGCGGCCTTGATCCCCGCGTCGGTGCCGTGGGCGCGCCGCGAGCCGAAGTCGACGAGCCGCTGGTCGTCACCCCTCCGGTCGATCACGTCGCGCATTCGACTCGCCTTCGTCGCGATCAGCGACTGGTAGCCGACCTGGTTGATCAGCGCCGTCTCGAGCAACTGCGCTTCCAGCAGCGGCGCCGTGACCTCGAGCAGCGGCTCGTTCGCGAACACCGGCGTTCCCTCCGGCAGCGCACGTATCTCGCCGGAGAACTCGAAGTCGGCCAGGTGCTCGAGGAAGCCCTCGTCGAACCCCTGCTCAGTCAGGAACGCGAGGGCGCGCTCGCCGAACTCGAGCGTTTCGACGTACTGGATCGCCTGCTCGAGGCCTGCGGCGACCGCGTAGCCACGGTTTTTCGGAAGGTCGCGGACGAAGAGGCTAAACGTCGCGTTCGGATTGTGCCCCTGGTTGAACGCCGCCTGCATCATCCGCAACTCGTAGAGGTCGGTAAACAGCGCGAGTGTCTCCTCGGTCAGGTGGCCGAACGTGGTGTCGGTCATCGTCGGTGGAGGCCGTTCGACGCGAACGGTGATAATACGCTGGCACCGATCGAGCCGGTCACTCGGCCAGCTCGAGGAGGCGCGAAACCAACTCGCAGTTAGCGTAGTGGACCGTTCCACGGCGGTCGTCGTAGTCGGCGACCCCCGCGTCGACGAGCATCGGGACGATGACGTGGTGAAGGTCGAGTCGGTAGTCGGCCGCGTCGTCGGTTTCGCCGTCTTCAGCGAGCCGCCGGTGGAGGGTCTCGATATCGATCCGGTCGGTTTCGGCTCGCTGGAGCGCGGCAACGACGCGGCGACGGCGCGCGTCTGCGAGGAGCCGGAAGAGCTCGTCGACCTCGCACGAACAGCGGACGGCTTCCGCACCGTCGACGATCTGGCACTTGGTCATTGTCGTTGGTTCGATGGTCGACGGAGGAACTGATATACTTCTATCGTCTTCCCACGCGGTGAAAGTTCGTCCGGGATTGATCCGCGCCTCCGCGCAATCGCTCTGGACCCGATCACCGGAATCAACCGCTCGAAGCCGCCGTCTGCGGCCAGTTTCGTCGACTACCGGAGTATCGTCACCGGGACCGGCGCCCGTCGAACGACGCTCTCGGCGACGCTCCCCAGCAACACCCGGGATACGCCCGAGCGACCGTGGCTCCCGAGGACGATCTGGTCGACGTCGTTCTCCGACGCGAAGGACACGATCGCACGGGCGGGCGAGCCGACCAGCAACTCGGTCGTCACCGACGCATCGTGCTCGTCGGCCAGTTGCTCTGCGGACTCGAGTAGCTCCTCGGCGGCCGACTCCTCGAGATCGATAAGTCGATCGACGCTGGACTGACTGCTGGCGCCGTAGAGCGCCGTCGGCGGGTTGAGGACGTGGAGGGCGGTAATCTCGGCGTCCGGATAGGTCTCGATGGCGTGTTCGAGTGCGTCTCGTGCGGGATCCGAGTCGTCGAGTGGAACCAGAACGTGCATACGGACGCGTTAGCCGGAGAGTCATAAATACTGTCGGGTGCGTTCCCGGCTCGTGGGGGTGGCGGACGTCGCACCCGTCCAGGCGCAGAACGCGAGACCGAAACGGGGTTCGTGGTGCGCTCCGGGAATCGGCTTACGCCTCGAGCAGCCAGCCGAACCGCTTCTCCCAGAACTCCTCGCTCGGCGGCTTCTTCGTCCGTCCGTAGGTCTTCCGGTCGCGGATCTGTCGCTCGAGGATGTCTCTGGCCTCGTTGAGCGCCTGGCTCGCGCCGAACCCCTCGCCGGAGGCGACGTACAGGCCGCGGTCGGTGTGCAACCGGATGCGCGCGAGCAGCAAGGGCGTCCCGCGTCGCTTCTCGTCGTGTTCGTGAAGGTGGATCTTCGCGTCTAATACGGACATGCCGTGGTCCTTGTCGTCGAAGCCGTCGACCATCGCCACGATTTCGTCGTACGTCGCGTCGTCGATCAGGTTCGCGCCGTAGAGCTGGACGCCGCGGTTGCCGCCAGCTTCCCACGTGAGCGACTCGAGAGCGTCCGTCTTGGTGACGATGCCGTGTGGAGAGCCGTTCTCGGTGACGACCAGCGCCGAGCCGTCGATCTCGAACATCTCCTCGACGGCGGTCTCGAGCGTTTCGGACGGCTGGATCGTCCGGACCGGCGACGACATCACGTCGCGGATCGGCAGGTCGAGCATCCGCGCGGACTCCCCCTCGCGGGCGCCGAACCCGCCGCGGCGCGCGCGAGCGGTGCTGGACGAAATTTCGCCGCCGAACGGATCGACGCCGGCGGCGTCGCCACCCTGGCTCTGGACTTCCGCGCGAACCGTCAGGCCGGTCACGTCGTACAGGCTGAGGATGCCGACGGCCGCGTCGTCCTCGACGACCGGCAGGTGGGTAATTCGATTGTTACGGAACTGGTTGAGCGCCGTTCCCAGGGTCGAATCCGGGTCGAGCGAGACGAGTTCTCGAGTGGCCGCTTCGGCGACCGTCGCGGCCTCGAGGTACGGCGCCACGGCCTCGAGGATGCCATCGGCGGTGACGACGCCGACTAGCTCGCGGTCCTCGAAGACGGGCAGCAGTCGCGAGTCGCTGTCGAGCATCAGCTGCGCGACCGTCCGGACGTCCTCGTCCGGCGCCAGCCGCGGCACGTGCCAGACCAGCG
This sequence comes from Natronolimnohabitans innermongolicus JCM 12255, assembly GCF_000337215.1. GTDB lineage: Archaea > Halobacteriota > Halobacteria > Halobacteriales > Natrialbaceae > Natronolimnohabitans > Natronolimnohabitans innermongolicus. Next base: position 80,731 of record NZ_AOHZ01000034.1, on the reverse strand, counting down.
AGCCGAGCTTTTCGTCGGGCTGGCGGTGAGACGAGGCGAGCTGTCGTCGCGTCACGACGCCCTCGAACTCGTCGCCGCGGACGACGACGCCCTCGACGTCCGAATCGGCGAACGTTCCGACGAGCTTCGAGACGGTGGTATCCGGTGTGAATTCGACGTATTCCTGGGAAACGATGGCTTCGATATTCATGGATCTGAGTTGTACGGTCGGTCGATACCCTGTGCGTCGACGCCGCGTGTTCTCCACGTCCTCCTTCGTCGGTCTCGATAAAATACCCGCGGGTCGTTCCCACTGTGTTCGAATGCGAACGTTCGTTTTACCTGAACAGAGTTGACACTGAGCGCCGCGTCGTCGGCAAAACGGGCGTACAGCGACGTTCATACGGCTTACTGTACTCGATTACCGCTGACCGCCAGAACGGGGTCGGCGATCGCCGATACATAATGATAGCAATCCCTCTAGTCGCGATCACCGTCGTCGAGGTAGGCCATCGCCTCCTCGTCGGAGACTTGCCCGAAGTTCGCGTAAAACTGCCCGACACCCATGAAATTCGCCGGCGTCTCGAGGCAGACTACGTCGTCGACCTGCCCTTCGAGGTCCGCGATCGTGTCGGGCGGGCCGACCGGCACCGCGAGGACGACCCGGTCGGCGTCGGAATTCTCGAGTTGCGCGAGGCAGGCTCTGACGGTCGATCCCGTCGCGACGCCGTCGTCGACCACGACGACCGTCTTTCCGCCGAGGTCGGGCGCCGGCCGGCCGCCGCGATAGCGATCCGCTTTCCGACGGGCACGCTCCGCTTCGGCCTCCCGGCGCTCCTCGACGTACGCTTCGTCGGTTCGCGTGCCGTCGATCGCCACCTCGTTTCGCCAGACGCTCCCGTCGCTCGCGACGGCGCCGACGGCGTACTCCGGATTGCCCGGCGCGCCGATCTTCTTCGCGACGACGATATCGAGTGGCACCTCGAGCGCGTCGGCGACCGCGCGGCCGAGCGGCAATCCGCCCCGCGGGACGGCGAGTACGAGGTCCGCTTCGACGCCCCGCTCGCGGAGGGTCTCGGCGAGCCGTTTCCCCGCGTCGGTTCGGTTGTCGAATCGTCGAGCTCCGTCCATCGTTCCGGTTCACTCCACGCTGCGGGGAATCATATAACGGGAGGGGTGTGGCGTCCTCGAGGCGACCACCCCAGCGCTCAAGGCGACTCGAGATGTGGAGAACCTATGACACGGGAGACCAGTAGTCACGTCACGATTCCGGTCGACGACGCGACCGTCCCCCTCGAGGGTGCACTCGAGGTTCCGCCGGACGCCCCGGGCGTCGTCGTTTTCGCACACGGCAGCGGCTCCAGTCGGAAGAGCCCGCGCAACAACTACGTCGCGGAGGTGATCCGCGACCGCGGGCTCGGGACCCTGCTGTTCGACCTGCTCACCGAACCGGAGGACCGCCACCGCGAGAACCGGTTCGACATCCCGTTACTGACCGACCGGCTCGTCGCGGCTACCGAATGGCTGCGAGCGCGAGACGGAACGAAGGACGCGAGCCTGGGTTACTTCGGTTCGAGCACGGGCGCCGCGGCCGCGCTCCGAGCGGCGGCGCGCCGCCGAGACGACACCGACGTCGTGGTCTCACGCGGCGGGCGCGTCGATATGGCGTCCGACGTGCTGGCGGACGTCCGCGCACCGACGCTGTTCATCGTGGGCGGCGCGGACACGCAGGTGCTCGAGTACAACCGCGAGGCTCGCACGCGACTGCCCTGCGAAAGCGAGTTGCACGTCGTCGACGGCGCGGGACACCTCTTCGAGGCCGAGGGCGAACTCGAGGAGGTCGCTGCGACTGCGGCCGACTGGTTCGCCGACGCGATGGCGTGAGGACGGTCGAACTGAACGGGAGCCGCGACACTCTCGATTGCCGACCGGTACCACACACGTTGACGTACTCGCTCGGCGAAGCGGGAGCCATGAACTTCGACGAGTTCACCGGCGAAGTACAGCACCGACTCGAGTTTCCCGACACCGGTCGAACGGTTCGCGCGATCCGGGCGACGCTGATGACGCTCGGCGAACGGATCCCGGAGGGCGCGGCCGAGGACCTCGCCGCGTCGCTTCCCTTAGAGATCAAGTGGTACATGACCGGCGCCGTCCACGAACACGGACAGCGCTTCGACTGGCAGGAGTTCAACGCCCGCGTCAGCGAACGGGAGGGCGAGCGGACCGACCTGTCCGAGGCGGCCTATCACTCGCGGATCGTCGTCGACTTCGTCGCGTCGCAGGTCCCCCCGTCGGACTTCCAGCAACTGCGCGATCAGTTACCGGAGGACCGGGCCGACGAGAACTGGGGGAAACTGTTCGAGGTCGTCGACGCCGGCGGCTGGGGCGACGCCCAGGAAGCACAGACCGGCGGCGGCCCGCAGCCCGAAGCCACGCCGGAAGGCGGATCGGGAACTGCAGGCGACGAACCGGAGGACTGACGCGCTCGAGTGACGTCCGCGTCGTCTCCGGGGCCGTCTTCCCGCTCGCGGATAGTTGCCGATAGAACGAAGAGCGTGCCCGGTAGACGTAGACGTATGTACGACGACGTGCTCATCGCGACCGACGGCAGCGACGTCGCAACGAACGCGGCGACGGCGGGGATCACGATGGCTCGAGCGCTCGAGTCGACGGTACACGTTATCTCGGTCGTCGAGAGCCGACGGGGCGACAAAGCGAAGCGACGCGAACGGCGCGGCGCGGAGGCGGAATCGGTCGCCGATCGGGCCCGCGACGCCGGCTGCGAGGCCGATTCGACCGTCCGGGTCGGGCGTCCGGCGAGCGAGATTCTGGCCTACGCCGACGACGCGGACGTCGACGCGGTCGTCGTCGGCACGCACGGCAGAACCGGACTCCGTCAGGCGCTGCTCGGCAGCGTCGCCCTCGAGGTGATTCGGGACGCCCGTCGGCCCGTACTGACGGTCGGCGCCGACGCGTCGTGGGACGGCGAGCACATCGACGACATCTGCCTCTCGACGGACGGCACGAGCGGATCGGCGGCGGCGACCGATCAGGCGCTCGGACTCGCCGAGGCCTGTGACGCGCGACTCCACTCGCTGTATGCGGTCGACGCGACGGACGACGACCTCCGCGAGGCCTTCGAACGCCACGGCGAGGGGACGACGAACGGAGTCGCCCAGCGGGCCGCCGACCGCGGACTCGAGACGACGGGAACGGTCGAACGCGGCGAACCGACCGACGTCGTGCTCGAGTACGTCGACGACGCCGACGTCGATCTGCTGGTGATGGGGACGGAGAGCAAATCGAACCTCGAGCGACTCGTCGTCGGGAGCGTCTCCCAGCGGGTGGTGCCGAACGCGTCCGTGCCGGTGGTGACGGCCCGCACGCTCGAGTGAGCGGGCGCCGGTCGACCAGCGCTCGAACGCACCGTCGTGTCGCCGTCCGAACTGGTCGGTATCCGCGAGTACCAAACCGTTATCAGCGCGGTCGTGGTCGGTACCCTCGATGGACGTCTCACGCCCGAATATTGTCCTGATTACGTGTCACGATCTCGGCCGCTACCTCGGCTGTTACGGCGTCGACATCGAGACGCCGCGACTCGAGGAGTTCGCGGCTGACGGCGCACTGTTCGAGAACCACTTCGTGACGGCGCCGCAGTGTTCGCCCAGTCGCGGGAGCCTGCTGACCGGTCGATACCCCCACGTCAACGGCTTGATGGGGCTCGCACACGGGGACTGGGAACTCGACGAGGGCGAGCGAATCCTGCCCCAGTACCTGAGCGACGCCGGCTACGAGACCCACCTCTTCGGCCTCCAGCACATCTCGCAGGACACCGACCGGCTCGGCTACGACTACGTCCACTCCGAGGGCAACCTCTACCCCGGCGTCTCGCCGACGGTCCACCAGGCCAACCGGGCGCGGAACGTGGCGTCGGTCGTCTCGGGCTTTCTCGAACGCGGCTCGTACGAGTCGCCGTTTTTCGCGTCGATCGGACTGTTCGAACTCCACCGCGTAGAAGAGGAAAACGGCCGGTTCGGCTTCGACAGCGACCACTACGAGACCGACGATCCGGACGACGTTCGGCCGCTGCCGTACCTGCCCGACCGACGGGGGATCAGACACGATCTGGCAGAGATGCGCGGCATGGTCTACGACGTCGACGACGCGGTCGGCACGTTGCTGGACGCACTCGAGGAAAACGACCTCGCGGAGGAGACGCTCGTCATCTTCACGACCGAACACGGGATCGCCTTTCCCCGCGCCAAGGGAAGCTGTTACGACCCGGGGATCGAAGCCGCGTTGCTCGTGCGCGGGCCGGGGATCGACGCCGGCGTCAGGTACGACGAACTGCTGAGCAACGTCGACGTGTTGCCGACGCTGCTCGAGTACGTCGACGTCGACGTTCCGGACGACCTCGACGGCCGCAGCTTTCGGCCGCTGCTCTCGGACGGGGCGGAGTACCGCGAACGCGAGCGACTCTTCGCGGAGATGACCTGGCACGACATGTACAACCCCGTTCGCGCGATCCGGACGGAGCGGTACAAGTACGTCCGGAACTTCTGGCACCTGCCCGCGGTGTACCTCACGAAGGACATTTTCGCCAGCGAAGCGGGACGGATGGTTCGCGAGACGGACGGCGTGCCGCCCCGACCGTACGAGGAGCTGTACGACCTCCACGAGAGCCCGCAGGAAGACGACAACGTCGTCTTCGAGCCGACCTACCAGAACGTGCGCCGCGACCTCTCCCGGGAGCTTCACGAGTGGATGGTCGACACCGACGATCCGCTCCTCGACGGCCCGGTCGTTCCCGGCGACTACGACGAGATCACCACGTGGGCCCACGAGCGCGAGTAACCGCGGTCGAGCGGGAACTGCCACACAGAATTATCTGGGTCGACGACGTACCGTCGATCGGTCGACGGTTCGGCGCGTTCCGTCGAGCGCCCGCCGCGTCGGTCGACCGCGATCACACCTCGAAGCCATGAACTACAAAGAATTCGTCGGACAGGTCCAGCACAGACTCGAGTACGCGCAGTTCGGGCAGGCCGTCCGCTCGAGCCGAGCGGTGCTGACGACGCTCGGCGAGCGACTGCACGAGGGCGAAGCGACGGATCTCGCCAGCCCCTTGCCGATGGAGATCGACCGGTATCTGACGGAGGCCGACCACGGACAGCGATTCGACTACCACGAGTTTCTCGATCGAATTGCCGACCGCGAGGGTGTCGACCGCTCCGACGCCAACTACCACGCACAGCAACTGTTCGCCGTCGTCGCTGAGGTCGTCCCGCCGGGTAACGTCGAGAAGGTTCGCAACCAGCTTCCCGACGACTTCGATCCGCTGTTCGAACTGGTCGAGGCGGAGTCGTCGGCCGAGTGACCGGTGGCTCGATGATCGACGACGACGGCAACGGTGACGGTGACGACGACGCCGATACCGATCGTCCCACCGACCCTCGAGCCCGCGACGATCCACTGCAGCCGCCAGGGCCGATCGCCCGCGTTCGGAGACCGACCACGGCCGCGCGGGACTGGTACGACTTTCTCAGCGGCCGGTACGACGCGCTCGCCGATCCGTTCGAGGCCGAAGCGCGAGCGACGGGACTAGAAATCCTCGACGTGCAGCCTGGCGAGCGCGTCCTCGACATCGGCTGCGGGACCGGCCGGGCCCTCGTCGACCTCGCCGACGCCGTCGGACCGACGGGAACGGCCGTCGGCATCGACGTCGCAGACGGCATGTGTCGCGTCTCGAGTCGAGCGCTTTCCGAGGCCGGCCTCGAGTCGGGCGTCGTGGTCGCGGGCGACGCGGCGACGTTGCCGTTTCGCGACGACGCGTTCGACGCCCTCTTTTCGAGTTTCGTCCTCGAACTCTTCGATACGCCCGCTCTCGGTCCCGTCCTCGAGGAGTGGCGACGCGTGCTCGACCCCGACGGCCGGCTGTGCGTGGTTTCGCTCTCCCGACGCGGCGACGGCCCGATCGTCCGGTTGTACGAAACAGTCCGCAAACTGGCGCCGACGTACGCCGACTGCCGCCCGATCTACCTGCGCGAAACGCTTCTCGAGGGAGGGTTCCAGGTTCTCGAGGCGCGATCCGCCTCCGTCTGGCGGTTCCCGGTCGAAATCGTCTGCTGTCGTCCGGGCGCTACACCTCTGTCGGCGCCCCGCGGACCAGCGTGACCGTCCGCGGGGAGCGACGCGCGACCCGTTCGGCGACGCTCCCGGTAAACAGCCGCGCCGCGAGCGATCGACCGTGGCTCCCCATGATCACCTGATCGAAATCGTTCGCGTCGGCGTAGTCGACGACCGCGTTCGACGGCGACTCGTTGTCCGTCGCCGTCTCGAGCGCGACGCCGTACTCGTCGGCCAGCGCCCGCGCAGCGTCGAAAATCTCCTCGGCGCGGCGCTCCCGGTCGTCGAGGATCGCTTCGAGGTACGTCCCCTCCACCTCCTCTTGCGGCCGATCGAAGGGGAGTTCGAGGGCGTGAAACGCCGTGAACTCCGCCTCGGGAAACGTCTCGAGGGCGTACTCGAGGGCCGCGGTCGCCTGTTCGGAGCCGTCGAGCGGGACCAGCACCGTTCCGGGAAGCTCTCGCTCGCGGACCGCCGTCGCCGGCTCGTGGACGATCGTCGTCGTCACGGGCGCGCGCCGGACGACGGCCTCGCTGACGCGGCCCAGAAACGGCCGGACGAGGGGTGATTCGCCGTGGCTGCCGATGACGACGTGATCGACGTCCGTGTTGGCGACCGCGAGGAGTTCCGTGTGTGGCGTTCCGGTTCGAAGCACCGTCTCCACCTCGCGGTCGCGGCCGTCGGCGTACTCGACCGTTCGCTCGAGAACGCGTTCGCCGTGTGCCTCGGCCGCGTCCTCGGCCGACGTCGTCGATCCGACTGTCGCTTCGTGATCTGCCGCCGGATCGACGACGTAGGCCGTAGTGACAGTCGCGTCGGGAAACGAACGGAGGCAGTACTCCAGTCCGCCGAACGAGTGGGGCGATCCATCGACCGGAACGAGAACGTGTCGTGACATAGCGGTCTCCGGCGAGCGGCGCTCGCCGAAACGACGTTCGTCGGCCACGAAAATAAAGCCGGAGCCACCCGCCGACGTCACGAGAGTCGAGTCGGACGGGAAGACGCGTCGGTCGGCGGATATTCGGCGGCGACTTCGGCCCCGAACGAATGCCGACCGTCGCGATCGAGACCGTTTGACACACACGAATTATCGCGACCGGCACGTCGTTCGCAAGCACGAATTACCGCGGTCCGAACGTCCATTCGTTTCTCGTTCGAGCCACAGGCTGCGCCTCGCTCGAGGGAGGCCGCCGCTTCGGACTGTTCCCTTTGTAAGGGGATCGTACTGGTAGTAATAATCCGTTCTTCGGGTGGTAAGACGATGTTACGAGCTCGGGCCACCTCGAGGTGCGAACGGGGAGGCGAGAACCGACAGCGATCACGACGGGAGCACGCCGGACTCGCCGCCGTACGACGAACGACTATTCTCTAACAGCGGTACCGCTGTTAGAGGTTCGTCGGCGAAAACCGAGCGCGCATCGGAACGAGCGACCACGGCACCCGTCAGTCACAATCACACGCTCCGTTCTCGAGCAGTTTCGACACGTCGTACTGGGCGTGACACTCCTCGCAGACGACCTGGACGGTCGCGAGGACGCGGTGGGACCCGACCTCGAGTCGGTCGGCTTCGGACAGTCGGTCGAGTTTGCTCTCCGTGACGGCGACCGTCCGCTGGCGGAGTCGCTCGATCGCCCGTCGTTCGCGCCGGCGAGCATCCTCCGGCGTGGGTTCGGGAAGCGACGCGTCGCGGTACGCCGTCAGATACGTTCGAATCGCCCCGTAGGAGACGAACTCATCGGTGAGCGCCTCGACGTCGACGTCCGCTCGCTCGAGTCGACGCCTGGCCTGTAACTGTTCGCCTCGGCTGCCGGTTTCCTCGGTGAGCAACGCATAGAGGTGACCGACGTCCTCCGTGAGCAGTTCGACGTTCGCGCTCTCGAGCGCCGCTTCGAGAAGCCGTTCGTTGAAGCGATCCGCGAGCGTTCGGAGCCCAGTTCGTTCTTCGGGATCGGTCCAGCGCGCCTCGAGTTCGTCGCCCAGTCCGTCCAGTTCGTACTTCTCGAGCAGGCGCGGCACTTTCGGACGCGGACCGGGCCCTGTACTCCGCTCGGTCATCGACCGTGCGTATTCGGAAAGTCAACAAAGGTGTTTCGGCGGCCGCGTTCTCGTTTCACCATGCGGTCCCACCACAGCCGGTCGCGAAGCGTCACGTGGAGACGCTGTTTCGGGCTGACTGCGGTCGGTATCCGCTTCGTGGACGGTTGTGCACCGACGACGCGGGACAGCGACTCCTCTCAGCCGTAGGCGAGCGTGACTCTGATCTCACCGGCCTTGTCCCGCAGTCGGTCCGGAAGTTCGTCGTGAACGTACTCGCCCGTAAACCGACTCGCGGGTCCGAACACGGCGAGTGCGCCGAGCAACTCGTCGTCGGGCGTAAATACGGGCACGGCAACGCCTCCCATCCCCTCCATGAACTCTTCGTTGTTGGTCGCGTATCCGCGGTCACGGATCCGGTCGAGTTCCGCATAGAGGGAATCGCGATCCGTAATAGTGTGGTCCGTGTGCGCGTCGAGTCCCCGCGCGTCGATGAACGCGTCGACCTCGTCGTCGGTCCACTCGGCGAGAATCACTTTGCCGGATGCCATGCAGTGCAGCGGCCGCCGTTTGCCGATCATCGTGTTCGTGAGACTCCCGTGGCGATAGACGTAGACGGCGTCGTACGCCTCTTCGACGATGAACACCGCCCGTTCGTCGGTCTCCTGGCCGAGTTCGAACACTTTGCGCTTGGCGGCCGTGTATCCCGTCTTCCGGGTTCGAGCCTGCTCGCTGATCTCGACCAGCCGGAATCCGATGTAGTACTCGCCGTCGCGTTCGATCACGTACCCCATATCGGTCAACGTCGCGAGGTGCCGGTAGGCGGTACTCTTGCTCAGATCGGTCCGGCGCGTCAGTTCGGTGATCGTCACCCCCTCTTCCTCTTTGAGCGCCTCGAGGATCTCGAACGTCTTTCGCGTCGTCGAGACGCCCGCACCGGTTTCGGTGCCGTCGTTCGTGCCCATGAGATGGCTATGCAGTACCGGCCAATCAATGTTCCGGATGGTGAAACACAGTTCGTGCTATCCGGAACAAAACCCCGTCGTTCGCGAGCCGTTTCACCATCCGAAACGGTGGAACGGTTCTCGGCGTCGCCCGAAACCGGACACGATCGGTATCGTCGCCACTGTTCGTCGTTGCACGCTCGATCGCAGAACAGCAGGTCGATTGGCGTGTGATCGCTTCGAGTGGCGGCGAGAACGCCGCCGGAGCCGACCGGTTGCGTTATTCGTACGCCGGGATTCCCGTGAACTCCTCGCCGAGGACGAGGGTGTGGATGTCGTGGGTGCCCTCGTAGGTGTAGACCGTCTCGAGGTTGGCCATGTGACGCATCGGCGAGTAGTCCGTCGTGATGCCGTTCCCGCCGAGCATCTCGCGGGCGATGCGCGCCTGATCGCGGGCCATGCGGACGTTGTTTCGCTTGGCCATCGAGACGTGCTGGGGACGCATCTCGCCGCGCTCTTTCAGTTCGGCGAGGCGGTACGCGAGCAGTTGGGCGAGGGTGATCTGGGTGCCCATCTCCGCGAGTTTGCGCTGTTGAAGCTGGAACCGACCGATCGGACCGCCGAACTGGTCGCGATCTTTCGCGTACTGGCGGGCCTCCTCGAAGCAGTCGCGCGCGGCGCCGATCGCGCCCCAGGCGATGCCGTAGCGGGCCTGCGTGAGACAGGACAGCGGCCCCTTCATGCCGGAGACGCCCGGCAGGACGTTCTCCTCGGGGACGTAGACGTCGTTGAGGCCGATCTCGCCGGTGATCGAGGCGCGCAGCGAGAGCTTCTCGGTGATCTTGTTCGTCGAGACGCCGTCGCGGTCGGTCTCGACGAGGAAGCCCCGAACCGGCGCGTCGGGGTCGGTCTGGTCGCGCGCCCAGACGACGGCGACGTCCGAGATCGGCGAGTTCGTGATCCAGGTCTTCGAGCCGTTTATCACGTAGCCGTCGCCGTCTTCCTCCGCGCGGGTCTCCATCGCCGACGGATTCGAGCCGTGTTCGGGCTCCGTGAGACCGAAGCAGCCGACGGCCTCGCCCTGTCCGAGTTTGGGCAGCCACTCTTCTTTCTGTTCCTCGCTTCCGTAGGCGTGGATGGGGTACATCACGAGCGCGCCCTGAACCGACGCCATCGATCTGAGTCCCGAGTCACACGCCTCGAGTTCCTGCATCAACAGCCCGTAGGCCGTCTCGGAGACGTTCGGCGAGCCGTACCCCTCGAGGTTGGGGGCGTAGAAGCCGAGTTCGCCCATCTCGGGGATGAGCTCTTTCGGGAACGTGCCGTTCTCGTAGTGGTCGCCGATGTCCGGGCGCACGTGTTCGTCGACGAACTCTCGGGCCGTATCCCGGATCATGCGCTCTTCCTGGTCTAAGTCCTCCTCGAGGCTAACGAAGTCGAGCATACTCTCTATGTGCATAATGGGCACAATAGGTATTATGGTATCGGTGCTGGCATCCGTACCGGCTGGAACGCTGACCCGTGCTCGCGAGACCGGGCGTCGATCTCAGTTTCCGGCGTGCTGTCTCCGCAGCGGCATATTGATCAGTGTTAACTCTTAACTCGATTTATCTTACGAGTGGTGAGTTATATGAAGAATATAAATACTATTATAACGCATTAGGTTAGATCCTATGTCCATGGTAGATCGAACCAATCGTTTCTCGAACGGCCAGTCACGACGATCGTTCCTCGCGGCGGCCGGTGTTGGTACTACGGCAGCGTTTGCGGGATGTCTCGATGCCAGCCTTGGAAACGGCGGTGACGATAGCGATCTCGTTCTGGTCACGGCCGAATCCGGTACCGGATCGTATACTGCGAGTCAGGGGATCGCATCGACCGTCGATAACAACGCCGACGAGATCGGTCTCAGCGCAGAACCGAGCAGCGGGACCGAAGACAATATCGGCCGACTCGACAGGGGTGAAGCAGACATTGCGATGCTGCAGAACCGCTCTGCCGACGCGGCAGTCGCCGACGAAGAGCCGTTCGACGACCTCGATTTCGACGTTCAGCAGGTCGTCAACTACCACGACCTTCCGTGGCTGTTCGTTACGTACCACGAGTGGACCTCTATCGAGGACATCGAATCCGGAAGTCGAATCTCGCCAACCCCGGGAGATTCCGGGACGTCCCGAACGCTTACAGACGCACTCGAATACGTTCTCGACGAGGACGACTACGATCGAAACAGTATCGCCTACGACGAACAGTCGGGCTCGTTCGAAGAAGGACAGCTCGACGTCGGCGTCGTCACGATTTCGAACTTCGACTTCGAAGCATCGTGGGTGGAGGAGATGAAGTCCAACAGCGACACGTACGTTCTCGAGTGGCCGGACGAGATCGCCGAGGAACTCGAGGCCGACGACTCGATTCCAACGGGGACCATCGACATGACGACCGACGAACTCGACGGCTACGCTCACGCGCCCGACGAAGCGCTCGCGATTAACATTCCGTACAACTTCGTGGTCCGTGACGACCTCGAGTACGACTACGTCTACGAGTTCCTCGAGACGCTTCACGAGTACCGCGAAGAGATGGAAGACGACCACCCGTACCTCAGCTACTACATGGACGACGAGTGGTGGACGACTCGGATGTACGACGATATGCCGTTCCATCCGGCGGCTGCGGATTTCTACGAAGAGCTCGGCGTTTGGGACGACGACTTCGTCCGCGGCGACTAACGACCGATGAACGCCATCGCTACCGTTCGTCGACACGTGGCATCTCGAAAGCCGTCTCGTGAGGACGTGACGATGCCAGCCGTTCTGACCGCCCTTATTTACGTATTCGGGGTCACGTTGACCGCGTTTACGGTCTACTATGCGTATGCGTTGCCGTTTACCGAGCCGGTACAGTACGTGAATATCTTCCTCGGGATCGGACTGGCACTGTACTATCTCATGGAGGCCAGGGACGCGCTCGAATCGGATCCGCTTTCGGGCGGACGACTCGGATCAGCACTTCCGAGTTCGCCGCGACTCGAGTCGGGGCTCCCGTATCTGCTGTCGACGATAGCGATCGTCTTCGCAGTCGCGTCGCTCGTCGCAACCGGGTACGTTCACGTCAACTTCGATCGACTGGATGGAGCGCTGTCGAATACGACGCTCGATATCGTGATGGGGATACTGATAATCTTCCTCGTCACGGATGCGACCCGGCGCGCGTTCGGCTACATCTTCACGTCGGTCGTCGTTCTCTCGCTCGTGTACGCGTTCGCTGGACCGCTCCTCCCTGGACTCCTCAACCATGGCGGGTGGTCGATCGAACGAATCGCTCGCGAGGGGGCCATCGGCATCCAGGGAACGTACGGCTTCATTCTCGACGTCGGATCGACGTGGGTCGCCATCTTCATCATGTTTGCGGGTATCGCCAAAGTGTACGGCGCACTCGATTTCGTTCTCAACGTCGGCAGCGAGCTCGGGAAGAGCCTCCGATCTGGCGTCGTCCAGATCGCCGTCGTCGCGAGTATGATCATGGGTTCCATTACCGGAAGCGCTGCGGCCAACACCGCGACGACCGGTAGCTTCACGATTCCGATGATCAAAGAGCAAGGCATTCGCGACGACTTCGCGGCCGCGATCGAAGCCGTCGCCTCCTCGGGCGGACAGATGCTCCCGCCGGTGATGGGTGTCGCGGCGTTCTTGATGGCGGACATTCTCGGCGTGTCCTATCTGTCGATCGTTCAGGCAGGGGTTATTCCTGCAGCCCTGTTCTACGTTAGCGTCGGCGTCGCGATCTACCTGATCGTGCTCAAGTTCGGCTGGACGACCGACGAACGCGAATCGTTCGAGTACCTCTCGCTGCTCAAAGGCGTTCACTTCCTGATCCCGCTGGGAGTACTGCTCTATACGTTGATCGTCCTCCGATACACGCCGCTTGCGGCCGGACTGTACACGATCGCGACGATCGTCGCGGTCATGTACGTTCGCAACGCGCTCGTCGACGTCTTCGACGCCGATACGCGGGCGCAAGCAGCGCTCGACGACGAACTCGAGCGTCGGTCGACCGATCGCGAGTCCGGCATCGTCGCGCGCACTCGAGTCGGTACAACCACGCTCGCCGCAGTGTTGGGACGCGGCGCTCGTGCTACCGTTTCCGGCGTCAGCGGGACGCTCTCCGACCTCGGATCGATGCGGCGGATCGCGGTCGAGACAGTGTTCTCGATCCTGCGAAGCACGAAACAGACGCTCGACGGATTCAAACAGGGAGCCGTCGAAATGGCGCCGCTCGTCGGCATTCTGGCGTCGCTCGGCGTCGTTCTCCAGATGGTCGATGGAACCGGTTTCGCCGGACGGCTCAGTCAGGAGATGGTCGCGCTCTCCGGTGGCGTGCTGATCGTCCTGCTCCTGATGGCGATGATCGCGAGTATCCTCTTCGGACTGGGCATGCCGACGCCGGCAGCGTACCTGCTCGTCGCGATGCTGATCGTCCCGAGCGTCATCGCAATGGACGTTCAGCCGATCACCGCTCACATGTTCGTGTTCTACTTCGCGATGCTGTCGGCGATCACGCCGCCGGTCGCCGTCTCGGTCGCGATCGGATCGAACATCGCGGGCGCGAGCTTCCCGCGGGCCAGTGTTCAGGCGCTGCGTATCGGCGCACCCGGGTTTGTCATCCCGTTCGCCTTCATCGCGAACGACAGCCTCATCTACTGGTCGTTCCCCGAGACGCTGCTCGCGTTCCCGCTCGTTCTCGCCGGAACGATTGCGCTGGTCGTCTCGACAATCGGATTCGACGGAGCCCACTCCCTCTCGCTTCCGGCTCGAGGGCTCTACCTCGTCGCCGCGTTCGCCGCGATGTTCGGCGCGACGACGCTGACGCCGCTGCTCACGGTAACGCCGCTGCTCGATCTCGCCGTGCAACTCGCCGGCGGGCTGCTCATCGCGGGTGCGCTGGGCTACGCTAACGTCGTCGTCGGTTACGACCCCGAGACCAGCGGACCGACCGAGCCGTCCTACGAGGTCGACTGAGCGCGCCGTCCCGTTTTTTGTTCTCTCACGTCGATACCACCTCGAGTCGACCGTCGTTTCGACGTCGGCTCGCGCCTCGAATTCGCGTAAGTAACAATTCTTTTGTACCGCTCAGATGACCGTCTATACCGATGACGAACCTCGTGACAGACGTCGGCGAAACCGTCGACGAATACGGCGACTCTCCCGCGATCGTCTACGACGACACGGAACTCACCTACGAGCAGTTCTGGGAGCGGGCCGGACAGTTCGCACAGGCCCTCGAGGACCGCGGCATCGGCGAGGGCGACCGCGTCGGGATCTACCTGCCGAACCTCCCGCAGTTCGTGACGGCCTTCTACGGCACGCTGCGCGCCGGCGGGATCGTCGTCCCGATGAACCCGCAGTACAAGACCCGCGAGATCAGCCACCTGCTGGACGACAGCGGCGCGAAGGCGGTCGTCTCGCTGGCCGACAACGTCCCCAACGTCGTCGACGTGCTCGAGGACACCGACGTCGAACAGGTCGTCAGTGTGGGCGCCGACGTCGACGGCGCCACCGCGTTCGAGGACTTCCTCGCCGACGACACCGCGGGAATCGCCGAGCGCGCGGACGACGACGTCGCGGTCCAGCCCTACACTTCGGGAACGACGGGGACGCCGAAAGGCGTCTTGCTGACCCACGAGAACATCGGCTGGACGACCCGCGCCAACGCCGACGTCCCGCCGGGCGGCTTTCAGGCTTCGGACCGACTCGTCGGCACCCTGCCGCTGTTCCACATCTACGGCATGTCCGTCGTCATGAACGGCGCCATGTACAGCGGCGGCACCTACTACCCCGTCCCCGAGTGGGACGCTTCCGAAGTGATGAGCCTGCTCGAGGAGGCGGAGATCTCGATCATGTTTGGCGTTCCGGCGATGTTCAACGACATGATCAACCAGCCCGACGCCGACGAGTACGAGTTCGAGGCGCTTCGGTTCGTCAACTCCGGCGGTTCGAGTCTCCCACTCGAGGTACTGGAGACGTTCGAGGAACTCTACGGCGTCGCACTCTACGAGGGGTACGGCCTGACCGAAACGAGTCCGGTCACCCACGCCAACCGCGGCGAGGCCCGCCGGAAGGGCTCGATCGGAAAACCGCTCGAGGGCGTCGACGCGAAAGTCGTCGACGAGGCGTTCGAAACGGTCCCCCGTGTCGAGGAGGGGCCGATCGACGAGGAGGAAGCCGACCTCCGCAAGATCACGGGCGAACTCGTCGTCTCTGGACCGAACGTGATGAAAGGCTACTACGGGCTGCCCGAGGCCAACGAGGAGGCCTTTACCGACGAGAACGGTACGACGTGGTTCCACACCGGCGACGTCTGCTACTGGGACGAGGACGACTTCTTCTTCGTCGTCGACCGCGAGAAACACATGATCGTCACCGGCGGCTACAACGTCTACCCGCGCGAAGTCGAGGAGTTGCTCTTCGAGCACGAGGACGTCGCCGACGCCGCGGTGGTCGGAATCCCGGACGACAGACGTGGCGAGACCGTCAAGGCGTTTATCGTTCCCACGCCGGACGCCGAGACGACGCCCGAGGGGATCAAACAGTACTGCCTCGAGAACATGGCAGAGTACAAACACCCGCGCGAGGTCGAGTTCGTCGAGGAGCTGCCGCGGACGACGACCGGCAAGGTCCAGAAGTTCAAGATTCGCGACGAAGACGGGGGCGAAACCGAAGCGTAGGCGAGACGGAGCCGCTCGAGTCGCGGTGACGTACCGCGACTGTTCCGAACCTCTGTGGGCTGACACGATATCGGTTCCAGTCTCGGTCTCCCGGTCTCGAGTGCCGTCGGCCTCATGTGGGAGAGACACCCACACACTGGTCGAACAGAGTATTCGCAGATAGGCGATGGTCTTTACAGCGTTAGATTTGCGTGTGTTTTTCGTTGCGTCTGTTGAATGAATCGAAGCTATTTTGGTACCGGTCCACAATCAATGCGATATGGCATTCACGCTGTCCGACGAACACGAAGCGATTCGCGAAGCCGTCCGCGAGTTCGGTGAAAACGAGATCGCTCCGGTCGCCGAGGAACACGACCAGGAACACAAGTATCCGGAAGAACTCCGCAAGAAGGCGGCCGAGTACGACTTCGTCTCGCCGAGTATCCCACTCGAGTACGACGGTGCCGGGATGGACAAGATCGCCAGTACCATCGTCACCGAGGAACTCTGGCGTGCCGACCCGGGAATCGGTTCGGCCATCGGTAGTGCCGGCTTCGGCTCGAACATGATCATCGAGTTCGGCGACGAGTGGATGAAAGAGGAGTACCTGCCCAAGATCGCAAACGGTGAGATCGCGTCCGTGTCGATGATCTCCGAGCCCGCACACGGCTCGAACGTCGCCGGAATGGAGACCGTCGCCGAGAAGGACGGCGACGAGTACGTCGCCAACGGCAACAAGATGTGGATCACCAACGGCACGGTCGCCGACGTCGGCGTCCTTATGGCCAAAACCAGCCCCGACGAGGGCCACCGCGGCATCACCGCCTTCCTCGTCGAGATGGACTGGGACGGCATCAAGACCGAGAAGATCGACAACAAGCTCGGTATTCGTGCCTCCGACCTCGCGGAGGTCATCATCGACGACGTCCGCATTCCCGAGGAGAACGTCATCGGTGAGGTCGACAAGGGCTTCTACCAGCTGATGGAGTTCTTCGCCTCCGGCCGAACTAACGTCGCCGCCCAGGCCGTCGGCGCCGCACAGGGTGCCCTGGACGCCGCCATCGAGTACGCCAACGAGCGCGAGCAGTTCGACCAGAAGATCTCCGAGTTCCAGGCCATCGAGCACAAGATCGCCGAGATGGCCACCAAGGTCGAGGCCGCCCGCTCGCTGACCTACCGCGCCGCCTCGGAGGTCGAGAAGAACAACCAGGATATCGCCGCGCAGTACTCGAGCATGGCGAAGCTGTTCGCCTCCGAGATCTCCGTCGAAGTCGCCGACGAGGGTATCCAGGTCCACGGCGGCTCGGGCTACGTCACGGACTACCCCGCCGAGCGCTACTACCGCGACGCCCGCATCACGAAGATCTACGAGGGTACCAGCGAGATTCAGAAGAACATCATCGCCGACCAGATCCTCTAGAGCGGATCCCCCGATTGTACCGTTTTTCTCGGACAGCGGATAGGGACATCTCTGTGCTCGAGTCACCGCTGTAGACGCCTCGAGTCGCATCTCTGTTCACGACCGAACCGCGTCCGTGTCCACGCTGGAGCCGGCCCGCACAACAGGGGCCTCGAGTCGCCGGCTGTCGACTACGGCTCCGGAACCCGGAACTCGACTGCCGCGCCCTGCCCGTAGCCGACACACATCGTCGAGAGCCCGAGGCCGCCGCCCTCGCGCTCGAGTTCGTGAATCAGCGAGACCGGCAGGCGAGCGCCGGAGGCGCCGAGCGGGTGGCCGATGGCGATCGCGCCGCCGTTGACGTTGAACTGGTCGTCGTCGAAGCCGAGTTCGTCCTGACAGTACAGCGTCTGGCTGGCGAAGGCCTCGTTGAGTTCGACGCGATCGTAGTCCGCTGCCGAGCGGCCGTTTCGCTCCCAGATGCCACGAACTGCAGGTACGGGGCCGATACCCATCACCGTCGGATCGACGCCGGCGACGTTGTGGCCCTCGATTTCAGCTCGGATCTCGAGACCGTTCTCCTCGGCGAACTCTCGAGACGTGACGATGACGCCCGCGGCCCCGTCGGAGACCTGCGAGGCGTTGGCCGCGGTGACGGTGCCGTCCTCCTCGAAGGCCGGCGGGAGGCCGCTGATCTTCTCTTTCGTCGTGCCCGGCCGGAGGCCCTCGTCTTCTTCGACGACGTGCTCGCCCGTGTCGATCGGAACGATTTCGTCGTCGTACTTGCCCGCCTCGGTCGCCTCGACGGCGCGTTGCTGGCTGCGAGCGCCGTACTCGTCCTGCCGGTCGCGGGAGATGTCGTACTCGCGGGCGACTTTCTCTGCGGTCTGGCCCATCTGCAGGCCGGCAGCGTCGTACTGCTCGGCGATGCCATCGTAGGAGTCGATCCCCTTGCGACGCTCGTTGCGGGACATGTTCTCGACCCCGCCGGCGACGATCACGTCACGCTGGCCCGCGCGAACGGCGTCGCTGGCGCTCATGATCGCTTCCGCCGAGGACGCACAGAGTCGGTCGATGGTCGTCCCGGGAACGCCCTCGCCTAACTCCGAGAGGAGTGCGATGACGCGCGCGATGTTGTTGCTCTGTTCGTCGACCTGCTTTGCACACCCCCAGCGGATATCGTCGACGTCGTCGCCGGTGAGGCCGGTTTGCTCGAGCATCTCGTTTACGAGCGGGACCGAGAGCTCCTCGCTGCCGGTTTCGGCGAAGACGCCGCCGTGTTTTCCCTGCGGAGTTCTAACTGCCGCGACGATGACTGGTTGGCGATCGCTCATTGGTACTGTATGACTCGCGCCGCGGGCCCAAAGTAGCTCCGTTCTTTGTCATTCGACCGTGCAACCGTGGGTCGGGTAGCGACTGCCGAGGCTGGCCTCGTGTCCAGGGCGGCACGGATTGTGTCCATCAAGCACAGCGTGGATTGTGTCTAACCCAGCACGCCGCGGAGACGTCACAGTGGCGCGCGCTGTCGATCGTCTCCGAGCGACAGCGAAGGACGATCGACGAAATTGCGCGAGGGATGAGCGAGTGAGCGAAGTGAACGAGCGAATCGGCTGGGGAGGATGTGGCGTCCCTGGTTGCCAGTGATCGCGACGTCGCCTCTCCGTCGGCTTCCGTGGACGGACGCGTCTCGGCTACACCCAGAAATCCCAAGACCCGCCAGTCGGGGAGCTTGCTGCGCTTCTCGGTTCGCGCCCCGTGGTCGCTCACCTCGAGCGGCGACATAACGGTCCGGAAGCGCACTGATGGCGGTTGTTCGAAAGGGAACGCTTTTGATAGTTTCCCCTGTGGCTTCGAACATGCAGATCGCAGTCCTCGGAGCCGGGAGCATGGGCCACGGAATCGCACAGGTCTCCGCGATGGCGGGCAACGACGTCGTCCTGCGGGACATCGAGTCGGACCTCGTCGAGGACGGCCTCGAGGGGATTCGAAACAACCTCCAGGGTGGCGTCGACCGGGACAAACTCACCGAAGAAGAAATGGAGGCGGCCCTCAAGCGCATCGAGGGAACGACCGACCTCGAGGCGGCGGTCGAGGACGCGGACCTGGTCGTCGAGGCGGTGCCGGAGGACATGGACCTGAAGAAGGACGTCTTCTCGGACGTCGAGGACGCGGCGGACGAGGAGACGATCATCGCCTCGAACACCTCCTCGCTGTCGGTGACGGAGATGGCGAGCGCGCTCGAGCACCCCGAGCGCGCGGTCGGCCTCCATTTCTTCAATCCGCCCCACATCATGGACCTCGTCGAGATTATCGTCGCCGAGCAAACCGACGAGCGAACCGAAGCGTTCGCCGTTGACTACGTGCGGGACATCGAAAAGGAAGACGTCGTCGTCCGCGACACCGCCGGCTTCGCGACCTCGCGGCTGGGCATCGCGCTCGGACTCGAGGCGATTCGGATGGTCGAACAGGGCGTCGCGAGCCCCGCCGACATCGACGAGGGGATGGAGATCGGTTACGGCCATCCGATGGGGCCGATCGAACTGACCGACCACGTCGGACTCGACGTCCGACTGCACATCGCCGAACACCTCCGCGAGGAACTCGGCGAACGGTTCAAACCGCCACAGTCGCTCCGCCGGAAGGTCCGCGCCGGAAAGCTCGGCAAAAAAAGCGGCGAGGGCTACTATGTCTGGGAGAACGGCGAGCGCGTCGGGATGAGCGGCGACTGGGACGACTGAGCTGGACGCCGGCTCGGGACGACCGCAGGCGATCGCAGATAGTAATCAAGTTGCTGTCAATACGGCCAACCTCTCGACGGCCGTCGATTTCGGGTGCCGATCGCGTTCCGTAGCGGTTTTCCGTCGAGTACGCCCTCGACACCGACTGTACTGCACGATTCGTCTCGCCTGACCCGCTCGAGCGGTCGGCGGTGGTCCTGGCGAACCAACCGCTTCAGCGACGGCTCACGCCCGCGATTCGCGGTTCCACGACGAGTCCGTCCGGAGTCGCTCGAGTCGTCGATCGAATCTATTTAATATCGCGCTATACTGTGTATCAGGTATGTTTATCGGCGACAGTCTTCGAGTCGATTCGTTCGGTAGCGACGGCAACAGCGCCGCGTTCGAGCCCAACTAGTAAGGCACTCCGCTTGTATCGACACCGACCGAACGGTGATGTGCCGTCCACGCGTCGGACGGTGGCCCCGGGGGCGTACACCGAAGCGATGGGGCCCGATCCATTCGGTCACCACCAGTGCTACAACGCGGCGATCGGTCCCGAATCGCGCCACCGGTCGCCGTCCCACCAGACCGGACAGGCTATCGCACCGTGTCAGAGGCAGTCAGCGGCGCCCGATCAGCATGAGAGACAACCGATGGATCGGACAGACGTTCTGAGACAACAGACGGACGCCTCGAGCGACTGTTATGGAGAAATCGAAGCGAGCGACGTCGCCGCTGGCTGACGGTCGTCGTCGCCCGCTGTCTTCCCGGCCTCCCGGCCGAGCCGTCGACGTTCTTGCACTGCCGTCGGATAGTCGGGTTCGGCAACGCCGACGCTTTTGCTACCCAATGCGTTAGATGGACGCATGTCACTCGAGCCGAGCGCCGACCCGGCCGCCGATCGTCGTGCGAACTACGACTACCGAAGCGACGAGGTCACCCGCCCGGCGCTGATCGCGGACCTCGAGCGGGTCGCCGACTGCGACGTCCGGGGTGACACCTACTCCCGGGAACTGTACGCGACCGACGCGAGCGCCTACGAGGTGACGCCGATCGCGGTCGCGTTTCCGACGGCGACGAGCGACGTCGCCGCCGTCGTCGACTACTGCGCCCAACGCGGGATCCCCGTGCTCCCGCGCGGCGGCGGAACGAGCCTCGCGGGGCAGACGGTCAACCGCGCCGTCGTCCTCGATTTCACCCGATACATGAACGACATCCTCGAGATCGATCCGGACGGGCGAACGGCGACGGTCCAGCCGGGAACGATCCTCGGAACGCTGAACGAGGCCTGCTCCCCGCACGGTCTGAAGTTCGCTCCCGACCCGGCGTGGGGGGACAAAAGCGCCATCGGCGGCGCGATCGGGAACAACTCGACGGGCTCTCACTCCCTTCAGTACGGCAAGACGGACGCGTACATCGAGGACGTAGAAGCCGTCCTCGCCGACGGTACCGTGACGACGTTCGGCGAGGTGACCGTCGCGGAGATCGGCGAGCGCGCCGAGTCCGACGGCGACCTGGAGGGGCGAATCTACGCCGAAATCGAGCGCATCCTCGAGGAGGACGCGGACCTGATCGAAGACGCGTATCCCGACCTCAAGCGCAACGTCTCCGGTTACAACCTCGACCGACTCGTCGCCGAGGCCCGCGGCGAGGACCTGCCGGGCGGGGAAGCGACCGGCGAGCCGGGCACCGTCAACCTCGCGCGCCTGCTCGCCGGCAGCGAAGGAACCCTCGCGATCGTCACCGAGGCGACGGTGTCGCTCGAGCCCGTTCCCGAGACCAAGGCCGTCGCCT
The DNA here is from genome assembly GCF_000337215.1 of Natronolimnohabitans innermongolicus JCM 12255. Classification (GTDB taxonomy): domain Archaea; phylum Halobacteriota; class Halobacteria; order Halobacteriales; family Natrialbaceae; genus Natronolimnohabitans; species Natronolimnohabitans innermongolicus. The sequence continues at coordinate 59,029 of NZ_AOHZ01000034.1, read as the reverse complement.
TGCTGTGTTATCCCGACCTCCACGAGGCGATGCGAGATGTCGCGCCGATCCTCGAGCACGATCCGGCCGCCGTCGAGGTGTTAGACGACGTGCTAATCGATCTGGCTCGGGAGACGGCGGAGTTCGGTCCTGTCACCGAGATCCTTCCCGACGGGACCAACGCCACGCTCCTGGTGGAGTTCTACGCGGAGGATAGCGCCCACGGGAAGGAACGGGTTGCCGAACTGCTTGCCGATCGCGTCCCGTCGGCGACGCCGGCGGGGGCCGTTCCGGACGGAGCGACGACAACGACGACGAACGCCGATCCGCTCGCACTCGAGGCGCTCGAGGCCTACGACCGAGAAGAGCGCGCCCAGCTCTGGAAGCTTCGCAAGTCGGGGCTCCCGATCTTGCTCTCGCGGACGACCGACGAGAAGCACGTCTCCTTCATCGAGGATACGGCGATTCCACCGACGAAACTCCCCGAATTCGTCGCGGCGTTCGAGGAGATTCTCGAGGAACACGACACCTATGCATCCTTTTACGCCCACGCCGGTCCCGGCGTGCTCCACATTCGGCCGCTGGTCAACACGAAGACCGAGATCGGACTCGACCAGCTACACGGTATCGCGGACGACGTGACGGATCTCGTCGTCGAGTTGGGCGGATCGGTCTCTGGCGAGCACGGCGACGGCCGCGCCCGCACCCAGTGGAATCGGAAGCGCTACGGCGAGGAGCTCTGGGAGACGTTTCAGGACCTGAAGTCCGCCTTCGATCCCGACTGGCTACTCAATCCCGGACAGGTCGTGTTCCGGGATGCGGAGCCGACCGACCTGCGCGAGCACCTGCGATTCGATCCCGACTACGAGTTCACGGCCGGCTTCGAGCCCGAACTGAACTGGGCGAACGACAACGGCTTCCAGGGGATGGTCGAACTCTGTCACGGCTGTGGCGGCTGTCGCGGCGAGCAGGAGACCACCGGCGGCGTGATGTGTCCTACCTACCGCGCCAGTCGCGAGGAGATCACGGCGACCCGTGGCCGAGCGAACGCGCTTCGGCAGGTGATGAGCGGGGAGATGGGTCCCGAGGAGGCGTTCTCCGACGAGTTCGTCGAAGAGGTGATGGGTCTGTGTATCGGCTGCAAGGGTTGTGCCGTCGACTGTCCCAGCGAAGTCGACATGGCGAAGCTCAAAGCCGAGGTCAGCCACGAACACCACAAGCGACACGGCGCCACGCTGCGCGACCGACTCTTCGCGAACGTCGCCACGCTCTCGAAGTGGGGCTCGAGGTTCGCTCCGCTCTCGAACGCGATGGCGAAAGTTCCCGGCGCTCGCTCGGCGCTCGAGGCCACGATCGGCATCGATTCGAGTCGACCGCTGCCGACGTTCCACGCCGAGACGTTTCGGGACTGGTTCGAGACGCGGCGGGTCGAAGAAACAGGGGGAGTTGAACGGACGCGAAGCGGTGAAGCGCCTCGAGGAGACGGCGGGTCACGGCAGGTCGAAACGAGGTCGGATGAGCGCCCCTCGAGCGCGGAGTCGCGAACCCGACGCGGTGGGCCGCAAGTGGGCCGAGCCGAGGCCGATCGGAAGGTCGTCCTCTACCCCGACACCTACACCAATTACAGCCATCCCGCGGCCGGCCGGGCCGCCGTGCGCGTCCTCGAGGCCGCCGGCGTCCACGTGCAGGTTCCGGACGACCTCGGCGATACCGGCCGTCCCGCGTTTTCGAAGGGCTTTCTCGATCGGGCTCGAGAGACAGCGCGGGAAAACGTCGACGCGCTCGCACCGCTCGTCGAGGAGGGCTGGGAGATTGTCGTCGTCGAACCTTCGGACGCGGTCATGTTCCAGCTCGATTACGGCGACCTGCTCTCGGGTGCGGACGTAGAGCGGGTGGCGGGTGCAACCTACGGCGTCTGCGAGTACATCGATACGTTTCGACTGGACGAGAAGATGGCGTTCGATGGCTCGGTGTCCGGTGGCGGTGGGGCAACTGGTGGAGATGCGGCGACCGGTGACGACGCGGCGACCGACGGAAGGCTCGTCTACCACGGCCACTGCCACCAGAAGGCCACGAAGAAAGATCACCACGCGGTCGGCGTGCTCCGGCGCGCCGGCTACGCCGTCGACCCGCTGGATTCGGGCTGCTGTGGAATGGCCGGCAGCTTCGGCTACGAGGCCGAACACGCCTCGATGAGCGACGCCATCGCATCGATCCTGTACGACCAGGTCGACGACAGCGACGGTGAACGCGTCGTCGCTCCCGGCGCGTCGTGTCGAACCCAACTCGAGAACCGCCCTGGAGCCGACGAGGAACCGCCGACGCCGATCGAACTGGTCGAGGCGGCCCTCGAGTGAACACCGAGACGGCGTCGGCGATGTGGATCGCTGGTTCGGGTTTCGTGTCGGGTGTGTCTGATGATGGTTCGGGTTTCGTTCAGGGGGTGGCTGGGTGGTAGTTCTGATCGTGTGTCGAGTTGTGTCGAGTCGTGGCTGAAGCTGTTCGTTGGGTTATGGGACGCCCACACCCCGGGTGTCGAGTGTAGAGTGGTGAAATGGGGGTGTAGCGTCTGTGTACCTGTGGGGTAGAGAGATTACCTGGTTTCGATTGAATACACACATCAAAACATCGATCTTTAATATGGATAGATTTATTAAATAGGGCTAGAAACCATATCCGCACTGCAGCTAGTGGCTTGCGTGTGTGGTTCTCGTCGTACTCTCGACACCACTTCGACTCTTCCTCGACTCTTCCAACCATGTATCTAGGCCGTCCATTTAGGCGCTACCGACGCTGATTTTCCCACTCTACACTCGACACCTGGGGTGTGAGTGTCTTCGACCTCGGGAGTACGTTCTTGGACGAGACCAGTTTCTCGAACAGGACCAGCTTCCCGGACGAGCTCAACTTCTCGGACAAAACCAGTTCAGCGGCTCTGTTGAAATCCTAAAGTTGTGATAGGTTTTACGCGTCGTGCGAGATACAGAGGATGCATGCAGCACGGCAGCATCGTTTGCTTCACGTATAATCAGGCGAATCAACCGTTCAGTAGACCTGCCAACGTTTTGCTCTGCGTGCGGTCGCGAAGCGACCGCACTCGGCAAAACGTTGATGAAAAGCACTCCTCCCTCCCCTACGGGTCGGTCGTCGGCCCGCTCGCTCCCTTCGGTCGCTCGCGGTGGGTGCACACTCGTTGCCCTGTACTGAACGGCAACTACATGTGCGTACGGATCGCACCTTGTTTACTCACTCAGTTAATCAAAACAACAACCGCTCGTTAAAATGTTCTATAGTTAATGGGATTGACGACGAATACATATCGAGGAGACCAGGATGATCGATAATGATGGATCGTTTGACGCTTTGGCTGACAGCCGCCGACGCCAGTTGTTAGTCGAGTTAGTAACCCACAACCCGTACCACGTTCCGGAGCTCTCTGGAAAGTCACAGGAGATCGCTAACGCTGACGAAAATCTCTTCCAACAACACCTGTCCAGCTCCCGAACGGTTCCAGGAGTGGACGAGGAACTCCTTCGGTTGCACCACGTTCATCTTCCCAAATTGGCCGACTACGGTTTCATCGAGTGGGACCGAGACGCCCACGTCGTAACGAAAGGTCCACGGTTCGACGAGATGAGGCCCTTGCTCGAACTGTTGATCGACCAGCAAAAGGAAGAGACCGTTGTACTCCTTCGTGAGTGAGAGGGGACGGCGTTCACTGTTTCACCTGTATTGAACGGCAACTACATATGCGAACTGTTCGATGTTCTCCAGTACATGACACTCAGATTACGCTGTCACCATAACTTCTTATGGAGCGAGGAGATGTCTCTCCTCTATGACCGATTCGAATAGCGACGAGTTCGACCCAACAGCACCAGATCAACGGGAGATCGGTCGTGAAATGGTTGACGACAGTACGGGACTCGGTTCGGTGATGGCCCATGTCTATCGCGGAGAGATAGACCGAGTGGGGACGTGGCGGGAGCGCCTTGACGAGACAACGACGTGGGCGGTGACGCTGATGGCGGCAATCTTGACGTGGGCGTTTTCGAGTCCCGATAACCCACACTATATCTTGCTGGTCGGGATCCTTATCGTCACCATCTTTCTGGGCATCGAAGCACGGCGGTACCGGGACTACGACGTCTTTCGCTCTCGTGCTCGAATCATCCAAGAGAACCTGTTCGCAAACGCCCTCGATCCGTCCCAAGGCGTTGAAAGTCACGACTGGCGAGCGGAACTGAGCAGGGACTATCGCAGGCCGACGCTGAAAGTCTCGGTATACGAAGCACTCGCAAACCGGCTCCGGCGTGTGTACCTTGCTCTGCTCAGTGTCCTCTTGGTCGCGTGGGTCTTCAGGATTACAGCGTTCGCACCGCGCCAGGACTGGCTGACAACCGCTGAAATCGCCCGTATCCCCGGGATTGCTGTGGTTGCCGTTGTGGGTGTGTTCTACGTCGTACTGCTGGGCGTCACCTTCTGGCCCCACGAGCGCCATGCTAAGGGTGAGTTCCGTGAAGGGGACCCGGACGACTGGAAAGAGAACCGATAAATTCGTTCTCCGTATAACGTACAGTCTCGGTAGTGGAGCGGGATATAGAGGGCTGTAGTACCTACTAGTAGTGATGTCCGAATCAGAGGCGATCCGCTGGGAGTACGAGACGCTTTGCCCACCGCGCGATGAGAGCCAAAAAGAAGCAGAGGATCCGAAAGCAGAATTGAATCAACTCGGTGCAGAAGGCTGGGAGTTTGTGGAGACAATCGACTACGAAGGAGGCGGCACCAAGTACCTCGTTTTCAAGCGACCTGCCCAATCGGATGAGCCAGTATGACTGACGAGACCGATATCAGTACGGCCAATACGATGCGTGAGCGCTCAGGCGAGAGTAGGATTAAACTCTGGTTGATGCTGCGCGCGAACCGTCTTCTCGTCTCCAGCATCTTGACCAGTGCCGTGTTCGTCGCATTCGTCATCGCCGTTGCTGTCCTTGATCCACCGTTTTCACAGCAAATCGAGTCCGGTAACATGATCAACACGATGTTCTCAACGATGATTACGGTCATCGTGACTGGGACGACACTCGTCGTCACGATCGGTCAACTCGTCCTCTCCCAAGAGAACGGTCCGCTCGGCGATCAACGCGAGCGTATGTCCAGTTCGATGGATGTCCGGGACTTTACTGAAGAATTAATCGGATCTCCGAGTCCTGCCGATCCATCCGAATTCCTCCGGCAGATCATCGGGATCACGGCACAACGGGCGACGGCCCTTCGAGAGTCCATTGACAAGAATGATAACGAGAACCTTCGAGAAGAAGTCGATGAATTCGCTGAAAGCGTCACTGGGAACGCTGACACGGTGCATGACCAACTTGAGGATGCGCAATTCGGCTCGTTCGATGTGTTATTCGCTGCACTAAATTTCAATTATAGTTGGAAAATATTCCAAGTTGAACGTCTCGGGAACGAATACGAAGAGAGCCTCAATGAGGAAGAACGCGGCTTACTTGACGACCTCAAAACAGCGCTGTCTCTGTTTGGTCCGGCGCGCGAACACGTCAAGACGCTGTACTTCCAGTGGGCACTCATCGACTTGTCTCAGATGATTCTCTATGCTGCAGTCCCGGCATTGACCGTTGCGGGTATCATGGTCGGAATCGTCGATGCGGGGACGTTCCCAGGAAGCACACTCGGTCTCGATCACATCATCCTCGTCGTGGGCGGTGCGTTTGCGGTGACGCTCGTTCCATTCATGCTGTTCGTCTCGTACGTCCTTCGCATCGTCACCATAGCAAAACGGACACTTGCCATCGAGCCGCTGATCCTCCGCGAATCACAACGCTAAGATCCGACGCAGTATCTTGTTCCTCTGTCTCTACCAATTCGTCTTCTCACCAACGGCTGAGATATCAGTGACCGATACGCGCTGTGTATTCAGCACGGAGTTCGTATCTGACTGGAAGGATTTCAACAAAGCCAGTTCAGCGGAATCGGACCGTGATCTGGCCAGCGAGAATCGGACTGCAGTCAGGTCAACGAGAATCGAACTGCGGTCCGCTCGAGGAAGGGCACTCCGACACCCCAGCGACCGATTTCACTCGACACCCGGGGTGTCCGAGTGTTCATCACACAACCGCAGTCCCCCGGTTTCATTCGACGGTGGGTCTCATTCATCGTTTGTTATATCACCTACATACCTCTCAGAAGGGGTTATTTTCGCATCCTACACCCGACGGTCGGTCGTCCTCGATCACCGGTCTATATGTAATCCCGGTGGGACGCCTCGTATATGAGCGAGGACGCCGATCACGAAAACGGATCCCTGGAGGATTTCTGGGCCACGGAGGATCCGATCTTCAAGCGCAAGGAACTCCTCGATATCGACCTCGTGCCGAACGAGGACCGAATTATCGGCAGGGACAGCGAGATCCAGAACGTCGCCTCGAGTATTCACCCCGCGGTAAAGGGGCAGTCGCCGCGAAACACGCTCGTCTACGGAAAGACGGGAACCGGAAAGTCGCTCGTGGCCAAACACGTCACCAGGAGCGCCCAGCAGTACTCGATCGAGAACGGAACGGAGATGGGCAGAGCCTACATCGATTGTACGCAGACGAAGACCGAGACGCGCGTCGTGATCAATCTGGCACAGGAGCTGAACGATCCCGAACGGACCGGGATCAGTATCCCCGTCACCGGTCTCTCGACCGACGTCTACTACGAGCGGTTCTGGTCGATCCTCGACCGACTCTACGACGTGGCGATCATCATTCTCGACGAGATCGACAAACTGCAGGACAACGAGATTCTCATGCAACTGTCCCGCGCGGGGGAGGCCGGCAAGTTAGACTCCTGTAAGGTGGGGATCATCGCGATCAGCAACAAGATCTCGTTCAAGCAATCGCTCGACGAACGGATCCTCAGCAGTCTCCAGGATCGCGAGTTCGTGTTTCCGCCCTACGATGCCAACCAGCTCCGCGAGATCATGTACAACCGCGCGGACGCCTTCCGGGACGGCGTGCTCTCGGACGACGTCATCCCGCTGAGCGCCGCGTTCGCGGCCCAGGAACACGGCGACGCGAGAAAAGCGCTCGACATCCTCCGCAACGCCGGCGAACTCGCGAAAGACGAAGACGCCGACGAAGTCTCTGAATCCCACGTCCGCGACGCTCGAGAGAAAGCCGACATCGACCGCTTTTCCCAGCTGCTCGAGGGGCAGCCGACCCAGATCAAGGCGTCCGTCTACGCGCTGTCGTTGCTCGCGGGCCGCCACAGCGATCGGGAGGAGTTCGCCACGCGCGAGGTGTACGAGATGTACAAGAACATCACCTCGGACAGCGCCCTCGGGATCGAAACGCTCTCGCAGCGGCGGATGAGCGACAAACTCGACGAGCAGGTTTTTCTCGACATCCTCGGCCGAACCGAACGAGTCGGCCGCGGCTACAGCAGCGGCGTGACCAATTACTACTACCTGCTCGAGGATCCGTCCGTCGTGCAGGCGGTTATCCACAACGACGACCGGTTCTCGGAACTCGAGTGAGCGGTGATGATCGATTCTCGGATCGGATTTCATTCGACACCCGGGGTATCGAGACCGCTCTGGGGCAACCGTCGACGCAGATTACACTCGACACCCGGGGTATCGGTCTCGAGGGTCCGCTGCCCATACCGTCGTCTCGAAAGCGAGTTCGCGTGTTGGGGGTGAGTTCGCGTGCTGGGGGTGAGTTCGCGTGCTGGGGGTGAGTTCGCGTGCTGGGGGTGAGTTCGCGTGCTGGGAGTACGTCCGCATGCTGGCTGTGTGGATAGTTTTCACTCGGCATCCGGTGTGTCGGTATTACAAAACGCCAACTGCAGGGCCTGTAGCGTGCTATTTTGCGAGACTACACTCGACATGTGGGGTGGTGGATTCGCCGGAAAATCCGCTCGATTCGCCGCTGCGGTTGGGTAGTCCCTGTCGACGGAAAAGCCGATTGTGTTCCGTTGGCAGAACGGTCGGTGTGTGCTGTCGGCAGAAAGTGAGATTCCGCCCGCCGACACAGCGGCCGATTTCACTCGACACCCGGGGTACGAGTGAGACGGTCGGTACGTAACCGCGGTTCCCGTTGCGGGTCCAACGAACCGGCTACCTGATTTCACTCGACACCTGGGGCGTCGGATTCGTCAGTGGGTGGAAGGGTCCGTTTCGCTCGAGGAATTCGCCTATTTCATTCGACACCTGGGGTGCCTGCTCGAGAGTGTTTCACTCGACACCTGGTGTGAGCATCCGTCACCGATTTCATTCGACACCCGGGGTACCTGCTCGAGAGCGTTTCACTCGACACCTGGGGTGAGCATCCGTCACCGATTTCACTCGACACCCGGGGTGGAACCCGTGAACGCGGTCGCACTCCACGAACGCGATGGCACTTCGTGAGTCACCACCGTCGCTGCCGTCACTGACCGACCAGTTCCTCGTACTGCGCTCCCGTCTGCTTCAGCGTCTCCGTCGAGTACAGTCGCTCGTGGTCGACCGGCAGATAGTCGGCCGTCAGTTCGTCGATCTTGGCGTCGACGGCGTCGGAATCGCGACCGTGGATCATCGTAAACAGATTGTACGGCCACTCCTGGTCGGGACGGCGCGGACGGTGATAACAGAGCGTCACGTACGGAAGCCCGCCCGCGCGTTCGCCCCACTCGTCGAGTTGGTCGTCCGGCACGTCCCAGACGACCATGCAGTTCGCGTCGAAGCCCGTGACGACGTGGTTGATCACGCAGCCGACGCGCTTGATGCAGCCGTTCTCGAGCAGTCGGTCGACGCTCGCGATGACGTCGCCGACGTCGCCCTCGAGTCGCTCGGCAACGTCCCGGTAGGGTGTCGTCGAGATCGGAAAGCCGTCCTGAATCTCGAGTAAGAGATCGGCGTCGAACGCCGAGAGGTCGCCGGCGGCCTCCTCGCTGATCCGGGTCGCGGAGGCGTCGATGGCTTCGTCTAACGATTCGCGCGCGAACCGATCCGCGTTGACGACCGGGAACTCGAGGTCGATGTAGTAGTCGGTTAGCATCGGCAGGTTCAACACGTCACAGCCGGTTCGGTCCTCGATTTCGGCGAGGATGTCGTCGCGCGTTTCGCGGTCGCCGGCGGTGACGACGAACCACATGTTCCAGGCGTGGTCGCGGGCGTAGTTGTGGTTGACCTGTCGGTACTCGTTGATGATCGCCGCGATCTCGTCGAAGCGGTCCGCGGGCGCCTGGACGGCCGCCAGCGTCGAGGAGCCGATCACCGGCGGATTGAGAACGGCGCCGAAGCGACGGACGATTCCCGCCTCGTGGAGTCGGCGGACGCGCGCGACGGCGTCGTCCTCGTCGATCCCGAGTTCGTCGCCGATACGTCGGAACGGTCGTTCCTCGACGGGGACGTCGCTTTGATAGCCGTCGATGATGGCCGCATCGACGTCGTCGATGCCCTCGCGCCAGTCCCCCGAGAGGCTGCTCATTGGTGTGCCTAGGGAGAAGGCCACCGTATGGTTTTCGGGTCCCGGTTGCGTCGGTCGTCGCTCGAGGTTCCTCGAGGCGGCGTTCGAACGACGACTCGACTGTCTCGACGATCGAACACTCTCTCGTTTCGAACTATTGAAACGGTTATTACTGTGGGTGTAGTTACCACAGAACATGGTGCTCACCGAGCCGATCTCGATCGAGGGCGACGAACGGGCACAGATCTACGAGTACGTCGAAGCCCACGGCGCGGTCGATCGCGAGCGGGCGCGGGACGAACTGTTCCCGGCCGATCCGCCCGGTGAGCCGCTGTACTCGCGGGCGTATCGACACAACGTCGCGTTGCTCAAACGCGACGGCTACCTCGAGGAGGACGACGACGGGACGCTGCGGATCGCGATCGACACCGAAACGGACCGCGAGGAGTTTACGATCGAGGACGTCGACGTCACGATTCGACCGGCCAGACAGGAGGATCTCTCGGGCATCGTCGGCGCGATGCGCCAGGTCGTCGAGGAGATGACCTACATCGAAGCCGAGACGGTCGCGGACGAACTCGACCACGAGGACGTCCTCCTGCGGCACAACGAGTTCGAGTCGCGGATGTTCTTCGTCGCGACCGTCGAGGGCGACGTCGTCGGCTGGGCCCACCTGCACGTGCCCCACCTCGAGAAGCTCAGCCACACCGCGGAACTCACCGTGGGGGTCCTCGAGGGCTACCGCGGGCTGGGGATCGGCAGCGAACTGCTCGACCGCACGCTCGAGTGGGTGCGTTCCCAGGACCACGAGAAGGTCTATCAGAGCGTTCCCTCGACGAACGAGGCGGCGATCGAGTTCTTCGAAGAGCGCGGCTGGACGACGGAAGCCGTCCGCGAGGATCACTACAAGCTCGACGAGGAGTACATCGACGAGGTGATGATGGCGATCGAGTTGTAGCGATCGGCAGTCGCGAGCCGTAGCGAGTGGTGGCGGTAGCTGTGCGGCTCGGTCTGGTCCGGGGGTTTCGTCCAGGTCCTGTGATTTCGTTCCGGCCCCGGTATTTCGTCCCGGCCCGGGACTTTGTCCCGGTCTCGAGGGTTCGTTCTGGTTACGGAGGTACGTCCTCGGCCGCGCGATTTCGTTTCCGTACCGGACACGGAACTCACCGTCTGATTCAGCACGTCTCGAGTCCGATTCAGCACGTCTCGAGTCCGATTCAGCACGTCTCGAGTCCGATTCAGCACGCCTCGAGTCCGATTCAGCACGTCTCGAGTCCGATTCAGCACGCCTCGAGCGGGACCGATCGCGGTGTTCGTGTGGCTGGCAGTCGAAACGAGCCGCCGCTGCTACCGTGGACGCGAGGATTTCCACACCCTCCCCAACCGATTGCGGTCCGCGCGTCCTCGCGGCGCGTTCCGCCGCGTCGGAACGCTGCGGTCCTCACCCCTCGCGCGCCGTCGTCGTCCAGCCTCACTGGCGTTCGGCTGGACCACAGCACGCGCCACCGCGCGTCAGATGGCCGGTCCGAAACAGCGGTCGGAAGTCCGGAACAGCGACGGTCCGAAAACAGCGGTCCGAACCGTCGGTGCTTCGTTCGCCTCGACCGCCGCCGTCGCCGGAAGCGGGAGGCTTTTGCACGGTCCGTCCGAAGACTCGCGTATGGCGCAGGCATCCCAGGAGTTCGGTGAGTGGCCGCTCAAGCGGCTCATGACGGAGATCGTCGGTTCCGGTCCCAAATCGGCCGACGACATGACTCGAGACCAGGCTCGAGAGGCGTTCCAGCGCATTCTGGCGGGCGAACCCGACGAGACTACCCTCGGCGCGTTCTGGCTGGCCAACCGCTGGAAGCGAAACACCCCCGAAGAGTTAGCGGGCTACACGGACGTCATGCGGGAGGAGTCGGTCGTCACCGCCGCGCCCGACGCCGATCCCGTCGACTGCGGCGCGAACTACGACGGCAAACACTCCTCGGCCCTGCTCGGCGTCGGCGCCGGCCTCGTCGCCGCCGCCGCGGGGACTCCGATCGTCGTCCACTCGGGAGACCGCGTCCCGACGCAGAAAGCCACCGCGTACAAACACGTCCTGGACGACCTCGGCGTCCGAACGGAACTCGAGCCAGCCGAGAGCGCCGACATGGTCGACGAGACCGGGTTCGGCTTCTACTACCAGCCCGCGTTCAACCCCGGGATTCAGGACCTCTACGAGCGACGCGATCAGATGGGCGTCCGCACGTTCGTCAACACCATCGAGACCGTCGCCAACCCCGCCGAGGCCGACGTTCACCTGGGTTCGTTCTACCACCTCGCGTTCGCGAAGAAGATGACCGATCTCATCCACGAGAGCGACGAACTCGACTACTCGCGGGCGATCTTCTTCCAGGGAATGGAGGGCTACGACGACATCCGTCCCGGCTACACGAAGGTCGCCGAGTGGAACGACGGCGAGGACCTCGAGGACTACGAGATCGAGACCGCCGACTACGGTATGGAGATGGAAAACGAGGATCTCGAGGTCGACGACGTCACCGCCGACTCGGCGACGATCACCGAGGCGGTCCTCGCGGGCGAGCGCGACGACCACTTCGCCGACGCCATCGCGCTCAACGCCGCGTTCCGCATGCATGCCCGACAGGACGTCGACGACCTCGAGGACGGCCTCGAGCAGGCTCGCGACGCGATCGCTGATGGCAGCGCCGAGGCGGTACTCGAGGCACTACGAGACTTCTGAGCGGCCACGTCTCGTCCTTCTCGAGTTACCACTGTTGCAAACTATGGTAATATCGTTACCAACCTAGCGTACCGAGTTGTAAATAATGAACGTCTTTATGTGTTCACCGTCCGAACCGTCGGTATGCGACTCGAAGACAAGACAGTAGTCATCACGGGAGCAGCGTCGGGGATCGGTCGGGAAACGGCGACGCGGTGTGCCGAAGAGGGAGCGTTCGTCGTCGTTACGGACGTCGACGCCGACGGCGGCGAAGAGACCGTCAAACTCATCGAGGACGACGGGGGCAGCGCCGAGTTCCGACGACTCGACGTGACGGACAGCGAGCGATTCGACGAGGTCGTCGACGCCGTCGCCGATGAGTACGGCATCGACGTGATGATCAACAACGCGGGAACGGGCCATCCCGGCGGCAGCCTGGAGGATCTCGACGACGAGATTCGGGATTTCGTCATCGACATCAACATCAAGGGCGTCTGGAACGGCTGTTCGGCGGCGCTACCACACATGAAAGAGCAGGGCCACGGCTCGATCGTCAACGTCGGCTCGCTGGCCTCGCTCCTCGGCCTCCCGAAGCAGGCCGCCTACTCGACGACCAAGGCCGCCGTCCTCAACATGACCCGGACGATCGCCGCAGAGGCCGGTCCCTACGGCGTTCGTGCGAACGCGGTCTGTCCCGGATTCACGGAGACCCAGATGCTCGATCAGTACCTCGCGACGCAGGACGACCCCGAAGCGGCCCAGGAGGCGATGGCTGCGGACTACCCGCTCAAGCGACTGGGCAAGCCCGAAGAGATCGCCGACTCGATTCTCTTCCTCGCCAGCGACGAATCCTCCTTCGTCACCGGTCACGGACTCGTCGTCGACGGTGGATTCTCCACCTGCTAACGGCGGAAGAGTCGACCGATTGCAAGCCGTCGACCCGGAGATTCGATCGATCTCGACCGACGCCGCGCCGGAGAAATCGAAACCTATTTTCAAGTATATTCCCATTTGTACTATAACACGATGCCTGCCGACGCGACTCTCGCTCCCGTTTTCGTCGACGTCGGCACGTCCCTCGAGGAAGCCCCCGGTCTCGCCCGCTACCTCCTGGTCTTCCTGCTCGCGATGATCCCCGCGGTCGAACCGTTCATCGTTATTCCGGCGGCGATCGGTCTCGGACTCGATCCGATACTCACGGGACTGGCCGCGTTTACCGGCAGCGTCACCGCCGTCGGCATCATCGTGCTGGCCCAGCAGCGAATCGCGGCCTGGTGGTCCCATCGAACTGACGGCGAGAGCAACTCGAGCAACCGCTACGATCGTGCGCAACGGCTCTGGAAACGCTACGGACTCGCCGGCCTCTCGTTTGCAGGGCCGATACTCGCGGGGATTCACCTGACGGCACTGCTCGCTACGGTCGTCTCCAACGACACCGGACGAGTGATCGGCTGGCTCTCCGTCGGACTCGCCGCCTGGACGGCGGCGCTCGTCGCCGGGTCGGTGTTTGGTTTTTCGCTGGTCGGGCTCGCCTGACTGTCGCCGTGAGCGCCGTTTCTCACTCCTCCCGGATCAGCGCGACGCTGGCGAGTTGATCGCCGCCGACCACCGTCGACTCTTGTGTGAGTGCATAGAGGATGCCGTCGCGGTCCGCCGTCGCCTCCTGGAGCGGCTCGTACGTCGTCGGCTCGTACACCGTCCCGAGCCATTTGCCCGCTTCGATTTCCTGTCCGACCTCGAGCGAGGGGTCCGGGTGGAAGAGGCCGGCTTCCGTCGCGGTGACCTGTCCGAGGTGGTTTCGCGCGAGCGTCTGGTCGCGATCCGAAACCTCGCCGGGGAGCATATCGAGATACCGGCAGACGTCGAGCAAGCCGTCGACGCCGATCTCGACGGCGTCCTCGAGGATCTGCTTGTTGTAGGCGAGTTCGGGGGTGATCGTCGGGATGCCGTGTTCGGCGGCGGCGACCCGCAACTTCCCGGCGAAACCGCGGCGATGCCACTCGTCTGCGGCGTCGTCGTCGGCCTCCTCGGAGAGCAAGAGCCCGGTGCCGAAGGCCTCGGCGAGGTCGCGGGCGGCCTCGTCGCCCTCGCGGAAGACGACGTGGGGGAGCATGTCGGGACTGCCGGTGTGTAAGTCGATGATGACGTCGGCTTCCTTGCTCTCCTCCCAGAGCCGGGCGGCCATGCGCTGGTGGAGGCTCCCTTCGTCGTCGCCGGGCCAGACCCGGTTCATGTTCGGATTGACGCTGTCGAACTCCTCGGGGGTGATGTAGGAGACGAGATCGAACGTCAGCGGATTCGCCACGGGGACCGCGACGATCGTCCCCCGCAACTCCTCGAGCGGGAGCCGATCGTGAAACCGTCGGAGCGTCTCGGTCCCGTTGATCTCGCGGCCGTGCTGGGCGGCCTGGACGTACAGCGTCGGCCCGTCCTCGGCGCCGTGGTAGCGGTGGATCGCCGTCGAGAGATCGACGCCGGAGGGCAGCCGTGCGAGCGTCACCTCCTCGATCGTGTGTGATCCGGTGCTCATGGCGTTTCGTTCTACGTCCCGCGGTATGTAGCTGCGGCTGACTATCGCCACTCCGCACCGTCTCGGGCGTCGACGGTTCGAAGCGACCGACGAAACTCCCGTCGCGACTCGAGACCACTATCGTTTTCCGTCGGCCCGCCGTCGGCGAGGGTATGGGAGACGTTACTGCGACACTCCACACGAACAAGGGAGACGTTGAAGTCGAACTTTACGACGAGCGCGCGCCGCGGACCGTCGACAACTTCGTCGGGCTCGCGACCGGCGGCAAGACCTGGGAGGACCCCGAGACGGGCGAGGAGATCGAAGGCGAGCCCCTCTACGACGACGTTGCGTTCCACCGCGTCATCGAGGACTTCATGATTCAGGGCGGCGACCCGACCGAGACCGGCCGCGGCGGTCCCGGCTACCAGTTCGACGACGAGTTCCACGAGGAGCTGCGCCACGACGACGAGGGCGTCCTGAGCATGGCCAACTCCGGCCCGAACACGAACGGCTCGCAGTTCTTCATCACGCTCGACGCCCAGCCACACCTCGACGACCGCCACTCCGTCTTCGGCAAGGTCACCGACGGGATGGACGTCGTCCGCGAAATCGGCAGCGTCGACACCGACCCGAACGACCGGCCGCGCGAGGACGTCGTCCTCGAGTCGGTCTCCGTCGACTACGAGTAACGCGACCGCGACGCGCCGATTCGACACCGTTATTTCGTCGCCGCGTCCACGAGTGGTATCACCCTTCGCCCCTCCAGACGAGCGGTACTGGCGTCCGCCTCGAGCCTCGGCCTCTCGCTCGCACTCGCCGGCTGTGCGAGCGTCGGCGACGACGCGAGTGACTCGAGTGCCGCCGACGCGAGCGACCGACCGGACGCCACGCTCCACACCTCGCGCGGCGATATCGAAGTCGAACTCCACGACGAGCGCGCGCCGCGGACCGTCGACAACTTCGTCGGATTGGCGACGGGAAATAGGACGTGGATCGACCCTGAGACGGGCGAGGAGGTCGAAGGCGAACCCCTCTACGACGACCTTCTCTTCCACCGCGTCATCGCGGAGTTCATGATACAGACCGATAGCGCATACCTCCGTCTTCAGGCGCAGGTCAAGCGGTAGGCCCGGCTCGACATCTGCCATCGATGGCCAAACTGGATTTCCATCGTAACCGTTTTGGTGTGGCCCTGCATAACANAGATGCCGTCCCCGAACCACAAGGGGTGGCGAACCAGCGGTGGTTCGCACGGCGATGACATGGTATTCGACGGGGCCTGTTTGACCGGGTCACAGCCCTATACAGGGGAGGAAACGAGAGTTCCTCCGGTATCAAGCGAGAGCTTGGCTCTCGCGGACCGTCGGAAGGCTGTGTCTTCCGAGATGCTACCGGTTCCCCTTGAGTGCGGGTTGGAACCTCGAACGCCACGCTCGGCGGAAATCCGATGGTCGGATTCCACGTCCTTCAGGGCGTGGAGGAGGTCAATCAAACGGGCGATCCGATCGAAACCGGTCGCGGCGGTCCCGGCTACCAGTTCGACGACGAGTTCCACGCGGAGCTGCGCCACGACGATGCGGGTGTCCTGAGCATGGCCAACTCCGGCCCGAACACGAACGGCTCGCAGTTTTTCATCACGCTCGACGCCCAGCCACACCTCGACGACCGCCACTCCGTCTTCGGCACGGTCGTCGACGTCTCCGCGAGCACTGCGAGCGGAGGCTCGGAAGACGAGCCAAGCGAGTCTTCCGTTGGCATGGACGCCGTCCGCGAGATCGGTAGCGTCGACACCGGTCCGAACGACTGCCCACGCGAGGACGTCGTCCTCGAGTCGGTGACGGTCCACCGGGCGTGACCGTCAGCCCTTCGTCGGCGCCGACTCCGACTTCACTCCATCCGTTCTCCCGAGCGTGACGTCTCGCTCTCGTCCGGTCAACGCCCTGTTACGACTCGCTCTGGCATTGTACCCGCTCGTTGTCGCCCGTAGCATCGTCTTTCATTACAATTTCTCGTTGACACTACGGTGTAGTTGAGCGATTGCTTTAGGCGTGGAACGTGACTCGAGTCCACAGTGCCCCTCGAAACCATCCTGGAACGGTCGCTGTCGATACTCGGTTATCCGACCGCGACCCACGGACTGGCCGATCGGTATCTCGACGGGACGGCCCTCGACGTCGCGCCGTCGGCTCGAATCGCCGCAGGGTGTCTCCTCCGCGGTCGCGTCGACGTCGGCCCTCACGCGCGGCTGAGCCGCGGCTGCGTCCTCGGCGGCGACGTGACGGTCGGCCGCCGAACGAACCTCGAGCCCAACTGCTCGCTGGTCGGCGACGTCGAGCTCGGAAACTACTGTGCGATCGCTCGCCAGACGTGCTTCCAGCAGACGGGCCACCGGACGTCGAAGCCGTCCCAACAGATCCGGCTCTACGAGGAAGTGCTCGACGCGGAGTTGCCGCCGTCCGGCGACGAGCCGATTACGGTCGGAAACGACGTCTGGACCGGGCTTCGCTCGACGGTTCTTGCGGGCGTGACCATCGGCGACGGCGCCGTCGTCGGCGCCGGTTCGGTCGTCACCGACGACGTCGAACCGTACGCGATCGTCGCCGGCGTTCCCGCCGACCGCATCGGCTGGCGATTCCCACGCGACGTTCGAGCCGAACTGCTGGACCTCGAGTGGTGGGAGTGGGACGAAGCGACGATCCGGGAGCGGCGGGCGTTCTTCGAGCGGGACCTGGAGCAGGCGGCCGACGTGGTCGACGCGGTGGGGATCGGCGACCGACGCTGAGCCGCCGTCGCGGACGGCGACCGAACCGGACCGCCATGGCGCGCAGCAGCTTTAGGTCGCTCACTGTTGGGAACGACGTATGGGCTGGACGGCCGACGACATTCCAGATCTGGAGGGGCGAACGATTCTCGTCACCGGTGCGAACAGCGGTATCGGCCTCGAGGCGACCCGCGAACTCGCGCGCAACGGCGCGACCGTGATCATGGCCTGTCGAAGCGCCGAGCGCGGCGAGTCGGCCGCGGACGACGTTCGGTCGGACGTTCCGGACGCCGACCTGCGCGTCGAGGGCTGCGATCTGGCCAGCCTCGAGTCGATCCGCGCGTTCGCGGGTCGACTCGACGACCCGCTTGACGTTCTCGTCAACAACGCCGGAACGATGGCGATTCCGCGCTCGGAAACTGACGACGGGTTCGAGACGCAGTTCGGCGTCAACCACCTCGGCCACTTCGCGCTTACCGGGCTGGTACTCGAGCACCTTCTCGAGGGAACGATCGGCGGCCCCGCCGCGCGGGTCGTCACCGTCTCGAGCGGGCTCCACGAGCGCGGCGAGATCGATTTCGACGATCTCCACGGCGAGGAGCGCTACGATCGCTGGGGCGCCTACGCGCAGTCGAAACTCGCGAACGTCCTCTTCGCCTACGAACTCGAGCGACGGCTGCTGACCGCGGGGGCAAACGCCAAGAGCGTCGCGGTTCACCCGGGTTACGCCGACACCGAACTCCAGTTTCGCGGGCTCGAGGGTCGCGGCAGTCGGCTGCGGACGGCCGGCCGCCGACTCATGAACGCGCTGCTGGCGCAGTCGGCCGAACGCGGCGCGCTGCCGACGCTGTACGTCGCCGCGGCGGCCGATGTCGAGGGGGGCGCCTACTACGGCCCGGGCGGGCTGGCGAACATGCGCGGCGCGCCCGAGCGACAGGCCTCGTCGGATCGCTCCTACGACCGGGAGACGGCCCGGCAGCTGTGGGACGTCTCGAGCGAACTGACCGGCGTCACGTACGCGCTTCCGGAGCCGAAGGCGCCGTCCTGACGTTTCACACCGGCCGAACCGAGGAGGCGACGCCGCCTTGCGCTGACCGTAAGTCGAAAGGTGACGCAGCCGAACCGTCTGATAATGAGCGACGACGACAACGGTATCCAGCGCGCGAGCGATGTCGGCTCGTCTGACGCGCCACCCGTCGAGGAAAAGCCCTACAAGATCATCTTCGAGGCGAACAAGTGCTTCGGCGCGGGCAAGTGCGCCGAAGTCAGCGACAACTGGGAGATGTCCATCGCCTCGGGGATGGCAAAGCCCACCGAGTACTTCATCGCCGAGGACGACCTCGAGCACAACGTCCGCGCGGCCGAGATCTGTCCGGCGAAGAAAGACGACGGCTGCATTCACGTCGTCGACCGCCGTACCGACGAGGAGATCGCCCCCGATCCCCACGGCGACGGCACGCTGAGCGTCGACTGGTAGGCGACCCGCGGTTGCGTCCCGACTGGCCCGCTCACGTCGTTCGCTCGCGACGCGAACATCGAAACGCACATTCCCAGGGAGGACTATCTTCGAGTGCACTTCTGTGCGAGGATAGCCACTCCCATTGACCGAACGTGTTCACGAATTCGCCCATTTTGGGCGAATCCGATCACTGGTCTCGGTCGATGGGAAAGCAGGCCAACGGCGGTGGACCGATGACGCCGGGACCTTTTGCTGCGTTTCGTTCGTGACTCACGGGTTGCACCCGCTCGTCACTCACTTCACTGGCAACATCTCCACCAAAAGCCTCGTCACCTCCTGCCGGAGGATTCCTCGACTCGCTCGCTCACGTCGTTCGCTCGCGACGCGAACATCGAAACGCACATTCCCAGGGAGGCACTATCTTCAAGTGCACTTCTGTGCGAGGGTAGCCAAGCAGGCCAACGGCGGTGGGCTTAAGACCCGCTCCCGTAGGGGTCCTTGGGTTCAAATCCCAACCCTCGCATGTCGCTTCGAACAGTACGTGAGCGGCGGCTACGTTCTTGGAAATCAGGTCGCGTCTCGAACTCCGAACCGAGAGTCGGACGATTCGACAGTTGCGATCGTGCTCGTCGAAGACACCCCCGGGCGACGTTCGACTCACTCGAGAAGCGATCACAGAAGCCGGCGTCGAGCGCACGCTGTTGACGTTTCCGACCGGCGAACAGGCGCTTGAGTACCTGGTAGACGACGAAACCGCGCTCCCCACTCTCGTCTTTCTGGATCTGAAGCTTCCGGGGATGGACGGCTGTGAGATCCTCGAGAAGATCCGCGCACGGAAACGAATCAGTCCCGACGTCCCACGAGGCGTTCACCGCGATGATCGAGTCTGGAGCAAGCAGGTTCGATTGCCGCCGAGCTGATTCCGAGAGCGACTCGACGAGGCTTGCCGGGAAGCGATTCAACCGGAGCGTGCAGGGAGAACGGTTTCACACCGCCGAGCGGTAGCACGGTCGATCGATGGTCGACCGGACTCGCGAGGGCGAGGACTCACGGCTCGCCACCAACCGACTGGCGCTCGTCGTCGTGGTCTGTTCGCTGCTCGTCGCGGCCGCGGTCGTGTTCCTCGCTCGAGCCGACGCGATCGCTGCGGTCGTTCCGGAACACGGTCCCGCGGCCGACGCGGTGCCGTTGTATCTCCTGGCTGCCGTCGGAGTGCTCGTGCTGATCGCCTGGAGCTGGGGACGGCTGCTCTCGTGGTTCGAGTAGCGAGCGGCAGTCGTTCGGCGTTCGACGTTCGACGTTCGGGTTTCGTCTCTCATCTCGAATCGCTGATCGCTGAGTTCCGATCTCTCGTTTCTCGTCCGGTGGACGCTACTCGCCGGTTCGAAACGACAGATCGAGCGACGGCGCCGAGTGGGTCAGCGATCCCATCGAGATCACGTCGACACCCGTCGCGGCGTAGTCGGCGACGGTCTCGAGCGAGATGCCGCCGCTCGCCTCCGCGAGAACGTGTTCGTCGTCGGCGAGGCGGTCGACGGCGTCGGCGGTTTCGTCGGGGCTCATGTTATCGAGCAGGACGATATCGGCGCCCGCCGCGGCGGCTCGCGGTGCGTCGTCGACGGTTTCGACTTCGACTTCGACCTTCGTCGCGAAGGACGTTCGCTCCTGGAAGCGTTCGACGGCGCCCTCGAGCCCCAGTTCCGCGATGTGGTTTTCCTTGACCATCACCATGTGCGAGAGATCGAGACGGTGGGTGTCGCCGCCGCCGGCGACGACGGCGCGCTTCTCGAGGCCGCGGAGCCCGGGCGTGGTCTTGCGGGTCGCGGCGATCCGAACGGACTCGGATTCAGTGCGAGCGCGGTCGACCGCCTCGGACGTCCGCGTCGCGACCCCCGAGGCGTGGCCCGCGAGGTTCACCGCGACGCGTTCGCCTCGCAGTACGTCGCGCGCCGCGCCGTCGACGCGGAGCACCTCGTCGCCCGGCTCGACGCCTGTCCCGTCTTCGAGTCGGTCAGTTACGTCGACGCCGAGGAAGTCGAAGACGGCCGTCGCGGCCTCGAGGCCGGCGACGACGCCGGCGTCCTTCGCGACGAGTCGGCCGGTCGTCTCGCCGGGGACCTGATTGGTGACGTCGTGGTGGCCGACGTCCTCGCGGAGCCAGCGGTCGATCTGTGCGTCGGTAATCATGTGGCTGAGGTGCACGCCGAACTCGGATAAGCGGTCTGTTTTCGGCCGCACGCTGCACCGTCGGGTGCCGTCTTCGTCGCCGACGTTGCCGCCGACGATTATCAATCGCCGGTCGCCGTCGTGTCGGCGACCGAGTCGGCCAGTCGGGTATCAGCTCGCGGTAACTCGAGCGTGACGACCGTTCCGCGAGGTTCGTTCGCGTCGAAACGCAACTGGCCGCCGGACTGCGTGACGACGAGGATGACGAGCCAGAGTCCCAGTCCACTCGCGTGGCGAAGCTGCGTAATCTCTCGGTCGCCCTGGAGTAGTTCGCGTTCTTCTTTCGGCATCCCGGGGCCGTCGTCGGCGATGGAGAGCGCGACCATGCCGTCGCCGCCGTCGTGCGCCGAGACCTCGATCGTCGGCGTCTCGCGATCGGTGTGTTCGACGGCGTTTTTGAGGACCTGATAAAGTGCGGTCCGCAGCGTGGCGTCGGCGCGAACGAACAGCCGGTCCGGGAGCGCTCGATCGAACTCGACCTCGTGTTCGGGGTTAGTCTCCCGAAGCCGATCGATCGACGACGAAACGACTTCGGAGAGGTTGATCGGCCCTGCGGTCGCTGGCTCGCGCTCGAGTACCCGTTCGACGGCGCGGGTCTTCTCCGCGAGCGAGATGAGCTCTTCGGCCCGTTCCTGAATAGCGGCTGCGTACTCGGCGTCTTCGCCGTCGACGACCTCGGCGAGCATCTGTGCATAGCCGTCGATGATGTTCATCCCGTTTCGCATATCGTGGCGCAATACTCGGTTCAGGATCTCGACGCGCTTCTGGCGTTGTTTCTGGTCCGTGATGTCCGTGTACAGCCCGAACGCGTGACCGGCGGATTCGCCGCGCTCGACGGGAACGACGCGCATCATGAACTCCCGGAGTCCGTCGACGGTCCGCCGTTTGACTTCGGCTTCGACGATCTCACCGTCGCCACCGCGTCGGGTGATCGTTTCCGCCTCGTCTCGCTCGTCGGCGGGAACGATGAACTGATCGAGGGGCTCGCCGGCGATCGTCGACTCGTCGTAGCCGAAGACGTGCTCGAACGACGAGTTGACCGACTCGACCATCGCCGCGTCGTCGGTGTGTCTCGTGCTGACGACCGCGTCCGGGACGTTCTCGAACAGCGCGGCGAAGCGGTCGCGCTCGGTCCGGATCTGTTTTGCGAACGCGATCCGATCGAGGGCGTCGGTCACGTGCGAAAGCAGGAGTTCGGCCAACTCCTCGTCCTCGCGAGTAAACGCCCCGACTTCCGTCGAAACCGTCTGGAAGACGCCCCAGTCGCCGATCGGGACGGAAAGCACCGAGCGGAACGTCTCGTCTTGCGAGATCGCGTCTGGGTCGTTCCTGACGTCGGCGATACGCTGGGTTTCGCCCGTTCGATACGTTCTGCCGACGATTCCTTCCTCGACCGAGACGCGGCGATCGAAGTCGTCCTCGAGCGTCGAGGAGAGCGCCATTTTGACGAATGCGCCGTCTTCGATGGTGTCGATGGCGCACACGTCGAAATCGAGGACGTCCTCGGCGGCCTCGACCGCACAGTCACAGATCGCCGCGGGCGTCTCGCAGTCGTCGAGCCGGGAGGCGACATCGTGAAGACTTTCGATTTTCGCTTTCCGCTCGACGAGTTCACGTTCCATGCGCTTGCGGTCGCTGACGTCGCGGACGATCCCCACGGACCCGTCGAGAACCCCGTCGTCGCGCAACAGCGTCGCGTTGATCTCGCAGGGGAATCGATCGCCCGCGCTCGTCGTCAGCGTGACCTCGTAGGTCGCGACGAACTCCTCGTCCGCGGAGGCCAGCGCGCGCACTCGCTTTTCGCCCCGGGCGACGCTTTCGTCGGTGAGGATTCGCGACGCGTGTTCGCCGACGAGTTCGTCCTGATCGTATCCGGTCATCTCCGCCAACCGATCGTTGACCGCCAGCAGTGTTCCGTCGCAATCCAGCGCGTAGACGCCGTCGCCAACCGTCTCGACGATCGTCTTCGTCCGCTCGAGTTCGCGCTCTCGAGTCGCGCGGTCGAGTGCGGCCTCGGTCGTCGCAGCGAGGACGTGAACGAGGTTGATCTCGGCGGTATCGAGGCGGTTTCCGTCGGCGGTCGCCACCGACAACAAGCCGTGTCTCTCGAGGGGATAACAGACGACGGAGCCGACCTCGATATCGATATCGTAGGGAAGCCGGTCCGGCGAGATGTCGTTGATTACCGTCGGTTCGCCGCGCGTGTAGACGTCCCAGAGCAGACCGTCGTCAGGGCCGACCGCGTCGATATCGCCGGTGGCTGTCGCGAGCGCCTCGGTGCCCGCTGCGAGCTCGAGGACGTCTCGATCGTCGTCGGCGAAACGCAACGCGGCCAGCGGTTGATCGAGGACGTGTTCCGTGGCCTCGATCACGATCGACGCGATCTCGTCCGTCGACTCGGCGCGCATCAGCTCGGCCGTCGTCTCCTGTAGCGCCTCGAGTGCGTTCGCTCGTTTGCGCTCGGTGGTGACGTCCTGGATGAACGAGAGGATGCTGACGAGGTCGCCGTCGTCGTCGACGATCGGCGCGTTGAACCACTCGCACGTGATCGTCGATCCGTCCCGTCTGACGTTCGCGTTGACCCGCCAGGCCGGACTGATTTCCGAGTCGCTGCTGGTCAACGCATCCCAGTGATCGCGGACGGCCGCTCGCGTCTCGTCGGGGACGACCAACTCGAGGCCGTTTTCGCCGCGGGCCTGCGTCGCCGTGTAGCCGAACAGTTCTTCGGCCGCGGCGTTCCAGGTTTGTACCTCGAAGTCGGGCGTCCATTCGACGACCGCGAACGGGGCCCGACTGACGAGGTGCTCGAATCGATCCGACGAGACGGCTTCTGCGTCGGGTGGCGAAACGGATGCCGCAGACGTCGCAGTCGATATTCGGGAGGACGCTGCGGACGAGTCTCCGTTCCGGTCCGTCGCGCGATCTGTGGATGTTCCCGCTGCGAGCGTCGCTGGCGTTTCATCGATAAGCGTGCGAACTCGGGTGAGAAGCGTCTCTACGCCGTCTGACTGTGGGACGTAGCCGTCGGCGCCGGCGGCGATTACGTCGCCGGCGAGCGATTCGCTGCCGTCGGCCGGGAAGACGACGACCGGAACGAACGGCCGGTAGTCGTCGATTCGCGAGCAGAGCGCGACGGGATCGGCGTCGGCGAGACCGTCCGTCGCAACGATACAGGTTGCACTCGAGAGATGCGCGAAACAACCAGCGACGGTTCGAACGACCGTCAGCCGATCGCTGATCGCACGCAGTTCGTCGGCGACGGAGTCTCGCCCGTCGCCGTCGACGTAGACGATATGCGTTTCAGATTCCATACACCCGTTCCCCAGCGGTGTCTATCAGCGTCAACGAACCACCACGTTATTACTGTTCGACTCGACTCAGAACGTGAGTCGTTCGTGGGTATCGATTAATATATCGGCAGAACTTTCACTCCTACTGATAGTATCGAAAATCCTTGTGTGCGGGTTAGGCGCCGCCGTCGGCCGCCTCGAAGCCGCGTAAGACACCCTGTCCGTCGGTCGGTCCGACGTCCGGAAGCGTCGCTCGTTCGGGGTGGGGCATCAACACCGCGACGGTCTCGTGCTCGCCGAGGACGCCCGCGACGTTGTGTTTGGAGCCGTTGGGGTTGGCTTCGGGGTCGGTCTCGCCGTCCTCGTTGCAGTACCGAAAGAGGACGCGGTCGTCGTCCTCGAGTTCGGCGAGTCGCTCGTCGTCGATCTCGTAGCGGCCCTCGCCGTGGGCGATGGGGACGTCGATGACGTCGCCCTCGTCGTAGGCCGCCGTCCACGGCGTGTCGTCGCGCTCGACACGCAGGGAGACGTGCTCACACTGGAAACGGGCGCTCTCGTTGGTCGTGAACGCGCCCTCGGTGAGTCCGGACTCGCAGCCGATCTGGGCGCCGTTACAGACGCCGAGTACGGGCGTTCCCTCGGCCGCGGCCTCGCGGACCTCGGCCATGATCGGCGAGCGCGCGGCCATCGCACCCGCGCGCAGGTAGTCTCCGTAGGAGAACCCGCCCGGAAGCATGATTCCCGACGTCTCCGCGGGGAGGCCGTCCTCGTGCCAGACGATCTCGGCGTCGATCTCGAGGTGCTCGAGGGCGCGCTCGGCGTCGCGGTCGCAGTTCGAACCGCCGAACCTGATTATTGCAACCGTCATCTACCGCTCGTCGACCTCCACGTCGTAGTCGTGGATCGTCGGATTCGCCAGCAGTCGTTCGGCCATCTCGCTGGCGCGCTCGCTCGCGTCGTCGGCATCCTCGGCCTCGAGGTCGACCTCGAAGCGGTCGGCCGAGCGCAGGTCCTCGAGGTCGAACCCGAGTCGCTCCAGGGCCTGCTGGGTCGTTTCGGCTTCTGGGTCCAGCACGCCGTGTTTGAGTCGAACCGTCACCGTCGCGGTGTACGCGGTCATTACCTGATACCCCGTAACCGTGCTCAAAAACGCTTTCGCCTTTGGTGCGTGATACACGTTTGTGGATACCTCCGTTCGGAAACCCCTCGAACTGCCTCGAGCGCCCGCTCAGGGGAGGAATCGGCGAACGGTCGACGTCAGCCGGTAGCCCAGCGAGCCGTTTCGGTAGCCGCGCCAGCGTCGCATTCCGCCGGCGAGCGTGACGGCGTCGTACCCCTCGGACTCGAGCACCGTCGTCGCCTTCTTCGCGACGATGCCGGCCTTGCAAACGGTGACGACCGGTCGGTCGTCGGGCACCTCCGAGAGCGACTGTCGAAGTTCGGCCTCGTCCCCGCGTCGAAGGTCGTCGTAGACGGGAACGTTTCGGCTCCCATCGATGTGCTCACGCTGGTAGGCCGTTCGTGGTCGAATATCGAGCACGTACGGCTCGTCGTCGCTCGAGAGTTGCTCGTCGAGCGCTGGCGGACTTATCTTGCCCATATTCCCCAATATAGTGCACGCGTACAAAACGATGCGGATCTCGAGTGCGCCAATTCGGTCCCGACGGGCGAGCTATCGCCCGCGTTCGGTCGACGTTTTTCTCGACCACAACCGTTCGGAGAACAGTCAGCAGACACAGCTATAGCCCCCTATGTGTTAATTTATACCATGGCCTCGTGCAAGACGGAGTCGCCGCTGGCCGACCTCGAGTTTCTCGTTCGATCGGACCATCGGGTTACGGCACTCGAAGCGCTCGCTGAGCGACCGCGAAGCCGGGCCGACCTCCGAGAGTTGACGGGAGCGTCGTCGTCGACGGTCGGGCGATTGCTCCGGGAGTTCGAGGCGCGACAGTGGATCGTCAGGGACGGTCCCCGATACGAGTCGACAGCGCTCGGAGCGTTCGTCGCCGCTGGGCTCCGAGAGCTTCTCGACCGGATCGAAACCGAGAGAAAACTCCGTGACGTCTGGGAGTGGCTTCCCGACGAAGCGAGCGCAATAACCGTCGAGATGGGCGCCGACGCCGTCGTCACGGTCGCCGAAACCGACGATCCGTACGGCCCAATCAACCGGTTCGCAGCGTTGCTCCGAACTGCCGATCGATTTCGGTTCGTCGGCTCCGATCTGGGCTTGCTCGAACCGTGCAAGGACGACCTTCGCGACCGGATCCTCGCCGGCATGGAGGCGGTGATCGTCGACCCGCCGGCCGTCGCTCGACACATTCAGTCGCGGTACGGCGACCACTGTGCCGGTCCCATCGCGAGTGGCAACCTCGAGGTGCTGGTCCACGACGAACTTCCCGCATGTGGCATCGGTATCGTCGACCGTCGGGTCGCGATCGCCTGTTACAATCCGACCAGCGGAACGGTACGGGCGCTGATCGACACCGACGCGCCCGCCGCACGTGAGTGGGCGGAAGCGACGTTCGACGCGTATCGACGGGAGGCGCGCCCGTTCGCGCTCGGGACGCCCGCGTAGAACGACCGAGCGATTCAATCGTTCCGTTCTCGAGCGTCGGGAGCGACAGCCCCTCGGTTCAGCGCTCGGCCGACGGTCACCCGGTGCACGGTCGCCACCGACTGAACGGTCGCCACCAACTGCACGTCGGGCAGCAGATGCCTTCCTATTCGCCGCTCTCGTCAGTTTCGACGGGAACCCATGACTACCGAAGACCACGACGGAACCGACGCGCGACGACGCGAGCGACCCGACGACCCGATCGACGCTCCGGCGATCCAGGCGTTCACCGAGGCGTTTTCAGGGCCGGTCCTCCGCCCCGACGACGAGGCGTACGACGACGCGAGACGCGTCTGGAACGGGATGATCGACAGGTATCCGGCGGTGATCGCCCGCTGTACCGGCACGGCCGACGTCCTCGCAGCCCTCGAGTTCGCCCGCGAGCAGGACCTCGAGATCGCCGTTCGCGGCGGCGGACACAACGTCGCCGGCTACGCGACCTGCGACGGCGGGATCGTCGTCGATCTCTCGCCGATGGACTGGGTCGACGTCGATCCCGAGGCCCGGACCGTCCGCGTCGGTGGCGGCGCGACCTGGGGCGTAGTCGACCGCGAGACGCAAGCGTTCGGCCTCGCGGCGCCGGGCGGCGTGGTCTCGACGACCGGCGTCGCGGGGCTCACCCTCGGCGGCGGGTACGGCTACCTCCGGCGCAAACACGGGCTGTCCTGCGACAATCTGCTCGCGGTCGACCTCGTCACCGCGGACGGCAAGTTCCTGACCGCGAGCGAATCCGAGCACGCGGAGCTCTTCTGGGCCGTCCGCGGCGGCGGCGGGAACTTCGGCATCGTTACGGCCTTCGAATTTCGACTCCACCCGGTCGGCCCCGAGGTGGCGACGGTCGAAACCTGGCACTCGCTTTCGGACGCGCCGTCGCTCGTCCGGGAGTGGCGCGACGCCGTCGCGACCGCGCCGGACGAAATCAGCGCGGAGTTGGTCTTCTGGAGCGTTCCGGACGACCCGGCCTTTCCCGACGAACTGCGAACCGAACCCGTCGCCATCGTTGCCGCGGTCTACAGCGGCGACGTCGAAGCGGGCGAACGGGCGATGGCGCCGCTTCGCGAACTCGGAGCCCCGCTGTTCGATTTCAGCGGCCCGACGCCGTACGTGGACCTGCAGCAGGACTTCGACCCGTTCTTCCCGGCCGGCGAGTTCCGGTACTACGCGAAGTCGATCTTCCTCGACGAACTCACCGACGAAGCGATCGAGACGATCCTCGAGCGCGCAGCGTCTCGTCCGCATTACCGCGTCTTACTCGACATCTGGCAGCTCGGCGGCGCGATCGCGGACGTTTCCGAGACCGAGACGGCCTACAGCGGTCGGGAACACCCGTACTTGCTGGCGATCGACGCCACGTGGGAAGACCCCGACGACGACGAACGCGTCGTCGCGTGGTCTCGAGCGTTTTGGGAGGACATGCGCGAGTTCTCTCCCGGCGGACTCTACCTGAACTTCCCCGGTCTCGAGGGGGAGCGCGAGGATCAGCTCCGGGAGACCCACGGCTCGGAGACCTACGACCGACTGGTCGAGATCAAGACGAAATACGACCCGGAGAACGCGTTCCGGCGCAACCAGAACGTCGAACCCGACGAGCGAGCGGTCGGTCAGTGAGACGGTCGTCCGTCGTGTCGACCGTCGGTCACCGCGTGCCCGCCGGTCAGTCGCCGGGCGACGATCACGGGATGCCTATATCGGTGTTTCCGTCGTCGAGCATCACTAGGGCCTCGAGTCGGGCCCGCCGAACGTCGCCGCTCGAAAGACGGCGTTCGAATACGGAACGGAGGAGAACCCATGACTGTCAGAAACAACGTAGACGTAACGCGGCTGGGAGAGACGATTGACGCGGTCGCCGAGGAGCCGGAACTGGGCCAGTTCACCTTTCGGGCGGAAACCGAGTGGACGGACGGACTCCGGTGTGTGACCTCGATCGGAGACTTCGATCAGGCGGGCGAGCGCGTCCCCTCGCGGGAGTTCGAGATCGCGGGCGACGAACCCGAGGAAATACTCGGCCAGCGGACGGCCCCGAACGCGGTGGAGCTGTTGCTCGCCGCGATGGGATCGTGTCTGAGCGTCGGCTACGCGGCCAACGCCGCCGCGATGGGGATCGAACTCGACGAACTCCGCTTCGAGATGGCCGGCGACGTCGATCTCCGGGGATTCCTCGGCATCTCCGAGGACGTTCGTCCCGGCTACGACGCCGTGGACTGCACCGTCCACATCGACGCGGACGCGTCGGAATCGGAGCTCGTCGAACTGCAAGAGCGGGTCGAAGCCACGTCGCCGCTGCTCGACGACGTCGCGAATCCGGTCCGGGTCGAACCCGAACTCGCCATCGCCAGTCGGGAACGCCCGGCCTGACGCACCGAATGTTCACCGACCGACTGGGTCGGTCTCGAGTCGCCTCGAGGCCGCTCACACGTCGGTTCGGACGACCCTGACCGCGAGGAAGAACGCGGCGGAGATCAGCCCGATCACGGCGGCCGCCGCGAACGGCACGTCGTAGCTCCCGAATCGATCGACGCCCACGCCGACGGCGTAGGGTGCGGCGACGCCGGCGACGGCGAAGCCGATACACGTGAGTCCGAAGAGCGTCCCGAGGTCGTCCGTCCCGAAGAGGTTCGCCACGAGCGGCGACATGAGCGCCGCGATTCCGCCGTAGCCGAATCCGAAGACGGCCGAGAGCGCGAGCAGGGTCGCCGGCGTCGGGACGGCGACCATCGCCAGCAACGCGACGCACATCAGCCCGGTACAGGCGGCCAGCATCCGGTCGGTGCCGATGGCGTCGGCCGCCCAGCCGGCGGTGAACTTGGCGACGACGTTCATCACGCCGATGAGGCTGAGCGCGATCACGCCGATCTCCCGCGTGAGGCCGGCGGCCTCGGCGAAGTCGACGACGTACACCAACACGGCGTTGGCCGGGATGAACACCACCAGCAGGGCCAGAAACACGACGGCGAAAAGCGGCGTCAGCATCGTCTCGAGGGTCGCATCGAGCTGCGATCGAACGGATCGGCCGCCGTTCGCCGCCGGCTGGCGGGTTACGAACTCCTCGCCCGTCTCGGCGCCGATCGCCGACGGTCGGTCCGCGAGGAGGACGAACGCGATCGCGATCGCGACGGCGAACAGCCCGCCGAGGACGAGATAGGTCGCCTGCCAGCCCAGCTGTCCGATGACTGATTCGACGAACGGTGGCATCGCGACGATGCCGACGCCCCAGCCCGAGACGGCGACGCCGGTCGCCAGGCTCCGGCGGCGCTCGAACCACCGCGGCGGCGTCGTGTACGCGACGACGAACGTGATCCCCATCCCCGCGGCGGCGACGACGCTGTACGACGCGACGACCCAGTAGAAGGAGGGCGCTCGGCTCGCGCCGAGCAGTCCGAGGGCGATCAGCCCCGCGGCGACGAGGAGCAGCCGCTGGACTCCGTATCGATCCATCGCGAAGCCGAGGACGGCGGCCCCGGTGAAGGTGACCAGCGACTGGATACTGAACAGCAGCGACGTGCTCGCATACGTCTGGTCGAACTCCGCGAGAACCGGGCCGAGAAAGACGCTAAAGGAGAACATCGTTCCGGCGGTCATCAGCGACAGCGCAAAACAGCCGACGACGACATACCAGCCGTAGTAGCGGTCGGACTCGAGGAGCCGACGCTGAGTTCGATTGCGAATCCCTCTCACGAGCGGTGGTTTTCCCCAGGGGACCATAACGGTTGTCGTGAATACGAGTTCGCCATTCAACGGTAGTTGTGAAAGAACAATGTAGCGCGACCTATAGTAGCCACTGAACGTCAATACACACCTGATCGCAGGACGGACGCGCGGCTCGGAACGACGTGAGAGCCGCGGAAACGCGAACGGGGAGGGACGACCCGTGAGCTGTGCGATCAGGGTGTAAATCGTTTCAGTTGTTACTATAGCATCTTTCGATGCGAACAACCGATCAGATGGCGACAAATACTGGTCTGGTTTTGTCCCACGTGTGGGTGAATCACGAGGTATTTATATTAATTGGTGTGTCCCTAGAATATGCAAAGTACGAATTGGTTCCTTGCTTCGATAACATTTTTGCTTGCGGTAATGATAGTCGAAGCAGGAATGAGAGAGGTTCCGCTACACATAGATTCAGTAGTTCGTATACTAATGTATATACTACCTATTTATTTACTTTTGTCTGTATTATATGTTCCATTACAATATATTTCCAAATACAGATACGAATTCGATCGATCATCATACAAGGAGTAGGTCTAAATCAATTAAATTATATAAGTTAAATAACTGTTGGGTACTAAATACGTACTAGAACAATGGCGTCAGTGACTACACGTCCGACTTATGCTCTGGTCCACCTGAAGCCATCGTTGTATATTCGACTATTCGGGAATGGATTACTAAAGGACCTTGACTCTCTAAAGCGAACCATCCAGTTTACACCTACAATTGTGTCACCTGAAGACATGCTATCCATATCCATTTCACAGACACTCGCGTTATTAATAATAATTGAACCATCGCGAACGTTGCCATCGAAATCGAAATGAGTCCGGGCTTCAGCATGGTTTCGAGTAGACTCATCTGTCACTAAGAGATCTGGTTCTGTCCTTGAATATGATCTTCCGACGAAGAGTTCTACCTCTTTATTACTGCTGGCTGTCAGTCCTAACTCCCATCCTCTCGTTGTTGATGTCACGTCAGTGTGAGGTGCTCGAACAAATTGCTCTGCGGCACCATTTATTTCGGCGTAATTGTTCCAGTCAGAAGTAAGTATAGCCTCCCGATGTCGATCGCCAACGGAGGAGATATCCATTTCGAGTCTCGTCCCGTAGAGTGTTTTATCTGAGGTCACCTTCCGTCTTAACTCCGCTATTTCTGTGAACTGATTGTAACCAGGATCAGAGCCGCCCCCTATAATTACACCTTCTATATGTTCACCACGTGATTGCCAGTCACTGAAGTCCTGTTTTTCATTAACCGCTATTCGAAATTCGTTATCAGCACGCGACTTTGCTTCCCATCGGCTTTTGGTCTCTTCTGCCTCCTGATGTAGCGAAGAAATATCTAACTCCGTCTTGTCACTCGTGATGCTTTCGGTGGTATTATTTCCTGTATCATTCCCGTTTTGGTTTAGACTATCATCTTCAGCTTCAACAATGCCCATGTATTGATGAGGGGAACCATATTTTATCTCGAAGTTATACGCAACTAGAATAGTGTTCTCCGGGGTTTCTATCTCTGGGACATCTAGTGCTGAATCCTTGTCTCTCTTCCATGCATCAATACGCTGATCACGGACCTTTCTCGCTTCACTCTCCAGGATTGGATTCTCAATCGACCCGTACATAATGCTTTCATTGGTATTTCGGATTTCTGCACTTACTGAACCCATTCCAACCATTGAACCGAGCGTGAGACAGCTTGTCGTGAGGAGCTTTCGCCGGCTTACTGCCGTGCAAGTCTTTGAGGAGTGCTCTTCAGAATGATTATTAGATGATGATGTTGATTCAGATTTGTTCGAATATTTTGTATTATCTCCACACATAATAATTCTAATTATTCTATATATATATATACTTTTCTATTATTCAGTCATAGAAATATATATCAGATATATACACCTCGGGAAATTTACTAAAGCGGGTCCACTAGTCGCACGGGCAGTCACGTCACTCTCACAACGACGACTGATGGCAGCGAGTTCCGACGTGTCACCGTGTCGCTCCATAATAGGCTCAAGGACGGGACGCTGCGAAGATTGCGAAGCAAACTGGAGCGAACGATTTCATGAGTTCTGCCGGTGGATCAATCGGCATCGGTGACACTTGTCCTCGTCCCGGTCGGATCAGGCGGGGACGAGCGCTCGTCGGTCCGCGATCGCCGCCGTCAGGCGATCGGCCGCCCGACGCGCGCCGGCGATGTTGCCCGCGAGCGGCCCGACCGTTCCCGCCGCGAGCGCGCCCGTGACGAACAGCGGCGTCGACTCGCCGCGCTCGTCGCGCCAGGCCAGCGTCTCGTCCTCGAGGACGGGCATCCCGCGATAGCCGCGCTCGAGGTCGAGCGCGGTCGCGACGCGGTCGACGAACGGGTGTTCGGCGACCGGTTCGAACCCGGTCGCCAGAATCGCGCGGTCGGCCGAGAGACAGCCGCCGTCCTCGAGCAAGAGGCGCACTCGACCGTCGACTGCGCGGGCCGAGCGAACGTCTCCGTAGCGAACGGAGAGCCTACCGGTGTCGGCGGCCGACTCGAGGCGCTCGACGAGCGTCGGCGGCACCGTCGCGTCGTTTCGCGCCGCACGAATCGCCTCGTAGCGCGCCCGCGACCCCGGCTCGTGGCGGTGGAGGTGGCGTTCGATGTGGTTCCAGTTGATCCAGCGGGGATCGGCCTCGGTGGTCGCTTCCTCGAGGTCGTGGCGCGAGCACAGCGTCACCGACTCGCCCTCGCGGTCCGCGAGACAGGTCGCGAGCTGGGCGGCCGTGACCCCGCCGCCGACGACGATCGACTCGTCGGCGCGCGTCTCGGGATCGAAGCCGTCCCAGACGTGGGTGACCGCGTCGACGCCGTCGGCCCACGGCGGCGTGCGGTAGCGGCCGCCGTGACCGATCGCCAGCACGCACGTCCGCGTTCGGAGTCGCTCGGCGCTCGCGTTCGCCGCGTCGGTCGCGTCGGGTTCGGTCGCCGTCTCGAGGACGAGCGACCCGTCGTCGGCGTCCGACCGACGGATCGACTCGACGCTCGCCCGCCGGTGAAGCGCCTCGAGGTCGCCGCGGTCGATCACGTAGTCGGCGTAGTCGAGAAACAGCGACAGCGTCGGGCAGGGCGGGTAGTTCGGCCGCGAACGGAGCTCGTCGTCCCGGTCTCGACTCTCGGCGAACGTCTCGAGGCCGAACGGCTCGGTGCCGACGTGGTGAACGAACGTCGAGCGCAACTGCTCCATCTCGCAGGCCGCCGCCTTCCGTCGGAACGACTCGAGCAGGCGCTCGTGGGGATCGACGAGCAACACGTCCGAGCGCTCGAGGCCGGTCTCCTCGAGCAGCCGCTGACAGCAGTAGGTGCCGTGGATGCCGCCGCCGACGATAACGCACTCGTACATCGGGACGTCGTACGCGGTGTTATTACTTCACTCTTCTGTGTTAATAACCATTGATTTCGATAGGCTGTGTGTTCACATCCCGACCGCAAGGAGGGTCGGTCACGATCCGCGCCGTCCTCGTCAGTCGCTCCCCGGCGGATCGACGGCAGCACCTTTTGTGTTGCATCACGAACATCATTCCATGTCCAGACGTGGCACACTCACGCGGGAGCTCACGCCGTCCGTGGCCGTCGTCATCGTCGCGTTGCTCGCGGGGTTCGTCGCGCTCGCGGCGATCGAGCCGTCGGTCGCGATCATCCTCGCGATCTTCGGATTCGTCTTCGGCGACGAGATTCTCCGTCAGTTCGCTCAGCTGCTCGAGCGCTCCGACTCGACGGACGAGGGCGACGACTCCGTCGTCGACGGCCCCGAGGACGCCCTCGAGCGACTGCGCGTGCGGTACGCCGACGGCGAACTCTCGGAGTCCGAGTTCGAACGCCGACTCGAGGTCCTCCTGGAGACGGAGACGGTCGCCGACGTCGAACGCTACCTCGAACCGACGAGCCCCGACGGTCGCTCGAGCGACCGCGGCGTGGGCGAACTGGAGCGCGAACCCGATCCCGAGTTCGATCGCTGACCGTGGATCACAACAACAACAACTGCCCGCCCCAGGCGATGACGAGCGCGAAGCCGATCGCCGCGGCGGCCTGTCGCGCGAGCATCGCCGCGACGAACCGCGTCGAGACCTCCCGCGCGACCGTGATCGCGGTGACCAGACACGGCAACAAGACGCCCGCGAGGTAGACCGCCACGAGCACCTCGAGCGGCGAGAGCGCGGCGACGCCCGCCGAATCGGCCGTCAGGAGCGCGATTCCGTCCTTGCGAATCGACGCGAGTACGACCGGCAGCGCCGCCTCCGCCGGGAGGGCGAAAGCGGCCATCGCCGGCTCGAGGACGCGACCCGCGCGCTCGAGGACGCCCGCGTAGTCGAACAGTGCGGCGATCACGCAGATGCCGGCGAAGACGGGCAGCGCCGTCGTGAGGAAACTCGCGATCGAACTGCGGGCCTCGCGCCAGATCGCGCGGAGTCGCGGTCGCTCGAGGAACGTCCGTCGGTCGACGGCGAGGTCGGCCGTGCGGGCGTCCGGCGGAGCGATCAGGCGAACGTAGACGAGCGTCGTCGCGACGAGGATCGCGAGGTAGGGGACGACGAGCCAGGCCATCCCCACCGCCGCGAACACCGCGAGCGTCGCGGGGAACTGGTAGGAACAGGCCGACCCGAACGAGATCGCCGAAATCGTGGTACAGCGCGTACAGTCCGAACAGCTCCGGGTGCTCGTGACCGCCGGGACGTTGCATCCGAAGCCCATGACGACCCGCACGAGGTCGCGGCCCGTGAGGCCGACGCGGCGCATAACCGGGTGTAACGCCGTCGTGACGCGCATCGTGAGCCCGCTGGCCGAATAGGCGCCCGTGAAGAGGGCGAAGATTAGCATGGTCGGTAGCGCCCAGACGAACAGGAACGGCCCCATCGCGAGCAGGCCGTAGTCGCCGCCGAGTACGGCCGCGAGCGGGCCCGGAAGGGTTTCGGCCCACGCGATCGCGGGCTCCAGGCCAGCCCCGACCAGCGGATCGAGTTCGCCGGCGATCGCATTCGCGAACCAGACGGCGACCGCCGCCGGAAGGAGGAGAACGAGCGCGCTCACGATCGGGCCGAGAAGGGGCCGCTCGAAGATTCGCTCCGGGGGTTCGATCTGCCAGCCGGTTTTCACTGCGGTTCCGCCCGGGAACTCGCCCGCATACCGGAGCGCGGCGCGGACGTCGCGGCCGTCGGCCGAGTGCGTCGTTGAGCCCGCTCCGTCGCCGGTTGGCACACCGCCGTCTGCCGCGACCCGGTCCAGTTTCCGCGCGTCGACGGGGAGGACGGGCACGCCCAGATCCGCCTCGAGGTCGGCGATTGCGCCCCGTGCCTCCCCGGTCTCGTCGACGTGGTCCCAGTGGGTCACGACGACGGCTCCCGTCCGCCCCTGCACCAGCGGGAGGAGGTCGGCGAGGTCGCGATCGAGCGCCGTCGCGGGAACGACGAGGACGACCGTCTCCGCATCCCCGAGCGCGGCCAGGGCCTCGCGGGTCGTCTCGGTATCCGCCTCGAGCGTGATTCCGGGCGTGTCGACCACCGCGAGGTCGTCGGTCCGGTAGACGTCGCTCGAGACCGTCGAGCCCGCCACGTTCTCGACGGCTCCCGACGCGCCGGTGAGCCCGGCCGCGAGCGCGGATTTGCCGACGCTCTCCTTCCCGATCAGGACGACGCGGTCGCGATCGACTCCGGTCATTCGGTCCGTCTCACCCCGTCGTATCGGTCGGTTCCGCCAGTAGTCGCTCTCACCAGCAGCGATCGAATCGGTTGCGATGACATCCTCGAGTCGTTCGGCGCTCCGTGCTTAATAACTTCTGTAGTGGAAATAATAACTACTATTATCCCCCACTCCATATTGATAACCGAATGCCCGACAACTCGACTCCCGTCACGGTACTCTCCGGCCTCCTCGGCGCCGGGAAGACGACGACGCTCAACCACGTGCTGCGTGCGAGCGACGAACGAGACCTCGCCGTGCTCGTCAACGACATGGGCGAGGTCAACGTCGACGCCGAACTCGTCGCCGAGTCCTCGGATATCGCGGACGAGGACGAAGAGCTGATCGAACTCTCGAACGGCTGTATCTGCTGTGAACTGCGCGGCGACCTGCTCGACGCTATCGGCGGACTCACCGCCGCCGACCGCGAGTTCGACGCCATCGTCGTCGAGTCGACCGGCGTCGCCGAACCGCTGCCCGTCGCCCAGACGCTGACGCTCGGGTTCGACCAGTCCGACCTCGATCCCACCGAATTCTACGAGGAAACCGGTATCGAGCCCCTCGAGGGCTGTCACCTCGATACGACCGTCACCGTGGTCGACGCCCACCAGTTTCGGACCGCGATGGAGTCGGACGAACTGCTCGACGACGACGGCACCGAGAAACACCTCGGCGACCTCGTCGTCGAACAGGTCGAGTTCTGTGACGTCCTCCTGGTGAACAAGTGCGACCTCGTCGACGAGGAGACGCTCGAGGAGATCGAGTCGACCCTCGAGGTGCTCCAACCCCGCGCGGAGATCGTCCGCACCGAACACGGTCGCGTCGACCCCGACGCGATCGTCGACACCGATCGGTTCGACTTCGAGGCGGCGAGCCAATCCGCTGGCTGGATTCGAGAGCTCCAGGAGCCCCACGCCTCGGCCGAGGAGGAACACGGCGTCACCTCGTTCGTCTTCGAGGCCCGCCGGCCGTTCCACCCCGAACGCTTCGCCGACCTGCTCGACGAGTTCCCCGACGCCGTCGTCCGCTCGAAGGGGCATTTCTGGCTGGCGAGCAGCGAAGACGAACGAAGTGAGTCTTCGAAGAAGCGAGCGGGAGGGAATAAACCCGTGAGCCGCCAAGACCAGGCCCTTACGCTCAACGTCGCCGGTCAGTCGATCCGCGTCGGCCCCGGCGGGCGATGGGTCGCCTCGCTTCCCGAAGACGAGCGCCGCGAACACCTCGCCGAGAATCCCGAACTCGAGGCCGCCTGGCACGAACGGTGGGGCGATCGCAACGTTCGACTCGTCCTGATCGGCACCGAGATGGACCACGAATCGCTGCGTGGCTCGCTCGAGGACTGCCTCGTGACCGACGCGGAACTCGAGGCCGGTCTCGAGGGGATCGAAGATCGGTTCCCGACGTTCGAACCGCCGGAAGAAGACGTCGATGAAGACGACGACTCCGCGGCCGACGCGGCCGCCGACCAGGATCGCTCGGAGTCGGAGGAACTGGGTATTGCCGACTGAGCGACTCCCACGATGACAGACCGAAACACCGACGCCGAACAGCCGACCCCACCGCCGCGGCCGGATCCCCAACCCGCAGACGGGGATCTCTCGCCGTGTTACAAGGCCTATATCGAGCGAAACGACCACCGCCCGGACGTCTGTACGATCTACTCGGATGCCACGCCGGGCGACGTCGAAGAGACGTGGATCCGCGCCCGCGGGTCGGCGTTCGTCAGTCGAGAGGAGTGTCGATAGTCGAGACGCCCGCCAACTGCCGCTTTCCACCACACCATCCACACCACAGATGTCCACTGCATTCCAGACCGCCGTCAAATCGAACGTCCACCACACGCAACGCCGCGACGCCATCGACCGGTTGATCGACGACCGCGAACTGACGAACCTCTCGATCCTCGTCCAGATGGGCGGACTCCGCGGTGAGTTCCGCCGACGGGCACTCGAGGGGTTGGCAGCGTGCAACGCGACCGACGAACTCGAAGAACTGGCCGACGATACGACGATCGACGCGTCGCTGCGTCGGCGAGCGGCCGATCTCGCCTGACTGTCCGACCGCGAGCGACGCCCCGTCAGCGAGCCTCGAGCCGCCCCGGTCTCTCCGGCCGGCGATAGTCCGGACGTGTTTTTTGTCGCTGCTCGTTGCAGGCGTGACCGGAACTATGTCCTACAGCTGTGCAACCTGTGACGAATCGTTCCAGTCCGCGGCGGGCGTCACCCAGCACGTCGCGCTCCACCACAACACCTGTGCCGTCTGCGACGACTCGTTCGACGAAACGGACGAACTCCGCGAACACGTCCACTCGAGTCACTGACGCGCCTGATCCGAGTGGGACGTCGGTCTCGCGCGGACGGTTGTTCTTTCGCCGCTGGACTCATACTGTCGGACAGCAGTCAGTGCGCAGTCGGGCGCGAATTCGCGGTCGGCTCCGACGGCGACGACCGCAGTCGCGCGACCGAACGTCAACTCGTGCTGTCCGGCAGTATCAGCAGTCGCAGTACTCGGGCTCACAGCACTCGAGGTCGTCGAGGAACAGCCGCTTCTCTCGGTAGACCTCGAGTGACTCGGCGTCGACGTCGAGTCGCTCCGCGATCGTCTCCGCGACGACGGCGAACCGCTGGCGGAACTTGTAGATAAAGCAGAACTGCTGGCCGTCGTGGGCGACCTGCGGACCGCCCAGGAAGAGCCCGGGCGTCTCGGTGGACTCGTCGCGGTTCGTGAGCGCCGGGAACGCGCCGTCGAACGCGAACAGGTCGTCGACGACGGCGAGACTCCCCTCGAAGCCGGTCGCGAGCAACGGGGGCGCCCGCGACCGAAAGACGTCGCCGTCGGTCGTTCGGACGACG
Organism: Natronolimnohabitans innermongolicus JCM 12255; assembly: GCF_000337215.1. Classification (GTDB taxonomy): domain Archaea; phylum Halobacteriota; class Halobacteria; order Halobacteriales; family Natrialbaceae; genus Natronolimnohabitans; species Natronolimnohabitans innermongolicus. The sequence continues at coordinate 19,760 of NZ_AOHZ01000034.1, read as the reverse complement.
TACTCGTCACCGCCGACGGGACCTCGCTGTTCGCGTTCGATACCCTCGGCGCGCGCGCCGGAAACGAGATCGAGCGGTCGCCCCTCGCTGAGAGCCGACTCGAGTCGCTCGGTTGTCCGCGGCGAGAGCACTTCGCTGGGATCCGGGCTGCGATACTGCCACGGTCCGTCGTCGTCGAGGACGGTGACCGAGACGCCGGCTGCGGTGAGGGCGAGCGCCGCGTCGATGCCGCTCTCGGCGCCGCCGACGATGACGACATCGTCCGTGACGGGGCCCGCAACGCCGGCACCGTCGGCCGCGATTCGTGGCTCGTCGACCGCGTCGCTCGAGTCGCGTTCGCCGGCGTCTTCGGCACCGCGCTGAGCGACCCACCGTTCGGCGTAGGTTGCCCACGAGTCGACCGTCGACACGTGGACCGCGTGTTCGGCGCCCGAAAGCGAACCGTCAGCAGGATACTGGTACTGGCCCGCAGCCCAGATAACGTAATCGGCGCTGATCGGTCCCTCGCCGGTCTCGAGGGTGAAGCCGCCCGCCTCGCCGGTCGCGTCCGATCGATCGCCCTCGACGCCGTCGGGAACGACGCGTTCGACGTCGACGTCACCGTAGATCGGCAGTTCGTGGAACGCCGCGACGGCCTCGAGGTAGTCGGCGTACTGGTCGCCGGTCGGGTGTTCGCAATCCAGCGCGAGCGCCGGCGACGTGTCGGTCGTGACCGCGTTCAGGTCGCGCACGCCGAAGGCGTTGCCGGGAAACGACGGCGTCAGCAGGCGCATCTCGTCGGGCCAGTGCCGAAACGAGGCGCCGATGCAGTCGCGCTCGAGAACGGCGTATTCGATCTCGAGACGCTCGAGTGCGACTGCGATGCCGATACCTGCGGGACCGGCGCCGACGATCGCAACGTCAAGCGTTCGTGGGAGCGTCATGGGGGTTAGCAGTAGTGCACCCATTATTAATAAAGCTAGCACGTTAGATAACAATTGGTGTTAATCATAGTGGGTATATTGCCATCATCCCGTTCTCAGCACCATCGACGGAAAGCAGGACTTTTGACTCCCGATAGACTGAAATCCGTAGTGATGGATCTAACTTCGCTCGAGCGGAGGTGGCTGCGATGACGACCGATATCACCGAGATTACCGTGATCGGAGACGACGACACCGGGCTGGTCGCCCGCGTGACCAGCCTCCTCTTCGAGCGCGGCGTCAACATCGAAGACCTCGATCAGGCGGTTCGCGACGGCGTCTTCCGTATGTATCTCGCCGTCGACACCTCCGAGATGGTCTGTACCGAGGCGACGCTCCGCGAGGACATCCAGGAGCTCGGCGACGACCTCGACCTCGACGTGCAGGTGCGGTTTCCCGCCGACCGCGAGACCCAGCGGATCGCCGTCCTCGTCACGAAAGAGAGCCACTGCCTCGAGGCGCTGTTCGAGGCGTGGGCCAACGACGAACTCGGCGCCGACATCGGCGTCGTCGTCGGGAACCACGACGACCTCCAGCCGCTGGCCGAACACTACGACGTTCCGTTCCACGACATCGGCGACGAAGGCGGTCAGCAAAACGAGGATCAGCTCCTCGAGTTGCTCGAGGAGTACGACGTCGACCTGATCGTACTCGCCCGCTACATGCGGATTCTCTCGCCGAACGTCGTCTTCCGCTACGAGGACCGGATCATCAACGTCCACCCCTCCCTGCTGCCCGCCTTCCCGGGCGCCGAGGCCTACCGACAGGCCGTCGAGGAGGGCGTCCGCGTCGCCGGCGTCACCGCCCACTACGTGACGACCGACCTCGATCAAGGGCCGATCATCACCCAGCGGGCCTTCGACGTACCGGACGACGCCGACACGGCGGAGATGAAACGCCGCGGCCAGCCCCTCGAGGCCGACGCCTTACTCGAGGCGGTCAAACTGCACCTCAACGGGGACGTCTCGGTGCACCGCGGACGGACGACGGTCCGCGAGAACGGCGCCGACTACCAGCTCGGCCTCCCCGAAGAAGCCGACGAGTACACCCCGGACCGACCGGTCGACGGTATCGGCGACGTCGTCGCAAAGAAACAGTAGGCGTCGGTCGTCAGTTCGACCGGCTCGTCGCTATTTGTCTGTCTCGACTCACGGGTTCCAGTCGCCGAGGCAATCGTCGTCACAGAAGTACTCGTATTCGGTCTGTCCGTCCTCGACAGTGGTAACGACGCGCCGGTCGGTGGTCGATTCTACCGGATCGCCACACTGTCGACACTCGATCGCGTCTTCGTCCGTCGAATCAGCCATTGAGTGTTTGATAGAGGGTAACACACTTGAGCGAACCTGTTGCGGCGGTATCGGCCAGAGCGTATGAACTGGAGAGTAGTCACTCGCCACGAGTACCGATCGAACTGTGTTCTGTTCGTCGCGATCGATTCAGGGTGATAATTATCACGCTGCGCGACGAATCGCGAACTCACATGGCATCAGATGCGTCATCGACCGACCAGTCTTCGGCCGTCGAAGTCGACCGCGACGGGTACGTAGGCCGGATCACGCTCGCTCGCCCAGAGGCGATGAACACGTTCAGCACGGCGCTCGCCCAGGGGCTCGACGACGCGCTTCGTTCGCTCGAGGAAGCGTCCGACGTGCGAGCGATCGTCGTCGACGGTGCGGGCGAGACGTTCTCGGCCGGCATCGACCTCTCGGAGTACGACGACCACGAGACCGAATCGGAGTACGAGGAGTGGGTCACTCGCATGGAGGACCCGTTCCACACCGTCACCGAGATGCGAACACCCGTGATCGCCGCGGCCCACGGCCACGCGGCGGCCAACGGAATCGGTCTGGTCGCGGCCTGCGATCTGGCCGTCGCCGCCGAAGGGACGAAGTTCGGGGCGACGGCCCCGAAAGTCGGCCTGTTCTGTATGGGTCCGGCCGTCCCGCTGATGAAGTCGCTCACCAGAAAGCGGTGTCTCGAGTTGCTCCTCACCGGCGACCTGATCGACGCCGAGACTGCCCTCGAGTGGGGGCTACTCAACCGCGTCGTTCCGGACGGGGAGCACGTCACGGCGGCGATGGCCCTCGCCGAGACCGTGGCGGCGAAGAGTCCGACGGCCGTACAGATGGGTAAAGCGGCGTTCTACGAGATGGTCGAGCGGGAGTACGGAGAGGCGCTCGACTACTCGAACGAGCAGTTTGCGGCGCTCTGTGCGACGGACGACGCACGCGAAGGGATCGAAGCCTTCCTGCGAGGCGACACCCTCGATGCCGACGACTGGCCCGAACGGTGACCGCGCTGTAGCGACCGCATCGCGGGCTCTTCGGTACCGAGTAATCGGTGGTGAAAACGGCGGATTCCGGCGGTAAACGCTGGTTTCGCGGCTCTGAACGAGACGGTAGCGATCTGGCGATCAGATTTGCTCTGGGTCGACCGTCACGTCCTCGAACAGCGGCTGAAGCTCCTCGTCGAGCTGTCCTTTCAGGTTCTCGACCTCGCCGTCGGTCAGCGCTGCGGCGACCGCGTCGGTGACGGCTTCGGCGAACTGCTCGGCGTCGTCTCCCTCGACGTTCGTCTCGTGGAGGTGCTCGCCGACGCGGTCGACGAACTGGTCGCGGTCGTAGCCCGCGCCGTCGTGGCCCGTATCCTCGAGGATGGACGCGAGTCCGTCCGGAAGCTGCGCCGCGACGTCTTCGGCTTGCCCGCCGGTCAGCGTCTCGCCGAGCGTGGCGAGAACGGCTTCGCTCGCCGCCTGCGCGCTGTCCATCGACTCGAGGTGGCCGTCTTCCTGTACGAGCGAGTAGAACTCGTTTTCCTGCATACGGCGACGTTCGACGGACGGCGGTTTTGGGATTTGGCTCTCAGTTGGAAGGGTATCGAACGCCGACGCTCGAAGCGCCTATCGAACGTCGCACGCCCACGGTCGGAGACGTGACTCGCCGACGAGCGGTCATGGAGAAACGACCGCGACATAGTGTCAACAGACAGTCATATTGGTGCCCTGTGCCACTTCCTCAGGTAACTCATCCAGTGACTAGATAAACAGTGAAACTGACTAAATGTCCAGTCTGATATGATGTTGTAGGTGTTAGTTGAGGTCATGTGGAGTTGGAATTGTAATACTGACCTTCCACAGAGAATTTATTACTATGTTTCACTCACGAACTTCTGCTGACAAAGAATGAACGGAGAAAATGAAACTACGCTGACAGCGGACGAAAGCGGCTCCATCTCCCTGAGCCGCCGTTCCGTCCTCGGAGCTACCGGAGCCGTCGCCGTCAGTGGACTGCTGGCCGGTCTGGGCGGCGCACGTACTGCGGACGAACTCGATTTTATCGACGCGACCGCCCTGGAGATTCGGGAGGGGTACGAACGTGGCGAATTCACGGCGAAAGCGGTCGTCGAGTACTATCTCGACCGGATACACGAGTACGAAGACGCTCTACAGGCCGTTATCTCGATCAATCCCAACGCCCTCGAGCGGGCCGCGGAACTCGACGCCGCGCTCGGGGTAGAGGACTCCCCGTCCAATCCAGGAGGCGGGCCTCCCTCCCACGCCGAGGGCAATCCACCGGCTCACGCCGGCGGCGGCTCGCCTTCCGGCGAACTGGTTGGTCCGCTTCACGGGATTCCCGTCCTCGTGAAGGATAACGTCAACACCGACGATATGCCGACGACCAGCGGAACGGTCGCGATGGCGGATTCAATCCCGGCCGAGAGCGCGACCATCGTCGAACAGATTCGCGAGGCCGGCGGCATCGTCATCGCGAAGGCGAACATGGACGAGTTCGCGTTCGGCTACTCCTCGTCGAGTTCGCTGGGCGGAACGGTGTACAATCCGTACGATCTCGAGCGAACGGCGGGCGGCTCGAGCGGCGGGACCGGCGCCGGAATCGGCGCGAACTACGCGCCGCTGGGGATCGGCACCGACACCGGCGGCTCGGTTCGTGTCCCGTCGCTTGCGAACAACCTGGTCGGTCTCCGGCCGACGAGGCAACTGGTGAGCGGGGACGGCGTCTCGCCGCTACACTCGAGCCAGGACGTGCCGGGGCCGATGACGACGACGGTGGAAGATGCGGCGCTTCTGACCGACGTCCTCGCAGGGGTCGATCCCGACGATCCGCTGACGCTGGAAGCCGACGGGAAAACGCCCCACGCAGCGGGTGGCCAGTACACCGACTACCTGAACGAGGACGGCCTCGAAGGGAAGCGAATCGGCGTCTATAGCGACTGGATGCCGGACGAAGATGAGGCGGATATCGCCGCGCTGTTCGGGGAGGCGATCTCCGATATCGCGTCCGCCGGCGCGACCGTCGTCAGCGGTCTCGAGCCGCCGTCCGGTTCGTTCGTCAGCGACGCGTACCGCGGGAACCACACGCACATGGACTGGAACGACTACCTCGAGGGTATCGCCGAGTTCGACGACCTCGAGGAACTCGCCGCCTCGGGAGAACTCGAGTCCTGCGGTATCACGAGCAGCCTGGAACTGTCCGACGACGTCGACGAACTCGCGGAGGATCTCGACTTCGTACAGCCCTTCTACGAACAGCGAGACCTTCAGCACTACGTGCTCAGACAGGTACACGAGAACGATCTCGATGCGATCGCGTACCCCGGGAACTGGGACGTGCCGCCGGCCGAGGGGCGGGGGAGCTGGGGGCCGGCCAACCTCCACCTCTCACCCGTCCTCGATTGGCCGTCGATCGTTCTGCCGGTCGGCTTCACCGACGACGGTGCGCCGGTCGGAATGGAGTTCCTGGGACGAATGTGGTCCGAACCGACGCTCTTCGAAATCGCGTACGCGTTCGAGCAGGTCTCCGACAACCGCGAGCCGCCGGCTGATTTCGGACCGGTCGATGGGACTGACGTCGACTGGGACGCCGACGCGATCGAAGCGTGGAACGACGAGCGCCCCGTCTACAACACGGTCGAAGGCTGCGGCGTCTCCGGTGTGCGCGCGACGAACGCCGATCGACCGGGGACGGAGGGGGTCGACACGTCTAATCTGCCCGCCGATCGGTGACGCCACCGGCTCTGCTCGGCAGTAGCTCCCGAATCCGATGACTCGGCACCCCTCCGGGCGCCGAGTGTTCCCGTTACTGGCCGTCCTTATCGGCCGCTCTCGCCGTCGGCGACGCCGGGCCGACGAACGCGGTCGTCGAATTCGGATCGATCCATCTGCGCCCGCCGGGCCGACGCGTTGCTTTCGGATCGTTGAACGGCGGACCTACCGGCTCCGCGCACAGTAGCCTTATCGCCGCCTCCGCCGTAGATTGGTATGGCATGTCACAACAGGAAGTCCAACAGGAGCTGTTTGTCGACCAGTACACGCTCGGGCTCGTCGGTCCCGATCAGGAGTGGGCGGGAACGGTCGCCGACGGCGGAACGATCGAGACGTACACGCCGCCGGGCTGTTGGGGTCCGATGGTGACTCCCGAGTTCCGCGGCGGCCACGAGGTCACGCGGCCGATTCGCGTCGAGGGTGCCGAGGTCGGCGACGCCGTCGCGTTGCACATCCGCGAGGTCGAGGTGACGAGCATGGCGACCAGCACCGGGTCGATGGCCGAGCGCGAGGACGCCTTCGGCGACGATCCGTTCGTCGACCACCGTTGTCCGGAGTGTGGGACGGAGTGGCCGGAGACCGTCGTCGAGGGCACCGGCGAGGAGTCGATCAAATGTGCGGAGTGTGGCGCCAACGCCTCGTCGTTCGGCTTCGAGTACGGCTACACCGTCGCGTTCGACGACGACCACTCCGTCGGGATCACGCTCGACGAAGACGCCGCCCACGAACTCGCAACGGACGCCGACGAGGTGATGGACATTCCCGAGAACTCGCGACAACACCCCATCCTCCTCTACGAACCCGGCGAGATGCCCGGCACGCTGGGCAGACTCCGTCCGTTCGTCGGCAACGTCGGCACGACGCCGCCGACCACGATGCCCGACTCGCACAACGCCGGCGACTTCGGCCAGTTCCTCATCGGCGCCGAACACGACTACGGGATCGAGACCGAGGCCGACCTCGAGGACCGGACCGACGGCCACATGGACGTCTCACAGGTTCGGGCGGGCGCGACGCTCATCTGTCCCGTCAAGGTCGACGGCGCCGGCATTTACGTCGGCGACCTCCACGCGAACCAGGGCGACGGCGAACTCTCCCTGCACACGACCGACGTCAGCGGCACCGTTCGAATGGACGTCGAAGTGATCGACGGACTCGAACTCGACGGGCCGATCCTCCTGCCGAACGAGGACGATCTCCCGTTCATCAGCAAGCCTTACAGCGACGCGGAACGCGACGCCGGCAGCGACCTCGCCGCCGAACACGGCGTCGACCTCGAGGACGATATGGGACCGATTCAGGTCATCGGCTCCGGCGCGACGGTCAACGACGCCACCCAGAACGCCTTCGACCGCGCGACGAAACTGCTCGACATGAGCGAGGGCGAGGTCCGCTCGCGGTGTACGTTCACCGGCGGCGTCCAGATCGGGCGGCTACCGGGCGTCGTCCAACTGGACATGCTCGCGCCGTTGGGGGTGCTCGAGGAGCGCGGAATCGACCATCTCGTGCGCGAGCAGTACGGTCTCTAGACACGGCTTCGAGCCGACCGCTCGCACGCTCGCTCTCCCGTCCGTTCGCCCTCTCGCGAACCGCCCTGAACCGCCGGCATCAGCGCCAGCGACGCGTCGTCCGAAATCGGCGCCTCGAGTTCGGCGCGCTCGCCGTCGACCGTCACGCGAACGCTCGCTCGGATCGCCCCGCGGTCGTCGTAGAGGTACTGCTCGGCCCGCGGGTACGCGTCGGCGAACGCGTCGATCGCGTCCGCGACGGTGTCGCCCGCGAACTCGAGCCCCACCGTCTTCGAACCGGTCGCAGCGCGTAGCGGTCCGTACACCGTGATTTCCATGCCGATAGAGACGTCCTCTCGGGAGAAAGACCCTCGCCTCGATCGCGGCCGTTCGATCCGAATTCGGGTATCTCGAGTTCGTTCGAACCCACTCGACGCGAACGAGCCCTGTCGCTATTCGGCGATCGATACGGTCCCGAAAAAGACGCGTCGAGACGAACCGACGTTCATACTGCTGGACAGCAGTCAGTGAAACGTCGGTCGCGAATTCGCGGCCGTCACCGTTGGAGACGGCCGCAGTCGTACGACCGACGGTGAATAGTTCTGTCCGGCAGTCTCAGTCGTCGCTCGGTTCGGCGGTTTGGGCGGCAGCGGCGTCCGTCGCCGGCGTCCGCTGGTAGTCGTTCCACGAGGAGGAGACGAGCGGTGCCACGGCGAACGCGATCATCGCGATGACGAACACCGTCAGCATGACGGACGCGACGGCGGCGATACCGAGGGTTGGCTCGAAGGGGACGATGCTTGCGACGAGACCACTTGATGCGAGGGACATAACCTGTCTAGTACGGGTTTTCCGGCCCCGAATATGAGGGTTACTTTTCACGCACTGGATGTGACGTGCTAGCAGAATACAGTAGTGCGAACGAAATCCCGACACGGGAGGGCGACGACGCGAATACGCTGGAACGGTACAATCGTACCAGTATTCGGAGATATCGTCGGTCGATCTCGAGCGTTCGTCGGAACTGAACGCCCGGACTCGCCGCCCGTCGATCGATCCGGAATCGAACTACAGTCGCTGAACCGCGCCGATCGCACTCGAGAGCGGCGGCGCCTCGAACAGCTCTCGGCCGGTGTAGGCGTTGGCGCCCGAACAGTAGAGATCACGGGCGACCTCGATGACGTGGTCCTCGAGGGGCTCCGGCGAGGCGTCACAGAGAGACTTCCAGTCGGCGACGTCCTGTGCTTTCGCCTCCGCCTTCGCGTCGTCGACGGCGCCGACCCAGTCGGGCTGGGTGCGTTTGTGGTGCTGGCGCAACACCTCCTTCGAGAGTTGGACGCCCTCGTAGCTAAAGCGGTTCTCGTCGAACGTGCCGACGACGTCCGCGACGCGGATCTCGCCGTCGAAGTACAGACACTCGATCTTCCCGTCTTCGTGGGTCAGCCCGTTGGTCTCCGCCTGCTCCGTGACGATGCGGTTGACCTCGCGGGCGATCGACTCGAGGTCCTCGATGGCGGCTTTGCCGGCGATCTCGTCGGCCTCCTCGCGGTCGAGTTGGCGGTCGCTTTCCTCGTACTTCGTTGTGAACTCGACGATCGGCTCCTCGAGGTCGACGGCCTCGTCGGGCCACGCTTCGTGGTCGAGTCCGTGATCCGCGGGCTCGGTCCGCGAGCGGAGACTCGAGCCGACGGGGACGCGGTTCCGGAAGACGATCTCGAGCGGAACCAGGTAGTTCTCGCCGGCGGCCGCGTGATACTGGTCGTAGTCGTAGGTCCGGCCCTCGTTGGGGAGGGCTGGCACCTGCGTGAGGTCGATCGCCATCTCCCAGGGCGGCGACGCGGTCTCCTCGAGGGGAACGATCTCGCCGTCCTCGATGACGCCCCGGTAGTGGGTCGGGACGCCCTCCGACTCGAGGAGTTCGAAGTTGAACGCGCCCATCGCACAGAGGCTCGCGCCCTTATCGGGAATGCGGTCGGGCATCTGCCCCCAGTCGAAGACGGAGTAGGCGTCGGTGAAGGCGAACGCGCCCTCGCCGAGTTCCTCGTCGGTCGCTTCTTCATCGATGCGAAACTCCTTGACGCTCGTCATGCGAGACACCTCGAGACGTGTCCGGCGCCGCCGTTCATATCTCAGTTGCCGTGGCCGGCCCGTAAGAAGGTTTCAGTATCGGGTCGGTCGTCGATCCCGTCGCCGGCGACGATCGGTGGCAGCGCGAATCGCAACGGTCGAAACGCCTGTCGTACTCGCAGCCGAACCTATTCGCACCGCTAAACCCACCCGTAACGCATACGTGCGTTATGTGCGCACACGTAACAAATAATCCACCATCCTTTTCTCGTTGTACTGAAATTGGTACGTCGATGGAGCGACCGGTGACCGAGGCCGACCTCACGTTCGACCACACCCCCGAGACCGAAAGCGACCAGTCCTTCGAGAACGCCCTCGAGAAGGCCCGCGCGGGCGACCGACTCACGGTCGCCGACGCGATCGAACTACTCACGACCGGCACGGACGTCGACGGGATCGACCGCCGCCGCAAAGAACAGGTGCTCGAGGCCGCCGACCGCCGCCGCGCCGACGTCGTCGGCGAGGAAGTGACCTTCGTCGCGAACCTGAACAACAACGTCACGACCGCGTGTAACGTGGGCTGTCTGTTCTGTAACTTCAAGGACGCCGCACACACGTTCGAGGCGGACGCCGAGGTCGAGACGGCGGGCTTTACGAAGACCCCCGAAGAGTCCCGCGAGATCGTCGCCGACGCCGTCGAGCGCGGCATCTACGAGGTGACGTCGGTCTCCGGCCTCCACCCCGCGTTCGCACTGGACGACGAACACCGCGAGATCCTCGAGGCCCACCCCGAACCGAAGGAGATCAACTACAAACCGCCGGAACGGTACGCGACGGATCCCGGCACCTACGTCGAGCAGATCGCGGCGATGAGCGTCGACGGGGTCCACGTCCACTCGATGACGCCCGAGGAGGCCTACCACGCCCGACGGGGCACCGACTGGTCCTACGAGGAGGTGTTCCGCCGGCTGCGGGAGGCGGGGCTCGATACCGTCCCCGGAACGGCCGCCGAGATCCTCGTCGAGGAGGTCCGAGAGGTCATCTGCCCCGGCAAGATCGGCACTGAGGAGTGGCTCGAGGCGATGGAGGCCGCCGCCTCGGTCGGTCACGGACTGACGGCGACGATCATGTACGGACACGTCGAGAACGAGGCCCACCGCGCGATGCACCTGAAACGCCTTCGTGACCTCCAGGAGCGCGTCGACGGCGCCATCTCGGAGTTCGTCCCACTCTCGTTTATCCACCAGAACACGCCGCTTTTCGAACACGACGTCGTTTCCGGCGGCGCGAGCGTCGACGAGGACGAACTGATGATCGCCGTCTCGCGACTCTTCCTCGACAACATCGATCACGTCCAGTCGTCGTGGGTCAAGTACGGCGACGAGCAGGGGCTGAAGATGCTGAACTGCGGCGCCGACGACTACATGGGCACGATCCTCTCCGAGGAGATCACGACTCGAGCGGGCGGCACGCACGGCGAGTTCCGCTCCTTCGAGGACTACGTTGAGATGATCACCTCGATCGGTCGCGTACCGGTCGAGCGCTCGACGGACTACGAGCGCCGCCGCGTCGTCGACCCCGACGAGCCGCCGTTCGGGCCCGAACTCGGCCCGAAGGCCGACGGCACGCCGCTGCTGACCGAGACCGAGCGCGCGGATCGAACGCTGGCGGCCGACGACTGATACGGATTCGTGTCCGTAGTTACCGCGGATCGGCGAACCGTCCCGGCCGATCGGCGGTAATTGATGACACGAATCCGTATGACGGCGCGTCTGTTCCGTCTACGTTTTCACCGGCCGACAGCCCGGCTGCTCCCTCGAGCGCTCGCCGCGTCGAATAATTTATACAACGCCTCGAAATGGTATGAGTATGCGACTCGAAGGCAAGACAGCGATTATCACGGGAGCAGGATCAGGGCTCGGCCGCGAAGCAGCGACGCTGTTCGCCAGCGAAGGGGCGACCATCGTTGCCGCCGATATCGACCTCGAGGGCGCCGAAGAGACGATCGACCTGGTCGAGAAAGCGGGGCAAGACGGCGCCGCGATCGAACTCGACGTCCGGGACGCCGAGGCGGTGCAGGCGGCGGTCGACGAGACCGTCGCCGAGTACGGACTCGATATCGCGGTCAACAACGCGGGCGTCAGCCACCAGCGCGCGAACGTCGAGGAGATCGACGCCGAGGAGCGCGACCGGGTGATCGACGTCAACGTCAAGGGCGTCTGGAACGGCTGCCAGGCGGTGATTCCACACTTCAAGGAGCAGGGCTCGGGTGCGATCGTCAACACGTCCTCGCTGGCCGGCGTCATCGGCGCACCGCAACTGGGCGCCTACTCGCTTTCGAAAGGCGCGGTCGCCAACTTCACGCGGACGGTCGCCGCGGAGGTCGGCCCCGCCGGGGTCCGGGCGAACGCGGTCTGTCCGGGCGTGACGGACACGGCGATGCCCCGAAAGGGCAAGACGACGGCGGAGTGGGAACAGACAAAAGAGGAGATGGCGCGGTACTATCCGCTGAAACGACTCGGCGAACCCGAGGATATCGCCAACGCGATGCTCTTTCTGGCGAGCGACGAAGCCGCCTGGATCACCGGCCAGGCGCTGGTCGTCGACGGCGGCTTCTCCTGTGCGTGAAAGCGAACGGGTCGAGACTACGACGGGTCGAGACGCCGCTCGCTCGACCATCGCCCCGCGAGAGCCAGCAGGGCCCGGAAGAAATCGTTTCGGTGCCGGCGACGAAACGGACGGTATGGCTACCGACGAGGACTACGTCCGCGACGCGATCGACATCTCCCGACTCGCCGTCGAGCACGGAAACACGCCCTTCGGCTCCCTGCTGGTCGTCGACGATTCGGTCGTCCGAACGGCCGAAAACACGACCCGGACGGACGACGATATCGCAGCCCATCCCGAGTTCAAACTGGCTCGGTGGGCCGCGAGCGAACTCGAGGCGAGCGAGCGCGAATCGTGTGTGATGTACACCAGTACGGAGCCGTGTCCGATGTGTGCGAGCGCCATCGTCTATGCGGGGCTCGGACGGGTCGTCTACAGCGTCTCAGTCGACTCGCTCGCGGCGCTTCGGGAAGACTCCGTTATCGAAATTCCCTGCGAGGAAGTGATCGAGCGGAGCGGCGGATCGACGACGGTCGAGGGACCAGTCCTCGAAGACGAGGGACTCACCGTCCACGAAGCGTTCTACTAGCGCGAGACGGTGGACGTCCCGGTCCGGAGCACCGCTCGGTACCGCTTTCCGGCCTCGTCGTCGGCCTCGAGCGCCTCACGGATCGTCGGCGAGAGCCACTCGCGGTCCGCGCCGGGATCGTGACCGCCGGCCGCGCCCGCAGTCCCGTCGGCCGCCACGCCGTCGAACCCGTCGGTCCGCAGGTCGTCGGTCAGGAACCGTTCGTAGACGGGGAGGCGTTCGCCGAGCGGGAGGTCGGCCGAGGCGGAGATCTCCTCGAGTTCGCGCAGCGCGGGCCACTCGTAGTCGGGGTTGATGTGGTCGTCGGTGACGGGCGAGACGCCGCCGAGGTCGTCGACGCCGCAGTCGATCAGGTCGCGAGCGGGGGCGAGGTTCGGCGGCACCTGCACCGAGATCTCCTCGGGGAGGGCGGCGCGGGCCATCGCCGTCACCCGACGCATCGTCTCGAGGTCCGGCGAGCCGTCGGACCAGCGTTCGTTGTTCACGACGGGCTGGACGATCACTTCCTGGATGTGGTCGTAGCGGTCGTGCATCTCGCGGATCGCGAGCAGACTCTCCGCGCGGTCGCGCCAGGTCTCGCCGATCCCCACGAGGATTCCGGTGGTGAACGCGACGTCGAGTCGCCCCGCGTTCTCGATGGTTCGCAGCCGCTGGCCCGGCGACTTCCGGCGGGGTCCGGCGTGGGCGCCGACCTCGGCGGTCGTCTCGAGCATTACGCCCATACTGGCGTTGACGTCCGCGACGGTTTCCATCTGTTCGAGCGTCTGATCGCCCGGATTCGCGTGGGGGAGCAGTCCCTCCTCGAGAGCGACCTCGCAGGCCGCTCGCAGGTAGTCGTGGATGGAGTCGTACCCCCACTCCGCGAGTTGGTCGTGGACCTCGGTGTAGCGGTCGTCGGGGTCGTCGCCGAACGTGAACAGGGCTTCCGTACAGCCCGCGTCGGCGCCCGTCCGGCAGATCTCCCGGACCTCCTCGAGGGAGAGCAGGGAGGCCTGTCCCGGCGGATCGAAGTACGTACAGTAGGTACAGGTGTACCGACAGGCCGTCGTCAGCGGCACGAAAACGTTTCGCGCGTAGGTCAACTCCGCGGGCGCCGCGACGTCGGCCGGCATCACCTCGAGGAGCTCCGCGACTGCCGTCTCGTCGACCGCGATCTCGACGCCGTACTCGCTCGCCCCGGGAAACATTACCGATCACTCCCGGCGCTCGCCACATAAGCGCTTCACTTCGTTCGACCGACTCGATCGACGCGCGAGCGGTCGGTCGGCCAGCCGCCGGGCGCGGACTACCGCGAACTGGTCGACCCTTCGAGTCGTACCGCACTCACCCGACCGTCGCTCCGGTCGAGGTCGAATCCCAGTTCGCACAGACACGCCGGCGTGCGAGCGGTCTCGTCGCCGTGGACGAGCACCTCGACGAGGTCGTCCGGCTCGTCGACGTCGGTTCCGAGTCGGAAGGAGTCGATCGTCTCGAGGGTCGCGCCGGCCGTCCGGGCGAGCTCGCGGTGGTCGAGGTACGAGGCGCCGTGGTAGTCCACCCGGAACTCGGGGTGGCGAACGACGAGGGCGTTCGTTCCGCCACCTCGACCCGGCGCGATAGCGACGTCGGCGTCGCTCGACCAGAGCGTCTCGAGGGCGGCGGGCGTCGTCAGCGCGAGGTCGGCCATGACGACCGCGACCGGATCGTCGCCCTGGGTCTGTGGCAGGCGCGCGTTGACCGCCGCGGTGAGCGGCCGGTCGTCGACCGTAACCGACGTTTCCGCCTCGACGGTCGGATCAACCGCGAGGCCGCGGATCTCGAGCGGCGCCGTCGCGACGACCGTCGGCTCGTGGCCGGTCTCGACGACCGCGTCCAGGACGTCCGCGAGCATGGCTCGAGCGAGTTGCGACCGCTCCGCGGGTGCGAGAACGCCCGCGAGTCGAGTCTTGGGATCGCTCGCGGCGAACGGAACGACGACCTCCATTACGTGGGCCTACTCACGACGTCCCCAAAAACACGTCGACCCCGTCACCCCGACGCGACGCGTTGCGCTCTACTCGAGCGGGCCCAGCGCAATCGCTCGTCGGTCGACCGCCGTCGTGCCCCCCGACACGAACGGGCGCGGCCGCTGGCGCCGTACTACCGCAAAGAAAGTCGAGCCTAGAAGAGGGGCTCGAGTTCGTCCTCGTCGTCCTCGACGAGTTCTTCTAGATTCTCCTCGCTTTCGGCCTGGATGTCGTCGATGTTGTCCTGGGCCTCGATCGCGACCTGCTGGAGGCGCTTGATTCGGGGAACGTTCGTGACGCCCGAAAGCAAGATTGCCGCGGCGACCTCCGGTTCCTCGCGGGGGTAGTCGCCGCCGCGGACCTCCATGCTGCCGGTTTCCTCTTCGAGCCACTTCCGCCCGCGCTCGATGCCTTTCCGGTTCAGATACTCCGAGGGACCGGCGAGGACGAGCAGCGCGCGCTCGGTGCCTTCGATCTCACAGGGCAGCGTCAGTCGGCCGAGTGCGGCCTTGCGGACGAGGCTCGTGATGCGGTTGGTCGTGTTCGCCGCGTCGAGGTCGTCGTCGCCACCGCTTTCGCCGGTGAACCGGGAGAGGAGTCCGCCGCCGGTGTTGAGTTCGACGTCCTCGCTGGCGAATCCGACCGTGGAGACGCCGCCGCCCGAGAGCGTGTTGATGATCTCCGAGGAGTCGACGACGCTTTCGGCCACTTCCTGGCCGTCGCCGACCTCGCCGGCGCCAAAGAGGATGCCAAAGCGGCGAACGATCTCCTCGTTGATCTGGTCGTAGCCGCCTTCGACGGACTCGCCGGTCTGTCGCCACGAGTCGTTGTCGAAGACCATCAGATTGTCGACCTCCCGAACGAACGTCTGGAACGAACGGGCCGCGTTGAGCGTGTAGATGCCGCCTTCGTCCGTGCCCGGAAGCACGCCGAGACCGTAGACGGGAATCGTATAGATCCGCTTGAGATGTTTCGCGAGAACGGGGGCGCCGCCGGAGCCGGTCCCACCGCCCATTCCGGCGACGACGAGGAACGCGTCGACCTCGTGGGTCGGGATCGCGTCGATCGCGTTCTGTACCTCGTCGATGTCTTCCTCGGCGATTTCCGCGCCGAGCTCGTTGTCTGCACCCACACCGTGGCCCTTTACGCGGGCCTGTCCGATGAGGACGCGATTCTCCTGTGGTATATTGTCCAGGCCCATGAGGTCTGCTTTCGCAGAGTTAACGGCAATCGCCGCGCGGACGATTCCGCTACCCGTCCGATCGTCGTACTCGAGGAATCGATCGACGATCTTGCCACCGGCCTGTCCGAATCCGATCATCGCCAGCTTCATTGTTTGTCAGGGGGCTCCGTTGGATTGGTAACAGAGTGATCAAGGACATAAATCTTTTGTTGAGGTGAATTTCAGTTCTTCTTCAGTGTTGCTAAAACCGCAAGCGGGCACCGGGTTGACCCAAAGACTGATAATTTCCTGATAAGTTGTAATCGAGAGTTGACTAACGCTTTATAGTAAAGCTTTGGGCCGACTGGTTCACGGATAAATCGGGTCGGATAATCGGCCTGTGTAAATGCGCCGTCGGGCGCGACTCGAGCGGGCGGCCGTCAGCCTCACGCCGAGGTTTGCTGCGATGACGGGGGCCTGTCACGTCTGACGCCGAGATACGAGCCGAACGTCGTGAGTTCGTCCTCGGAAACGCCGAAGGCGTCGACGTCGTTGGTGACGACGGTGTTGTTCGACTCGAGCGAGCGGGCCTGGTCCGCGCCGAACGGGAGAAACGGCACCGGATCGATCGCGGACAGTCCGAGTTTCGTCACGGCCATAGGAATCGGCAGGATCGTGACCGACTTCCCCTCGGCTTCGTAGGCAAGTTTGGTCGCATCCGCGAGCGTGACGATCTGCGGGCCGGCGAGTTCGTACGTCTCGCCGACGTGGCTCTCGTCCGTGACGGCATCGGCGAGCATCGGGACCAGATCGCCGACCCAGATCGGTTGAAACTGCGTCTCGCCGCCGCCCGGCAGCCCCGTCACGTACGGCGTCGTCACCTGCTTCGTGAACTCGACGAACTCGGCGCCGTCGCCGAAGACGACCGACGGACGGACGATGGTCCACTCGAGGGACGACTCGCGGACGACGCGTTCGGCCATCCCTTTCGCCCGAATGTAGTCGATTTCGCTGTCGGTGTCGGCCCCGAGCGCGCTTATCTGGAGCAATCGGTCGACGCCGTGTTCTTCGGCCGCGCGGACGAGGTTCTCCGTTCCGCCGAGGTGGACGGTCTCGTGATCGAGGCCGTCCGGCGGCTGGTACAGCGGCGAGAGCGAGACGAAATTGACGATTGCGTCGTGGCCCGGGACGGCGTCTGCAATCGAGTCGAACGAACTGACGTCGCCCATCGTGCGGTCGACTCCCGCGGGGAGGTCGGCACCGCTCGGATCTCGAGACAGCGCCGTGACGTCGTGACCGCGCTCGTGGAGTGCCGTACAGAGGTTCGTACCGATAAATCCGGTTCCGCCGGCGACGAGGACCTTCATACGCGAAAGATACAGTCCGAGCGATAAATAGCTGGGCGCCTCCGTGGTTTGGCACTCACGGGACGCGATAGGTTCTTCTAAGTAGTTCTCTCCACGAGAATCGACCATGCTCGTCACGCTCGAGGGACTCGACGGCAGCGGCAAGACGACGGTCTGGGAGGCCGTACAGGAGCGCTACCCCGACGCCGTTTTCACCCGCGAACCCACGAACGACTCCTGGTACGGCGACGCGGTTTACCGTTCGATCCGCGACGACGACGCCGACTCGCTGGCCGAACTTTTCCTTTATACCGCCGACCACGCCGACCACCTCACCCGGAAAATCGAACCGGCGCTCGAGCGCGGCGATCTCGTGATCTCCGATCGCTACTCCGACTCCAGATTCGCCTACCAGGGCGCGACCCTCGACGCCTACGACCGCCTCGCCGTCGACGACCCCCTCGAGTACGTCGTCGACGTCCACGAGCCCTTTACGATCGCCCCCGATCTCACGCTCTATCTCGACGTCGACCCCGAGACGGCCGCCGAACGCGCGGGCGCGACCAACAAGTTCGAACGCGTCGACTACCTCGAGTCCGTCCACGACAACTACGAGCGCCTCCTCGAGCGCGACCCCGAGCGGTTCGTTCGCATCGACGCGACGCAGGAACCGGAGGCCGTGCTCGAGACGGTCGAGAACGCGCTGGCCGACGTGATCGGCGACGATTATTGAAAGACGTACTCGAGCAACTGATTTATCGGCCGGGAGCGCGACTCGAGCACCGCGAGAGGCGCGCGATCCGGGGAAGGGCAGGCTGTCACATCGCTATTGACCGCGAGTGAGCGCAGCAAACGAGCGGGCCGACGACTGACCCGGAACGCAGTGGAGGGGAAGGAGGAGTGCTTTTAATCGAATTTTTGCCGAGGGTGCGCCTTCGGGGCACCCGCAGCGCAAAACTTCGTTTCTAGTCCATCGCGATGTACGTCTGCGTATCCTCCACACCGTTGATGCCCTGAATCTGGGTTGCCGCGATCTCCTTGACGGCGGCGGGCGTTTCGACCTGTGCCTTGGCGATGATATCGACGTCGCCGGCGACGATGTGGGCCGATTCGACGCCCTCGATGGTTTCGATGCTGTCTCTGAGTCGGTCCGCCTCGCCGGTGTTCGCCTTGATCATGATAAATGCCGTAACCATCAGTGGACACCTCCGGTACCGGATGTCGCTCCCGAACCCGCGTTCGCGGCCGCTTCCGCCGTCGATTCGCCGACGAGGAGTTGTCGGACCTCGCTCAGAACCGCGAAGTCTGCGAGGACGACCAGTCGGTCACCGTCCTCGAGCGAGAGGTCTTCGTCTGGAAGACCGAGGTCCTGATCGCGTTTGCCGAACGCGAGGACGGTCGCGTCGGCGGGAAGTTGCAGTTCGCTGATCGTGTAGCCGTTGACGGGAGCCGCGTCGGTGACTGTCAGTTCGACGACCTGCAGGTGGGGTGCGATATCCGCGACGGCGCGGATCGTCCCGCCGAGCAGGGCGTTTTTCGCGCCGATGGCGCCGAGGCGTTCGGGGTAGATCACCTCGTCGACCTCGGCGGCGTACTTGCGGTAGATTCCCTCGCGGTAGGCCTCGTCGATGCGCATGACAGTCCGACAGCCGTAGTGGTTGGCGATCATACACGCCGTGAAGTTGGCGTTCAGGTCGCTGGTCAGCGCACCGAACACGTCGGCGTCGGAGAGGCCGGCTTCGAGGAGGAGTTCCTCCCGAGAGCCGTCGCCCTGAATGATGGGAAACTCCTGATCGCGGGCGCGACGGACCTTCATCTCGTCTTGCTCGATCAACGTCACTTCGTGGCCTTCGTCTCGGAGGACGCGCGCTGTACGCAGACCAACCCGTCCGGCCCCGATTATCACGAACCGCATACACCGCAGTACGCTCGCCCCCATCAATAATCTTGTCCCAAGTTACCACACGACGATGTATGCGCGACGTCCGACGGGCAAAGGCTTTAGTCATGCCAGAGAGTACCACGCAAGGAACGATGGTTCACGCGTTTATTATGGTTAAAACGGCCGCCGGAAAGTCCGAGGGGCTGCTCGCGGCGATTCGCGACCTCGAGTCGGTCGCCGACGCCCACATCGTCGCGGGCAACTACGATATTATCGCCGAAGTCGACGCCCCCGAAGTTTACGACGTCCTGTCGGCGGTCTCCTCCGGTGTGCAGGGACTCGAGGGCGTGACGGAGACGAAGACGTACATCGCGATGGACTAGAGACGAACTTTTACGCTGCGTGCGGTCGCTGCGCGACCGCACTCGGTAAAATCTTCAAAAGAGCGCGAGCGCTCTTTTGGACCTCGCGGGATCTTCGATCCCGCTCAGCTTCGATGAAACGCTCTTCTGTAGGAGATTGTTGATACTGCTCAGCTGTCGCTGTGGAATCGAAGAGAGCAAGGACACCGCGTCAGCGGTGTCCGTTAG
>NZ_AOHZ01000033.1 GCF_000337215.1 Natronolimnohabitans innermongolicus JCM 12255 | reverse complement strand
GAAAGTTACTGCGGAAACCAGGAAGAGAAGCGCTCAAACACGCTGTCAAAGCGACGCTGTGATATCAACAAAGTGCTACACAAGAGCGTCGATGAAAAGCACTCCTCCCTCCGTTCGTTCCCTGCGGTCACTGACATCGGTCGTCGGCCTGCTCGTTCGCTCCGCTTACTCGCGGTGAGTAGCGGTGTGATAGCCTGCCCTCCCCGTTGAGCGAACCCGGAAGGGTTCGCGGTGCTCGAGTCGCGCTCCCGGCCGGAGAAAGTACGCTCATTCGTGCTGTGTTACATCGGCATGCCGCCGCTTTCGCCCTCGCTCGTCTGCTGGCCGCGGCTCTGGGCGTTCTCGAGTAGCGTCGCGGCCGGCCCGCGGTACTCGTAACCGGGGATGATACCCTGGGCGTAGGTGCCTTCGACGTACTCGATGAGCGTCTTGGCGTCGTCGACGCCCTCGGCGGCATCCCAGGCGACGTACTCGAGGGTGACGACCACGTCGTCGCCGTCGCGCTCCAGGGTTGGTTCCTCGTGCGTGCTCGTGTGCGCGACGCTGAAGACGTCCTCGAGCCGTCGTTCGAGGGTTTCGAACCAGCCGTCTTCGACGACGGGGGCGACGGTCTCGCCGGCGACGGCGGCGTCCAGGGTCGGGAGCGCGACGCGAACGCGGAACTCGCCGTCACGCTTTCCCTCGGCGTCGGTTGCAGCGACGGTGGTTTCGAAGACGGTCGTCGTCAGTTCGTACGCGTCGTCGGCGTCGTCGGTTGGATCGAACGCGTTGTGGGACTCGAGTTCGGCCGCCACGGGGTCGGGAAGGTCAGCCATACTCGGTTCGAGGGCCGTGACGGAAAAGGGCGTTACGCTGTCAGACGCCCCCCACGTCGAACCGTTTCGTCGAAACACGCGATTACTGCGATACAATCGCCACCGGGCGTGGGGATCGTTCCGTGCCCGTAGTCGGCCGTTTCCGCGGCAAATGGGACGCATTACAACAACGGATATCGTCCTTTTTCGACGGTATGAGTCTCGATAGACATGCCGCCGACCGCCGTCGATTCGCACGTCTTCTCGGAACGGACGGCGAACTCGGTTGCGGACTGCCGATTGGAACGTCCTCCGACCATGCGGGCGAGGAGGACGGTCACGAACAGCATCGACAGCACCGAACCGAGGAAACGACGATGGAACAGCTCGCGTCTGTCGCTACTCGAGCTCGCGATCGCTGAGAAACGCGTTGACCGCCGTTGCGACTTCTTCGAAGTCTTTGACCGTGAGGCCGTCGGTCGTGACGAAGACGCCGTCGCTGTCGGTCGTTACCCGGACGAGAAAGCCGTTGTCGAAGACCCGGATCGTGTAGTTGTAATCGCCGAGCTCCGAGTTCTCGTAGGCCGTCTGAGCGGTCTTGAAGCCGCGCCACTCGTGGCCGATGAACGTCGACAGGTCGGCGTCGCGCTCGAGGTCGTCTCGGAGATAGACCTGCTCGAAGTCGTCGCGCGTAAAGTACGTGATCGAGCGGAGGCTGTCCCCGATCGCGGTCCGACAGGTCGTCGTGATCCGCTCTGCGGCCTCGTCGCTGAGTAACCCGGTAGGCATATCGATAGCTCCGGTCCCCGAGACCTTAATCGCGGGGGACGTTTCGGACGAGCTGAAAATCGTTACAGCAGCGCGTCAGCAACGCGTCGCCAGCGATCGGCAATGCGTCGATAGCGCGTCGCCGGCACGTACTCATACGGATTACTGTACCGATGTGCAGGCGCAACCGCCGCCCGGATCGCGGGTGCGCCGGATCAAACGGACAGGAAACCGTATCAGGCCGCGTCGATCGCCTGATCGAGATCCGCGATGACGTCGTCGACGTCCTCGATGCCGACCGAGAGCCGCACGAGGTCGTCGGTCGTCCCGCTGGCCAGTTTCTCCTCCTCGGTGAGCTGTTGGTGGGTCGTACTCGCCGGGTGGATGATCAGCGATTTGGCGTCGCCGACGTTCGCCAGCAGACTCGTCAGGTCGACTTCGTTACAGACCGTCTCTGCGGCGTCGTAGCCGTCCGCGAGGCCGAACGTGATCATCCCGCCGTAGCCGCCCTCGAGGTACTCGCTGGCTTCCTCGTGGGTTTCGTGGCTCTCGAGACCCGGGTAGTTCACCCACGACACTTTCGAGTGATCCTCGAGGTACTCCGCGACGGCCATCGCGTTCTCGCAGTGTTTCTCCATGCGCAGCGGGAGCGATTCGAGTTTCTGGAGCGTCGTCCAGGCGTCGAACGGCGACTGCTGGTTTCCGAGGTCGCGCAGGCCGCGGGTTCGAGCGACCATGGCGAACGCCGCGTCGCCGAACGTCTCGTAGAAGTTCACGCCGTGGTAGGCGGGATTCGGCTCCGAGATCTCCGGGTAGTCGCCCTCCGGCCACGGGAACGAGCCGCCGTCGACCAGAACGCCACCGACCGTCGAGCCCGCGCCGTGGATCCACTTGGTCGTCGAGTTCCAGACCAGGTCCGCGCCGTGTTCGAGCGGGCGGCACAGATACGGCGTCGCGAAGGTGTTGTCGACGAACAGCGGCACGTCGTGGTCGTGGGCGATGTCGGCGATGCGATCGATGTCGGGCGTGACGAGCGCCGGGTTGCCGATCGTCTCGAGGTGGACGAACGCCGTGTCGTCGTCGATCGCTTCCTCGTAGGCCTCGTAGTCGAGCGTGTCGACGAACGTCGTCTCGACGCCGCGTTTGGCGACGGTGTGCGTCAGGTAGGTGTAGGTGCCGCCGTACAGCGACGACGCGCTGACGATGTTGTCGCCGACGTCGGCGAGGATGAACGTCGCGAGGTCGAACGCGGCCATCCCCGACGCGGTTGCGAGCGCGCCGACGCCCCCCTCGAGCGTCGCGATGCGTTCCTCTAACATCGCGTTCGTCGGGTTCATGATCCGCGAGTAGATGTTCCCGGCCTCCTCCAGGCCGAACAGCGCGGCGGCGTGGTCGGTGTCGTCGAACTGGTAGGAGGTCGTCTGGTAGATCGGCGGTGCACGGGCGCCCGTCGTCGGGTCGGGCTCCTGGCCGGCGTGGATGCTGTTCGTGGCGAACTGGTGACTGTCGTCGGAATCCTCGCTCATATACGTCTGGACGCACGGGTGTTGATACCAAAAACCTTGATACGTCGCGTGGACCCACCCGTACGATACAGCGAGCGGACCGGGATCGACGACGGGGGCGTCGCTCACGTCGAACGGACCGTCAGCTACTCGAGCAGGCTCTCGCCGGTCATCTCCGGTGGTTGTCGTACGCCGATCAGTTCGAGTATCGTCGGCGCGACATCGGCGAGGGTGCCGCCCTCGCGGACGGTGCGTCCACCCCCGTCAGTGCCGTCCGCCGCGACGTAGACGAGCGGCACGTCGTTGTACGTGTGCGCCGTGTGCGGGTCTTCTTCGGTCCCCATGTCGTCGGCGTTGCCGTGATCGGCGGTAATGAGAACGTCCGCACCGGCCGACTCGAGGGCGTCCGTCAATCGACCTAACTGTTCGTCGACGGCCTCGACGGCCTCGATAGCCGCCTCGTAGTCGCCCGTGTGACCGACCATGTCCGGGTTGGCGTAGTTGAGCACGAGCACGTCGGGATCGTCGGAGTCGATGGTAGCAATCGCGGTGTCGGTCACCTCGGGCGCGCTCATCTCGGGCTGGCGGTCGTAAGTCGGCACGTCAGGGCTCTCGACGATCTCGCGGATCTCGCCGTCGAACTCGACCTCGCGGCCGCCGTTTAAGAAGTAGGTGACGTGGGCGTACTTTTCGGACTCGGCGATCCGCAGTTGCGTTCGGCCGGCGTCGGCGAGCACCTCTCCCAGCACGTTTTCGGGCTGGTTCGGCGGGTAGGCGATCGGAAGGTCGAACGTCTTGTCGTACTGAGTTAGCGTGACGACCGCCGTTTCCGGCGGTGCGGTCTCGAACTGGTCGGCCCAGTCCTCGCTCCGGATGTCGGCGAGCATCCGGGTTAGTTGGCGAGCGCGGTCCGAACGGAAGTTGAACCAAACGACCGAATCGCCATCTTGCAGCGCAAGATGGCTGCCAGCTGAGCTTTGCTCAGCGCCGGCGCCGTCCTCGAGCGCGGGACGGTCGGCGACCGTGGTGGGTTCGACGAACTCGTCCATCACGTCCCGGTCGTAGGACGCTTCGACCGCGTCGACGGCGGAATCGGCCTCGTACTCGGCCTCGCGGTGGACGATGGCGTCGTAGGCGCGTTTCGTCCGTTCCCAGTTCTGGTCGCGGTCCATCGCGTAGTACCGGCCAGAGACCGTGGCCACGCGGCCCGTTCCGTGCTCGTCGATCACGTCTTCGAGCGTCTCGAGGTACTCGCGACCGCCCGTCGGGGACGTGTCCCGACCGTCGGTAAAGGCGTGAGTGACGGCCTCGATGTCGCGATCGGCGGCCAGTTCGATCAGGGCGTGGAGGTGCTCCTGATCCGAGTGGACGCCGCCGTCGCTGACGAGGCCGAGAAAGTGGACTCTGCCGTCGTTCTCGCGAGCGTGGTCGAAGGCCGTGTTGATCGCGTCGTTCTCGCGGAACGAGCCGTCGTCGACCGAGTCCGAGATTCGGGTGTACTCTTGGTAGACGACGCGGCCGGCGCCGATGTTGAGGTGGCCGACCTCGCTGTTTCCCATCTGCCCGTCCGGTAACCCGACGCGTCGGCCGGCAACCTCGAGCGTCCCGTACGCCCCGGCTTCGGCCAGTCGGTCGAACGTCGGCGTCTCGGCCGCCGCCACGGCGTCTCTGCTCGTCCCGTCGCCGAGTCCCCACCCGTCGAGGATGATCAGCGCAGCGTCCATGTGCGGGGGCACTCTACCCTGGCGTAACTAGCTGTCGTTCGTCGATCGGAGCCGTGCAGTACGGCCGGCTTTGGAGTACCGCGACTCGGGGGCGGCGCTCGCCCCACTCGAGTCCGCCGGATCAGCCGACCGGAACGCTGAATTATCTCGCCGACTGATCTCCGGTATCCGATGACGACGGACGTGCCGGACGATGCCCCCATCGTCCTCTTCGACGGCGTCTGCAACCTCTGTCACGGCTTCGTGCAGTTCATCGTGCCTCGAGACACCGAGGGGCAGTTTCACTTCGCGTCGCTGCAGTCCGACGCCGGCCAGGAACTGCTCGCCGAGCACGGCCTCGCGGGCCACGACCTCGAGTCGGTCGTCCTGATCGAGAGCGAAGACTGCTACGTCAAATCGAGCGCGGTGATTCGGATCGCCCAGCGACTGGGCGGGATCTACCGACTCCTCGGCCCGACTCGATTCCTCCCGCGGCGACTGCGCGACTGGGTGTACGACCTCGTCGCCGACCACCGCTACCGGCTTTTCGGCAAGAAAGATCAGTGTATGATGCCGACCGGAAACGTCCAGGAACGCTTCTTGGAGTGACCGGACCCGTTCGGATCGCTGTATTCCGGCCAAAGAGTAACCTGTCTCCGAGTGGACGGTTCGGACGTGACGGACGATTCGGCGGCAGAGTGGGAGTACAAAGTGATCGAGCCACCCACGGAGCTCACCAAGCGTGAATCGGCGAACCCCGAGCGACGACTGAACGAACTCGGAACCGACGGGTGGCGGCTCGTCGACACGATTTCTTACGACGGCGGCGGCACGAAATTCCTGGTTTTCGAGCGACGACTCGAGGACTGACGACGGTTCACAGATGAGGGATCTCACGTCCGCGAACACGATGCGGGAACGAGCCGCCGAGAACCGTCTCAAGCTCTGGGTGTTGCTCAACGCGAACCGATGGCGCCTCACGGGGGCGACGGCGGCCGGCATCTTCGTCACGCTGTTGCTCTGGGGACACCTCGGCTCCCCCTCGATCCGGGCGGTGATGGCGTCGACTGACTGGGTCGAGATGACGTTTCAGGCGCTGATCGGCGCGTTGATCACCGGCACTACGCTCGTCGTTTCGATCAACCAGCTGGTGCTCTCACAGGAAATCGGTCCGCTCGGCGGCCAGCGCGAACGGATGGATCGAGCGATGGATTTCTACCAGAACACCGACGACCTCCTGGAGTTTCCGAGTCCCGCGAACCCCGCACTGTTTCTCAAGGAGTTGATCGACGCCACCAGCGACCGAGCGCAGGTCTTCGAAGCCCGCGTCGCGGATACCGACGACGACGACCTTCGGTCACACGTCGAGGAGTACGTCGACGACTTACTCGAGAACGCGTCGGTCGCGTCGGACGGACTCGAAGACGCCGGCTTCGGTTCGTACGACGTGATGAAAGCGGCGCTGAACTACAACTACGACCGGAAGATGTACGACCTCCGGTGGCTGCTCGACCACTACGAGGAGAGTCTGACCGCCCGGCAACGTGACGCGGGCGTCGAGACGCTCGAGGCGCTCGCGATGTACGGCCCCTCTCGGGAGTACATCAAGACGCTGTACTTTCAGTGGTCACTCGTCAAGCTCTCACAGGGGATTCTCTATCTGGCCGTCGTGGCGCTCGTCGTCGCCGGCGGCGTGCTCATGTTCGTCGATACGACGACGGTCACCGGAACGATTCTCGGCATCGACGCGCTGCTGTGGGTTGTCGTCTCCGCGTACACGATCTGTCTCCTGCCGTTCTTGCTGTTCGTCTCCTACATCCTTCGGCTGGCGACGGTAGCAAAACGAACCTCGGCGATGGGACCGCTCGTACTCCGTGGTGACTAACCGATCCGTCACACGGCGTCACCGCCGACAGAATCTCGACTCGCTCAGTGATCGAACGTCGCACCGCAGTCGCCACAGACGGTGCTGTGGCCGGGCACGGTTCGCTGAGCGAAGACGGCGCCGCAGTCGTCACAGATCATGTAGAGTCGGTGCTCCGGCGGAACGCCGGCCTCGAACGTGAGGCTGATCCAGGCGTCGGCGTTGGTCTCGTCGTAGAGCGTAATCTCGGCACCGTCCTGTCGCCAGTTGATCGGAGTGGCCTCCGACCCGGCCTCCTCCGTAACTCGTTCGGACATCGGGTCGTCCGCATCCATACCGCCAGTACATATAATTTTTCTGATGAGAATTTACACGTCCTCGAGTGAACACTGCCCCGACAGGTCCGCCGGCCCGACCGCTGACTTTTTGCGAGTGGACTGAGCGGGAGCGTGTATGACGCTCGATCCGGTCCACTTCGACGGTATCGCGCGGCTCGCGCGGCGGATCGACCACGGTGCCGACGCGCGCGACCGTCGCGCGTTCGCGAAGACGGTCTGGGAGGAGTTTCTCGATCCGCTCGTCGACGGCGACGGGCGGCGGGTTCTCGAGCCGGTCGACGAACAGCGGCGCCGTCGGGTCGACTGCGAGGACGTCGCACTCCACGAACGGCCCTTCGAGAGCGAGCACGGTCTCGACGCGGGGACGATCAACCCGACGACGTTCAAAAACGGTCTCGTGATCGACATCGCGCAGGCGGCGATGAGCGCGACGCCGAGTGACCTCGACGTCCATCGGTCGCGGACGACCGTGATGACGGTCCACTCGAACGACGAGACGATGACCGTCGACGAGTCGTGGGGGGCCTTCGACGAGGGGTACAGTCGAAGCCGCGCGGTCAAGATCCCGCCGCTACCCCGGTTCGCCGAGGGAGTCGTCCACGCGCTCGCGCTCTACCTCGCCGAGAGCAACCACGCCCTCGACCACGCCGAGGACGTCGACGACCTGCTCGTCCTCGACGGACCGATCTACCCCCGCGGCCTGCTGCGCTGGGCCGACCAGCACCCCGACCTCGAGGACTTCCTGCTCGAGGACCCCCGTCCGACGACGGTCCTCGAGAACTACGTTCGGCTCGTCGAAACGTTCGTCGAGCGCGGCGTTCCCCTCGTCGGCTTCGTCAAGAACCCGGCGACGCGCGTCGTGACGCGAACGCTGAAAGAAAAACGAAACGTCGACCTCGCGACCCCCTGGAACGACGACGCGGCGCTCTTTACGCGCCTGCTCGAGCGCGGCGAGTACGTCGACGACGTCGAGGGCGAACGCTGGGAGCGAGAGACGTCGGCGCTGACCTACACCAACTGGTTTCGCTCGCGCGGCGGGGTCGACCGGCCGCTGTCGATCCACGGCGACGCGCTCGGGGTCGACCGAACGCTGGCGCCCGAGCAGTACGAGGTGACGTTCTGTGTCGTCTACGACCCGCGGGACGACCTCATCTACCGGCTCGAGGCGCCGTACGCGTTCACTCGCGACTCCGACACGCGAGCGGCCCTGACGATGCAACTCCTGCAGGACGTCGCCGTCGCCCACGGTCCGCCGACGATCGTCGAGAAGGCGGACGAACTCGCCCGGATCAGCCGCTCGGAGAAGGCGTCGCTGCGCGAGACCCTCGAGGCGCAGTTCGATACGTCGCAGGACCGGACCTACGACGACCATCGGTGGGAGGAAACGCGGTGATACTATCCTCCCCGGCGCAAACGCCGGGGTTGCAAAAGTGGAATGCTATCAATTCGGCGTTACGGCCGGGCTAACAGAGTATTACGCCCCGCCCTCGCTTCCCGCTTCTTCGGTCGCTCCGTCGGTTTTCTCGACTTCGAGTTCGACGTCGGCGGGATCGACGCCGATGCGAGCGAACTGGGTCTTGACGTGTTCTTTGGCGGCCTCGATCGCCTGCTCGCGGGTATCGAATCCGCGAGGCATCGGCGACTCGAACGCGAGATTCACTTCGCGCCCGTCGACGAGTTGGGAGGAGCCGCCGCTGTCGACCTCGTAGAATTCGTCACACACCCAGACGTACGCGGCAGCTTCGTCCGGCGCGCCACGAAACGAAGGGGCTCGCTCACCCCGCTCGTACAGCGTGCCAGTGAGTTCGGTGCCGCCGGCACGACCGCGTACCAGGATCATACGAGACCGTAGGACGTGCGGCCGCAAAAAGACAGTGGCGCGCTGATACAGCCAGTCATTCGTCTGCGCTGGCACGATATCCGAGGGGTGGGGTCGCGTCGGGACGTTGGACCCCGATCAATCTAGCGGTACCGGACGGCCGTATACGCCACGGCACTGTCGGGGACTCGTTATATCGCCGTTACACGTTCGGTAGTCTACCCGAACACCACGAAACGAGATCCGTAGGCGACCCCCCACACCCATCGATATAATGGTTTCTACACAGATAGTTATGGGTAAGTAATGGTTACGAAAGTAACCGCTCGTTCCCGGGCCAAATCGTTTTGGAAACGGGCTTAACCCCATTCCACCAGTGTCTTCTGGTAATGAGTTCAGAAGCCCACCTCGGCGGTACAAGTGACCGGGACCCTCTCAAAAACGTTCCTGCAGAGTGCTATGACGTCTTTCGACACCCGCGCCGGATTCGCGTCCTCGAGATTCTCGGCACGCACCGAACCCGACTGTCGCTTGCGGAACTGACGACGGCGATCATCGAGCGCGAGACGGGCGGCGTCTCGACCGGAAAGGCTCGCCACGAGATTCGCACCAGCCTCGTCCACAACCACCTGCCCCGTCTCGCCGACGCCGGCCTCCTCGAGTTCGACGCCGACACCGGCGCCGAACTCGTCGACGAGTCGCCCGTCCACCCCGCCGACCTCTCGGGACTGCTCGATCTCTGTGCCGGGCCGGACGGCCAGGCGCTCCTCGAGGCGATCGTCCACCCTGTTCGGATCCGCATCGTCTCGATGCTGTCGGCGGCCACCAATCCGGTCTCCGTCGACCAGTTCGCCGCGAAGCTCGCCGCGAGCAGCGTCGACTCGCTGACCGACGCCGAGCGCGCGAAACTCAAGCTCCACCACGCGCACCTGCCCCGTCTCGCCGACGCCGGCATCCTCGAGTTCGACGCCGATTCCGGACTCGTCGTCGCCGACGAGCAGGCGATGTCGATCGCCCCGTAACGAAACGGGATCCCGCGACGGCCGTGCGTGTCGCCGCCACAGCTGAACCGCTACCGCATCGCAACCGACGGAAAATCGTCGCCGAGGGCGCTTTTCTATCCGTTTTCACTACTCTCGAGCGACCGCGTCGTTCGAGTCGCTCGCTCGTCCGCCACGTCCGGAGGGAAACGGGTTTGTAGGCCGGGCCGGATGGACCTGATATGACCGATCTGGGTGACTTCGGTGATTTCAGCGCCGAGTCCGACAGCGATTCGGCCGCTGGCGGGTCCGAAACGGTCGATCGCGACGATCGATCGGCAACGCCGACACCTTCCGACGAGACGACAGAATCAGCCGCGGAACACTCCGAGACCGACGCGGACGACGCCTTCGAATCGACGTCCGTCGAACCGCGGGGCGAAGACGTCGGTATCGGCGCGCTCTGTGTCTCCCAGGGACTGCGCGTCGCCGAGGAGGAAGACGAAACCACGCTACGCGCGTACGTCACGCAGGGCAACCGCTCGTCGATCCGCATCGGGAGCTATCTGCTCGCGCCCTACCCCGACGGGGAGACGCTGTTCTGTCGCATCACGGGACTCGAGTACGCCCAGCAGTATCACGCCGACGACGCCACCGAGATTCACGCCCGTCGCGCGATGCGAAGCGACGGCGTCGACGAAGCCGACTACAAGTTCGTCGCCGAACTCGAGCCGGTCGCGGTTCTCTACGACGACGACGGCGAACTGAAACGACGGATGACCGACCGCGTGCCGAAACCCCAGACGGTGATCCGGACCGCTGACGACACCGAACAGATCAAGACGGGGCTGAAGATGCCCGAGGACGGCGTCTTCCTCGGCCACCTCTCGGTCGGCGGCGAGAAGGTGCGGACCGCGGCTTCGCCGCCCACTATCGATTATCGGCTGAAAGACGACTACGACGCGGGCGATCCGCTCGTCTTCCGGCATACGTTGATCGCCGGCGGTACGGGGTCGGGGAAGACCCACGGCGCGAAGAACATCCTGCGACAGTTCCTCGCCGAGGAGCGGACCTACCCGATGGAGGACGGCCGCGACGTCGGCCCCGCGGTCGTCCAGTTCGACCCGCAGGACGAGTACGCCCAGATGCACGACGACAACCCCGACCTGGACGACGCGTTCGCGCGACGACTCGAGCGCGAGAACGTCGCCTACGGCGGGGTCGCCGATACGACCGCGTTCGTCCCGAAAGTGGGAGACGCCTCCTACGCGGCGGGCCACCACCGCGCCCAGCAGGTCGAGTTCACGATTCCGTTCACGATGTGTCGGACCCGCCCGTGGCTCGTCTCCGGCGGCTCCTTAAATGACAACCAGTACGGCGCGCTTACGTACCTGATCGATCGGTTTTTCAGGGATTACGGGGACGGGGGAACCTACACCGAATTCAAATCGTTCCTCGACGACCCCGCGCTCCGGGAGGAACTCGACGAGTCCGGGCGCGTCCACGAGGCGACTTACGATGCCGTCCGCCGGCGGGTCTTCGGTTTCGACGACGTCTTCGATCAGGACGCGCGGCCGATCACCGAACTGATCCACCAGTTCGTCCGCCCCGGCGGGCTCTCGGTCGTTCCGACCTACCACGTCAACGACACCAGAGCGACGGAGGCCGTCGTCCTCGCGCTCTCCTCGCTGCTGATCGACGAGAAACTCTCGAACGATCCGACCTACGATCGAATCAAGGAGACGCCGCTCGTCCTCGGGATGGACGAGGCCCACAACTTCCTCACCGACGCCGACAGCGTCCAGGCCCGGAAGGTCATTACCAAGTTCACCGAAGCCGCGAAGCAGGGCCGCAAAGAACGGTTAGGGCTGTTCCTGATCACCCAGGACCCACAGGACATCGACGACGCCGTCTTCAAACAGATCAACACGACCGTCGTCCTCAACCTGGGCGACGAGGACGCCATCAAGAGCGTCAACATCCCCAGCACGCTCGAGTCGAAAGTGCCCTACATGGAGAAAGGGCAGATGGTCGTCTACTCGCCCGATAACTCCGAACCCGTCGAACTGATCGGCCTCTCGAAGTGTCTGACCAGACACGGCCGGGACTGACGAGACGGTCCGAGCGAGACCGACCGGAGAGCCCTCACCCCTGGCCGACCATCGACTCTTCGTCGTCCCACTCTTGCTCGCGCAGCTCGTACTTCTGTATCTTGCCGGTCGCCGTCGTCGGGAGTTCGTCGACGAACTCCACCCGATGGACGACCTTGTAGCCGGCGAGTCGCTCGCGCGTGAACGCCGTCAGTTCGTCCGCCGACACCGGCGGATCGTCGGGATTCTCGTTGCTCGGCACGACGAACGCCTTCGGCGTTTCGCCCCACTGGTCGCTGGGTGCCGGAATCACCGCGACGTCCGAGACCGCCGGATGGTCGAACAAGGTGTCCTCGAGTTCGATGCTCGAGATGTTCTCGCCGCCGGAGATGATGATGTCCTTCTCGCGGTCTTGAATCGACAGCATACCGTCCTCGTTGACGACGGCCAGGTCGCCGGTGTGGAACCAGCCGTCCCGCTTCTCGGTGAACGCTTCTTCGGTCGCG
The DNA here is from genome assembly GCF_000337215.1 of Natronolimnohabitans innermongolicus JCM 12255. GTDB lineage: Archaea > Halobacteriota > Halobacteria > Halobacteriales > Natrialbaceae > Natronolimnohabitans > Natronolimnohabitans innermongolicus. The sequence continues at coordinate 27,674 of NZ_AOHZ01000033.1, read as the reverse complement.
TCGGGCTTCTCCCAGTAGCCCTCCATCACCTGGTTGCCCCGGACGAGGATCTCGCCGATCGTCTCGTCGTCCCATGGGACCTCGGTGCCGTCCTCGTCGACGACCGCAACCTCGGTCGCCAGTGGCGCGATCCCCTGGCGCTTTTTCAGCGCGAACCGATCGTCGCTGTCCTCATCGATGAGCCGGCGGGTCGCGGACGTGCCGATGAGCGGCCCCGTCTCGGTCGCGCCGTAGAGTTGGCGAAAGTGCCAGCCGAACTCCTCTTCGACGGTCTCGATGACGGCCTCCGGCGGTGCGGCACCGGCTGCGGTGACGCGCATCGGGTTGTCGCCGTCGGTCTGGACGTCGTGTTCCTCGTAGTACTCGCCGAGCATGCTGAGGACCGTCGGGGCACAACAGAGAAACGAGACGTCCTCGTCGACGATCTGCCGGAAGATCTCCGCCGCGTCGACGCCACGGGTACAGACGTGTTTTGCGCCCATTCCGGTGATCGCGTAGATGTGGCCCCAGCCGTTGACGTGGAACATCGGCAGCGTCCAGAGGTAGACGTCGTCGTCGCGGATCTCGTGGTGAATCGTCACGAGTTGGGCGTGCAGCGACTCGGTACGGTGGGTCCGCATGACGCCTTTCGGATCGCCAGTCGTCCCGGAGGTGTAGTTGATGGTGATGACGTCGTCCTCGCTCATCTCGGGACGGTCGTACTCCGGCTCGAGGCCGTCGATGAGGTCGTCGAACCCCTCCCAGTCGCCGTCAACGTCGTCGACGTCGTTCGTGATGAAGATCTCCGTCGGAACCTCGTCGCGGATCGGTTCGATCTTGTCGGCGTACTCGGAGTCGGCGATGATGGCCTTCGCGCCGGAGTCGCTGAGCAGATACTCGTAGTCTTCGGGCGTCAGCCGGTAGTTGAGCGGCGTGTGGATCGCTCCGAGCTGCATGATCCCGTACGCCGACTCGAGCTGGTAGTGCGTGTTCGGATCGAGCACAGCCACCCGGTCTCCCTTCTCGATGCCGCGCTCCTGTAGAACCGTCGAGAGCCGGTCGGCCCGGTTGCCGAACTCCTCGTACGTAAACCGCTCGCCGCTCGTCGCGACGATGGCTTCTTCGTCGCCGTAGTACTTTCTCGCCCGGTCGAGGAAATCGGTCACCAGGAGTGGGACTTCCATACGACATCATCTTCCATGTTCTATGTTATTCTTTCCGGATATTCCAAGGCGCGGCTCATCCGCCCGACCGGAGCTCGAGGTCGCGGTCGGCGTGGGGTCATCCCGGAAACCGTGTCGCGAACGGGAACATCCTGGGCTACGTGTGGCGACCGGTCGCGAGAATCGGTGTCAAAACTGCGCGGTGCAGTTCCGTTGGCACGACTCAGATCGACTCGAGCAACACCCGCTCGAAAAACGCGGCGACGTCGCCCGCGATGGTGTCGTGCTTGCCGACGAAGAAGTGGTCCGCGGACAGCGCCGCCACGTCGTCGCCGCGCTCGCGGGCGCGCTCGACGATCGGCTCCCAGTCGACGGTGGTATCGCGCTCGCCGTAGCGAATCTGGACCGGCGTCTCGAGGCCTGCGAGCGCCTCGAAAGCGTCCAGATCCTCGGCCAGTTGCGCCGTCGGTGCGAGCACAGCGACGGCGTCCGGTGGGGACTCGAGGTCGCTCGCGGCCAGCAGCGACAGCGTCGCGCCGAAGCTGTAGCCGAAGAGGCCCACGCGATCGTACTCCTCTTCGCGAGCCCAGCGGACGGCGTTTCGGACGTCCGCCCGTTCGCCGTACCCCTCGTCCCACGACCCGTAATCGAAGCGCAGGCAGGCGATCCCGCGGTCGACGAGGGCGTCGCTGACGGCCGTCAGTCGCCCATCGGACCGAGAGCCGCCGTGTTGGGGATGGGGCGGGCAGGCGACGACGATCGCGTCGGCTCCGTCGGTCGGTTCCTCGAGCGTCCCCCGGACGTCGCGACCGCCGGGGACAAGGACGTCGGTCATGGGTATCCCTCCGTGGAGGACGGTAACAGCGTTTGGGATCGCTCGCGGGCGGGTCCGAGCGGACTCGCCGCCGACGAACGGGCGGGGAATCGGACCGACGGCGAGCGGACGCGGAGTCGGCGCTACGGCGAGCGAACGGCCACGGACTCGAGCGCGAGGGCCTCGTCGACGACGATCGTTACGGTTCCGCCGTCGCCCTCGAGGTCGACGGCGAGTCGCGTCGGTTCGCGGGACTCGAGGCGGGTCGTTCCCGCGGGGAGTTCCCAGAGGTAGCGCTCGGGGTCGAGGCTGACCTCGCGGAACGCGGCGGCGACGCGGTCGTCCGTGAGCATCGCGGACGGGAGGTCGATCCCGACGACGAGCGAGCAGGTCTCGCACGCGAGTTCCACCCAGTGGGCGTCGCCGACGGCCTCGAGTCGGGGATCGACGGTCGTCGCGCCGCCGCAGTCGGGACACTGGCCGCGGCGAGCCACGCCGAGGTCGTGACGAACGCGAGCGTCGAGGACCTCGAGGACGGCGTCGACGTCGCGACCGTCGAACGCGCGCTGGGGCAGCGAGTAGGTGAAGCCGACCCACTCCTCGCAGGTCGCACAGTCGATCGAGACGAACCCACGTTCGTAGCGCAGCGTCGCCGTCTTCCCGCAGACCGGGCAGTCGGCGTCGATCGGCGTCGACTCGAGTTCGAACGTCTCGGTCGGTCGGTGGGCGAGCACGGCGCGGTACAGCGCCGTCGCGCTCGCCGTCGGGACGTAGCCGTCCTCGACCTGCCGGACGTAGACGCCGCGCAACTGCTCTAAGTGGTAATTGAACTTACCGCTGTCCCGGACGCCGACGGCGTCCATCAGTTCGGCGTAGGATTTCGGCTCCGTGTAGATCGCGACCCAGTCCTCGAGCAGCGCGAGCAGGATCTCGAGGCGGATCTCGTGGCCCAAAAGCGAGAACGCCTCGCGGGCGTCGACGTCCCGCTCGGTCTCCGAAGCGTCGCCCCCGTCCGGTGCCATATCGGCTCCTCGTCGGACAGCGCAATGACAGTTCCGGCTCTCGAGTGGCGACGGCCATCAGATGCGTCGTGTTAGCACGACTTGTGAAATCGAGTTCGCAAAACGATTACATCTACACCCGCCGTTCGATCCGATATGATCGAGCCGTCACGCGCCAGCGAACGAATTCGACGACTCCCGAGTCGCCGCCAGAGCCGCAGAGCGGGCGGCGAGTGGCCATGAGCGGCGCCGACGAGTCCGCGGCGACCAACGCGATCGACGATACCGAATCGCGATCCGAGGAGAGCGTCGCGGCGCGCGTCCGCCGCCGGCTCCGGGAGCTCGATCCGGTGAAGTACGGCTGGCTCGGCCTGCTCGCCGTGCCGGGCCACCTCGTCGACTCGCTGGCGTTCATGCAGCTGTTCGGGCTGTTTTTCTTCCTGTTCTTCTGGATCTTTCTGGAACCGCTCGTCGACCTCGCACTGAAGCGCGGGGCCGACGAAGAGACCGAGCCCACCGACTGGATTCACATGGGCGACTGGCGCGAGTGGGCCGTCGCGTATCTCTCGATCCCGCTTACGTTCCTGAACCCGCTCGTGCTCGCACAGGACGGACTCCAGCTTCTCGGCTCGGGCGTCGCGTCCGTCCGTCACCGCGGGTCGGTCCCCGACCCGACCGACGACCGACCGATCGACTACCGCCTGCCGGTCGACGGTACCTGGACCGTCGTCAACGGGAGCCTCGAGAAGGAGTACTCCCACTCGTGGCTCCCGCTGACTCAACGCTACGCCTACGACTTCGTCATCACGGACGACGACGGCCGAACGCGGCCGGTGGACACTGGCCCGGCCGTCGAGGACTACTACTGCTACGACGAACCCGTCCTCGCGCCGGCCGACGGGGTCGTCGTCGACGTCCTCGACACCGACCTCGAGCCGTCCCGCGGCGGCGGCTTCGCCCACCCGCTGAAACGCGACATCCCCGGCAACTACGTGACGATCCAGCACGCGCCAGACGAGTACAGCTGTCTCGCACACCTCGTTCCGGGAAGCGTCGCCGTCGAGCCGGGCGAGCGCGTCGAGCGCGGCCAGCGGGTCGGCCGCTGTGGTCACACCGGTAACTCCTCGGAGCCCCACCTCCACTTTCAGGTGCAGGATCACCCGGTGTTCGGGCTGGCGGCCGGGATTCCGCTCCGGTTTGCGAACGTCGAGGTCGAGTCGCCGTGGCTGGACGGAGAGCGAGCCAGCGAGGACGCGACGACGCCGGCGACCGAAACTACCGACGACGGGGCCGGCGGCGACGAACGCGAGCGGACGGTCGACGACGGCGGACCGACCGCGATCACCGCCGGCCAGCGCGTCACGACCGCCGAACAGCCCGCTCGCGCGGCCGCGGAGTCACCGACTCGAGCGGCCGACGGAGCCGGACCAGCACGGTCCCGTAAGAGCGCGAGGGCCTCCCCCCGACCTCGAGCCCTCGCGACGCTCGAGCGACTGGCGCTCGGCGGCGTGGTCGCCGGCGTCCTCGCGGTACTCGCGACCGTCGCCACCGGAATCGCGGGCGTCCCAGTGGCGCCGCTCGCGGTGGCGCTCGTCCTCGCGGCTGCCGCCGGCGTCGGCTTCGGCTGGCGGTTCGTCGTCGGTGGTCCCGACCGCGTCTCGCGACCGGGATGGCCGGGAGCGCCGCTCGGGATCGGACTGGTGGCCGCGCTCTGGGCGACGGTTCCCGCCGCTCGTTCGCCGGTAGTGCTCGTGGGTCTCGGCGTCGCGGCGTACGTCCTGTTCGGCGAGTACGATCGGTACGCGCTCCGGCGCGCGTTCGACCGGGGTCCGGAACCGGAAGCCGGTTCGGCGAGCGATCGATCGGTCCGGTCGTAGCTCCCGCGGTTCACGGCCACCGAAGCCGTCGTCCGATTTCCGAAACGGATCGCCGCGATCACCGCGCGACGCGCCGATTTCGGCAGCGTCTGTCGATGATGTGATGTTTTTAAGGGCAACGAGCGATACGTACGAGTATGGGCATCCTCTCTCGGACCTCCTACATCATCCGGTCGAAGCTCAACTCGGTGCTCAACCGCGCCGAGGATCCGACGGAGACGTTGGATTACTCCTACGAGCAAATGCGCGACCAGCTCCAGGAGGTCAAACGCGGCATCGCCGACCTCACCACGCAGAAAAAGCGCCTCGAGATGCAAAAGCGCCGCCTCGAGGACAACGTCGAGAAGCACAACGAGCAGGCCCGAACCGCCGTCCAGCAGGACCGCGAGGACCTGGCTCGGCGCGCCCTGGAGAAAAAGAAGACGAAGATGAGCCAGATCGAGGATCTGGAACGCCAGATCTCGGATCTGCAAAACCAGCAGGACCAGCTCATCGAGAAGAAAAACGAGCTCCAGAACCGCATCGAGGAGTTCCGCACGAAAAAGGAGACGATGAAAGCCCGCTACGAGGCCGCCGAGGCGAGTACAACCGTCTCCGAGGCGATGACCGCCACCGGCGAGGAGTTCGAGGACGTCGGCCGCGCCATCGAACGCGCCGAGGAGAAGACCGAAGACATGGAGGCCCGCTCGGCTGCCCTGGACGAGCTACACGAGTCCGGCGCCTTCGACGACGTGCTCTCCGACAAGGACAACATCGACCGCGAACTCGAGCAGCTCTCGGCCGACAGCGGCGTCGAAGCCGAACTCGAGACGCTCAAATCGGACATGGGTCGCGGCGATGCCGAACCCGAGCCGTCCGACGACGTCGACGTCGAGGGGGAGGTCGACGAGGGCGACATCGAGGAGATGGAGGCCGAGGTCGAGGACAGCGAGATCGAGTCCGAACTCGCGGAACTGCAGGACGAAGAGAACAACTAGGGCTGTAGCCGCCCTCGACCTCGAGGATCGGTGGCGTTCGTGTGCGCCCACCGCGCCCTCGAGGCCGGAGACGACAATCGAGCCGACCCACCACGAGCGACCGGCGTATTTTCGCGTGGCGTGTTCCGGAACAACACCTACCACCGTTGACCACGTAATCGTGGTATGGCTCCGACTCCAGCCGTCGAGACACTCACGCCGACCGAGCAGGTCGTCTTGCTCGCCGTCGTCGACTGCCACCGAACCGAGGAGACGCCGATACAGACTCACGAGCTTCGCCACCGCTGTACCGACAGACTCGAGCGCGTCGAAACGAGCGTCGTCGGCACGCTCACCGAAGCCGACGTGATGCGCTCGCTGTACCGCCTCGAGGACGAGGGGCTTCTCGAGGAAATCGAGACCGACAGCGCGTCGCCGACGGGGAAGGGACGGCCCGCCTACGCGCTGGCGGTCGACGCGGACGCGGTCGTCGACGCCGCCGACGACGAGCTGCTCGACGGCGATGCCGACGCCGATCACGAGACAGCGTAGCGAGTCGACGCGACGCGCGTCGAGGGCTACTCGCGGGCGTTCCGCGGTTTGAATCCGAACCACTCGGCGAGCGTCGAGATGACCCGGTCGTGGAGGTACCAGAGGATAGCGACGGCCACGACGATGATGACCGCGTCCGCGACGCCGCCCATCAATCCGAGTGCGATGATCAGCGTCGTCGCACACGCCGCCGCGTGGTTCGTCTTCGTCAGGAGCATCGCGGTCGTCGTCAGCATCATCGCGAGCGTCGCGCTCGCCATCAGGTAGACGAGCTCCCACGAGAACGCGATGTCGGGCCGGTCGAAAACGACGTAGGCGCTGACCTCGTTGCCGACGAGGACGTACGCGATCATCCCGCAGACGACGGCGACCGCGTGGCCGCCGATGACGTGGTAGCCACCCTCCGCTCGAGGCTGTTCGCCGGTCGCCATCAGGTACGCCGACGGGCCAAGACTCGGGAAGAGAAACGGCTGGCCGGTGACGAGCGTGATGGCGCCGAGCACCACGAAGTGCAAGAAGACGTTGACCGTCGCGCTGTATTCGTCTTTAAGGGAGAAGTCGGTGTTCGGCTCGTCGACGTCCACCTCGAGGTCGGCGTCTGGCACGTGCTCGTGACGACGATATCGCCCCTCAAAAACGCTCGCTCTCCCACTGATTTCGGCGGCGGCAGGCGATAGAAGAACGACAGTGCACCGAAGGAGGCGCTCGAGCGGTCGTAGTGACCGCGTTCTTTTTCGCTTCGACGGCCGAACGGTGGCCGTGAGCGGACGATCGACACGACGGCGTCTGTTGAAGCTCTCCGGCGTGACCCTCGTGAGCGGCGTCGCCGGCTGTCTGCGGGGCGAAGTCGGCGCGGGCGATCCGGATCTGGGCGATCCGAAGCCGTACGTCGAGGTGACGTTCTCGAGCGGACGCGACGACGAGCACGCCGACCCGGCCGTCGCCCACCTCGTCGACGGGGGGACCGTCGAGTGGGTCGCGGATGGGGGCAAACGCGAACACGCTGTCGCCGCCTACCACCCGTCGACACACGGCGATCAACGGCGAATTCCCGACGGGACGGAGCCCTGGGAGAGCGCCGATCTCACCGACGGTGAGTCGTTCGACCGCGTCTTCGACGAGGAGGGCGTCTTCGACTACGTCTGTCGACCACACGAGGCCGACGGCGCGGTCGGTAGCATCGTCGTCGGCTGGCCGGAACCTGACGAAGAACCCGGACTCGAGCCGCCGTCCGACTCGTACCCGGCGGCCGCGGCCGAGGCGATCGAGCGACGGAACGAACGGGTTCGAGACGTCCTCGAGGAAGTCCACGAGTAGCGTGCTTACGACTGCTTTCGGGACGATCCGCGCGTATTAGGTCGGCGTTCCGAGAACCGTCACGTCGTACTCGGCGATGTCGTCCGGCGCCTCGAGGAGGATCACTTCGAACTCCCAGCGCTGGCCACCGTCCAGATCGCCGGTGCTATCGAGGTAGCGACCGAGGTGATCGCCGTCGTCGTTGTAGACGCGAACGCGGATCTCGACGGTGTCGATCCGATCCGATCCGGTGTGCTCGACGACGCCCTGGACGGTCGAACCGCGGTAGTCATCCTCGAGGACGAACTCGTGGGTCTCGAGGGAGAGTGCCCCGAGATCGGTGACGCCCTCGTCGATCTCTTGCTCGGCGAGCGATTCCGCCGCGGTCATCTCCTCGGGGTCGCGCTCCTCGCCGTCGGCGTCGTCGACGGCGCCGGTTTCGTACTCGGGGTCGCCGACGATCCCCGGGCCACCGTCGCCGAGACAGCCGGCGAGGGCTCCCGTCGAGCCAATACCGAGCGTTGCGAGCACGGACCGGCGGCTGCGTGTTCGAGGCTCGTTCGTCATCGCCGTCTCCCCCGCCGTCGGCTCGAGCGGTCTGCTGGAGGGGCCGTTCCGTCACGTCGCATATGAAAGTCGACAGCGCGGATCCATTTGAGTGTGGGCCCTGAACGGGCAGCGCGCACCCGGCTCGACCGTCCGAACCGTTCTGGAGACGGGACGGTACGGTTTCGAGGGCAGTATCAGTATGTGCAACGCAGGCGCTTATTGTCACCTCCGGTGACCGTGGCGTATGGGGTCTTCTGAGGGAGACGAGTCGCTCGAGTCCTACGGAACCGACATCGGGAGGCGGACCAGTTCGTTCACTCGCGTTCACGAGTGGATCCTGGTCGACGGAGACCGACTGTTCGTCGCGACGCTCATCTCCGTCGGCGTCTTTCTGTTCTTTCTCCTGTTGAACGAGGTCGGATTTATCGCCGTCGTCAACGACGACTCGATCACGCGCCTGGCCGGCGGGATGATCGCCGGCACGTTCTCGCTCGTGACGCTCGTCGTCTCGATCAACCAGCTGATCCTCTCCCAGGAGTTCGCCTCCGCCGGCGACGCCCGCGAGCAACTCGAGGGGGTCATGGAATTCAGGCGAAACGTCGCCGACACGGCCGGCGTTCCGGCGAGTCCGGGCGCACCGTCACGGGTGCTCGAACTGCTCGTCGAATCGGCACGCGCACACGCGAGCGGTCTCGCCGACGCGATCCAGACCCACGACGACGACGACGTGCGGAAACTGGTCGTCGAGTACACCGAGATCGTCGAGGAGAGCGCCGACAGAATCGACGACACGCTCGAGCAAACGAAATTCGGGACGTTTCAGGCGGTCTCGGCCGCGATCGGGTACAACTCGGCCTGGCAGCTGTACCTCGCCAGAAACATCCGCGGCCGATACGAGGAGTCGATGTCCGACGAGGCGGCGTCCGAACTCGAGGCGTTGATCACCACGCTGGAGCTGTTCGATACGACACGCGAGCACTTCAAAACGACCTACCTCCAGAAGGAACTCACGCGCTTCTCGCAGTTGACGATCTACTGTGGCGTGCCGGCGATCCTGGCCGCGATGACGCTCGGATTCGTCTACGCGGATCTCGCCGGTCCGACGGTCAGCGCCGCGTTTCTGCCGTACGTCGTCAGCGCGCTCATCGCCATCGTCATCTCCCCGCTCGCCCTGCTGGCGGCGTTTATTCTCCGAACCGCCACGGTCACTCGCCGAACCGCCTCCGTCGGTCCGATGCTTCCGCAGAAAGATCCCGAAGCCGGACCGTTCGACGTGACCGACGCCGCCGAATCGGAGAGTCCCGGGGGAACCGCCACCGAAGCGGACTGACCGTCACCGCGACTCGCCCGCTTCCTCGAACGGCGCTTCGGCCTGCTCGACGTCTCTCTCGAGTTGAGCGACCAGCGCGAACAGCGCGCCGAGCAACAGGCCGTAGAGCAGGTGGCCGACGAGGCTCTCGAAGGCCAGACCGGGGAACGCGGCCTCGCCGGGACCGACGGCGGTCCAGAGCGTCAGGACGATCACCGGCAGAATCGCCCAGACGGCCAGCCCGTAGACGAACCCCGCGAGGACCAGTCGAGTACCGGGCCCCATCGCCGCGATGAAGTCCGTCTCGACGTCGGCCATCAGCGTCCCGAACACCGGGCTCCGAGTGACGAGGTATCCGAACACCGCGCCGAGGACGAGCCCGTGGCCGAGGTGGAACAGCCAGCCGGCCGTCCCGACCGGCTCGAGGCCGTAGATCGCGGGGACGGCCTCGGTGATGATGGCCGGGTCGGCGAGCCACAGGACGAGGCCGAACAGCAACGAACCGACGGCCCCGCCGACCGCGCCGCCGACGAGCCAGTTGAAGCTACCGCCGATGCCGAACGTGATCGGGCTATCGACTTGGACGCTCATTGCACGCGGTCGTACCGGCCGCCGTCGGTAAAGAGACGGCGTCCGTTCACGGGTTACGTCCGATTACAGCCCGGTGTAAATTTTGCTTACCGAGGCCATCTCTCGTTACTCGAGTGGGCCTCCCGATTCGGCGGTCGCTGCACGGCTGCGTTCGAGCGCGTCGATCGGAACCATCGCTTTCCGGCTGTGGTCTTTTGCAGCGGGGCGCCATCAACACCCGACGGCAATGAGCGAGGCGAACTCGGACGACGGCTTCGGTGGTGGCGATCCCCTCGGCGGCGTCCGACTGTGGCTGCTGTTGCGGGTGAACCGCTGGGTGCTTACCGGCGGTATTCTGCTGGTCGTGTACGTCGTGCTGGTTCTCGCGAGCGCGCTCGAGTTGACGCCGTTGCGGATCATCGCCGAGAACCAGGACGGCCTCGAGTTTCTCTTCTCGTCGTTTATCGGGGCGATCATTACGGGAGTGTCGATCGTCGTCACGATCAACCAGCTCGTGCTCTCCCAGGAACTCGGTGCGGTCGGCGACCAGCGCGCGCGGATGCAGGACTCGATCGACTTCCGTCAGGACGTCGAAGGCACGATCGACGAGGACGCGAGCCCGCCCGAACCCGGGCCGTTCCTCTGGGAACTCGTCGACGGCATCGAAGAGCGCGGCCGGGAGCTCGAGTCGGCGATAGAAGACGAGCGCGACGAGGAGCTCAAAGCGACGATCGGCGACTACGTCGAGGAGCTCTCCGGAAACGCTCACCAGGTCAAAGACGACCTCGAGAACGCCCAGTTCGGCACGTTCGAGCTCATCTGGAACGCCTTGCGATTTAACTACTCGCGGAAGATCTACGACGCGCGCAAGATCCGTGCGGATCACCGGGAGTCGCTTTCCGAAGCGGCGGCGGAGAAGCTCGACCACATCATCAAGACGCTGAAGTTCTTCGGTCCCGCCCGCGAGCACTTCAAGACGCTGTACTTCCAGTGGGAGTTGATCACCCTCTCGCGGGCGTTGCTGTACATCTCTGTGCCGGCGCTGACCGTGATGGGGATCATGATCATGTACGTCGACGGGAACACCTTGCTGGGGTCGACGCTCGGGATCGACAAGCTGGTCTGGATCACCAGCGCCGGCTTCGTCGTGGGCATCTCGCCGTTCGTCGTCTTCATCACCTACATCCTTCGGATCGCGACCGTCGCCAAGCGGACGCTGGCGATGGGGCCGTTCATCCTTCGCGAGTCCGAGCGGGATCAGGACCTGGGGTGATCGACCGGCCGACGGAGCCGTCGGGCCGAACGCGGCGCCGCTCGCTGCGAACCTGGCGCAGCTATTTCCGACCCGCCGTGGAACCCCACGAGCGATGAGCGGCGACGGCTCACAACCGGGCGATACGATGGCCCAGCGCAGCGAGTCACCGACCTGGAAACACCAGTTGCTGCTGAACGCCAACCGCTGGATCGTGACGGCGGGACTCATGGCGTTCGTTTTCGTCGGCCTGCTCGTGCTCGCCGAGCTCAGTCCGGTCTCGCTGCGAGCCCTGATGGGGCAGAAAGAGCCCGTCCACACGCTCTTTCAGGCGCTCGTGACCGCCCTCATCACCGGCGTTACCCTCGTCGTGACGATCAACTCGCTGGTGCTCTCCCAGGAACTGGGCGCCGTCGACGACCAGCGCGAGCGCCTCGAGGGATCGCTCGAGTTCCGCGAGAACATCGAGGGCTCGATCGACGCGCCGATCAGTCCGCCCGAGCCCGCGTCGTTCGTGCAGGCGATTATCGCGGCCTCCGAGGACCGGGCCAGCGACTTCCGCAAGGCCGTTTCGGAGAGTCAGGACGACGAACTGATCGAGCGCGTCGACGACTTCGTCGACAACCTCACGACCCACGCCAACTCGATCCGCGACGACCTGAACGACGCGCAGTTCGGCACCTACGACGTCGTCAAGGCCGCCCTCGATTACAACTACTCCTGGAAGATATTCCGCGCTCGCCGGATCAAGAACGCCCACGCCGACTCCTTCACCGACGAGGCCCGCGAGGCCTACGACGAACTGCTCGAGTCGCTGAAGCTGTTCGGGCTGGCTCGCGAGCACTTCAAGACGCTGTACTTCCAGTGGGAGCTGATCAACCTCTCGCGGGCGATGATGTACGTCGCCGTCCCCGCGCTGGTCGTCGCGATGTCGATGCTGCTGTTTTTCGACGCCGACGCGGTCTCGGGGACCGTCCTCGGAATCGACGCCATCGTCTGGATCGTCGCGGTGGCGGCGACCATCGCCGTCACTCCCTTCCTGCTGTTGATCGCGTTCATCCTGCGGATCGCGACGATGGCCAAGCGGACGCTCGCTATCGGTCCCTTCATCCTGCGCGAGTCGAGTCGCGGCGAGGAAATCGACTGGGAGTAAGCCGCCGCTTCCGGCGCGGTGGCGAACCGGCGTCTACAGCGGTGCGCCGGCCAACACCAGCTTCGCGCGGTCGTCGCCGCGGTTGAAGATCTGGCGGGATTCGGCCGAATCGAGTCGGATCAGTTCGTCCGCCTCGAGCGTGACCGTCTCGTCCCGGTCGGTGAGTTCGACCTCCGCGGTCCCGCTGACCACGTAGTAGATCTCCTCCTGATCGGTGTGTGTCTCGTCGTGTTCTTTCCCCTTCGCACCGGGCTCGAGTTCGAGGATCGAGAAGCCGAGGTGGTCGCTCTCGAGTTCGTCCTTGAGGAACCACATGCCGCCGTACTCCGCTGGAACGACTGACTCCGGATCGGTCTTGGACGCGGTATCGTAGCCCATACGCGATCCATCGGTCACGACCGCCAAATCGGTGGGGAAAGCGGAAAGCGCCCCGGTCAGCGAAACGACTTTCGCATCTCGACGTGGGGGATCCCGGCCTCCTCGAACTCCTCGCCGCGTTTCTCGTAGCCAAGACTGCGATAGAATCCGGCGGCGCGGGTCTGCGAGTGGAGTTTCAGCGACTCGAAGCCCTGCGCTCGCGCCTCGTCCTCGACCGCTTCCATCACTGCACGGCCGACGCCGGTCTCCCGGGACGACTCGAGGACGGCGACGCGTTCGACCTTGCCGACGCCCGGCTCGTACTCCCGAAGGCGTGCGGCGCCGATCGGCTCGTTGCCGGTTTCGTCGGCGGAGCCGTCGCCGTCTGCAGCGGGATCGTCGTCGATGCTGTCGCCGTCGGTGTTGTCGCCGTCGGCGTCGCTGTCGGTGTCGTAGGCGACGAAGTGAGTCGCCGTTGCGTCGTGGTCGTCGTACTCGATCGTCTCGTCGACGCCCTGTTCGACGACGAAGACGTCCCGTCGAACGGCGAAGGCGTCCTCGCGAGCGCCGTCGGTGTCGGCGACGCGAACCTCGAGATCGTGCATGCCGGGTCGGTAGGCGATGCGCTCGTGAAATCGTTGTGCTTCGCCGACCCCGCTCGCTCTCGAACCGGGATTCGCTGAACGTGTCGGTTCGAGGCTGCCTTCGACTCGAGCCGATTCGCTCGAGCGCACCGCGGACCTGAGACGGCCGCTCACTGGTCTGCTGTACCGAGTTATCGGCCCGACCGCGAGCCGTCCCGCGATCGGGGGCACTGACCGACAGTAGTCCGTATCACTCGAGGACTGCTCGAACGTCGGCCGCGAGCCCGTCCGAAGCGTCTTCGGGTGCGTCTGTAAGCCAAACGAGATCTTCCACGTCCTCGCCGTCGATGGTCGGCTCGTCCGCGACCGGGCGACCGGGGACCGGTTTGGTCCGGGCGAGAACGTCGTAGGTCGTGTGGCTCCGGTTCGGACTGTCCTCCTGGCGAAACTCGACTCGGCGGAGACGGATCGGCTCGGCGACTTGGAGTCTGCGGCCGGTCAGCGACTCGAGGGCGCGCCGGGCGACGCCAGTCCACTCCGCGTCGGGATCGACGGGGACGGCCGGGAGCGTCCAGCCGCGGGCGCCCGCCGCGACGAACAGGAGTTCGCCGGCTTCGGTGACGACACCGAGCGTCAGGCGGCTCTCGAGGTCGCGTGCGGTCTCGAACTCGGCCTGCGTGACGGTACGGGTCTCGGTGTCGACGGCGACGGCGTCTCGCTCGCGAAGAGATTCGGGGTCGAGTGGTGCGTCCATGGACGGAACGCGGCGATTGTGCGCCGAAAAGCTACTGATTCCGTCCGTTCCGTTCCCGGCCGGTTCCGCGACACGCAGACGTGTGTCTCGGCGTTCGCTTCGAAACCGCACAAAAATGCGATATCGCAACCGTGCGCTGCGAGCGCCGCGTTACGCGAGGTCCTGAATGTTCGAGACGACTTCCTCGGCGAACTCGCTGGTGGCGAGCTTCTCGGCGTCGTCGAGCTGGCGCTCTAAGTCGTACGTGACCTTGCCCGAGGAGATGGTCTCCTCGACAGCGTCGCGCACGAGGTCCGCGGCGTCGTTCCAGCCCATGTACTCGAGCATCATGCGGCCCGAGAGGATCATGGCGGTCGGGTTGACCTTGTCCTGGCCTTCGTACTTGGGCGCGGAGCCGTGGACGGGCTCGGCGAGCATGCGGCCCTCGCCGAAGTTGCCACCGGGGGCGATGCCGAGACCACCGATCTGAGCACCACAGGCGTCGGACATGTAGTCCCCGTTGAGGTTCATCGTCGCGACGACGTCGTACTCGTCGGTGCGGGTCAGAATCTGCTGGAGCATGTTGTCCGCGATGCGGTCGTTGACGACGACGGCGTCCTCCGGCGCTTCGCCGTCTCGCTCCTCCCAGAGGGTGTCCTCGGTGATGACCTCGTCACCGTACTCCTCTTCTGCGACCTCGTAGCCCCAGTCGCGGAACTGACCCTCGGTGAACTTCATGATGTTACCCTTGTGGACGAGGGTAACGGAGTCGCGGTCGTTCTCGAGGGCGTAGTCGATGGCCTCGCGGACGAGTCGCTTCGTTCCGAACTCCGTGATCGGCTTGACGCCGATGCCGACGGGGCCGTCGTGGATGACGTCGTCGGCGCCCATCTCGTCTTCGACGAACTCCTTGACCTGCTGGACTTCGTCGGTGCCGGCCTCCCACTCGATGCCGGCGTAGACGTCTTCCGTGTTCTCACGGAAGGTGACCATGTCCATCTCGCCGGGGTTTTTGACCGGCGACGGGACGCCGTCGAGGTGGTAGGTCGGTCGAACGTTCGCGTAGAGGTCGAGCAGCTTGCGCAGGCCGACGTTCAGCGAGCGGAAGCCGGCGCCGACGGGCGTCGTCAGCGGGCCCTTGATCGCGACGCGGTGTTCCTTGATTGCCTCGACGGTCTCGTCGGGAAGGTTCTCGTCGTACTTCTCGCGGGCGGACTCGCCGGCGTAGACGCGCATCCAGTTGATCTCGCGGCCGGTCTCCTCCGCGGCGGCCTCCAGAACCTTCTGGGCGGCCGGACCGACGTCGCTTCCGACGCCGTCGCCGTAGATGATCGGGATAATCGGGTTGTCAGGTACCTCGAGCTCGTCGTCGGTACCTTCTTTCAGCGTGATCTTTTCCCCGTCCTCGGGGACCTCGATCTTGTCGTAACTCATCTCGTCTAGACGGTGCTGTCACTGGGGGTAAAAGGTCTACCATTTCCGTCGGCCACGGGCTAACGTCTGTCTCTCGCCGACGACTCAACGACTGAAATACGGTATCGAAGCGGGCCTCCACCCTCGAGACTGCCGAATCCGATCTCGGATTCTCGTGAACGAACGTTATATAAATGTCTTGTCGTCGCAAAACTGCGACGGAATTTGCACGCTCGCGATGGAAAACGCGGTACACCGTCGCGGGATACCGCCGGCGACCCCGAGACGCCGTCGACCGGGCCGTCGGTCGGGGTGTATATTCGGCCTCGAGACGCTCAGTCCCGGGGCGACGGCCGACGCGACGGGTCGTTCCAGAACCGGGCGAGAACGATCACGCCAACGGCACAGATTCCGAGGCCGACGAGCGCCAGCGACAGTCTCCCGATCGTCGACAGCATTGACGCATCGAGCGTCGCCCACGACGCGCTCACGAACGTGAGCCCGATGATCGTCAGCGCGGCGCCGACGTCGATCCGGGTTCGGTTCTCGTCGATCACCAGTCGCCCGATCGCGATGGCGGCCATCGCCGCACAGAAGCCGACGAGAAAGGCGACTGGCGTCATCCGTCGTGCCTACACAGGCCGGTGTCGTAAGTGTGGTGGATCCTGCCCTCGAAACCGAACTATTTCCCGTAATCGCGCCGATGACGGTCGTATGCAGGTACTCGTCCACGGCGGCGCCGGGAGCGAGCCGGACGAACCGGAACCGAGACGGGCAGTCCTCGAGCGAGCGGCCCAGGACGGCGCGACACGGTCCGCGCCGGTCGACGCCGTCGAGACGGCGGTTCGCGTTCTCGAGTCGGAGCCGCGGTTCAACGCCGGCGTCGGGAGCGCGGTCCAGAGCGACGGTGAAATTCGCACCGACGCGGGCATCATGACCGACGAGCGAGCCGTCGGCGCCGCGTGTTCGATGCCGGGCGTCGAACACGCCGTCAGCGTCGCCCGACGCGTCATGGAGGAAACGCCCCACGGGTTCGTCTCCGGCGATCACGCCGTCTCACTGGCCGAGGCCTTCGGCGTCGAGACCGGCGTCGACCTCTGGTCGGACCGAACGCGCGAGCGCTGGGGCGACCTCGAGGACGTGCCGCCCGCGGACGATTCGGCGGCCCAACTCGAGTGGATCCGCGAGCGCTACGGGCGGACGGATCCCGGCGGTCGCGAGAGCGACGGCGCCGACGCCGAATCGGCGGCGACGGAGCCACCCACGGATCGCGACCACGACACTGTCGGCGCCGTCGCTTTCGACGGCGAGTCGCTGGCCGCGGCGACCTCGACCGGCGGCCGGTGGCTCGCTCTCGCCGGCCGCGTTGGGGACGTCCCGCAGGTCGGATCCGGCTTCTACTGCTGTCCCTCGGCCGCGGTCAGCGCGACCGGCGCCGGCGAGGACATCGCCCGCGCGACCCTCTCGAGGCGGGTCGCTCGTCACGTCGAGCGGGGTCGAAGCGCCGACGAGGCCGCCGAACTCGCCGTCGAGGAGTTCGCCGAACTCACGGGATCGACCGCCGGCGTCATCGCTATCGACGCGCGTGGAACCCTCGGGTCGGCGTACAACAGCGCCGCGATGCAGACCGCGCGGGCAACGCGGCGACCCTGAGGTCCCGTTCGCCGCGATTTCCGCTCGAGAGCGATGGGGGTCCCGACTCGAGTCCGCACCGCAGTCACTGAATTCGCCTCCGAATTTCGACGATTGACGTCAGGTATATTTATTATCGTCGTAGCCGTCGTCGAGAGTGATGCTGGAAACTCCCTACTACGCGCCGCGACGCTGTCCGCACTGCGAGACGACGCTGTCGAACGTGCAGGGCGTCGCCACCTGCGCGGAGTGTACGTGGACCGACGGCGAGCGCTGATCGGCGTCGCGGGCGGACGGTCCGCCGGTCCCGGTCCGTACCTCGTACCGGCGGGATCGACCGCGACCTCGAGTCGAGACGGAACCTCTTTTTGTCGACCGGTACAACCCCGGTGCATGGCCGAATCCGAGGTGGACCTTGAAGCCGAGAAGTACGAGAAGCACCGCGAAGCGGGGCGAATTCTCGCGCAGGTGCGCGAGGAGACCGCCGAGCGCGTCGAGGTCGGCGCGAGCCACCTCGAAATCGCCGAGTACGCCGAGGATCGCATCCGCGAACTCGGCGGCAAGCCAGCCTTCCCCGTCAACATCTCCGTCGACGAGGAGGCCGCCCACGCGACGCCGTCGATCGACGACGAGACGACCTTCGGCGAGGAGATGATCAACCTGGACATCGGTGTCCACGTCGATGGCTGGCTCGCCGACACGGCGATCACCGTCGACCTCTCCGGGAACCCCGAACTCGCCGAAGCATCCGAACAGGCTCTGGAGGCCGCCCTCGACGTTATCGAACCCGGCGTCGACACGGGCGACATCGGCGCCGAGATCGAGGACGTCATCGACGGCTACGGCTACAACCCCGTCGTCAACCTCACCGGTCACGGCCTGGGCCACTGGGAGCAACACACCAGCCCGAACATCCCCAACCGCGCCGTCTCGCAGGGGACGACCCTCGAGGTCGGCGACGTGGTCGCCATCGAGCCGTTCGCGACCGACGGCGGCGGCAAGGTCACCGAGGGTGCCAGCGAGGAGATTTTTGCCCTCGAGCGCGAGGGCTCCGTTCGCAACCGACAGGCCCGTGAAGCCCTAGAACAGATCACTGAGGAGTTTCGCACGCTGCCCTTTGCGACGCGCTGGCTCGAGACCGACCGCGCCGAGATGGCCGTTCGCCGACTGAAGCGTAACAACATTCTCCACGGCTACCCGGTCCTGAAAGAGGACGACGGCTGTCTCGTCAGCCAGAAAGAACACACGATAATCGTCACCGAGGACGGCTGCGAAGTGACGACAGCAGCCGAGTAGCCGTACGCTGCGCCGTTCTCGAGTTTCTCTTCTCGTCGGTTATTCCAACAGTCGAGAGGCGACTGGTAGGGACACGGCGATTTGAAGCGAGGACAGAACGAGGGGGGTAGAGCGGGAAGACCGGCAACGAGGGCGATCGTAGCGCGGTCGTTGGAGTTGTCGAACGCCGATTCAGACGGATCGGAACCCGTTTCGTACGGATTACTGTCGGTCAGTTCCGGCCCGACGCGAGCTGTTCTGCGGTCGAGTGGTAAATCGGTACAGCAATCCGTCTCAAGCGTTGTTCATCCGCTGACTCGTCCGATTGCCACACCGCTGGCACTCGGCCACGCGGTAGGGCTCGCGCGAGAACTGCGCGTTTTCCTTCTTGAGGCTCTCGGTTCGGATCTGAACGGAGACCTCGTGGAGGGTATCCAGTTCGCAGTCGTCACAGTGCTCGGTCATCCCGTTAACGGAGTCGTCTGTCGTTGCCATTACCGAGTCCTTTCGGTAGTATGTGCTTAAACCTCTGTTTCATTTCGAGTGCCGAGTCGAAAATCGTAACAGAACGAGAGACATGCGTCGATAACGCCGTTACCCTGTTTATACGCCACTTTGACGGGCCTCGAGTGACTTCATCAGAATCGACATCTCTCCAGTTGACTCCGATCGTTGTCGAGAACTCAAACGAAATGGCAGTGCTAGCACAGTTTCCGGAACTCGTGCTCGTCGGATCACTGAACGGCCGCGCGACAGACTGCCACAGCGTATCAGTCACTACTAAGGCTCGCCCCGGTTGCTGTCTTCCATGGAACAGGTATTCGCACCGTGGCGCATCGAGTGGATCAAACGCGACGAGGGAACCCCCGAAATCGACGACTGCGTCTTCTGTGAACTGCCCGACCTGGACGACGACGTGGACAACCTGATCCTCGCCCGAACCGAGCGTGCCTTCGTCATGCTCAACAACTACCCGTACAATCCCGGCCACGCGATGGTGATTCCCCACGCTCACACCGGAGACTACACCGACCTCACCGACGAGCAACTGCTCGAGCACGCCCGACTGAAACAGCGCACCTTCGACGCCCTCGAGAAAGCCCTCGAACCCGACGGCTTCAACGCCGGGCTCAACCTCGGCGACGGCGCCGGCGGCTCCATCGACGACCACCTCCACACCCACGTCGTCCCGCGCTGGGAGGGCGACACCAACTTCATGCCGGTCCTGAGCGACACCTCGGTGATCGTCGAAGCGCTCGCAGACACCTACGAGCGCGTCCGCGAGGCCTTCGCCGAGCAGGACGGTGCGACCGCTTCGGACGACGGCGCGGTCGTCTTCGACTGATACGGGTTGCGGTACCGATGGACCGGCGAAACCGCCGCCCGGGTCGCGGGTGCGCCGGAGATGACGTACAGTAAACCGTATGAGACACCCTCGCTCGGCCGCGAGCGACGGCGTCCGTTCCGTCGACTCGAGCGCCGACTCGCGTCGGTGCCCGAAACCAGCAAACGCCGCGGGGCGTCCGGACGCTTTTGCCACTCCACAACGTGGGGTATGCTGACATGGAGTACGAAGTCGTACACACCGACGACGTCCCGACGACCGACCTCTCCGACGTCGACGAGGTGCCGCCGGATCTCCAAATCAAGGCGCTAGACGAGGCCCTCGGCACCGACGACGTCCAGCTCAAGCTCTGGTACTTCGAGCCCGGCGAGGAGATCCAGTACCACGCCCACGCCGAGCAAGAAGAGCTCTACTACGTCCTCGAGGGCGAGTTCTCGCTGAAGCTCGGCCGTTCAGGTGAGGAAGAGTTCGTCGACGCCGGCCCCGGAACGTTCTGGATCGCAAAGCCCGAAGTCGGACACGGCCACCGAAACGTCGGCGACGAGGAGGGCGTCGTGCTCGCGATCGGCGCGCCGGCCGTCGACGATCCCGGACTCGATCCACACGAGATCGACGACGAGTGACTGCCGTCCCCGGCGCGTAGGTTCAGACGGCCTCCCGCCCGTCAGCTCCTTGTGGCCGCGCTTCGCCGGGTTTCGGTTCCGGCGGGCCACAGGACGGGAGCCCGTCTCAGGCGTACGTCGAATCGACGTAGTCGAGGATTCGCTCCGATTCGGCCATCGTGACGCCGTACTCGTCGTCGACGACGACGGGCACCTGTCGCTGGCCGGAGATCCGCTTGACCTCGTCGCGCTTCGAGTGCAGTCCTTCGACCCAGACGCTTTCGTACTCGATCTCGAGTTCGTCGAGGCGATCCGCGATGAGTTCGCAGTACGGACAGCCCTCGAGCTGGTAGAGCGTGACCATACGGCCCCGTTCGGCCCGGATCGACAAAAGGATGCGTGTACGCGTGCCGTGACATCGACTGCCGCGGCACGGAGGTTTTTGGGGTTCGCCGGACCAGTCGAGGTATGCCACCGACCGACGGCGACGTCCTTCCGGCGTTCGAGGCGCTGTTGTGTGACGGGGAGACCTTTCGTTCGACGCCGCTTTCCGAGGCGCTCGGCGACCGCGGCGGCGTCCTCATCTGTACCGGCTTCGCGTTCAGCGCGATCGCACAGAACTGGTGGAAACGCTTCGTTCGCGCCGGCTGGGGCGAGTTCGAGGACGTGGCCGTCCTGGGCGT
Organism: Natronolimnohabitans innermongolicus JCM 12255; assembly: GCF_000337215.1. Classification (GTDB taxonomy): domain Archaea; phylum Halobacteriota; class Halobacteria; order Halobacteriales; family Natrialbaceae; genus Natronolimnohabitans; species Natronolimnohabitans innermongolicus. The sequence continues at coordinate 6,579 of NZ_AOHZ01000033.1, read as the reverse complement.
CAGCCGCGACGGCCCCTACGCGCAAAACGAGTTCCTGCGCTGGCTCGCCGAGCCCGCGTTTCGCTTTTTCGCGGACGTCGACGGCGAGATCAGCGAGTCGCTCGACCTGCTGGCCGACCGCGATCACATGGCGAACGTCTCGACGCCGTGGCGGTCAGCGTTCGTCGTCGACGCCGACCGCGAGGTGCAGTTCGCGTTCGTCGCCGACGACTGGATCTCGCCGTTACCCCGCGAGGAGATCGAAGATGCGGTCGCGTCGCTTCCCGTCGGGACCAGTTGACCGTCCGGACGCCCGCTCGCACGGCCGTCGTGTGAGCGGTGTGTAAACGGTTTCCCCTGGGATAGTCGAGATGGAACTGATCGACGGGGTTCTTTCGGGTGTCGAACGAAGGCCGCCGTGTTATTATCTATTCACCGAAGGGTATTAGTGATTGTCATGATTGGGATGCCACAATGTCGCGCCCTCCCTCTTCGCGACTGCCCAGTTCGTGGTCGGTAAACGGCACGTCTTCCCGTTCGAGTCCGAACGATGGTGTTCCACTAGGCCTGTTGATAATCGTCGGCCTCGGTTTCCTCGGCATGCTGTTGAGCCTGTTCTCCTCGTTTGCATTGATCGGCGAAGGCTACGGGGTGCTCGGTGCGATACTCCTCGGACTGGCTGCGCTCGAGGCCGTCGTTCTCGTCGGCCTCCTGAAATTGCAGTTCTGGGCGTTCGCGATCGCGATCGTCGTCTACAGCCTCGGGGTGATCCTCGATCTCGCTGCGGGCCAACTCTTCGGTCCGCTCATCAGCATCGTTATCGTGAGCTACTTGCTCACGATTTCGAACCGATTCGACTATAGTAGTCCGTGAAACGACTTACACACTGATCGCAACGCTGTCTGTCGATCAGGTGTGCATTGACTTTCACTGACTACTATCGCATCCCGAGTCGGTCCGGCGAGTCGCCGGCTCAGACCGGCTCGCCGAAGGCGTACATCGTCTCGTGGGCCGTCACCTCGAGACCGCGCTCCGACTCACCAGCCCGATTCGTCCTGCTCGACGAGCCGAATTGCGTGATTCAACAGCGGCTTCGCGAGGTAGAGCGTCGTGTCTCTGTGTAGCGCTTGCAGGAGCGTTTTCGCGTCGTCGCTATCAAGGCGGTCGTTCGAGTACGCGTACAGCACGACACCGATCGAGCCGTGGACTTCGACTCCCCGATCGGCGGCGACTGTTCGTGCGTCGAGGTCGTCAGTTAAGAGGATCGTTTCCGTCCGCTCTGCGAGGCGAAGCGCCGCCGTTTCGCCGGGATCGAGATCCGGGTACGGGTCCTCGGTGCTGGTGACCTCGCGTATTTCCGCGTCGAGGTCGTCTACTCCGGTCGGTACTGTTCCAGCTTCGAGTTCCCCGAGCACGGCGTCCGGGATGTGAATTTCGTCGAACACGGAGAGCAGCGAGAGCGCATCGGCCTCGGCGAGATGGATGATCGGTCCGGTGTCGGTAACGACTGCCGTCGGCATTCACGACGACCCGGTTCCGAGACCCCACTCGATGTCCGACTCGACGGCGGCTTTCGCTCGTTCGATTTCGCGAAGGCGTTCCGACCCGAGCTCCTCGAGCGCCGCTTCCCGCTCGATCTCGCCGGCGAGATATCGATCGACGACGACGTCACGCCAGAGGTCCTCGAGACCCTGTTCGACCGCTTGCTGGATAATCTCGGATTCGTCGAGGTCGCGATGCCGCGCGATTTCTCGAACGCGTTCAGAAACCTCTGCTGCCATACCCGTACGTGATGGCTCGAGCGGTATAATGATTCGCTCGAGTCTAGACCGGCTCGCCGAAGGCGTACATCGTCTCGTGGGCCGTCACCTCGAGATCGACGAAGTCGCCGGGCTCTAAGCCGTGCTCGCTCGCGTTTTGCACGATGAGCTGGCGGTACGCGGAGTCACGACACTTCACCGAGTCCGCCGTCCCGTCCTCGACGACGAGGCAGTCATCGCGACGCTCGCCGACCATCGCCTCGTAGGCCTCGCCGACGATCTCGCGCTTGGCCGCGCTCATCTCCTTCGAGCGTTCCTTCTTGATCGTGCCGCCCAGTCCCTTCATGTCGGCGGCGTCCGTTCCGGGACGCTTCGAGAACCGGGTGACGTTGACCTTCTCGGGGCGGGTCTCGCGGAGCAAGGCCATGGACTGGTCGTGATCGCGGTCCGTCTCGGTGGGGAAGCCGACGATGAAATCCGTCGAGAGCGTCCAGTACTCGAGCGCGTCGTCGAAGGCGTCGATGACCTCGAGGTACTCGCTCACCTGGTGCTGGCGGCGCATGTCGCCGAGCACGTCGTCGCTCCCGGACTGGACGGGCGCGTGCAGGAAGTCGTAGAGTTCGTCGTACGCCGCGAAGACGTCGGCCAGTTCCTCGCGGATGCCGTGGACGCCTTTCGGGTTGGCCATCCCGACGCGGACGCGGAAGTCGCCCTCGAGCTCGCAGATTTCAGCGAGCAAGCGATGGAGCTTCCGTTCGCCCTCGTCCCAGCCGTAGACGCCGGTGTCCTGGCCGGTGATACGGATCTCTTTCGCGCCGGCGTGAATCAGCGCGCGGGCTTTCTCGACGTTTTCCTCGATGGGGGGCGAGTCGATTTTGCCCGTCGCGTGTTTCGTGATGCAGTACGAGCAGTCGGACATGCAGCCCCGCGCGATGGGGAGGATGCCGACGACGCCGTCCAGAATCGGGTCGGCGTCGGGGGTCGTCGTCGGACACTCGCCGTTGGTGACGGCCTCGGGGACTTCGTCCCAGTGAAGCACCTGCCCGTCGACGTCGGCTCGCGCGAACTCCTCGCCCTGTGCGAGGGCCATACAGCCCGTGACGTACAGGTCCGCGGTCGCCTCCGATAACTCCTCGGCGCGACGTAACATGTTGCGCTCGGTCTTCTCGACGACGGTACAGGTATTCAGGATGGCGACGTCGGCCTCGTCGGGGCCGTCGACCCGGTGGTGGCCCGCGTCGCGGAGCCGCCGCTCGATTTCGCGGCTCTCCCCGCGGTTGGACGTACAGCCGTAGGTTTCGATGTGGTACCGGGCCATTCGCGTGTTCGCCCATCGGGGCTCGCGGCTCAAAAGCGCGACGAATCCCCGGCGTACCAGCCGGGACGTGCCAGTCCGTCGCGTTCCCGCTACGAGTCGCTGCGGGGGAAGGGGGCGTCAGCGCTCCGACGGGGCGTCGTTCGAGAGGAACGCCCACAGGAGGAGCGCGACGATCCCGACGATTCCGATCGCGATCGTCGCGGCGAACGGGAGTTCGATCTCGAAGAACGCGAGGACCGTCCGGAGTTCGACGAGGATCACGATCAGCAGCGCGACCAGAAGGAGGAGACGAGGGAAGGTGAGCCGCATTCATCGATCACCGAGTGATCCCGGCCAGGATCGACTCGAGGACGAATCGGGCGTCGCCGATCGACTCGATGAAGACGGGGAACGGGCTGACGTCCGGTCCGAAGAGGCCGCCCCTGCTAACGATGCTGGCGAGGGGGATCGAGTACGCTAGCACGACCAACACGGCCGCGATGGCGACCCACAGCTTCAGGTTGTCGAGGACCGGTGGCGAGTCCTCGGGGCCGGATAGCGGTCTGGGGATCGACCGTTCGTCGATCGGTTCGCTGTCGTGGTTGAACAGCGTCAAGAGCATCAGCGCAAGGAACAGCATCGTCGAGAGGAACAGGAGCACGCCACCGAGGGCGAGCTGGGCGTTCAGTTCGCCCACCGATCCGGCGGCGACCTCGAAGTCGAAGCCGTCGTACTGCGGTTCGGCAGTCCGCCGCGGCATCCCGATCAGCCCGCCGCGGTACATCGAGTTCGTCATGAAGATGATTCCGACGAACCAGAGGAGGACCTGGAACAGCGCGACGCTTCGTCCGACGAGTCGGTTCCCGGTCAACTGGGGTACGAGCCAGTAGGAGCCGGCCATGAACGTCAGCGCGACGGCGGTCCCGACCTGCGTGTGGATGTGGCCGGGCACCCACAGGGAGTTGTGGACGAGGTAGTTGATGTTCATCCCGGCGTTGACGATGCCGGTGAAGCCGCCGAACGCGAAGACTAGGCCCGCAAGCGCCATTCCGGTGAACGCCGGCTCGCGCCACGGCAAGGACTTCAGCCAGCCGAAGTAGCCCTCACCGCCGCGCTGGCGGGCGCCGTGTTCCATGCTGGCGACGACGGTAAACGCCGTCAGCAGGCTCGGCAGCAACAGGAACATCGTGTTCGTCATCGCGATGAATTTGAACCCTTCGGCGATGCCAGGGTCCAAGTACTGGTGGTGGATCCCCACCGGCGTCGACAGCAGGATAAAGAGGATGAACACGACGCGCGCGAGCGGATCGCTGAACAGCCGACCGCCGGAGAGTTTCGGCAACAGGATGTACCACAGCAGGTACGCCGGCAGCAGCCAGAAGTAGACGACCGGGTGACCGAAGTACCAGAACAGCGTCCGGGTCAGCGTCGGATTGATCGATTCGACGAGGCCGATCGACCACGGAAGGATAAACGCCAGAATCGCCACGGCGACGCCGATCGAGGAGATATACCACATGATCATCGTCGTCAGTACCATGAACGTCGGCAGCGGGATGCGCTTGCCCGGGTTGTCCCCTTTCCAGGCCCACCAGGTTCGGAACCAGTCGGCGCCGGCGAGCCAGGTGCCGACGACGAACACCACGAGACCGATGTAAAAGAGCGGATGCCCTTGCAGCGGCGCGTAGAACGTAAAGAGCACGTCCGCGCTCACGTCGATCGCGTCGGTGAAGCCAGCAAGAATCGCGAACGCGGCGAGTAGCGTTCCGAGCACCATCAACCCGTACCAGCCCCAGGTAAAACGCATGTCGACGGGTTCGCGCTCGAGGCTCTCCGTGACCGCCCACTGGTAAACGCCGACGAGGAAGAAGATCGTAAACGAAATCACGAGAAAGACGCCGTGACCGGTAAGGACGGTGTAGTAGGTCGTCGACTCGATCGGTCTGAAGATATCTGTCCGGTGAAGCGCCTGGATGAGACCGAAGAGCGCGCCGACGCCGAGCGCGACGAACGACGTCAGAAACGCCTGCCGAATCAGTCGCGCCTGCTTCGGAAACGCGTCGACGAACGTGTTACTCATCGTCGTCCCCTCCGTCGTCCTCGGTTTCGTCTTCGAGCTGGTCGACGACGGTCACGGTGCCGCTTTCCTCGTAGTCGTCGACGGTGACCGACCAGTCGTGGTCGCCCTCGCCGAGGTCGGCGGCGTCGACGCTGATCGTCGTCTCGTACGTGCTGTCACCCTCGACCGTAACGTCCTCCGTGACCGTCTCGTCGCCGATCTCGGCCTCGATCGTCGTCTCGAGGTCTTCGAGTTGGCCGTTTTCGACGGCGATCTCGAGGGTAACCTCGTCGTCGTCCTCGAGTGCGACCTCGTCGTCGGCTTCGACGGAGAGTTCGGTGAGATCGAACTCGTCTTCGGGAAGCACGTGGAGCTCGCCTTCCATGTTGTGGTGGCCGGAGCCGCAGTACTCGTTGCAGACGATGCCGTACTCGTCAGGCTCGTCGAATTCGACGGTCATCGTCGAAATCTCGCCGGGAATCGCCATCGTGTTGGTGTTCGTCCCGACGACGCTGAAGCTGTGTATCACGTCTCGAGCGGTCACGTAGAACGTGACTTCGCTGTTTTCGGGAACTTCGATAGGATCGGGCTGGAAGATGAACGTCTGGGCAATGACGTACGCTTCGTACTCGTTCTCACCGACCTGTTCGACTCGTGGGTCGTCGAAGCGCTCGTCCTCGCCGAGTTCGCCTGGCTCGATGGTGTCTTCCTGATCGCCGACCATCGTGATGCCAAGCGCGACCGAGCCGTACGTGATCGTCGCGATGAAGCCGACGATCAACACCATCGCCGCCACTAACCAGAGCTTCTCGTACGTGTGGATCTTCATGCCATCACCAGCACCATCGGCGTCGGATCGTTGCCGAGGAACTCGATAAAGTACGTGAACACCCACATTAACACGAGGATCACGAAATACAGCAAGATCAACGCGACCGTCCCCAATGGATCGTACTCGTCGTGTTCGATCGTCCGATCCGGCGCCGATAACTCGTGTGTGTTCCCGTCTGGCATACCTCCGTCTCGACAACGACTACCCGGATAAAACATTCATAGGGAACCACTACAGTCAGCAATTACGTTAGAAATACGCGCTCGCGCCAAGCGAATAGCCGATCGTTACGGAAGGCCGTGCGAGCGTATCGATCGGTTACCCACGCTTGGAACTGATCCTCTTCGAGTAGCGTATCGAACGCCGCCCGTCCCCTGTGTTCGGAACGCAGCGACGATTCGACGGTTCGATTGTAACCGCTGTGGCCGTTCAGCTATCGGTCGTCCCCTGCTCGTTCGACAGTCGGTCGTAGTTGTCGTCGATGACGTCGACCACCGCGAGCAACGCGCCGAGGACGACGGGGCCGAAGAACAGCCCCATGATGCCGAACGCGTAGATGCCGCCGAGCACGCCGAGAATGATGACCGCGGGGCTGATCTCGGCGAACTGGTCGACGACGATCGGTCGCAGGTCTGTCTCTTATACACATCTC
>NZ_AOHZ01000032.1 GCF_000337215.1 Natronolimnohabitans innermongolicus JCM 12255 | reverse complement strand
CCAGCGGCGCGCCGATCAACGGCACCAGCGAGAGGATCACCATGATGAACGTCCAGAACGCCGCGTTCGGTATGCCGGTGGCGAACAGCCCCAGACCGGCGATGACGCCTTCGACGAGCGCGATCAGCACGTGTCCGGCCAGGACCGCCCACATGACCTCGTTCAGTTCGCCGTAGAGATCGTCCTGTACGTCGTCGGGCAGCGGCGTCACCTCCCTGAGCCACGACATGAGCGTATCGCCTTCCTTGAGCAGGTAGTACAGCAAGAACAGCATGAGTCCGAGCCCGATCAGGGCGTGCGTGAACGCGCTAAACCACGCCGTCGTCTGCTCTAAGAGCATCGTTCCGATCTGCTCGGCCGAGCCCGCCAGCTCCTCGACGATGTCGATTTCGAATCCCGTCTCCTCCTCGATCTGTTCCTCGAGCGCCGCGATCCGGAGCGCTTCCGGATCGAGGTCCTGGAGCATGTTCGCGACGTCGTCGGCAATCGCAATCGCGACGACGACGAAGGGGACGATAACGCCGACGATCGCGAGGAGGACGAGCAAAAGCGCAGCGACCGACGACGGGACGTAGCCCTCGAGGCGCCGCTGTAACGGATAGAGCACGAAGGCGATGAGAATCGCTCCCAGCACGTACTGTATGAACGGTGAAACGAGTTGGAGGGAGAGATAGGCGAAAACGAGAAAGAGCGCCAGAAGGTACCCTCGACTGAGGTTCACGGAAGTTTCGACCACGCGTGTACGGATAAAACCGCGGCCGGATTTATCCGGCTCTAAGACTGTCGTTCTCGCTCTCACACGGCTTCAAGGCGCTGGTTCACCAATGTGTCTGTGAATGTCTATCCAGCTCGATCCCACCTCTCTTGCCGCCGATCTGCTGTACGCGGTCAAGACCGGTGGCGAGACGGACTCCCTGCGCGAGGAACTCGCGACCCTCGAGCAGTCACGGCTCGATCGGGCCCTCGCGACTCGTCGGGAGCGACTCGCCTTCTGGCTCAACTGCTATAACGCCTACGCGCAGTTGCTTCTCGAGGACGAGCGCGACGCCGAGGACGGGCTCGATCCCGAGGCGGGCCGACTCGCGCGCTGGACGTTCGTCTCCAGGGATCGGATTCCGATCGCCGGCGTTTGGGTGAGCCTCAACGATATCGAGCACGGATTGCTTCGGCGGTCGAAACACCCCTGGGGGTTCGGCTACGTCCCCCGGCCGTTTCCCTCGCCGTTCGAGCGACGATACCGCCTCCCCGAGTGCGATCCGCGGATTCACTTCGCGATCAGACACGGTTTCGATCACGGCTCCCCGGTGACGGCCTACTCGCCCTCGGACGTCGAGACGGATCTCGACGCCGCCGTCGAGTGGTTCCTCGAGGAGACGGTCAGCTACGATCGAGAGCGAAACGCCGCCACGGTTCCCCGATTGTTCAGCCGCTACCGCGGCGACTTCGGAGGCAAACGCGGGATCGTCGCGTTCCTCCGGGAGTACGACGCCGTGCCGACGGGTCGCCGACCGTCGCTCGAGTACGAACGGACGACCCGCGCGCCGGACGTCGATTTCGACGGCGACGACATCGTCGACGAACTCCGACCGTAGCCGAGGGAATCAGTGACCCGGCGAGAGCGGGCTCTCGAGGGCGTCTCAGTCCGTTCCGTCGTCTTTGTCCACGATCCGCGCCGTCGGTGCGGATCGCATGACGCCTCTCGCGGCGCGTTTCGCGTTCGACCGCGAGGCGTATCCCTCGCCGCTGTCCGCGACGATATTCCCGTTCCAGTGAACCAGGCGCCACCGCCACTCGTTGGCACGATCTTCGTACACCTCGAAGCGACTGGTCCGCTCGGCGGTGCGATCGCCGGAACCTTCCGGTTCCGTCTCCGCCGACGGCTCCGGTCCGGGAGCGGCGCCGCCGGCGCCCCCTTCCGATTCCGGCGCGGGGTGGGCGCGGGTCGCCGACGCCGCGTCGCGGCGCTCGCCGTCGTCAGTTTCGTCGAGCGTTGCAGACCCAGCGGCGTCGGATTCCTCGCGCTCGGTGTCGGCGATTCGAAGGCTCGAGCCGTCCGGGTCGTCCCACTCGAGTTCGAGTTCCAGTTCGGTCACCGGCGGTTCGTCGTCGGCCTCCCGCTCGGCCTCGAATTCGGCGGAAATCCGGGACGGAACGTCGACTTCGGCGAGGCGCGTGCCGTCCTCGAGGCGGAGCGGTCGGCCGTCGTCCAGCGCGGCCGCGAACTCCCGAAAGATGGCGGCGAGCTCCTCGCGGTCGTACGCGCGCTCGAGTTCGAACTCGATCGGGTCGTCGGTCATACGGGTGCTACGGGGCCCACCGAGTTAGGCGTTGTACCGGACCGGGTCCGCCGACGGCGTCAGGCGGACGACGGACGGTGAGAGGACGCCCGTAGCCGGTGCGTTTTTGTCGCCGCGCTGTCTTCGCTCGCTCGTAATGTCCCGCGACTGGCAGGCCGACCGCCGCGCCGTCTTCGACCGCGACGACCACGCGTGTCGCTACTGCGAGACGTCCGGCGACCCCGACGAGCCGACCGCCCTCCGCACCGTTCCCGTCGGCGCCGTTCCCCTCGACGGGACCGTCCACGAGAGCGCGCTCGTAACCGTCTGTACCGACTGTTTCCGCCGCCTCGAGGCGCCGACCACGGCGTCCGACGGCGACGCACTCGAGTCGCGCGAGTCGCTGTTCGGTCTCGTCCGCACGATTACGCAGACGCAGGGCGACGCCATCTCCGACGTTGCCGCCGTCGCCTCGCTCGCGACCTCGCTGCCGGAGCGACTCGGTGCGGGCGCGCGAGACGGCGCGGACGCACGAGGCGACGAGAACGAGAACGGACGAGACGACGCGGACGAATCCGACGCCGACGGCGAGCGCGTCGACGACGTCGCCGTCGAATACCGCCGACACCGGCGGGACGTTCGCCTCGCGATCGACCTCGTCGACGCCTCGCTCGAGCGACTCGACGCGGTCGACGACGGACGGTTCGACGACGACGTTCAGCGCTCGCTGGAGACCGTCGGCGAGGCCGCCGCCGAACTACAGACGACGCTGCGTCGCATCGTCGAGCGTTGCGAAACGGTCCCAGCGGGACTCGGGCGCTGTCACGGTTGTTTCGAACCGCTGCCGCAGGAAGCGGGGAAAACGGAGACGACGGCGTGTCAGACGTGCGGACTCGAGGTTCGCGAGACGGCCGACTGGCGACGCGACGACGGCGCCGTCGCCTTCGACCGACTCTTCTCGGCGATCAACGACGACCTGCAGTCCGCCCCGTCGACGACCACGACGTTGACCGAGCGGGCGACGGCGCTCGCAGCGCAGTTGACCGCCTGAGACGTGCGTTGTGAGGGGACTCGAGGTCGTGCGTCGCGTGTCCGAGCGTCGTGCGTCGAGTCGAACCGTCTCGAGCGGAGCGGGGCTGACGTCGGCTTCTCGAGGGTGCCACGTGAAGACGACCCGTGGTACAAAATGGAATTTGACTGTGTCATACGCCACTGAAAGACAGCAATTGGTCCTCGGTCGCTAGAGCGACCGAGCGGCCTCGAGCGAGATGTCGATCGCGCGAGCGACGTTGTTCTTGGCTTTGTCGGGGAGTTCGTCGTCCTCGGTGTCGGTGCCCTTCTGGGTGCCCTCGACGAGGTTGCCGTCGACGGTACAGATTGCGCCGGCGCGCAGGCCCTTGCGGCGGGCCAGCGAGAAGACGGCGGCGGCCTCCATTTCGACGGCGAGGAGACCGGCGGCCTCCCAGTCGTCGACGGTGGCGCCGGACTCGGCGTAGTAGGCGTCGTCGGAGGCGATGGGACCGACGTGGACCTCCTCGTCTCCGCTCACAGTTTCACCGTTCGCGCTATCCGCGGCCCGCTGGGCCGCGTGCGCCTCTGCGGAATCGACCAGCGCCGAGAGCACGTCGTAGTCCGGCACCGCGGGGTACTCGACGGCCTCGTAGCGCTTCGAGGTGCCCTCGTTCTTCGCGGCGCCGGTGGCGACGACCATGTCGCCGATCTCGATGCCCGACTGGAGCGCCCCGGTCGTGCCGACGCGAATGAACGTCTCGACGCCGACGTTTGCGAGTTCCTCGATGGCGATGGCCGCCGACGGACAGCCGATCCCCGTCGAGCAGATCGTCAGCTCCTGGCCCTCGTAGGTGGCGTTGACGACCTTGTACTCGCGGTTTTCGGCGACCGTCTCGTGGTCGTCGCAGTGGCTCGCGATTCGATCGACGCGGCCCGGATCGCCCGGAATGAGGGCGCGATCGGTCAGGTCTCCCTCCTCGACTAGCAGGTGCGGTTGGGTTGCCATACCCGTCGATTTCGGTGGCGGCGAGAAAAAAGGTTCGAGGACGGGTCCCGAGCGTCCGTCGGGCGATCTGCGATACTCCCATCGCGCTCAGTCCCGTCACCAGTTCCAGTGTTCGCCTCGTCTGTCATCCGCTGCCCGCAGTATGGCCGCTCCTCGTCCGCGCTCGAGGCTACGTCGTCGTCTCCGGCTTCACTTCGATCTGCTCGTCGGTGACCGTCACCAACGCGTCTTCGACCTGGAACTCCACAGTTCCCGCGTCGCGATGTGACCCCGTGTGCGTGTCGGCAAACAGGGAGTCGAGGGCGTCCGGGTCGATGTAGTCGTAGAGCCGCGTGCTGGTCGCTCCGACGTCTTCGTCGAAGTACTGCGCCAGCGCCGTCGCGGTAGCGATACTCGGCGGTTCGTCTGTCCGTCGCTCGTACTGGACGCGACGCTGCAGTTCGCATCCAGGGGACTCGCTGATCCTTCGTTCCGTCATGTCTTTCAGTCACGTTTCCGTGACCGTCTAGTTCAATGACGAACGGCCCGCCGTATATAATTACCGTCAGACAACATTCGGTGAGAAGCGTTGCAGGCCTCGAGACCCCAAAAAACGTCATTTCAACCGATTTTCACGACGGCGGTGATCGTTCGCCGAGAAACTGCTCGACCGCCGACGCCGTCGGAGCGCTCCGAGCCCCCTCTCGACTCGCCGTGAGCGCACCGCAGGCGTTTGCGTACTCGAGCGCGCGGTCGATCCCGCCGCCGGCGAGGCGGATCGCGAGAAAGCCCGCGGCGAACGCGTCGCCGGCGCCGGCGGTGTCGACGGAGTCGACGTCGAATCCGGAGTGGGTGTAGCGCTCGTCACCGCGCCGGATTTCGGCGCCGTCGGCACCCGAGGTGACGACGACCAGTCGTTCGCCGTCGGTCGACCCGCCGTCGGCGCCGTCTCGATCGGCCAGCGCCGCGGCTTCCCGTTCGGTGACGAACACCACGTCGGCCGCCTCGAGCGTCTCGCCGTACTCGCGGTCGCCGAACCGCCGGCCGGGATCGAAGCTGACGCCGACGCCGGCTTCGGTGGCGATCGAGGCGATCGTCGCGGCGGTCTCGGGACGCTGACTCGTCAGGTGGACGTGGTCGGCGGCCCGAATTCGGTCGGCGTCGAGATCGGCCGGACGGACTGCCTCGTTGACGCCGTCGTTGCCCAGAATCGACACCTCGCCGTCGTCGTCGACGAGCAGGTACTTGACGGCCGTTTCGGCACCCTCGACGACGCGGAGACCCGACAGCGAGACGCCGGCCGACTCGAGGCCGCGGCGTGCGAGCAGGCCGTTGTCGTCGTCGCCGACGCTGCCGATGAGTCCGGTATCGACTTCGAGGGCGGCGAGCGCGGCGGCGACGTTGGCGGCGCTGCCGCCGCTAGACTGGCGCTGTGAGCGGATCGTCGCCTCGCCGTCGGCGACGGGCAGCCGGTCGACGCGCAGCGTCACGTCCCAGTTGACGTGGCCGGCGGTGAGTACGGTCGGAGCCATTCGATAGGAGCAAAGACGGGGGCGGTCGAAAAAACCTAGGTTGCGATGAAGAGCAAGACGTTGTGGATGCCGGGGCCGAGTCCGAGCGCGGCGACGCCGGCGAGCAGCGTCCGCGCCTGTCGCGGCCGTTCTTCGACGTACTCCTTGAACAGGCCGAGGATCACCAGCGCGAGACCGACCTTCACGAGGATGAAGAGCCAGCCGCCGCCGATGTACTCCGCCGTCGGCAGTGACTCGCCGGCCTCGAGGATGAGCCGGGAGAGGGGCACCTCCTCGCCGGCGCCGAGGACGTCGTAGCCGATCGCCGTCGAGACGCCGTCGACGGTGTGGCCGAAGACGACGATCACGCCCGTCAGCGCGGTCGTGGCGGCGACCTCGGTGAACCACAGCCCCAGCGCGATCCAGGCGACTGCGGTGAGGACGCCGGCGACGACGACCGCGATGACCGGCCAGAACAGGTCGAAGCCTGTCTCTTATACACATCTCTGATAGCG
>NZ_AOHZ01000031.1 GCF_000337215.1 Natronolimnohabitans innermongolicus JCM 12255 | reverse complement strand
GCTCAGAGATGTGTATAAGAGACAGAGATAGACGCTCGGGGTGCCAAACAGGATCTCGATCGAGTCCGGATACACCTCGAGGCGGTGGAGCACGTGCAGCGCCGAGCCGAGCATCATCCACGGCGTAAACGCGAGCACCGTCCGGTCGGTGACCGGCGGCTCGAGCGCCCAGAGCAGTGCGACGATCCCCGCGAGCACCACGAGGATCGGAACGAGGAGGTACCAGGGTGGAAGGACGAACCCCTCGGGTACTACCATATCAGTACGTCCCTCACACCAGCGACTAACACTTTCCGATTGCAATTGATTCGACCGTGTGAACGTTCTCTCGACGGGCCGAGGGAACGGGAAATCGAAACCGGCCGGCTGGCCGGACGGACGGCCAACGGCGATCCCGCTCAACGCGAGGGATTCCAGGGCTCGCTGGTCGTCTCGCCGAACAGTTCACGCATTAGCGTCACGATGCTCTCGGGCGGGAACTGGCCGTGTTCGGTGACGATGGCGTCGACGTATCGTGGCGGCGTAACGTCGAACGCGGGGTTCTCGACGGTGAGTCCGTCGTCTCGTCCGTTCTCGTTCTCGTCGCCTCGTGCGTCCGCGCCGTCTTCGGCGTCTCCAGCGTCTCCGTCGTTATCGGTACCTCTAGCGTCTCCAGCGTCGTCGGCGTCGCCGACGATTTCGTGGCGCTCGGCCTCGGAGAGCACTTCTCGTTCGTCGCGCATCTCGATCTCGACGGTGTGGCCGGTCATCGTGTCCGGGTGCAGCTTGATCGTCTGGGCGGCGACCATCACGGGGACGCCGCGCTCGCGGGCCGTCACCGCGAGTCCGCTGGTGCCGATCTTGTTGATCACGCTCCCGTCGGCGGCGATGCTGTCGGCGCCGATCAGGACGTGATCGGCCCGATTGAGGTACCGACGCGACGCGTTGTCGACGACCAGCGTCACCGGCACGTCCCACTCGCGTAACTGTCGGGCCGTGATGTGGCCCTGCTTTCGCGGCCTGGTCTCTCGAACGATCGCTTCCAGCTCCTTGCCGTCCTCGAGGGCGGCCTCGATACAGGCCAGCGCGTCCGTCGAGTGACAGTGGGTCATGACGACGTCGCCGTCGCGGAGCCGATTCGCGCCCACCGCGCCGAGTTCCGACTGGGCGTGGGCCAGTTCGTGCTGGAAGCGCTCGGCGCGGGCGACCGTGGCGGCCCGCAGATCGGCGACGGTCTCGCCGTCCATGCCGCGAAAGACGTACCGCAGGGCGTTGGGGAGGCTCACCGCGGTCGGCCGCGTCTCGTAGAGCGTCTTCGCGGCGTCGCGCAGTTCGCGGCGAAACGCCTCGGGTCGCTCGGCCGTCGACGCTCGAGCCTGCGCCGCGAGCGCCTCGGCGGCCGCGTCGGCGATCGTCGCCGCGCCGCGGATCTCCATCGCGGCGATCTCGTCCGCGGTCGTCGCGACGGCCGGATCGACGTCCGTCCCTCGATCTGCCATGCGGAACGGTTGCACACGAGACGGCAAAAGTGATCGGGCGGGTTTTTGGCCGTCGGGCGAGTCCCTTCGCTATGGATCGCAGCGAACTCGCACCCCTGATCGATCACACCGTCCTCGGCCCCGAAACCTCGATCGCCGACGTTCGCGCCGTCCTCGACGAGGCGACCGAGTACGGCATGAACGCCTGTATTCCGCCGTACGCCCTCGAGGTAGCCGACGAGTACGCTCCCGACGTGACGCTCGCGACGGTGATCGGCTTCCCCCACGGACAGAACGACCACGACGTGAAACGTCGCGAAGGCGTCCTCGCCTGGAAGGCCGGCGCGGACGAACTCGACGTCGTGCTCAACGTCGGCCGACTGCAAGACGGCGAGGACGACGTCGTCCGGGCCGAAATCGCGGAACTCGTCGCCGCGGTACCGATTCCGGTGAAGGTAATCGTCGAGACCGCCTTGCTGACCGACGACGAGATCGATCGAGCCTGCGAGGCCGCCGCGGCCGCCGACGCGGCGATGGTCAAAACGTCGACCGGATTTGCCGACGGCGGCGCCACGGTCGCGGACGTCGAGCGCATGAGCGAGTACCGCCCGGTCAAAGCCAGCGGCGGGATCGGCAGCTACGAGGACGCGATGGCGATGATCGACGCCGGCGCGGAGCGGATCGGCGCCTCGAGCGGCGTCGAGATTCTCGAGGGAGCGCCGGAGCCGTAAGGGCTGACGTCGGACGATGCCGTACACGCCGGTGTCGATACGGGTTCGTCTCGAGCGCGTACTGCGACCCGAAATTAGTCGCTGTCGACGATCCGCTCGATCAGTTCGCTGTCGTCGCTGCCCATCGCCGAGCGCACGAGCAGGTGACCCCCGAGCACGGCCGGGCTGATCACCGCGTCGGCGCCGGCCCGCTCGAGTTTCGCCGTGTTCTCGCGGTCCGTCGCGGCGGCGACGATGCGCGTCTCCGGAACGAGCTGATTGGCCGTGAGGATCGCGAGCGCGTCTTCGGCGTCGTGGTTCGTCGCGACGAGGATCGCGGCGGCGCGGTCGATTTTCGCCCGCTGAAGCGGTTCCTCGTCGCTCGGATCGGCGGTGATCACCGAGACGTTGCGCTCGTTGAGCTCCGTCGCCGCGTCGCGGTTTTTCGTCACGACGACGAACGGACGATCGGTGGCCGCGAGTTCGTCGACGATCGGCTCCGTCAGTTCGCCGTAGCCGAGGACGACGACGTGATCCTCGAGCAACTCGAGTTCGGAGTCGGTCATCTTGCCGAGCGTCTTCGAGATGCGAGACTGGATCGCCGGGCCGACGAGCGCCCCGATGGCGATACCGAAACTGGCCACCCCGAGGACGACTACGGACATGGTAAACAGGATCGCTTCCGGACTCTCCGGCCCGATGTCGCCGTAGCCGACCGTACTCGAGGTGATCAGCGTGAAGTAGAACGCGTCGAGGACGTTCTCGACGCCGTCGAAGTCCTCGCGCAGGGCGTAGGCGCCGAACGTCCCGTAGGCCTGCACGCCGACGAGCGCGCCGCCGGCCGCGAGCTGCGTCGTCGTCAACTCCAGCGGCTGATCGAACCGTTTGCGAGTGAACAGGAGAACGGGGACGGAGATCAGCGAGAGGGCGACCAGCGGCAGCGAGTACTGACTCACCTGTAACAGCCCCTGAATCGCCGTCACGGGCATGAGAATCAACGTCGCCCACCAGCCGGCACGCAGGCCTCGCCGGAGGGCGAGTGCGCTGCCGACCATCAGAAACCCGGTCAGCGCGCCGGTAAAGCCGACGGCCTCCTGAACGACCGGAGGCACCTGGCCCACGAGCGGTCCCTCGGCGACGGTGTCCTGACTGATGTGGATGACGCCCGTAACCACCGAGAGCAGCGCGACGACGAGCGCGAGGACGATAGCGGCGCGAACGGTTACCAGTCGCTTCCAGTTGTCCGGTAACCGCTCGAACAGCGCCTCGCCGACCATACGCCCGGTCCGCTACGGCGGCAGTTAACGGCACCGTCTTTGGCCGATTTCAGCGCTCTGAGAGGACCGTCTGTTACCGCTCCGCCAGAAACGCCTCGGCCGCCGCCTCGCCGTCGGCGTACAGCGACTCGATGAACTCGGGTTCGCGCTCGAGTTTCGTTCGCCAGTGGAGGTCGGGGCGACCGAACCGAATGCGTTCGATCTCGGTGTGGGTGAACTTCTCGGGAAGGTAGCCCGCCTCGATCCACTCGTTGACGTGCTCGACGAACGAAATTTCGGCGCTGAGCGACTTGTTACCCGAGAGCTCGTTGCGCCGGTCGGCGATGCCGTCGGCCGACTTCGGCACGCGATCCCGCCGTTCGGGGTTGATCTTGATCACCCAGATTTCGTCGGGATCCGGCGTCTCGCGGTTCGTGACGAAATCCTTCACCGGCGGATTCTTCGAGAACAGCCCGTCCCAGTAGTAGCTCCCGTTCACTTCGACCGCACGGAAGGCGAACGGAATCGCCGCCGACGCGAGGATCGCTTCGGGGGAGAGGTCGTCTTCACGGAAGATCTCGAACTCGCCGGACAGTACGTCGATCGCGCTGATCAACAGCGCCGGCTCGTTGCCGTCGAGTAACTCGGGAATCGCCGCGAAATCGACGTGGCGCTCGAGCAGGGTCAGAAACTCCCGACGACCCCAGCTCGCGGCCGGCGACTGGTAGGGGCTGACGTCGGGCAGGGGCACGCCCGCGCGCTCGAGTCGGCTGGCCCAGCGAATCGCGCCGTTGGCCGCGCGGTCGAGCGGCCCTTCGGCCGCCAGATCACTCCAGTAGTCCGCGAGCAGTTCGTCGGGCGATTCGTCCGGGTGTTCGCGGCCGTACCACGCCAGCAGCGCACAGACGGCGCCGCCGGAGGTGCCGCTGAAGCCGACGATGTCGACCTCGCGCTCGAGGGCGGCGTCGCCGAGCAGTCGGCCGAGGACGCCGGCGGTGAAGGCCGTGTGGCTGCCCCCGCCCTGGCAGGCGATGGCGACCCGTCGCGCGTCGGAATCGGAACTCACGTCGCGCCCGTACCACGGTCGAGACGAAGTTCGTTCGGCCTGCAGCCGGGTTCGGCCCGAACGCCGGTTCGACGTGTGCGGTTGCGGCCTCCACCTCGAAGTCGTCGCTCGCGATGATGACCCGCCGCTCGAGTCGGGCCGAACGGTGGCCCGGAGCGGTAGCTACTTGCCGCCGGCACCGATACCGCCACGTATGCCTACGGAGTGGAAGCTGTTCGCCGACCTTGCCGAACGCGCGGGCGACAAGCACGTCACCGTCGACGCCGGCGCGGGCGACACCGTCGGAGCGGCCCTGACCGAACTCGTCGACGACCGCCCCGACCTCGAGGGACGCGTCCTCACCGACGACGGCGAGTTGCGCTCCCAGATCAACGTGCTTCGAAACGGAACGAACGTCTTGGTCGAGGAGGAGGGGCTCGAAACCGAACTCGAAGAGGGCGACGAACTGGCGCTGTTCCCGCCGGTCAGCGGCGGCTAACGACGAACACGTATCGGGGCTGACTCGGAAGACGACGTACACTTGCGGCCGCTGCTCGCCGTCCTCGGAACCGCGCCGCTGGCCGGCTGTCTCGGCTCGAGTCGCTCGAGCGGTTCGAACCGTCCGAGGCGGTCAGTCGTCCGCGTCGGACTCGACCGTCACCTCGAGTCCGTTCGGCTCGTAGGCGTTGGCCGCGTAGCCGCCCTCGTTCCACGGGAACCGGTCGTCCTCGAGGGCGTCGCGCCAGGCCTCGGGATCGGAAATTCGCGCCGGCTGGCGACGGCCGTACTCGTCGGTCGCCCGCGAGTACAGCGCGTACTCGCCGGGGACTGGATCCCACTCGTAGCGGAACAGCCGCCACGCGCCGTCGTACTCGGGACCGAACAGTTCGGCGTCGGCCCACGTCTCGCCGCCGTCGGTCGACACCTCGATCCGTTCGACCGCGTCGTCGCCCGCCCAGGCGACGCCGCGAATCGTGACCGTTCCGTCCTCGGCCGGCGTCACGGGTGACTCACCATCGGGTTCGCCGATCACCGACATCACCGTCGCGTCGAACGTGTAGGGGTGGTCGACCGCGCCCTCGAGTTGGTCCCACGTGTCGACGGCCTCGACCGTCTCGCTCGGCTCCGGTTCGACGCCCTCGGGGCGGATGCGGTAGGCCTCCTGTTGCCAGTAGGCGTGCTCGCCCGGTCGGTCCAGCGCGCCGTCGGTCACCATCGAGTCCGTGACGCGGAGCTCCTCGAGCCACTTCACGTTGTTGACGCCGTACCAGCCGGGAACGAGCAGGCGAACGGGGTAGCCGTGGGCCGGGGGCAACGGCTCGCCGTTCATGCCGTAGGCGAGGATGCAGTCCTCGAGGGCTTTCTCGAGGGGGATCGACCGCGCGAAGACGTCCTCGCCGTCCGACCGATCGCCGCCGACGGCGGTCAGCCAGCGGTCCTCGACGCGGTCGGCGTCCAGACCGTGGTCGCGGAGGATCGAACTCACCGGCGTGCCGGACCAGACGGCGGTCGCAGCGGCGTCGAAGCCCCACTGGACGCTGCCCGTCTCGGGATCGTGCTGGCCGCGGCCGTTGCCGGCACACTCCATCGTGTGGGCGACCGCCACCGTTGGATACTCCGTCTCGAGGTCGGTCATCGAAACGGCGCCCTCGAGTTCGCCGCCGAGGGCGACGGTCCAGTCGTCGGCCTCGATCTCCGGAATGTCGTTTCGGTGGCAGACGAAGTGCTCCTCGACCGGCGTCAGCCAACTCGAGAACGTGGCACGCTCGGCGGCGCCGACGACGGTGTACTTGTCCGCCTCGTCGCGGACCGGCGCCACCCCACCGTCTTTTTCCTCGACGATCGCCTCGATCTCCTCGTGTCGACTCTCTCGTGGACCTTCGGCAGCCATGCTACTTCGACCCACAACGTCCTGCGGTAAGTATTGACGCGCTCGCTCGAGGATGCGGCGCTCGAGAATCAGTCGCCGGTCAGATCGATCCCGAGTACGAAGTCCGGTTCCTCGGAGATTTCGGCGCCCGCGAAGGGCGCATCGGTGACGTATCGGGCCGTTTCGGGGATCAGGACGCGCGTTTTCTCGGCGCCGACGGCGGCCGCGTCGCGGGCGACCGCGGCGAACAGCGACCGCGCCGCGTCGGCGTCGTCCCACGCGCCGACGCCGTACTCGGCCCAGGTTTCGGTCGGCGGTTCCGCGTCGTCCCCGACGCTCGAGTCGGCCGGTTCGCCGGGTTCGTCCGCGTCGTCGGAATCGACGTCTTCGTCCGGGTCGACCGGCCGCTCGTAGACCCGGCTCCGGTAGGCCGCACCCGCGAGGCCGTCGGGGCCCGTGACGGCGACGACGGCCGTCTCGTCGGCGAACCGCTCGAAGTCGTCGCGGGTGAGCTCGCGAACGGCCCACGACTCCTCCGGCGCCAGCCCGAGCCCCGAGAGGTGCTCGCGGGCGTCGCTGTGGGTCCAGTAGCGCCACGCCGCGGTGGGGTCACTCGAGACGCGATACGGGCCCTCGGTCTCGGCTTCGGGATCCGGCTCCGGGTGAGCGAACCGAAACTCCGTGAGCGGCTCGTAGCCGCTGTACCGCGACGCGCCGAGCGACGCCTGGTTCCACGAGAACACCATCACGCGGGCGGCCGTCGCGCCCTGCTCGCGCGCCCACTCGAAGAGTGCCTCGTTCAGCCGGTGGGCGACGCCCTTCCGGCGGTGGGCGGCGGCGACGCGCATCCCCTGAAACCAGGCCTCGTCGGGCGTCAGCATCACCGCCTGAACGATCCCCGCGGCCTCGCCGTCGACCTCGGCGAGGAACGTCTTCTTCCCGTCTCCGGGTTCGTCCTCGAGCCAGTCGTGGTAGATATCCGGAATGTAGTCACCGCCGCGTTCCTCCCAGATCTCGCCGGTGAAGTCGGCGACGGCAGCGTAATCGTCGTGGGTTGCGCGGCGAATCTCGAGGTCGAACTCGGCGTCGGCGTCGGACTCGCCGTCGGACGTCTCGCTCATGGCTCGAGGGTTCGGGCCCGATCGGGAAAGGCGTCACTTTCGAACGCGAGGCGTCGACGACTCGCTCGTCGGTCGCGGTGATGCCCCTCAGATCGGTTTCTCACGCAAGTCGAAGCCGCCAAACTGCTAACTGTCGACGTCGAAACCTGTCCGTATGAGCATCGATGCGACGCTGGCCGAGTTGGTGTTGACGGTCGGGGCCCCGATCCTCGTGCTCCTGTACCTGCTTGAGGGACTGTTGGTCGGAAAGTTGCTCCATCCGTCTCTGCTGTTGATAGAGATGATTAGCGCATACCTGCGTCTTGAGGCGCAGGTCGAGCGATAGGCAGAGACGGCCCCCGTTTTTGTAGTGACGCAGGGTGGATTTCCCTCGGTTACTTTCACTCCGCATGGCTGATGTATATGGTTCCCCGAGCCGTAGTGATGGGTGCAGAACGGATGCCTGAAGTCACGAAGACGCTGGAGTTGCGCCTCGTCAACCCCAATGCCCACAAAGAGCGCAAGCTCTGTGAGACCCGCGAGGCATATCAGCAGGCACTTCAGGCAGCCTTCGACGCCGACTGCACCTCGCAGTCAGCCACAAACGACGTCGTTGTCGAGTACGACCTCTCCGGCTACGCCAAAAACGCCCTCAAGCAGTACGTCCCACAACTCTGTAGCGGCAGCTACGATGCCGATGAGCTTCACGACGACCACCCGGTGAAGTTCACCAACGAAGGCGTCCAACTCGACCACAAGCCACAGAACGCCCTCGAGTGGTACGTCAAAATCCCTCATCACGACGATTACCACCTCTGGATCCCGGCACACGTCAATCCAGACCAGCGAGACTGGGTGGAAGCAGTGTACGCTGGTGATGCCGTGATGGGAGAGAGTCGGCTGTTCGAGCGGGACGGAACGTGGTATCTCCACGTCACCGCTACCCGCGACGTGGAAGAACAACCTGTGGCGTCTGCCAACGAGCGGACGCCCATCGGTGTGGACATCGGAGAAGCGAGTCTCGTCACGGTGTGTCACCGCGACGAGAGCGGTTCTCCGGTTCGCCCCAAACTGTGGGCCGACAACGGTAAGGCTGTTCGTCGGCTCCGCAAAACCTATTTCACCGCTACGCGGCGGCTTCAGAAGCGTGGTAGTGAGCGAATTGCAGAGTCCTACGGTGACGCACTGTGGGACCAGATCGATGATGTGTTCCACTGTGTGACCCGCGAGGTCGTGGAGTACGCCGAGTCCGTCGACAATCCAGTGTTGGTACTGGAGGACCTGACGTATATTCGTGAGAACATGGACTACAGCGTATACATGAACCGGCGGTTGCACGGGTGGGGCTTTGCGAAGCTCTACGCACAGATTCGGTACAAAGCCGCCGAAAAGGGAATCCCCGTCGAGACGGTGAATCCCCAGAACACCTCGAAAGCATGCCACGCCTGCGGTGAACACGGCTACCGACCACGACAGGCAACGTTCCGTTGCTCGAACGACGACTGTTGGGTCACAGAGTACCAGGCTGACGTGAACGGGGCGATAAACATTGCAGACCGCTACCGTAGTGGAGAGAGCCACCGTCAAAACGACCGCGCTCCCCGGCAGAAGGCTGGTGACGATGACTCGGCTACGGATGGGGCCTCATTGACCGGGTCACAAGACAGCCATGCCGATGCTGAACCCCAGCAGGTGACGCATGGAACGAATGCGTCTTGAAACCTTAGGGCCGGTACGCCCGGCCTGAAATCCCATGGTGGGATTCCCCCGCGTTCACGCGGGGGAGGAGGTCAATCTGTACATCCTCGTTACGGAGTCGGTCATCGTGGCGATGGTGATCGTTCCCGCGCTCTGTGCACTCGCGGCGACGGCCGGACAGTGGCTCCTCTACCAGGGGTTCAACGACGAGGTGACGGAGGAACGCGGGATCGCGCGCGCCGTCCCGTACCTCGACCGCGTCCCGTCGATCGTCCGGCGTCGGGTCGGGGCCGACCGAATGGCGTTTATCAACCGCCAGTTCGACCGCTACGGCGGCAAAGCGATCTGCCTGTCGAACGCGACGCCCGGACTCCGGGGATTGATGTCGGCGATCGCGGGTCTGAACGGCTATCCGCAACGCCGGTTCGTCCTCCTTTCGGCGCTCGGCAATGCGATTTACATGGTTATTCTGGTGGCCGTTGCGAACGGACTCCTCGAGGCCGTTCGGTTCCTTCCCGACGTGGAACAGTTACTGACTACTATAGCGCGGTGACCGAAACGAGTTACACACCGATCGTCAGGTCTCAGGCGATCGGGAATCGACGGGGAACAGGGCGCGTCTCAGCGTTCCGAACCGCTTCGCTCGATCTCGAGTTGATTTACCGCTCGGCGTCGCCCACATCGAACCGTCGCTCGAGTTCGTTCGCGAGGCTTTCGGAGACTTCGGTGAGATACACCGTGCCCCACGTCGCGACGAGGAGCGCTCCGACCGTGTTGAACAGCATGTCGACGATCGTGTCGTCGATACCGTGTTGTGCGAGGATGGGTTCCATTCCGAGCGCGAGGGCACCCTGGTCGACGACGAACTCGAGAATTTCCCAGACGACGCCCATCGCGAGCACGAACACTAGCGTGAACGCGAACATCGCCCACCGCGGCAGGTGAACGACCGAGTCGTGAAGGTGGATCGCCCGAATCGCGGCGTATCCGGCGGCGGCGACGACCGTAGCCGAGAGCGTGTGGGTGAGGTGGTCGTACGGCGCGATCGCGTCGTACAGGCCCGCGGTTCCGAGGGCGTGGAAGAAGACGGCGCTCGCCACCCACAACGCAAGTCCTGGTTCGATCGCGATGTGGTAGTCCCGTTCCAGCACGGCCGGAATGAACGTGATCGCGAGCGCGAGTGCGGCGTTGGTTGCGACGGGAACCTGGAGCGTCCACACGCCGTAGAGAAGCACGACGACGAGCACGATCTGCATGAACCGGACCAGTTGGGTTTGGCGTCTCACCGAGAATCCCAGCCGGTCGCTCAGGACGACGCCGTCCACGTCCGCCGCGTTTGACCCTGATACCGGCGGGGCGACCATCGCCGAATCGGACCGCGAGTCGGCCGCTCGAAAGTACAGGTAAAAGAGTCCACCCGCGAGGATGCCGGCGAACGTCACGAAAACGAGTTCGATCATCACCGCCGCGTTGATCGCATCCTGCGTCCGCCCGTCGAGCAGAAACGTCGTTCCGAACAGCACGTCCGCCGACCAGCGAAGGATGTTCAGGAGCCCGCCCATGGCGAGCGTGAACAACACGGTGAGCGTGACGGCGAACCACGGAACGAGACGGAGCGTCGTGAAGCGATGGAGTTCGACCGCGAGCAACAACCCGAGCGTGGCAAGCGCCAGGCTCGGGACGATCGCCGTCGTCAACGGCCGTGGAACGAACGCGTCCCACAGAATCGGCAGACAGATCAGCGCGACGAAATACCACGGCGGCAGCATCGTCGGGTCGCGAAATGCGATCACCGGCGCGACGATAACGGCGATCGCAACCGCACTGAGCAGGACCGCCTCGTACCGCTCGAGCAGTCCACCGCCGAGCAGACCGGCTCCCAGGACGGCGACGAGTAGCCATGTGAGAACCGTATTTCGTGACGACTCGACGAACAACGCCGCGAGCCTATCTGTGTCGCTCATTCCCTTCACGCTCACTTTTTCGGGTACGGGGTTCAATTCATTGGTTCGACGCGTGACCCGATCGTCGTTCAGCGGAGCACTCGACGACGGCATCCGTTCGCACCACAGCGCGCGTGAGCGACGGAAGCGACAACCCCCTCCCCTCATATTGTGGAGTGGTACCGTCAGTCAGACACGTTAAAGGTGTTTTGTCCCCTCTAGAAGGACACGATGATGCTCCCTACGCACGCCCTCGGCGGGATGGTGCTCGCACTCCCGTTTGCCGTCGTGGCCCCGGAGTACGCATCCGTCGCCCTCGTCGCGGGATTCGTCGGCGGTATCTTCC
Source organism: Natronolimnohabitans innermongolicus JCM 12255 (assembly GCF_000337215.1). GTDB lineage: Archaea > Halobacteriota > Halobacteria > Halobacteriales > Natrialbaceae > Natronolimnohabitans > Natronolimnohabitans innermongolicus. The sequence continues at coordinate 89,689 of NZ_AOHZ01000031.1, read as the reverse complement.
CCGACCTGGATCTGTACTTCGGTCACCGGAAGACCCTCCACTATCCGGTGTACTACAGCGGTTTCGCCGCGGTCGCAGCGGCCGTCGCAGTCGTCGCGCCGTCAGTAGCGACCGTCGGTGTCGCCCTGTTCCTGCTCGGCGCTGCCCTCCACTGTCTGACCGATATCCTCGGCAGCGGACTCGAGTTACGTCCCTGGGAGGGAACCTCCGAGCGAGCGGTCTACGATCATTACCGCGACACGTGGATCCCACCCCGTCAGCTGATCCGGTACGACGGGTCGCCGGCAGACCTGTTTTTGTCAGGGCTGCTCGCGGCTCCGCTGTTGTACGCGCTCGAGGGGCCGTTCCAGTGGACCGTAATCGCCGCTGTCGCCGTCGCGGTCGTCTACACCGCGCTCAGACGGGTCCTCGCCGACCTCGCGGTCGTCGTCGTTCGGGTCCTCCCGCCGACCGTCCGTCCGTACGTTCCGGAGCGCTATCTCGAAGACCTCGAGTCGACTCGCGCGTAGCGAACGACGGTAGCACCGGTCCGATCGCCGGCGACGCCGCGGTGGGTCGGGTGACTCCGCACCTCACCGTTACCGAAAGTCCAATAGGTGAACAGGACTTTCAGGGAACGCACAGATATGAATATTCGTGTCGGTTTTATGGCGTTTCTTCTGGTCCTGCTCGGTGGGATCGGCGCGCTGGTCGTTTTACCGCTCTTGCAGTATCTGTTCGCGGCCGCCCTGCTCGCGTTCGTTCTCTTCCCGCTTCACGACGCGCTCGCCCGTCGGACGGTAACGGTTCGGGGACTCACGCTTACGATCACGCCGCGCATATCAGCTGCCGTCGTCACCGTTTTCGGACTCGTCGCGACGGTCCTTCCGCTGTTCGTCCTCACGCTCGTCGTCCTCCAGACCGTGCTCTCGTTTATCGAGGACTTCGACGAGGTGGCCGTCACCGAGGTCGTACTCGATGCACTCTACGAACTGGGCCTCGACGATACCGCTATCGCCGAGCTAGAGACGTATTTCAGCGGCGAAATCGACGGCTTCCTCGAGCGCAGCGTCGAGCTCGCACTTCAGGAAATGGTCGGGTTGTTAAATACGAGCTTCCAGGTTGCGCTTGGCCTGCTGGTGCTGGTTTTCTTGCTGTATTACTTCCTCGTGGACGGACGACGATTGGTCGGCTGGATCGGGTCGGTCGCGCCGATCAGAGACGACGTCCGGGAAGAACTGGTAGGCGAGATCCAGGACGTGACGTGGGCGGTGCTGATGAGCCACGTGCTCGTCGCGCTCGCAGAGGGGATCCTCGGCGGAATCGGGCTCTACCTTCTCGACGTGCCAAACGCCGCGTTCTGGACGATCATCATGATCGTCGTCTCGTTCCTGCCCGCGATCGGCATCTGGCTCGTCTGGGCGCCGGTCGTCGGGTACCTGTTCCTGATCGGTGAACCGGTCAGTGCGGCGTTGTTGCTGGTGTACGGGGTCACCGTTCTGTCCGTCGTCGACAACTACCTGCGGGCGATTCTGGTCGACATGGGCTCCGGCGTCCACCCAGGAACGGTTCTCGTCGGCGTCATCGGCGGACTCTACCTCTTCGGGTTTCTGGGTCTGTTGCTCGGGCCGGTGTTCCTGGCGACGTTCAAAGCCGTCGTGGAAGTGTTCAGCGAAGTGTACGACGTGAACGACGATCCGTCGGAGGACGTTTCTTCGCCCTGAGCCCCACAGCCGCGCCGCTCGTCGCGAGGATGACTCAAAACGAGGACGCAGCTCTCGGCAGCGATTTCGACGCAGCCGCTCACTCCCAGGGAACTGACCGCTCCTGGATCTCGCCGGCCAGCGACGTGCTCATCGCCTCCGTTACGTCCTCGCTGTTTTCGAGCGCCCACATCAGCTTCACCTTCGCCGTCCCCGGAAGGGTGTCGCCGGCCTCGACGACGCCGGCCTCGAGCAGGTCCCGGCCCGTATCGTAGACGCGGTCGCAGACCCGTCCCTCCAGACACTGACTCGTCATGACGACGGTCGTGCCGTCCTCGATCAGTTCCTCGATGCGAGGGATCAGATCGGTGTGGACGTGGCCGAGGCCGGTGCCCTCGATGACCAGGCCCTCGCTGCCCTCGACGACGTCGAGGAAGGCGGGGTCCATCCCGGGCGTGAACTTCAGGAGTTCGACGTCGCTCTCGAGGCCTTCGCGGCGTTCGAGTTCCGTCGCGCCGCGCTCCTGGTAGTCGCCTCGGAAACTGACCTCCTCGGCGTCGTAGTCGACGCGGCCCAGCGGCTCGGCGCCGACGGTCTCGAAGGCGTCTCGCCGGGAGGTGTGGTTCTTCCGGACGCGCGTTCCCCGGTGGAGGGCACAGACGTCGTCGCTCTCGGTGGCGTGCATGCAGACCAGCACCTCCGCGCAGTCGCTTTTGGCGGCTTCGACGGCACAGACCGCGTTCATCACGTTGTCAGAAGAGGGTCGGTCCGCCGAGCGCTGGCTGCCCGTGAAGACGATCGGAACGGGCGTCTCGAGCATGAACGCGAGCGCCGAGGCGGAGTACTGCATCGTGTCGGTGCCGTGCATGACGACGACGCCGTCGGCGCCGGCTTCGATCTCCTCGGAGACCGCTTCGGCGAGGTCCTGCCAGAGCGGCGGTTCCATGTTCTCCGAGAGGATGTTGGCGACGACGCGCCCGCGGTAGTTCGCGCGGCCCGCCAGGTCGGGAACGGCGCGCAACACGTCCTCGGCGTCGAACTGGGCCGTCACGGCGCCCGTACGGTAGTCGACCGTGGAGGCGATGGTGCCGCCGGTCGAGAGCAGCGAAATCGTCGGGAGGTCGTCGTCGAACTCGATTTCCGAGTCCGCGGCGTCGTCCTCGCCCTCGTCGTCGGGACCTGCCGCGTCCATGTCCTCGATCTCGTAGACGTCTTCCGCGAGCACCTCGACGTCGGCGCCGGCGCGGTCGACGCCCACGTTGTAGCCGCCCTCGAGTTTCACCACGAGGTGGTCGTCCGTACTCGAGGGGAGCAACACGCCTTCGTACGTGCGATCCGCGCGGTCGACGCGAACGCGATCGCCTGGATTCATGCCTGGGCGTTGCGCGCCGGCGGACTTGAAGGCACGCTTTCCGCGGCGGACGGACCCGTGGGTCGACGCGTCCGGGCGGTTCGACGATCCCCATCTCGAGTCCGTTTCGGACCCGTTCTCGCCGTTTGTTCCGCCGTCGAGAGGGGCTGCTCGACGGGCTCGGACTCGAGAGAACCGTACCGAGCGGATTCACTGATATCAGCGGCGTCTCGTCGCGATAGTAGCGTTCGGCGGTGTCGCGGCCCCGACGCCTCGCCGCTCATACGGGTTGCTGTCCGTCAGGTCCGGCGCACCCGCACCCGGGCGGCGGGTGCGCCGGGATATCGGTACAGCGATCCGTCTCAGGCGAACAACGCCAGCAACACGAGCCCCAGCCCCGCCAGTAGCAGGACCCCGACGAGCATCGCGGTGAGGAGTTCGAGCGACGCCTCGGCGTCCTCGGGAACGTCGAGTCGCGGGAAGAGCCGGCGAGCGGCGACCAGCGTCGCGATTCCGAGGGCTAAGGCACCGACACCGAACGCGAGCAGTTCGGCGTTCATCAGGTACCGGTACCGCGCCCGAGGTGAAAAGTGGGGGTCCTCGATTCGGGGTTCGCTGTGGGTCGCGGGATCTCAGACGGGCTGTTGTACGTCAGTTCCATCACAACCGTGACCCGTCATGCGGTTGCACTGGCAAATCGGTACAGCAGCCGGTCTCAGCCGACGTAGATACTCGCCGCGGCGCGAAGAAACACCGCGCCGATCACGAGCCCGCAGAGCGCGATTCCGATGCCGACCAGACGCATCAGGTCGGTCATCAGCTCCGGATACTCCGGCTGCGGCTCCAGGTTCGCGACCAGCACGTAACAGAAGACGCCGGCACCAGCCGCGAACGCGCCGAACGTCGCTTGCGGAAGCCACTCCATACTGCCGGTGGGACTCCCGGGTTCGTATACCCTGTGGCCGAACGGGGAAAGACCCATGCTGTCGGCCGCCCAACGAAATCGCATGAGCGATCGCTCGGACGAGGTCGAAGTTTCCGAGAGCCGGGACACCGAGGACCTCCTCTCGGAGACCGAAGACCTGCTCTCGGGGACGGGTCTCGAGGGCGAATCCGGGAACTCGCCCGCGCGCACCGGCACCGACGCTGGCGCGCGAGACGACACTGCAGTGGGCGACTCGAGCGCGGCCGACGACGCGTGGTGGTCGTCGGATGAACAGGCCACCGACCCCGCGCCGGCCTCACAGGGCGACGCCGGCGCCGAATCCTCGAGTAGCGGTTCGCGTCTCTCCGGACTCTCCTCGAAGCTCTCGGCGAAAAACTACTTCTCTCCGCGGACGTTTTTCGTCTTCCTCCTGCTGGTCGGGACCGGCCTGCTCGTCGGCGGGACGATGCTGCCGATCGCCGGCCAGATGGCCGGCATGTTCGGTATCGCCTTCGCGGTCGGCTTGCTCTCGTCGAAGCGATCGTACCTCGAAATGGGTGCCGCCGGTACCGCCGTCGGGGCGATTTCGGCAGTCGCCGACTACACGATGCTCGCGGTCGCCGGCTCTTACCAGACCGTTCTCGCGGTCGGCGTCGCGGTCGGACTGGTCGCCTGTCTGCTCGGGTACTACTTCGGACGGGACTTGCGAAACGGGCTGGCACAGGACGTCGAGTAGCGTCTTCGAGTTCCACCGGCTCCGGCTACCCCTGTTCTCGGCTCGTCGTTAGCTCCCAACCGCGCTCGGTTCGCTGAACGACGCCCTCGTCGGCCATCGACTCGAGGATGTCGGCGACGACCTCGCGGGGCGCCTCGACGTCGCGACTGAGTTCGTCGACGGACTTTGGCTCCGTCCGAACGCTGGCCAGTACGTCCGCGTAGATCCGGCTTTCAGGACCGGTGCCGACGCTTTCTGAGATCTGATCGAGCACGTCACAGAGCCGACCCTGCACCCACCGCTGGGCCAGCGAGAGTTCGTTCTCGAGTTGCTCTAAGTCCTCGAGGGCGGCCAACAGCCCGTCGAGTTCGTCGGTGTTGTCCCAGGCGACGTCGAGCGTGAGGTGTCGACAGGTCGTGATGTCGAAGCTGCTGTTTGCAGGGTAGGCGCTCTTGCTCGCGAAGCCGTACGGAGAGACGTTGACTTCGAGGCGGACGTTGCGGGCGATGTGGAAGTACTTCCGGCGCTGATCGTCGACCCGGCTCTCGATTAAGCCCGCTTCCTCGAGTTTGCGCAGGTGTTCGATGACCGCCTTGGGACTCACGCCGAGATACTCGGATATCTCGGTCACGTAACAGGGTTTGCGGGCGAGTAATCGAAGGATACGCCGCCGATTCTCGTTGCCCAGCAAATCCAACAATGCGGCGGAGTCCATCGCGTGTCGGTTGGGGGTCGCCGCTGAAAAGCGTGTCTGCTCGGTTGCGGTGTCTCGGCGACGCGGCCCGCAAATTATCGGCGCTAACAGTCAGCGCCCATCCGATCGCACGACCGCTGTGCGATTGGTGCACACCCGTCTCAGTTGTTGCTCTCGGCGTCGCTCGGCGCACCCGGCGCCTCGGCGGGTGGACCGCCGTCACCCTGTCCGGCCGTGTGATTGCCGGACTGGTCGTTCTGACCGGGGCCGCCACCGCGATCAGTAGGTGGGCCGTTGCCCGGTATCTCGTCGACGCCAGCCAGCCCGCGGGCCATCGCGGCCACTTCGGGGCCTTCGAGGTCGCTCGCGTTCGCGCGGAGGTTGTCGAGCCGCTCGGTGTCGACGCCCGTCTCGGCCGCTCGCTGCTCGGTGCGATCGATTTCGCGCTCGAGCGAGCGGATCTCGACGGTGAGTTGGGCCAGCTGCGACTGGTACTTGCCCGGGTGGAGATCGTCCTCGTCCGACGATTCGGTAAGCGTCTCGCGTTCGGCCTCGAGGCGCTCGAGGCGCTCCTCGAGATCGTCCGTTCGCTCGCGGACGAGCTCCGCGCGGCGCTCGTCGTCGGACCCGTTGTACGTGGCGTCGAACATCCCCGATTCGACCGTGTTCTCAGCGTCCGTCGCACTCGACTGCATGAAACCCGTGACGGAGGCGTTCGCGTCCGCGTGAGACGGTTCGTCGTCGCCCGCGTCGGTATCGGCGAAGACGCCGACGGCGCCGCTCGCGACTGGAGCGCCGAGCAGCCCGACGACGACGAGAGCGAGCACACCGAGGAGTGCAACCGACCGAGTGGTCATCAGTTCCTCGTTGGTCCGAACATACTAAAAAGCGTGACCTTCGTTCGAACCGTTCATTCTCGTCTAGATCGTCCACGAACGGTTCACGGCTCGATGACCACGGTTGTGCTCTCGAGACCGTTCAACCGACCCGTGAACGGTTCGGTTACGGTTCGGTGGCCCCCTGTAGGCAGTCGCAACTGCCGCGGCCGTGGCTCAGCTGCTGGGGTCGTACTACGTGCGAACGTTCAACGGTCGTCGCTTCGCGAATCGGTCCGATCCCGGACGACGATGACTACTCGCTCGAATCGGCGTCGAACTCCACTGTTTGCCCGTCGACGTAAATCTATCGGAAAATAGTTATATCGTTCGAGCCCGTGTGTACTGTTACCATGTTCGAGGTCTTCTCGCGGAGCTACTATCTCGGACGACTCTACGTGACCCCAACCGACGGGGACCACGCCCTCATGCACAGCGACCAGCACGAACGGATCAACGAGGAAGTGTACGCGACCGGCGCCGGCCTCGAGCGCCTCGACGCGCCGCTGGTCATGAAACTCGAGTCCCAGCACTTCGCAGTTCACGGCGACGAGAGCGTCCCCACGAACACGCTCGCCGTCCCCGAGGGGATGCTCGAGGGGACGGACATCAGGAATCCGCCCTCGCTGCGGGAGGTCCTGCTCGCTCGCCGCGAGCGGGCCGAACAGCTGCTCTCGTTCGTCGGCGGCTGGTCCGGATCCGACGACGGCCCCGACTTCGGCACCGGTTTCGACGACGGCCCGCCGAACGCCGGCACGTAAGAGGCGACGCGCGAGTCGATTCCAGGCCCGGGGCGCCGACTCCGGACTCCGGTCTGCCGGCTCGGTTCTCTTCGCCGACGGATCCGTTGCTGACGGTGAGCGGCGCCGATATCTAAAAGTGTCCGCGCTTCGCTCGTATGCGTGTATCCAGATGCTCGACGAGTTGCTCGGCCGCGCCTCGCTGAAAGAACGGATCGACGAACTCGAGGAGGAAAACGAACGGTTACGGAGCCGCTACGAGGCCGAATCCGAGCGGCGGGCCGAGGCGGCGACGGCCAGACAGGACGCCGAAGAGACGGTGAACCGACTCGAGGACCGCATCGCTCAACTCGAGGGCGAACTCGAGCGCCGCGAGGAAACGGAGAGCGAGCGTTCGTTCCGCCGACGTGATCGACTCCGCGGCGCGCGACTCGCCGACTCGATCGACCGACTGGACTCGATTCGGACGGGACCCGAAGGAGCGCTCACCGCCATTCTCGAGGATGCAGACGCCGTCTCGGCGCTGCGCGACGACGACGCCGTCGACCTCGAGGCCCTGCTCGGCGACCGCGCCGCGCTCCTCGAGGAGGCCGCACCCTGCGTGCTGTGTCTCGACGACGCCGGACTGATCGCCGTCGCCCTCGAGCCGCCGGCGCTGCCCGAACTCGACTCGGGCGCCGGTACCGACGCCGCGAGCGGGCCCGAAGACGCGATCGACTGGAACGATCGATTCACGTTCGAGCGGGAGTGGTTCCTGCCGACCGGCGACTACGCGCTCGCCCTCGTGCGGACCGATCTCTTCGCCGTCGGGACCTACGAGGACGACGAGCGCGTCGACTACCGCGGCTTCGAGAGCGACGTCAAGGGAAGCCACTCGAAGGGCGGCTTCTCGCAGGCTCGCTTCGAGCGCATCCGCGACGATCAGATCGACGACCACCTCGAGCGGTGCGCGTCGGCGCTCGCAGACGTCGATGCCGAGCGACTGTACGTGGTCGGCCAGCGCGGCGTCGTCGACGCCCTCGTCGAGGAGGCCGCCCTCGAGCCGGCCGGCACCGCCGCCGTCGACGCGACTGGCGACCCGAAACCGGCCCTCGAGGACGCCCACCGGTCGTTCTGGACGACCGAACTGCGGGTGCTCTGAGACGGACGGCGGGTTCGCCGACGGCGGGCCGACCGATATCGACCGTTTAAGTGGATCGTCGGGGATATTCCAGTATGCGCGTCGCAATTCTCGCTCACGAACAGTTTCCGGACCGGGCCAAGACAGCACTCGGCGTCCTTCGGTACGCCGACCACGACGTCGTCGGCGTTCTCGACCGCGAGAACGCCGGCGAAGACGTCGCCGATTTCGTCACCGACGTCCAGGACGCCCCGATCTACGAGGGGATGGCCGCCCTCGAGGCCGACGCGGTCGACGCACTGCTGATCGGCATCGCGCCCATCGGCGGCGGCTTCGAGGACAGCTGGCGCGAGGACGTTCGAACGGCCCTCGAGTACGGCTGTGACGTGATCTCGGGGCTCCATTACTTCCTCAGCGAGGACGAGGAGTTCGTTCGCCTCGCCGACGAAAACGGCTGCGAGCTCCGGGACGTCCGGAAGCCGCCGGCGGATCTGACGGTCGCCGAGGGCGTCGCGGGCGAGGTCGACGCGGAGATCATCCTCACCGTCGGCACGGACTGCTCGGTCGGGAAGATGACGACCACGATGGAGCTGGCCGACGCCGCGCGGGACGCGGGCCACGACGCCGCCGTCGTCCCGACCGGCCAGACGGGAATCGTGATCGAGGGCTGGGGGAACCCGATCGACCGCGTCGTCTCCGATTTCACCGCGGGCGCGGTCGAGGAGATGATCCTCGAGAAGGGAGACGACCACGACTACCTCTTCGTCGAAGGCCAGGGCAGTATCGTCCACCCGGCGTACTCGGCGGTCACCTGCGGCATCCTCCACGGGTCGATGCCCGACCGGCTCGTCCTCTGTCACGACGCCGGCCGGGAGGCAATCCACGGCTACGAGTCGTTCGATCTGCCCGCGCTCAAAACCTACATCGATCTCTACGAGGGGCTTTCCGCGCCCGTCTCGGACGGCGAGGTCGTCGCCGGCGCGCTCAACACGACCGGCCTCAAGGACGACGACGCGGCCCGCGAGGCCGTCGACGAGTACGCCGACGCCATCGGCGCGCCCGCGACGGACGTGATCCGGTTCGACGCCGCCGACGTTCTGGAGGCGCTGGTCGGCGAGCCGGGGGTGTGAGATCGTGAGCACGACCCTCGAGACCGACTTCGAGCGACGCACGCTCCCCCTCGAGTTCCCCTTCGGTATCTCGCGCGGGACGACGACCGAGACGCCGGTCGTGACGGTCCGAATCGAAGACGAGGAGGGGCGAGTCGGCGTCGGCGGCGCCGGGCCGGCCGCCCACTACGGCGAAACGATCGACACCGTCGCGGCCGTGTTGCCGGACTTGCTCGGGGTCGTCGAGGACGTCGGTGACCCACACCAACTCGAGCGCATCGAACGACGCATGCGCGAGACCGTCCGCCGGAATCCGGCGGCCCGCTGTGCGGTCAGCATCGCGTTGCACGATCTGGTCGCGAAGCGCCACGAGGTGCCACTCTATCGCTACTGGGGCCTCGATCCCGACCGGACGCTCGAGACGTCCTACACGATCGGAATCGACGACACGGAGACGATGCGCGAGAAGACCGAGACGGCCCTCGAGCGCGGTCACGGGACGCTGAAAGTAAAGGTCGGCACCGATCGGGACCGCGAGAACCTCGAGGCGATTCGCGCGGTCGCCCCCGCGTCCGACGTGCGGCTGTTCGTCGACGCCAACGAGGCCTGGACGCCCAACGAGGCCGTCTCGAAGATCGAACGGCTCGCCGAGTACGACCTCGCGTTCGTCGAACAGCCAGTTCCGGCCGAGAACCCCGAGGGGCTGCGGTACGTCTACGAGCGCTCGCCGCTCCCGATCGCCGCCGACGAATCCTGCGTAACCCTCGCGGATATCCCGCGGATCGCCGACCGCTGTGACATCGCGAACCTGAAACTGATGAAGTGCGGCGGCCTGCGCGAGGCCAAACGGATGATCCACGCCGCTCGAGCCCACGGCCTCGAGGTCATGTGTGGCTGTATGACCGAGTCGAACGCCTCGATCGCTGCGGCCTGTCACCTCGCGCCGCTGCTCGACTACGCCGACCTCGACGGCTCGCTGTTGCTCGCCGCGGACCCCTACGACGGCGTCCCGATGCCCGGCGGTCGGATCGATCTGGCGGGCCTCGAGCGACCGGGGACGGGTGCGGTCCGAGAGTAGTCTCAGTTCTCGAGTCAGGTTCGCCACAGCGAACCGCTCTCTGCTCACGGGAGCATCGCTCCCGTTCGCACGGCTCGCGGGACTGAAGATCCCGCGCTGGCGCAAAAACGTCGATGGAAACGGCCGCTTGCCCCCGTTGGTCGCTCGCGGGTGCAGCGCTTCTGACTCGACCGCAGCGGTACCGTCTCCGCCTATCCTAATCGCGATCCGCTACTGCGGGGAGGGTAAACGAAAACGTCGATCCGTTCCCGGGTTCCGACTCGACCCAGATCTCACCGTCGTGGCGCTCGACGATCCGCTGACAGAGCGCCAATCCGAGCCCGGTCCCCTCGTACTCCTCGCGATTGTGCAATCGGTCGAAGATATCGAAGATGCGATCCTGTTCCTCCGGTTCGATACCGATCCCGTTATCGCGAACCGAGATCACCCATTTCTGCTTTCGGCGGTTCGCATCGATCCGGATACGGGGGGCCGAATCGCCGCTGTAGGTGATGGCGTTTTCGAGCAAGTTCTGGACGACCTGGCGGAGTTGATTATCGTCTCCTTTCACGCGGGGCAGCGTTGCAGCCGTGATTTCGGCGTTGGTATCCTCGATCTGCAGTTGGAGGTCCTGACGTACGTCCTCGAGAACAGTTTCCAGGTCGACTGGTTCGAACGGATCGCCCCGCGTTTCGACCCGCGAGTAGGCGAGCAATCCGTCGATCATCTCCCGCATCCGGTCGGCCCCGTCGACGGCGAACTCGAGGAACTCTTCACCGTCCCCGTCGAGCGCATCGCCGTACTGGCTCTCGATCAAGCGGAGATAACTCGAGACCATCCGGAGCGGCTCCTGGAGATCGTGCGAGGCGGCGTAGGCGAACTGCTCGAGTCGCGCGTTCGATTCCTCGAGCGCCTGTTCGCGGTGCTCCCGCTCGATCTCGTAGCTCACCCACTGGCCCATCAACTCGAGGAACGTCCGCTCGGTGTCCGTAAACTCCCGGTCGCGGGGCTCCGTGCTGCCAACCCACAGCGTTCCATACGGTGTCGACCCGTTCATCACCTTCGTCCCGAGGTAACACGACAGGCCGTGTTCGCGGTGGATCGGATCGTCTTCCCACTCGGTGGCGCGAACGTCCGCCATCCCGACCGGGTCGTCGCTCTCGATGACCTCTCGACAGAAACAGCCCTCGCCGGGATCGGTCCACATCACGTCGGATTCGTCGTCCGCGTCGTCCCCGTACCCGATCGTGAACTCGTTTCGGAACCGGTCGTCCCAGGCGGGCAAATGCGTCACGCCGGCGGCTTCGAGTCCCATCCACTCGCGACCGAAATCGAGTAATCGCTCGAGTTTCGTCTCGAACGTGAGGGTCGGATCGGCCGTAATTTGGTAGCTCTCCTGCAGAAACGTCTCGCGTTGCTGGCGCTCGAGTTCGGACTCGATCCACTGCCCCATCAGATCGAGGTACGTCCGCTCGGTCTCGGTGTAGGGCTCCTCTCGAGGGCGTTCGGACGCAAAGCACAGGGTACCGTACTCCGCACCGCTGACGTGGACGGTCGTCGCGAAGTAGGCGTCCAGCCCGAACTGCTCGTAGGCGCGGTCGGCGGTCCAGTCGGCTTCGGCCGCGTCCGTCACGGCGATTCGACCGGGCGCTGCGAGGAGTTTCTCGCAGTAGGTGTCGCGTAGCGTGTCGGTGACACTCGTGGCGATCCGGTCGTGGTCACCGACTGCTTCGACGATTTCGACTGTCTCGTCGGTGGTCGTCCGGGCGAAGTATCCGATCTCGAGACCGAACCGTTCGCTACCCAACTCGAGCAGGCGCCGAACCGTCTCCTCGAACGACTGGTCGGAATCGGCCGTGACGTCGTAGAGTTCTTTCAGGAACCGTTCGCGCGCTTGCAGTTCGGCCTTCGCCGTCGTCCGTTCGCGCAGCGTCCGGAGCATGCGCTCGTTTTCGTGAACGGGCGCGTCGTCGCCGAAGAGTTCCTCGGGCGGCGTGTAGTAGAAGTTGTGACACGCCGCGCCGTCGTAGATGAGATGCGGATGGGTTCGGATGACGTCCTGGATCAGTTCCGGGTCGAACAGGTCGCGGTCGTACTGACAGATGGCGAGAACGTCTTCGTGGTCGAAGAGCTCGTTGATTTTCGACTCGTACTCCATCAGCTGTTCGATCGTCGTCCCGTCGTCCCGAATCCACGACATTTCGGCGACGAGCCGGAGCGCCTCGAACTCCTCGGTGGCCTCCGCGGTCGCGTCGGCGTAGAACTGGATCATCTCGTGCGGGTCGAACGAGCCGTCCCGGAGATAGGTTTCGTCGACGGTGTAAAACACCAGCGCCCCCGAACCGACCGCGGCGGGGACGTCGATTCCGGCGGCGCGCAGCGTCGACCGAACCTCGGTTTCGGTGCTCTGGTCGACGACGTACGCGATGCGTTCGCCTCGCTCGAGGCCGTGACGGACGAACGGCACGGCGGCCTCGAACTTCTCTTCGCGCGTCTCGTAAATGTGTGCGAAGTGATCGTTGCAGTCGTGTCCGTCGAGTCCCTCGACCGGCCCGCTGAACTCCGGACTCGACTGGAACGCTTCGAGTCCGGTCTCGAGGGTCACCGATTCACCGGCCACGTCGCTCGAGGTCGCGTTCTTACTCATGTGTCACCCCTGGCCAGGCTATTCCGGGACCGCGAGTCGACCGAGACGAGAGAGACGGTTCGGTACCAGTAGCGAGGAGAGAAGCGGACTGCCATCCCGTTCGATCCGTTACGTCGGTTGGCAGCAGTGACGACCCATTCATATAGCAGGTACAGAGGGACTCCGAGAAAAAAGCCATTGGGGTCGCAATTCGACGTCGAGTAGTCGACTCACTCGAGGGATCGAGGCGAACAGCGGTCGTGGTGGCTGTGTTGATCGGTTCTCGATCAGTAGTTCGCGATACTGTTTCGTTATTCAGAGTTCTGTGAAACTTGCGTCCAGTGCGGTAGTACGGTTGACGGCCCGCCAATTCATATTTCTTATTTATAAACGATGTGCTGAATAGAGAGGATGGATGCAGCACGGCGGTCACGTTCATTCCGCTCTCAATGTAGTGAATCAGCTGTGCTGTGGAGCGTACGGACTGACCGCTGGGATTCCTACCAGCTATGGCTGATGTTTGTAGCGTCGTGCAAGCCTCAGGGCGCATATTCAGCAGCGAAGCGATTACAGCTCCGGGTTACTCGTCATGATCGTCAGCGATCTGTTCGAGAAATCGATGAATCTCGTCGAATCTCAGTCCTCGTCATCGGTCACTCCGAATGCTCGTTCTTTTCGACTTCCGTGACGATCACGTCCCAGTCAGGATGTTCGACCCCATTCCGACATTCGAATCCGCCTTCCACATCGATTCCACTCTCGTAGGCCCTGCGAAGGAGGGCTTTCAGCTCCGCGTTCAATTCCTCCTTCGACGTAAGCGAGGTCCCCTCAGACGTCATCTTCCCGCGCCCCCTTCGTATTTCTCCGCTGCGAGTTCGTGTTCTGGTGTAATGGTGATCACACCGTAGCTGTGTACGGTCATCGCGTACCCTTCGTGCGTGATTGAAATATGGGAATCCCCGTTCGTCCCGTTTCGAACGCGGACGAGCGCATCTAATTCGTCGGGGTCAACAGTAGAATGGAGCGGATCGAGTTCAACCGGATCAGTGTCCATTACGTCCGCCAGCGTTGCGACGACAGCCATGCTCGCAGGTGTCTTCTCCTGATCAAACTGCGTGCGAACAGTCCCAGATTCCTGAAAGTACTCGACCGCTTCGACTCCAACCCCAGATACCCTTATGTCCATCTTGCCCGATTCTAGCCGTCTGATTCGGTTCAATAGAGGTACTGATTATACAGGGAGTTTAAATAGAAGGGCCTATCCGAACGATCATACCGAACTACTGAGTGTCGCTCCAATGAGGCGCCGATGCCCGCGTCGAAGGCGTGACGATAGTGATTGCTGGGTGATGTCGAGCTCGTCAGCGATCTCTTCGAGCGATGCCTCGCGTGGGGTGTCGAAGTAGCCCCGCTCATAGGCCAATATCAGCGCCTCACGTTGGGTCTCGGTCAACTCGTAGCCTTCCCCCTGGATCGGAAGCATTGCGTGGACGGCGGTAATCGCTATCGGAATGTCGTTTTCCTGGCAGTACTCTCGAAAGTCGGCGATTGCCTCCTGACTCTCGGCGCGCACCTCGAATCTCCACTCGTCTTTCGTACCGATTCCGGAGAGCACGACGACGTTGGCCTCGGCAAGCGCACTCAAGATACCGAAGTACTCTTGCTCCCACTCGGCACGCATGAGATACTCGTCTTCGACGCTATCGACCAGTCGGATGTTGCTCACGCCAGCGTGTTGTTCGAACGCAGATTCGATGTCCTCCGTTTCCGCATTGCGCACCCAGAAATACGGGATAATCAGCGTCTCGTGTGGGATTAGTCGCTCCAGTTCGACGGTCACACCCGGCAAATTTTCGAACACACTCCCCAGTGGAAACTCCGCTACCGGACTCGTAAACTCCATGACAGTCGCCATGCGGAAGCTTTCGTCCGGCAGACGAATAACTGGCATGGGTGGTGTGCCATGGCTTCGAGACGAGCCAACGCACCGTTGATGGCTGAGATAGTGTGTTCTGCGAGCGGGAAGTCCGTTGGCACCCGAACAGCCATGGTACACCATGTCATCCCCTTTTGTACGACCGACCAATCTAGTCTTACAAGTTAGCATGAGTGTGATAACGGAGATTCGCATCCCGTCCGATGATTTTGAACTCGGGCAAGTTCTCAGTCTAGAGGATGCGTCGGCCATCGAACTCGAAACGCTCGTCCCGAGCGGGGACGTGACCGTGCCGCTCTTTTGGGTCTACGAACCGGTCGAAAACGGCTTTCTTGATACCGTCAAACGCTATCCAACTGTCAACAGCGTCACGGAGGTAGACGTGTTCGACGACCGGACGCTCATCAGGCTCGACTGGGATGCGAGCCAGGACCACCTTTTTCAGTGCATTTTGGAACACGACGGGCAAATACTGGGTGCTACTGGATCATCGGAAGGGTGGAATTTCGAGATCCGATTCTCAGACCGCGAAGCAATGAGTCAGTGCCAGGACTGTTGTGAGGACGCGCACATCTCTCTGGAGTTAACCCGTATATACAATCCGACAGACCCAGATGCTGGTCCGTGGTACGGTTTGAGTGAGCCCCAACGAGAAGCGCTGACGCTCGCCGTTCGAATGGGATACTACGACATTCCACGAGGCTGTACGACCGCGGAGTTAGCTGACGAGCTCGGAATTTCCGACCAGGCAGTGACAGAGCGACTGCGTCGTGCCATTAGTACGTTCGGGAGGTACGCACTTCTCACGCCCGAGTCAACGACGCAAGTGGACTGACTGTTCCATTATACACCATGGGACAGGACCAGGCAGTTGGGCCTACGCTAGGTGAGTATGGATGAGAGTCGAAAGCTGGGGACACGTGATATCCAGTCAACTAAAGAGATTTCCGGTTCTTCGGGGCGTGAGAGACCGATCTCTCCCGATACGATTCTATCGGCTGTAGCGAACGAACACCGACGCGCCATCCTCAACGCGTTGGACAACACCTCCGAGAAAACACTGGAATACGATGCGCTCGTAGATCGCGTTGCAAATCAGGTTCGAGACGAACACGCGAAGCGGGAGTCAGACGAACACCGACAACGCGTCCGGATCGCACTTCACCATACTCATCTTCCAAAACTGGACGAGGCACGGATGATCGACTATGAGGCTGAAACGGGACACGTCCAGTTTGTTGGCGGTGAACTGGAACAGAAGATCCTGAGGTTGGTCGAGCCGTACGACATCCACGAGTGAGAGGCGGGTGTGATTGAGGTCGAGTAGCTCCAGTTTCAAACTCAGTTCACCCACTCAACGTGATGATGTTATTCTCCAAGTGAAGAGGAGTAGCACCATTCAGTGAGTCGTTGCGATTCAGGATGGGTGAGAACTGGGGGGTCGTGTTTCCTGACTTTGCAGCAACTCATGGACTTTTCGAAGATATTCTGGACCAGACTATCGGTTTCGATGTTTTCTTGATGATGAATGATCGGAATCTGCTTAATGAACTACCAGAGCATTCAAAGACCGATCAAAATGGCTTGAAACAATCGAAGCCAAAACGCTGAGCTCATGCTCTGTATGGAATTTCTATCAGGGGCCGGTCAGATCACAATCTGTCGCGTTCCATTCTCCGCCTGTATTGACCGATTCGACGGCTTGAATCTGATCGGCTCTCCTTGCGAGACTCGTGCCCTGTATTCAGCACGATGCGACGACCCTCTCTCGAACCAGATAGAACGCTCGCTGGTCAATACGTATGTGTAGTGGCCAAAGCACACGGATCGCGACGCCATCGCGCAGTCGGGTGTGCAGTGATTTCCGGTGGCGACGAGAGATTCCGAACCCGAACACCTCCCGGGAACCGCGACCGCAGTAGTCGGTCGAGCGGACTCTCAGTTCGATCGGCAACAGGGCTTTACGGCGGTCGTCGGTGTGGAGATGCTAGTATGCACGACGGTAACGACGATGCGAACGTGTCTCGTCGACGACTGTTACGAGCGTCGGCGGGAACGGCCGCGTTCTCGGTAGTCGGTGTGGGACAGGCGAGCGCCAGCGGGGCCGACGCCGGGGGGCGGCCGTGGTTCGACGATCGCTGTCCCGAGGCCACCCTCGAGCCGAGTATGGGCCACTGTGACGGGGCGAGCATGGAGGGCTGCGACGACGACCATCCGGAGACGGTCGCGCTGCGCGAGGCGGTCCAGGAGTCGCTCGCGGAGCGCTATCCGGACGCGAGTGCGCTGGTCGATGCGGGGTTCAAGCCGTACTTCGACACGCTCGATCGGGACGCCGACGGCTGGTCGCACTGGATCAATCCCGACTACGTCGGCGACGACTCGATGCTCGATCCCGAGCGCCCCGAGTCGGTGCTGGTCGACAACGAGACGTGGCGCTCGATCGGCGTGATGTTCATCGCGACCGAGGGCGGCGAGGCGGTCGACGTGCCGCCGGCGGTGTACGACGAAACGGACGGCGACGACCCGGACGAGGATCGCGACGTGATCACCGGCGAGGGCGAGGATCTCAACGCGGGAGACGGCGAACGCGACAGCCGAGACGAACACGATCACGACGACGGACACGAGCGCGGCGATCATAGCGGCGACGACCACGAGGGACACGACGACCACGCCGCTCACGACGGCGACGACGGCCGCTGTGCCCCCTGGCACTACCACGCCGGCCTCCCCGGCCGATTCGCGTGGTGGTACTACCAGCAGGTCTACGAACAGGACTTCGCCGACGGCGGCCTCGAGAGCATCCGCCTCCCCTGTCGGACGCCCTGCATGATGCACGTCTGGGCGGTCGACCACCCCGAGGGCGTCTACGCGCACGACGGCCCGCCGCGGGAGTACCGCGACGACGAGCCCGCAGCCGAGGCCGGCTTCGACAACGGCTCCGAACCCGAGAGCGACGACCTCGACTGGGATTCGGTTCCCGATGACGTGACGCCGGATCGGTTGCCCGACGAACTCGCGGCGCTGGTGCCCGGGCTGTAGCGGCGCGAATTCGCGGCTCCGTCGTCGTCGATCGCTCGAGTCGACGTTACCGGTCGTTCGAGTCCAGCCAGCCCCACGCCTCGAGCGCGCCGACGATTTCGTCGACGGCCTCCGAGAGAGCGTACTCGTCAGTGTCGATCTCGAGGGCGTCGTCGGGCGCGTCGAACTCCCGATAGACGACGTGAACTCCCTGTTCGCCGATCGAATCCGCCCGGGAACGGTTGCGCTCGAGGCAGGTCTCGAGGCTCGCCGTGACGTGGACGAACCGAACCCCCTCGCGCGCCAGAAACGTCTCGAACTGGACCTGCCACTCTCGCCGGTAGAAGGTGCCGTCGACGATCGTGAGCGCGTCTTCGGGATCGTCGTCGACGGCCGCGTACAGCCGCTCGTAGGTCCGACGCGAGAAGTCGTCGGAGTGGTGAAGGCGGACCTCGGGCGCGTCGTCGCGAGCCGCGAGTCGGGTTCGGACGCGTTCGGCGATCGTCGTCTTGCCCGCACCCGGCGGCCCGCAGATGGCGAGGATCACGCGACGGTCACGATCGTGTCTTGACCGTCGACACCCTAACGGTCGTCGAATTCGGCGCGGCGAACGTCCGGCCCGCGACGAACCGAAACGGTCGTGACTCGAGAACGGCGTTTCAACCGTCTCTCTCGCTCATTCTTTCGCTTCCGATGCGCTCGCGCGCGTATCGCCCGGCGAGGCCGACTATCGCGAGCGTCATCGCGACCGCGAAGGCAACGACGAACGCCGACGTCGGCTCGGTGACCGTCGTGAGTTCGTCCTGGACGAACTCCGCGGCGAGGACGGCGGCGACGGCGAACAGCGCGACGCCGCCGAGGTTCGCCCAGAGCGAGTTCGTCTCGGGGACGACGTCGGGATCGTTCAGCAGGTAGAGGATCACCGCGAGGGCGAAGGGCGTCCCGACGAGCCCGAACGCGAGCATGAGGACGAGCAGTTCGAAGAACGCCCCCTCGAGGAACGCGCCGACGGCGGAGATCAGCGCGAAGCCGACGATCGCGGCTCGGTAACGGTCGTCTTCGACGGAGCGGTCCCAGCCGAGTTTGTCGGCGAGCAGGTACGGCGGGACGATCGTGTTGCCGCCGAGCGTCGAGACGGCCGCGCCGAGGAGGCCGGCGAGGAAGATCCAGGTGGCGTGCTCGCCGGCGATCGGCCCGAGGGCCTCGGCGGCCTGGATCTCGTCGAGCGTCGCGGGATCGACGCCGGCCTCGGGGAGGACGCTCGCCGCGACGAGAAAGACCGCGAGGCTGAAGACGCCGAAGGCGACGAGCATCGAACTGACGACGTCGAACGTCGCGATATCGCGGTCGCGCTCGGTCCAGCCGCGGGCGCGCATGGTGTAGCTCTGCATCGTCAACAGCGTGATGTGGACCGCGCCGCCGAGGACGCCGGCCGCGACGAGCGCGCCGTCGACGCCGGCCGGGATCTCGGGGGAGAGCCCGGTCGCGGCGTCGGCCGGATCGATCGGGACGACGAGCAGCGACGCGACGAACGTCAGGACGACCAGCGAGACCAGCACCTTCGCGCCGACCTCGGCGAGGCGGTAGCCGCCGCCGGCCAGACCGAGGGCGAGGATCACCGCCCAGGTCACTCCCCAGAGTCGGGGATCGGCGAGCGCGGCGACGCCGACGCCCGCGGTCGCGGTGATCGTCGCGCTGACGTCCGCGAGCGTCTTCATGATCACGATCTGTGCCAGGCCGGCCGCGAGGACGGCGTCGATCACCAGCACCCAGGCCCAGAACGAACCGAGGTGCTCCTCGACGACCGAGACGATGCCGGCCTCGGTGAGCAGTCCCAGCCGCATCGCCAGATACTGCCCGACGGTTCCTAACAGCGCCGCGAGGACGACGACCCACAGCAACGCGTACTCGAAACTCGCTCCCGCGACCAGCAGGCTGGCCATCGTCGCCGGGCCCGCCGCGATCGCGCCGGCGAGCCAGGTCGGACCCAGCCGATCGACGTAGGACCCGATGCGCCCGGCCCCCCACGACCCCGACTGTTGTGACTCGGTTGCCATCGCCCGCCCTTGCCAATTCGGACAGATAACTCCGTGGTATCGAACGGTGGCGAGACACGGGGCGTCTCACCGAGTCGACTCGGTATCAGTCGTCGCTTGTCGGAGACGGCGACTCGAGTCGGCTCGACGCGGACTCTATGCGGGCGCTCGAGACGATTGCGAGCGCCAACAGCCCGAACGCGAGCATCGTGAGGGCAACGGGGCCGGCGACCTCCGCGTAGCCGGCTTCGGGGTCGATACCGAGCAGCGCACCACCGGCGAGGAGTGCAATGCCGCCGACCGCGGCAGGTATCGCTATGCGGTCGGAGAGGGCGGGTGGCTGTGGCGTCCGTCCGGCGATCGCGTCGAGACTGGCGTGTCGGCCAGCCAGAGTCGCAGCGACGATCGCACTCGCAAACACCAGCGGGGCGAGCCGGACCAGTCCGAGCGCAGTCAACACGGTGAGATAGCCGACGGCAACCGTTCCCGCGATCCGCGTTCGATAGCCGACGAGCAGCGAAACGCCGACGGCGGTCTGGACGATGGCGAACGCGACGACCCACGCGCTCATCGCCGGGAGAACCGCACCCTCGAGGAACGCGCTCACGGGGGCGACGTGGGTCTCGGCGATCCCGCCGAACACGTCGGCCTGTGCGTCGGCGCTTGCCCACCCGGGGAGCGCGTTAGCACCGGGCTCTGCTCGAACGACGATTTCCTGTAGGAAGCGATAGCCGACGAATATCCGCAGTGCGTCTGCAGCGACCGACACCGGGGATGCGCCGCGATACACGAACGAGAGTCCGCCAGCGACCAGGCCTGCGAAGACGGTCATCTCGAGGCTCGTGAGATGGACGCGAGTGTCGACCGTTTCGGGGATCGACAGCAGGTAGTACACGCCGATAACGGCGACTGCAGCGACGAGTGGAGGATACCAGTGACGTCGAATCGGGAGGGGCGCGTTGACGGTTCGGGTGAATCGCCCGACGACGCCCGATCGACGCCAGAGCACTGCATCGACTCCGTAGTACCGGCCCGCGTTCGCGACGAACGCGAACGCGATCGGAACGGTAAACAGCGGCGACGTTCGGATCATGCCGAGATGGAACACCGGCAGGAAATACAGGATTCCGAGCAGGGCGGCCGGCCGCGTCCACAGTCCCAACACGAGACACGCGGCGGTCGCGATCTGTGCGGCCAGTGCCAGCGCCGTCCACAGCTCGGGAGCGGGGAGGACGACGGCCTCGAGCAGCCACGCGAACCAGCCGAACGTCCCCTCGTCGATAGCCTGTTCGGCGACCGACTGGACCTCTGCGCCGGCACTTGATCCGACCCACTCCGGATTCGGACCGGTCGTCACCCAGCCGAGTTTCCACCAGCCGCCGAGTGTTAGTTCGTACAACAGCAAGAACCCGGCGAAGACGCGTGCAAACGCGATCCACGGCCCGGCTCGTCGGTCGGTCGAGCCATCCACCGCGCTCAGATTATCTAGCATCTTCTCGACCTGGTTACTTCGTATTATTAAAATGCCCGATAGTGTTAATACTGATGCGATAGATCAGTACCGATCGCGTGTCCGGTGAGTGGGATGGTGGTGGGTCGACCACGGCCATTGTAAGCAAGGTATGAAACTACATTTTAACTACCTAAATGTAAATTGTTCCATCCCGCTCGAGGCGCATCGCTTTTCACTGGGAACACAGCCGGCGATCGAAACGTTGGATTAGGCGCTGCCCACGCGGTCGATTCGCGACCAGACGCGCTCAGTCCTGCCAGCTCGGATTTTCTCGAGGTGGGCTAAAAATATCCACACCCCTGACCGGTTCGCCGCCGCGGTTTTCGGCCGCGTGGGTCCGGCCGCCGGGAATCGCGTAGCTGTCGCCCGGCCCGCAGACGATCTCCTCGGCGTCGTCGTCCGCGTCACCGCTTTCGTCGTTCGAACCGCCCTCGCCACCGACGCGGAAGACGATCTCGCCCTCGTAGATGAACCCCGTCTGCTCGTTGTCGTGGCTGTGTGCGGTGACTTCGGCGCCGGGTTCAATCTCGAAGTGCTGGACGGTCATCTCGTCGCCGCCGGCCATCAACGCGAGGCGGACGCCCTCGGCGGCCTCGGACGGGTCACAGTCCTCGAGTGAAACGCGTTCCATACGCTCTGTGGGGACGCCGAGCGCCATAATCCCACCCCTCGACGATCGCTCCGTGCGGTAGCCGACCACTTTCGCCCCGGTCGCCAAACCTTCAACTACGGTCGGGCCCCACCTCGAGACGAGCATGTACGCCGTCGTCGGCTGTAGCGAGTGTTCGAACCTCTGGATCATCGAGGGCCGCTCGGAGACGACCCAGTGTCCCCGCTGTGGCGCGCGCAGACCCTACGAACGCCGCAAGAAGTTCGTCGAAACCGAGGACGCGAGCCACGCCCGCGACGTTCGCGCCTCGATGCTCGCGAACCGACAGGGCGAGGGCGAGGCCTTCGCGAAACTCGACTCCTACGACGCCCTGGAGGACGAGGTCGCCGACGGCGTCGTCGACGATTCGGAGTACCTCGAGGCCTCGGGCCTCGACGTCGACGAACTCGAGGCCGCCGGCGAGCGCGACCCGCGGGGGCCCTCGCGCAACGGCAGCAAGAAAGAGATCATCGAGGCCGCACTCGAGGACCTGGAACGACCGACCGAGGACGAGGTGATCGACTACGCCGGCGAGCGCGGCGTCGGCGCCGAGTACGTTCGTGACGCCCTCGAGAAACTGGCCAGACGCGGCGAGGTGAGCGAGAGCCGCGGTCGGTATCGACGGCTGTAGATCGACGGCTGTGGGGCCGTTTTAGCTCGCGTTCAGGTCGCGGGTCACGTTTCAGTCGAAACACCAGGGCTTTGCGTGGCCGCCCCTAACGGGCGACAAATGGACGAGACCGTCGACGTGCAGATGACGGCGATCGGCGTCGGGACGGTTCCCGCGCTGGCCTTCTACGCGTACGGCAGATACATCGGCGACACGGTCCTCGGTTTCGATCCGACGACGCTCGCCATCGGCACGTTCGCCGTCACCTTCGCCGCGATCGCACTCTTGCACAACGCCTACGGCCGTCGCGACTTCGCGGCCGCCCACGCCACCGCGGCGCTCGGTCTCGGAATCGTCGCCGTCACTGGCGGCGGCGTACTGTTTCTCGCCGGTTACCTGCTGTTGGTCGTCGGCGGACTCTACATCGCCGTGATGACGATGCGGGCTCGACGGGAGGAACGCGAGGTCGCCGAACGGCCGACATAGTTTCGCTCGAGCGCCCTCGAGTGCGGACGACTGATCACGCTTCTGCAACTATAGAACCACTCGAGTGTTGACACACTATCGCCTGTTTTGAATGCCCTCCGGTCGGGTTCTGCACACACCACTACGGAGGAGCGTATCGACACGATTGGTTCCGATGCCGATCACTTTCTTTCGAGAAAGATATTAGATATTACAAGCCTGATGTGTGGAAATTCCCCGAGTGCGGAGCGGGCATGTCAAATAGGGTGCCCGCGGCAAGCGGGCGGTCCACGAAACGGATCTGAGGGTCTGAATCGACCTTGCCACGACAGCCAGCCAAAAACCTCGTGTCAAAATCCTGCCGACTCTCCACTGCGCTGACGCCTGGCCAAACCACGCGGTTTCACTCCCAGATGGGTCTCTTCTACGGAAGTAGCTGGTAGAGTGCCTCGACTCGAGGTCGTCCGAGAGTCTTCGACTCTCCGGATAACGGGATGACGAGACGCCTGCGGCGTCCGGAATCACGTGACTCCGAGCCGATTTATCGGCCCAGGTCTTCGTGTGCGCTCGCCAGATGCCGCGACGCCAGCGCCGCGAGCAGGGAGAGTTCGCCCGCCAGCGCGCCGACGGCGATAATCTCGGCCAGCGCGTCGGCGTTCGAACCCGGTGGGTCGCCGCCGCCCTTGAGGCCGAGCACCTCGAGCGCCTCCGCCTGCGTGGGCAGTTTCGTGCCGCCGCCGACGGTGCCGACCTCGAGGGAGGCCAGCGAGACGCTGGCGTAGAGGTCGGTGGTGCCGTCCTCGCGCTGGCGAGCGTCCATCGTGGTGATCGTGTTCGCGGCCTCGACGACCTGGGCTTCGTCCTGTCCGGTCGCGAGGAACGCGGCGGCGACGACGTTCGCGGCGTGAGCGTTGAATCCCAGGCTCCCCGCCTTCGCGCTGCCGGTGAGGTTCTTGCGGGTGTTGGCCTCGGCGATGGCCTCGGCGGTCGTGTGCAGACGGTCCTCGACGAGTTCGCCCGGGATCACGACGTCGGCGGTCACCGAGCGTCCGCGGCCCTCGACGGCGTTGATCGCGGCGGGCTTTTTGTCCGAGCAGAGGTTCCCCGAGAGCGCGACCAGCGAGGCGGGGGTCTCAGCCTCGACGATCTCGCAGGCTTCGCCGGTCGCGATGGTGGCCATGTTCATCCCCATCGCGTCTTTCGTGTCGTAGGCGAACCGGAGGTAGACGGAGTCGCCGACGACGTAGGGCTCGACGTCGAGCAGTTCGCCGTGGCTCGTAGTGGACTCGGCGGCCTCGGCCAGCGTCTCGACGTTGTCGTTGACCCACTCGACCGTCTCGGCCGCTTCGGCGACGCCCGACACCCGGAACACCGGCGCGCGGGTCATGCCGTTTTTCGTCACCCGCGCATCGGCGCCGCCCGCCGTGCGGATGACGCCGAGTCCGCGGTTGACCGACGCGAGCAGGGCGCCTTCGGTCGTCGCCAGCGGGAGGTAGTACTCGCCGTCGGCCGCGCCGCCGTCGTTCGCAGCACTCGGAGAGTGCTGCGAGGTCGGTGAGGTCGCCTCACCGTTGACGGGAACCGGGCCGACGACGCCCATCGGCACCTGCGCGGCCCCGATCATGTTCTCGATGTTCGGCTCCGCGGCCTCGGCGGGGAAGGTGTAGTCGCCGATGGCCTCGAGGTCCGTCTCCGTCTCGCGCTCGAGCAACAG
This sequence comes from Natronolimnohabitans innermongolicus JCM 12255, assembly GCF_000337215.1. Lineage (GTDB taxonomy): Archaea > Halobacteriota > Halobacteria > Halobacteriales > Natrialbaceae > Natronolimnohabitans > Natronolimnohabitans innermongolicus. The sequence goes on along the minus strand of NZ_AOHZ01000031.1, from coordinate 64,851 downwards.
TCGACGGGCCTCGGCCGCCGTGTCGTAGTCGGCGTGGTCCTCGAGTTCGTGCAGTCGCAACTCGCCCTCGTCGACGCGCGCGACGAGGTCCGCGGGATCTGTCATGGCTCACTCGAGACGGGGGGCGGTCCTAAGGATTGCTGATTCTCGTCGATCCCGGTGCGGTGAGAGAAGCGGCGATGCAGATCGAAACCGATCGAAACCCGCGGCTACTGCGTTTGTGCCGGCGTTCCGTCCTCCGTGATCCGATTCCAGCGCAACACCTCGTAACAGAGCAGGCCGACGACGGCGACGGTCCCCGCGGTCGCGAGCAGCAGGTACTGGATCCCGTCGGCGTAGCCGGCGAACGCCGTGGCGATCACGGCGGTCCCGATGGCTGCGAACTGGATTCGGCTTCGGGTCGGTCCCTCCTCGACCGCGGCGAGATACAGCTGCGGCGCGGCGATGGCGACGCCGCCGAAGATCAGAAACGAGAGGACCGGATACTCCTGTAACGCGACCCCGAACTGGTCTTCGACGATGATCGAGCCGGTGAGGATGAGCACCAGCACCAGCAGCGAGCCGAAGACGACGCGACCGGTACGATCGAGCATACCGGCGAGTCCACGAGCCGGCAAGTTAACCTTGTGCTCGCATGCAGTTTCGGCGAGACGGGAACGAACGCGCCTCGCTCTCGAGGAGTCGTCCCGCCCCAAAAACGCGGCTGCGCGCTGTGTGTCCGCCCACCTTTTTGATCGTCGCCGACGCTCCCTCGAGCATGACCGACGCCGCCGATCTGCTGGTGACGAACGCGGCCGTACACACCCTCGACGACCCGGATACCGTCCACGAGGCGATCGCCGTCCGCGACGGCGAGATCGTCCGACTCGGCGACGAGTACGAGATGCGGTTCCTCGAAGGCGTCGGGACCGACGTCGTAGACTGCGGCGGACGACCCGTTCTGCCCGGCTTCGTCGACGCCCACACGCATATGGAACAGCTCGGACAGCACCTCGTCCACGCCGACCTCTCCGCGGCCGACTCCGCCGCGGACTGTCTCGAGATCCTGCGAGCGCACGCCGACGCCGAACCGGACCGCGAGTGGATCCTCGGCTTCGGGTACGACGAGAGCGCGTGGACGGGTGCCGACGCGCGAACGGAGCCGCTCACGCGCGCGGATCTCGATCGGGTCAGCGAGGTGCGCCCGGTCGTCGCGATGCGCGTCGACCTCCACACCGCGTCGCTGAACTCGGTCGCGGTAGCGCGTCTCGCCGACGACCTTCCCGCCGACGATCTCCGAACGGCGGCCGGCGAGCCGACCGGCGTCGCCGTCGAGGACGCCGCCGAGGCCGTCAGGCGGCGACTGACGAGCGACCGCGAAGAGCTACGCGAGGTTCTCGCTGCGGCGTCGGAACGCGCCGTCGAACTCGGCGTGACGTGCGTCCACGACAAGGTCCGCGGCTCCGCGGCGCCGCGAGTCTACCGCGAGCTGGCCGCCGACGGCGACCTCCCGCTTCGCGTGCGGATCGACTACTGGAGCGACCACCTCGAGGCCCTGTCCGAAGTCGGACTGTCGACGAACGACGGCGACGACCGCGTGCGGACGGGCGCGATCAAGTCGTTCTCGGACGGGAGTTTCGGCAGTCGAACGGCGCGGCTGACGGAACCGTACGCGGACGCCGAGGGGCGCGACGGCGGCGACCGCGAACCCGGCGACGACGACCCGGACACCGACGGCGACCGCGGCCAGTGGGTCGTCGACCCCGACGACCTCGCGGCGCTCGTCGAGCGCGCCGACGGCGCGGGCTACCAGATCTGCGTCCACGCGATCGGCGACGAAGCCGTCGAGGAGACGCTTGCGGCGCTCGAGGCCACGCCTGACCCCGGCGGCCGGCGCCACCGGATCGAGCACGCAGAACTGGCGACGGACGACCATATCGCGCGGATGGCCGAGGCGGGGATCGTCGCCTCGATGCAGCCGAACTTCCACCGCTGGGCGGACGACGGCGGGCTCTACGACCGACGACTCGGACGCGAGCGGCGCGATCGGACGAATCGGTTCCGGCGCGTCCTCGAGGCGGGCGTCCCGCTCGCGTTCGGCTCGGACTGCATGCCCCTGGATCCGCTGTTGGGAGTCCACCACGCCGCCAACGCGCCGACCGAGGCCCAGCGACTGTCAGTGACGGCGGCGCTGCGAGCCTATACCCGTGGTGCGGCCTACGCCGGCTTCGACGAGGACCGACTCGGGACGCTCGCGGTCGGCAAACGGGCGGATCTGGTGGTGCTCGAGGAATCGCCGTGGGAGCAGCGAGAGCGGATCGACGAGATCGACGTGACGGCGACGCTCGTCGACGGCGAGATCGTCTTTACGGCGTCCGATTTCGAGTGCTGATCGCACCGTCGTACGGCTGTCCGTTTGGCGTCGAGACAGTCACGGCCGCTGACGGCTTCCTCCCCGATTGATTGTTCCGGAGCGCGAACGTCCACGCGTGACCGACTCGAGGGTGATCGCCGAGCTCACGCTGGTCCACCCGGAGCTGGTGCTCACGCCGACGATCGAGGCGATGCCGGAGATGGTCGCCGAACTCGAGTACCAGACGATCGCCGGCCCCGACGCGTACTATCTCTTCTTCGAGGCCTCGGGCGGTGATTTCGACCAGTTCGACCGACTCGTCGCCGACGATCCGACGGTTTCCGAGCCGCGGGTCATCATCGACGGGGACGACTTCCGCGTCTATCGGATGCGTCTGAACTCGACCGAGCGGCTGGTACTGCCCTACGCGGCGGAACTCGGTATGCGCGTCCTCCGGGCGGCCAGCGGCCGCGACGGCTGGATCGCCACCCTCGAGGTGCCCGACCTCGAAGCGTTGCAGGCGTTTCGGACCCACTGCCGCGAGAACGACGTCGGGTTCACCGTCGATCGGCTCTATCACGCCGACGGCGACGAAACGGCGGGAACAACCGATGTCTACGGGCTGACGCCGATCCAGCGCGAGACGCTGCTGACCGCCGCCGATCTGGGTTACTTCGAGAACCCGCGGGGCGTCTCGGTGGCGGAACTCGCCGACGAACTCGAGATTTCGTCATCGGCGGCGAGCGATCGGCTCCGTCGAGCGATGGCGACACTCGTCGAGCAGACAATCGCCCGTTGAGCCGAATTCGCCGGCCGATCGGCTCGAGGGAGCAGCCCTTATAATATCGGGCATATGCCGTCCGACGGCTCAACCGCACTCACACCTACCGTACGGTACCAATGGGCACACGCCTTTCCGATCACGACGCCGACTGCCGGCCCGCCCATCGGGCGTACTTCGACCCGAGCGCGCCGGACCAGCCCGTCGGCGAAATTATCAACTCGCTTTCGACCGTTACCGACTGTCCCGTAGACGAAATCGAACCGCTGGCCGAGACGTTCGACCCGACTTCCCTCGAGCGACTACTGACCCACGCGGCCGCCAGTTCCGACGGCGCTTCGGTCGGCCTCGAGTTCACGCTCGGCGGGTGGACGATCACCGTCGGGAGCGACGGTTGCGTGCTCGTCTGTAGCTGTGGCGTCGGGTGTGCGCTCGAAGAGCGGGCCGACTGCGGTCGCGGTCGGGAGTAGCGTTCCCGTCCGTCCCGCTGACCGCCCCGATTTTTCTCGGTGGAGCCCGTCGACGGGGGTATGGACGTCGGACTCATGGTCGCGTCGTTCGGTGACGTCGACCTCGCGGACGTCGCGGTACGGGCGGAACAACTGCACTACGACGCCGTCTGGGTCGGCGAACTCTGGGGCGAGAGCGGCGTCGTCCAGCTGACCGAGATGGCGACTCGTACCGACGAGATCGACATCGGGAGCGCGATCCTGAACGTCTACTCGCGCTCGCCCGCGGTCCTCTCGATGACCGCCGCGTCGCTCCAGCGCGCTTCGGACGGCCGGTTCACCCTCGGGGTCGGGACCAGCACGGCGAAAGCCGTCGAAGACCTCCACGGCATGGCCTTCGACCGGCCGGTTCGTCGGGCCCACGAGACGATCGAACTCGTCCGCGAGTTCACGGCCGACGACGGCGGCCGGGTCGACTACGAGGGACAGTTGCTCGAGGCCGCGGACTTCCCGTCCCTCTCGGTCCCCCTGCCGATCTACCACGCTGGACTCGGCCCCGCCAACCGCCGCGTCGTCGGCCGGCTCTGCGACGGCTGGATCCCGCACAACATCCCCTTCTCGCGACTCGAGGACGCCTTCGAGGAGGTCGCGGACGCGGCTCGAGAGCGCGACCGGGACCCCGATGAGATCACCGTCGCACCGTACGTCCCGTCGGCCGTCAGCGAGGACGCGGACGAGGCTCGCGAGACGCTGCGCCGCCACGTCGCCTACTACGTCGGCAGCGGCGAGGGGTATCGCCGCGCCGTGGCGATGGCGTATCCGGAGCGCGCGGACCGCATCGCCGAGGCCTGGCGCGACGGCGAGAAGCGCGCCGCGGCCGAGGCGGTCACCGACGAGATGGTCGACGACCTCGGCGTCGCGGGGACGCCCGACGAGGCGCGCCAGCGGCTGCGGACGCTCGTCGACGAGACGGGGATCGACCACCCGATCGTCGTCCTGCCGGAACCGGCCTCGAGCGAGACGATCGAGGCGACGATCGAGGCGCTGGCCCCCGAGTGAGCCGCTGCTCGCTCCGTCGATCGAGACGCTCGAGGGACGGGTTCGGGACCTTGCCAATCCCGGTATGACGCTTTTGGAGCGATCTCTCCTCACTGCCGAGTGAGGTCCCATCCTCTGATTCCCCATGTCCGAAGACCTGACCGAGGAGAAGACGAACTACGTGGACTTCATCGGCGAGGTACAGCATCGAATCGAGGCCGGCCGCCAGGCCGAGGCCGTCCGGGCGACGCGCGCCGTCCTCAACACCATCGGCGAGCGCGTCGACGAAGGCGGAGCGACAGACATCGCCAGCCCGCTGCCGATGGAGATCGACCGCTACCTGCTCGAGGTCGATCACGGCCACCAGTACGACTTCGACGAGTTCGTCCAGCGGGTACACGAGCGGATGAACTACGAGGATCTCGATCTCGACACCTCGTACGGACAGCCGTCGGGCGTCGACGAGTCCGACACCGTATTCAGAATCAAGGCGATCACCGCGCTGCTGAGCGAGACGGTCCCGGGCGGCCAGATCGCCAACGTCGAGGAACAGTTCCCCGAGGATTACGAGGAGATGTTCGAACTGGTAGGCGTCGAGACCACGCCCTGGGAACAGCGACAGACCTGATCGGCCGCGGCCGACCGCCCACCGTGGATCGGTGTCGATTCGACGGCTCCGCTCCGGTCTCCCGCACGGGCCTCGGTCGGCGATACCGTCCTACGGTCTTACACGTTCTCCCCTTCACTGAAGGTATTAATTGAAAATGTTTATACTGTTAGTTTTATTTTGTACTGGATAGTGTATAGCCCGTATGCACAAGCGCGGTCAGGGGAGCGTGGTCATCCCGGCGGTTGCCCCGAGTTCGGTCGCCTGCGTCCGGTCGCTCGGCCGTCGCGGCGTCGGGACCATCGCGGTCTCCGAGTCTGAGACCGCCCCGGCGTTCGCCTCCCGATACTGTGACGAATCGCATGTCGTCCCGGATCCGACCGAAGACGTTCTCGGCTACAGGGACGCGCTGCTCGAGTTGGCGACGCGATCCGACGTCGAGACAATCGCGCCGATCCGGGACGAGGACGTGTGGACGCTCTCGCGGTACCGGTCCGCGTTCGCGGACCGCGTCGCGCCGCTGTGGCCGAGCCTCGAGACGCTGCGCACCGTCTACGATCGGGTTCGGCTCGTCGAGACCGCCGCGGCGGCGGACGTTGCGGTGCCGGAGACGCGGCCGCTCGACGCGGTCGATGACTGGGGACGGAAAGCGATCGTCAAGCCGCGGTACGCGGTCGTCACCGACGAGTTCGTCGACACTGTCTCGTCGTCGACGATCGTCCACCCGGGCTCGGTGCGGTACCTCGAACCAGGTCAGGAACCCGACCGCGAATCGATCCGCGAGGAGATGGGGCACACGCCGATCGTTCAGGAGTACGTTCCGGGCGAGGAGTACGCGCTCTGGGCGCTCTACGATCGCGGCGAGCCCGTTGCAACGTGTCAGAAACACCAGCTCCGGGGCTACTCGTACGCAGGCAACACGAGCATCGCCCGCCGAACGACGTCGATTCCCGCCCTCGAGCGGGCGGGTCGGGCGGTGCTCGACGCCCTCGACTGGCACGGACCGGCCTCGGTCCAGTTCGTCAGGGACGCGGCGACCGGTGAGTTCACGCTTCTGGAAGTCAATCCGCGGTTCTGGGTGTCTGTGTCGTGTCCCATCGAGGCCGGCGTCGACTTTCCGTACTACTTCTGGCAACTCGCTCGCGGCGAGCCGGTGCGGACGTCCGAGACGTACGAGACCGGCGTCGCGACGCACCTGCTGCGAGGCGAGATGCTCTACGTCCTGAGCGTCCTCCGAGAGGAGAACCCGATCGTCGAGCCACCGTCGCTGCCGGCCGCCGCGCTGGAGATTGCCGCCTCGACCGTCCGGCAGCCCAACTTCGATCACCTCAGCCGCGACGACCCCAGACCGTTCGTTCGCGACGCGCGTAACGTCGCGAGCGAACTGTTCTCCGCCGTCGTCGAGCTCCCGGCGTCGTGGACCGCGCCGGCGTCGCGGCGTGACCAGACCGATGACGAGCGGGCCGACGCTCGCGTTCGCCGGTAGCACGTTCATACGGTTTACTGTCCGTCAGTTCCGGCGCAACCGTCGCCCGGGTCGCGGTTGCGCCGGGACATCGGGACAGCAATCCGTATCAGTCGTCGGGAGCAGCCCCGTCCGAACGGCCCGCCGCCTCGGCCCTCGTTCACTCGAGGTCGACCCGACACGCCGTCTCGGCGGACTCGTAGGCCGCTTCGATCGCGCGCAGATCGGCCAGTCCATCCTCGACGTCGGGCTCGGGATCCGTTCCGGTTAGCACGCAGTAGCCGAAGTAGTCGAACTCCTCGCGGACCTCGTCGACCGGCGGACCGGTGTACTCCATGCGGACGTCGCCGCTCTCGACGACCATCTCCTGGGGAACGACGCCCCCGAAGGGCGATTTAATTCGGATCATGCCGTCGCTGCCGATCAACTCGAGGCGACTGCTCGCGTGGGCGTCGAAACTCGCCGTACAGGCGGCCGTCGCTCCGTTTTCGAACTCGAGCTGGAACGCGACGTGTTCGTCGACGGCGTCGAACGGGGGGCCACTCGAGTGAGTGCTCGCGTAGACGCCTGCGGGATCGTCGTCGAGGACGTAGCGGACCGTATTGAGCGGGTCGATCAGCGCGCCGCCGCCGGCGAGGTCGGGGTCGAGTTGCCACGCGTCGGGGTCGGCGTCCTCGAGCAGTGGGTGCGAGAAGCCGCCGTGGATCTGGACGACGTCACTGACGACGCCGTCGCGGACCAGTTCGCGCGTCCGACGAACCGTCGGTTCGACCTGGAGTCGATAGGCGGTCATCAGCGTTACTCCGGCGTCCTCGCAGGCGTCGACGACCTCGCGAGCGCGCTCGAGCGAGGCGTCAAGCGGTTTCTCGCAGATGACGTGTTTGCCGTGCTCGGCGGCCGCGACGGCGTACTCGCCGTGGGTCGCGTTGGGCGTCGCGACGTACACCGCGTCGTAGACGGCCGTGTGATTCCCCGCGAGAAAGCCGTCGTAATCGACCACGTGGTTGACGTCGAACTGGGCGGCCAGCGACCGGACGCGGTCGGGTGACTCCGTTACCAGCGCGGTCGTTTCGCAGTGATTGCCGTCGGCGATTGCCGGGAGGGCGCGGTTCCGGGCGAAGCCGCCGGTTCCCACGACGGCGAGGCGGACGGTATCGTCCGGCGGGTCCCGTTCCCAGTCCCGCCGCGTGAAGTCCGCGAAGGCACCCTCGAGTGTCATACCGTCGCTAGGGAGTCAGGCGGCAAGAGCCCAGCGTCGACGCAATTGATACGCTTCTCGAACCGTCAGTTCGGGTGCCTGAGAACTTTCCGCCGTTGTATCAGTCGATGGTTTCCACCCAGTGTGCGGTATCGAAGGAAAAAGTTATTCAATACGCCGCTGTGACGTATGACCAATCACAGGTGACGCAAAATGGTGAAAATGGAAACGGCAGAGCTGGAAACCGATTTGAGTCTGTTCAAATACGACAACCTCGAGCAGCTGCCGCCACGATACCGGGAACTGAGCGAGGACGATCGAACCGAGCGCATCGAGGCGGCCCTCGACGCACTCGGGGACGACGTCGTTATTCTGGGGCACAACTATCAGCGCCGGGAGATCGTCGAGCACGCCGACTTCATCGGTGACTCCTACCAGCTCTCGAAGGAGGCCGCAGCGGCCGACGCGGAGTACGTGATCTTCGGCGGCGTCACGTTCATGGCCGAGAGCGCGGACATCATCACCGACGACGACCAGACGGTGATCCTCCCGTCGATGGAGGCCTCCTGCCCGATGGCCGGGATGGCCGAAGCGCTGCAGGTCGACAGCGCGTGGGCCGAGATCACGGCGGCCGCGCCCGACGAGAACATCATTCCGATCACGTACATGAACTCCTATGCGGACCTGAAGGCGTTCTGTGCGAGCCAGGGCGGACTCGTCTGTACCTCCTCGAACGCGCACAAGGCGTTCGAGTACGCCTTCGAACGCGGCGACAAGGTGCTCTTTCTGCCCGACAAGCACCTCGGGGAGAACACCGCCCACAGGCTGGGTATGGAGGACCAGATCGCCGAGTGGGATCCGTGGGACCCCGAGGGCAAAGACGCCGCAGAGGTCGCCGAGAGCGACATCATCCTCTGGGACGGCTACTGTCAGGTCCACGAACGCTTCCGGACGGACCACATCGAGCAGATCCGCGACGACCATCCGGACGCCAACGTGATCGTCCACCCCGAGTGCCGCCGCGAGGTCGTCGAGGCCGCCGACAAGGCGGGTTCGACGGCGACGATCTGCGAGACGGTCGCGAACGCCGACCCCGGCGAGACGTGGGCGATCGGCACCGAGATCCACCTCACGAATCACCTCCAGCGCTGGCACCCCGAGGTGAACGTCCTCCCGCTGTGTGGCGACGCCTGCATGGACTGCAACGCCATGCGCCAGATCGACCCCAACTATCTCACCTGGGTGTTAGAGGAGCTCGTCGAGGGGCGAGAACGCAACGTCATCGAGGTCGCCCCCGAGGAGAAGGAACTCGCGGGCGTCGCGCTCGACCGCATGCTCGAGATCTAACTCAAGCCATGTCTGCTACAGCACCCACCGACCCCGAAACCGCGGACGTCCTCGTCGTCGGCAGCGGTATCGCCGGCTGTGCGGCCGCCCTTCAGGCCGCCCGCGAGGGCAGCGACGTACTGTTGGTGACGAAAGCCGAGCGCCCCGACGACGCCAGCACCGACTGGGCCCAGGGCGGCATCTCGACCACCCGAGACGAACCCGAGAGCCTCAAAGCGGACATCCTCGAGGCGAGCGACGGCACGGCCGATCCGTCGGCCGTCGACGTTCTCGTCGAAAACGCCGACGACGCCGTCGAAGACGTCCTCCTCGAGACGCTCGAGATCGAGTTCGACGAGACCGACGACGGCGAGTTCGACTACACGCGCGAGGCGGCCCACTCAGCGTACCGCATCCTCCACGTCGACGCCGCGACGGGAACCCACATCCTGCGGCCGTTCCTGAACCACGTCGACGGCCACGAGAACATCGACGTGCGCCAGGATACGGCCGCACTGGATCTCGTTACACACGAGGGGCGGGTTCACGGCGTCCTCACCGACGAGGAGCCGACCGGCCACCCGATCTTCGCCGGCGCGACCGTCCTCGCGACCGGAGGGGTCGGCGCGCTCTACACGCGCTCGACCAACCCCGACGACGCGACCGGCGACGGGATCGCCATGGCCGCGCTCGCGGGCGCCGACGTGGCCGACCTCGAGTACGTCCAGTTCCATCCGACGGCGTACGCGGGTGACGATCCGTTCTTGCTCTCCGAAGCCCTGCGCGGCGAGGGTGCGGTCCTGCGAAACGGGGACGGCGAGCGCTTCATGGACGACTACCACCCGCTGGGCGACCTCGCCCCGCGAGACGTCGTCGCCCGCGCCGTCGAAACCGAACGCGAGGAAACCGGCGACGTCGTCCTCGACGTGCGCACCCTCGAGGGCGAGTTCGCCGAAGAGTACCCGGCCATCGCCGAGAAGTGCCGCGACCGCGGAATCGAGGGCGAAGAGATCCCCGTCGCGCCCTGCGAGCACTTCCTCTGTGGCGGGATCGACGTCGACGACCGCGGACGGACCACCCTGGATCGGCTCTACGCTGTCGGCGAGTGCGCCCGCACGGGTGTCCACGGCGCGAACCGGCTGGCGAGCACGAGCCTGCTCGAGGGGCTGGTCTGGGGGCTGCGAGCGGGAGAAGACGCCGCAGAGTTCGACGTCGAGGCGGAAATCGTCGAGGCACCCGACCTCCGAAACAGCGACCCCGACCTGCCCGAGCGCTTCGCCGCCGAGAAGTCGATCCGGTTGAAGCGCACGATGGACGAGTATCTGGGTCTCGAGCGAGATCCCGACGAGATCGCCCGTGCCAGCGCCGTCCTCCGGCGACTCAAGGGCGAGATCGACGCCTATATTCGCACGCGGACGGCTCGAGACCTCTACGAACTCCGCAACGCCTGCGTCACCGCGCTGTTGATCGCCCGCGCCGCGAGCGAGAACGCGGAGTCGACCGGGTGTCATTACGTCGGCGAGGGAGACGAAGAAAAAGCGACTCGAGCGTCGCGGTAGCCAACGACGTTCCGGAGGCGGAATTTTTGGTGCTGGCCGACCACACGGGTATCGTGACGACTGATCCGACGATTCCGATGGGTGACGTTCGGCAGGCGGATCCCGGGAGTGACCGTCAGGGGGCGTTCAAACGAGGGTGGACGGCTGCCGTCAAGGACCTCAACGACGGAGAGGAGTCATCGAAGTACTCCGACGGTCCGCCACCGGAGGAGCTGACGTGGGACAATCTCGGCTATCGTCTCGGAAGCCTGTTCGGCGAAACCGATGATGACCTGCGTCAGGAACTCTTCGAGTGGTGCGTAAAAAAGCAAACCGAAGAACAGGAACGCTAATTCCGTCCACTGGAAGGTGTCAGCTCGATCACTTCCCGCAGTAGCTCGCACTATCGCGTCAGCGGCTGGTTGAAGCTTCGCTCGCGCTCCATTACGGTTTCCCAGGTCAGTTCGCACTCACAGGAGACTTGTTCGAAGACGGTTGGATCCTGCCGGAGGCCGAAGTCCTTGATCGCCTTCTGGACCAGGTCGTCACACTCCTGGCAGTTGTGCGGGCCGCGGTCGGAGCCGTGGCCGACGGGATCTGAGACGACGATGGCGTCGATGTCGGCGGTCTCCTCTAAGACGTGGGCGACCGACCAGAGCCACGGCGGGCGGTAGCCGTCGTTGAAGTAGAGTTCGTCGACCATCGTGTAGCGCTGGACGTTACACGGGTTCATCGAGACGGTGTGACAGCCGTCGACGTCGGCACAGCGCTCGATCGAGGCGATCATGTCCTCGACGGCCTCCGACTCCGTCAGAAACGGCGGCTTCATCAGCAGATACGCCTTGATGCCGGCGTCCGCGTCGTCGCCTGCCTCGGCGTCGGCCGTCGCGGCCTCGGCGCAGGCGTCCTCGAAGTCCGCGAAGTCGAAGTACTTGTTCACGCAGTCGTGACGGACGCGGTCCGTGGCCGTCTCGAGGCCGATCGCGATGTCGGTATCGATCCCGTACTGCGTGAAGTCGCCGATCTTCTCGCGGTCGACGAAATCCGGCAGGGACTCTAAGACGATGCGCTCGCGGTCGGCGAAGGTCTCGGCGATGGCGCGGCGACTCTCGGCGTCGACCTCGCGCTCGTCTAAGAACGAGCCGGAGGTGTAGATCTTGATGAGTTCGGCCGGCTCGTCGGCGTTTTCTGACTCGTGCTCGAGGCAGACGTCGATCTGGTTCATCAGCGCCTCGTGGGAGACGGAGCCGCCGTCGACGCTCTCGGCGACGTACCCGCACATCGTACAGCCGCCGGCGCGGGCCCAGCGACAGCCGCCGGTATTGAGGATGATCGTCAGGCTGTTTTTGACTCCGGTTGGGGTGTTGTCCTCGTCGAGCCAGACGCGCGTCGGTTCGTGGGGGTCGTAGCTCGCTTCCTTGCGCGAGCGGATCTCCCGCATCACCTGATTGTGGGCGTCCATGCCCTTGCCCTGCTCGTAGACCTCGGGCGTGGGTTTACTCATTGGGAGGGGAAAGCGGTCCAGCGCGTAAAGCGCCTTCGTCTGGAGGCTCGCGACCAGCGGCATTCCGTTCGCGTTCGGTCGATGGGGTCGCCTTTGACTATCGTAGCCACCGAAACAATTTACACACTGACCGCGACGCTGTCCTGCGATCAGTTGTGCATTTACTTTCAGTGGCTACTACACGTTTCGGAGACGTCGATCGCGCCGTCGTCTCCGACGCGAACGTCGTACCCGCAGTACGTAAACCGAACCGCCGCTCCGGTCTGCGTGCCGCCGGCCGTCGACTGACTGATCGAATCCAACGCTTCCGGATCGATGGCGTCGTATAGCGGGGGGAGCGATAGCGGGTCCGTTCCCTCGAGGTCGGCGACCCGTTCGACGACGGCCAGACTCGTCGGTTGATCGGAAAGACTCGGAGCGAAGTTCGCGTCACTCATTACTGGACGAATCGGCCTTGCGGTCCTCGAATCTGTCGTCGTATTCTTCTTCCGTTTATATCGGGTCGGGAATCGAACGGCCGCCGTCGGTGTCGAACGCCGATCTCACTCGTCGAATACTTGCGCGAACACTTCGGCCAGAATCCGCCGCAGATGCGTCGACAGCGTCGACGAGGAGATTCCGAGTTCGTCGGCGACCGCTTGCGCGCTGGCTCCGTCCCGCTCGTAGTACCCCATTCGAGCCGCGGTGCGGGCGACCTCCCGCTGGCGTTCGGTCAGGGAGAACTCGTCGCCGTCACCGTAGCTAGTGCGCGCTTGCGGTCCGGTGCTGTACAGTTTCTTGAGATTCCACCGGACGTCCTCCTCGCGGCAGTACTGCCAGTAGTCACCGAGGTGTTCCCTGTCGGCCGCGTGAAGTCGTATCGTCCAACCTCGTTCGGCGTTCTGAATCGAGAGCACCTGCAGACCGATGTCGGCCATTTTCGGGTAGGTGAATTTCGTGGCCGAGCTATGGTATACCTGATACAAGCGACAGTCCGCAAATTCCATCGTCACTTGCCACTCGTCGACGGTGTGATCGGTCGCGAGCGCGGATTCGATCGTCTGGTAACTACAGTCAGATATCGAGTAGAACATGATCGGTCCGGCTCGTTCGTGGAACGGTAGCGGTTGCGATTCGATCGTTATATCCGCGTCCGAAGCGGTCCGAATCGTCGGAGTCAGCGAGAGATTGGGATGAGAAATAGTCATCTCAGCGATGAAATTCTGCGCCACTACTCCCACCTCGAGGTAGCGATCGCGCGGGAAACGGTCCCGACGGGTCCGAAACGCACCGACCGCGACGCTCGAGGGTCCTCGCTCGATTCCGGTTCGGCTCTCGGATCGGCTGACCGATCGAACGGCTGGGTCCGCGCTACCGGTACGAGCCGACGAACGCGTTGCTTCTCGGGGTTACACGACACGATAATAACCGTGGGGGCTACTCGAGTCGCATCTCCCGCGTTTCGACGGCGTCGCAGGCGGGACAGACGAACTGGTACGTGACGCGACCGCCGGTCGTCGTGACGCGCCATCCCCCATCGGCGTCGACGTAGCCACAGGCTCGACAGACGGCCTCCGATTCGTCGAATTTCTCCCGGAGCTGTTCGAACGGTGAGCGGTACGCACTCATATGACACTATACAGCATGGCAGACAATAACATTCACTGTGGGCCAGTTGAACCGTCCGTTCGATCACCGTGGTTCTTAGGGCATCGGCAGCCAATGACGACTATGAACACTGGCGATGCGAGGGATAGCGACGAGGGCGTGAGGTCGCCGGCAGCCGCCGCACTCGAGGCCGTGGTCGACCCCATCGTCGCGATCAGCGAGGGAACGATCACGTACGCCAACGGGGCGGCGCGGGACGCGTTCGATCTCCCGGTGGAATCGAGTGACGGTGAAGACCGCGGCGAAACGTGGGACGCGGCTGCACACCTCCAGTCCTGGCCGCGACTCGAGACGGCGATCGGCGAGACGACGGTCGGCACCGCTCGTCGCGTTTCGTTTCCGGGCGATTGGGACCAGTACGAAGCGCGGGTCCATCGGTCGACCGAGGGCGCGACGATCACGTTCGAACCGGCCCGCGGGGAGACCGAGGGCGCCGTTTCGGGTGGCGGTGCGAGCGTTCTCGGCGCGCGAGACCGTGCGGTCAAAGAACGCACGATCAACGAAGCGCCGGTTGGAATCACCATCTCCGATCCCGCACTCGAGGACAATCCGCTGGTGTACATCAACGACGCCTACCAGGAGATCACCGGCTACGGCTACGACGAGGTCGTCGGCCGAAACTGCCGGTTCCTCCAGGGGGAGGACTCGAGCGAGGCGGCGATCGCCGAGATGGCGGCGGCGATCGACGAAGATCGCCCCGTTACGGTCGAGTTGAAGAACTACCGCAAGGACGGCACCGAGTTCTGGAACGAGGTCACCATCGCGCCCGTTCGCGACGAAACGGGAACGGTGACCCACTACGTCGGCTTCCAGAACGACGTCACCGCCCGCAAGGAGGCCGAACTCGAACTCGAGGCTCGAACCGAGGAACTCGAGTACACCCTCGATCGGGTCGAGGGGCTGATCGGCGACGTGACCGACGCCGTCGCGGGATCGACGGATCGATCCGCGCTCGAGGCGGCCGTCTGCGATCGGATCGTCGACGAAGCGACCTACGACGGCGCGTGGATCGGCGAGCGAAACCCCGCCACGGGAACGATCGGCGTCCGAGCGGCCACCGGCGAGACGCCCGCCGAGCCGGTCGCGATGTCCGGTGACCACCCCGCAGCCGCGGCCCTCGCCGCCGACGACGCCGCGACCGCGACGGTCGAGGGTACCACCCGCGCGGCGTTTCCGCTCACGTACAACGGCATCGAGTACGGCGTCCTCACCGTCCGACTCGGCGACGATCGCGGGATCGACGACCGCGAAGCGGTCGTTCTCTCGGCGCTGGCCCGCGCGGTCGCAAGCGGCGTCAACGCCCGCGAGACGAGCCGCGTCCTCGAGACCGACGCCGTCGTCGCCGTCGATCTCGCGCTGTCCGATCGATCCGTCGCCCCCGTTGCGCTCACTGCAGCCGTCGACTGCCGACTCGCGTACCGACGGTCGGTGCATCGAACCGGCGACGAGACGGCGTCGCTGTTCACCGCGACCGGAGCCGACGCCACGAGCGAGGCGCTCACTGCGGCCGCCGAGGACGCCGGGTTCGACTGTCGCGTCGTCGTCGAACGCGACGACGAGTGTCTGATCGAACTCTCCGGCGGCGACGACCTCGTCGGCTGGCTCTCCGAGCGCGGCGTTCGCACGCAGACGATCGAGAGCGAGGGCGGCCGCGCACGCATCACCCTCGAAATTCCCCGATCGGCGAACGTCCGCTCGATCGTCGAGGCCGTCGAAGACCGCTACGACGGCTTCGACGTCATCTCCTTCCAGCAGCGAGAACGCGACGGCGAGACCCGTCAAGAGTTCGCCGCGCGACTCGAGGACGACCTCACCGAGCGTCAGTTCGTTGCACTCCAGCGGGCGTACCTGAGCGGCTACTTCGAGTGGCCGCGGCCGACGACGGGCGAGGAACTGGCCCGGTCGATGGACGTCTCGCGACCGACGTTTCACGAGCATCTGCGATCGGCGGAGGCCAAACTCTGTCGGGCCTTCTTCGGGGGTCCTGAGAATTCGGGTTGACACTGCCGGGGAACGGTCGGCTTAACGGACTGTAGCCCGGAATTAGACGTTGGACGGTCGCCGAGGTTTATCTATCCGGTCGTGATAGCCCGTCGTATGCTCGATCTCACAGCAGCGGTTCCACTCCAGATGGGCGGCGGCGGCTTTCTGTACTGGGCGCTAATCTTCTTCGTGCTCGCGATCGTCGCCGCAGCCGTCGGGGCCCGCGGCGTCGCCGGGATCTCGATGGAGATCGCACGCATCTTCGTGCTCATCTTCATCATCCTCGCGGTCGTCGCCTTGCTACTGTAGCGGTCGGCGGTCGTCGTCGGTATCGGCGTCGAAACCGAGCGGTTACCTCGTTTTCGATCCACTCGACGGCCGAGTCGCGACTGAAATCAGTTACAATCTGGCAGTGTTTGTGACGTCGTTCGCTCGTCGCGACCGGTTCGTTCAACCGGAGCCCGCTCTCGTCCGTGTCTCCCCGCCGATCGTCGCCTCTCCCACTGCCGTCCGTCGACTGCCTCGCGTCCGCTCGAGTCCCCCGCAACGTAACCACGTTCGGTTTCGTACGCGTGAGAACGACTAACAGGACAGAGGCCGAAGGTATGGGTGAGGAGTTATCATGACTGAACTTGGCGGATTTCAGGACCGGATCGCTCGTGTCGATCTTTCGGAGGGGACGGTCGACTACGAGTCGATCGACGAGGAGGACGCGAAGAAGTATATCGGCGCGCGCGGACTCGGCGTCAAGTACGTCTTCGAACAGGGCGTCGACGTCGATCCGGTCGGCCCGGACAACCTGCTCGCGTTCATGAACGGACCGCTGTCGGGGACGCAGACGACGATGAGCGGTCGGATCGCGGTCTGTACGAAGTCGCCGCTGACAGGCACCGTCACCGACAGCCACCACGGCGGCTGGTCGGGCGCGCGGCTGAAGTGGGCCGGCTTCGACGGCCTGCTGTTCGAGGGACAGGCCGACGACCCCGTCTACGCCTACGTCGAGGACGGCGAGGTCGAACTCCGGGACGCTTCGGAGCTCTGGGGCGAGGGCTTCCACGCCGCTCGAGACGCCATCGAAGACGAGGTAGACGGTGCGTACGGGAAGAACCTCTCGATCATGGGAATCGGCCCAGGCGGCGAAAACGGCGTGAAGTACGCCTGCATTATGAACGAGGACGACCGAGCCTCCGGCCGCGGCGGCACGGGCTGTGTCATGGGGTCGAAGAATCTCAAGGCCGTCGTCGTGAAATCGGGGACGAAGATGCCCCAGCCCGCCGACAAGGAGACGTTCATGGAGGGTCACCAGCAGGCCATGCAGGCCATCCAGGAGTCGGAGGTCACCGCGCCCAACGAGGGCGGGCTCTCGATGTACGGGACGAACGTCCTGATGAACGTCGGCGAAGAGATGGACGGGCTCCCGACGAAAAACGGCCGCTACACCTCGACCGAGGCCATGCGCGACGCCGAGGGCGCGGACGTCGACGCTGAGCGCGTCTCGGGCGAGAACGTCCGCGAGAACATCCTCGTCGACGAACCGACCTGTCACTCCTGTCCCGTCGCCTGCAAGAAAGAAGTCGAGGTCCAACACCAGCACAAGGGCGAGGAGCTGAACGTCCGCACGGAGTCCTACGAGTACGAATCGGCCTACGCCCTCGGTCCGAACTCCGGTCACACCGACCGCGACGCCGTCGCCGTCATGATCGAGCGCTGTAACGACATGGGCGTCGACACCATCGAGACGGGGAACATGATGGCGATGGCGATGGAGATGTCCGAGGAAGGCAAACTCGAGGAGGGCGACCTCGAGTGGGGCGACTACGAGACGATGATCGACATGATCGAGCGCATCGCCCGCCGCGAGGACGACCTCGCGGACCTCCTCGCCGACGGACCGCGCCGCGTCGCGGAGGCGAAAGACGCACGGGACAACTCCCTGGCCGTCAAGGGCCAGACCATCGCCGCCTACGATCCCCGCTGCATGAAGGGAATGGGCATCGGCTACGCCACCTCGAACCGCGGCGCCTGCCACCTGCGTGGCTACACGCCCTCGGCGGAGATCCTCGGCGTTCCCGAGAAGGTCGACCCCTACGAGTACGAGGGGAAAGGCGAACTCACCGCTACCTTCCAGGACCTCCACGCCATCTCCGACAGCTTCGACATCTGCAAGTTCAACGCCTTCGCGGAGGGGATCGAGGAGTACGTCCTCCAGTACAACGGGATGACTGGCCTCGACGTCTCCGAGGACGAACTGCTCGAGGCCGGCGAACGGATCTACAACTTAGAGCGCTACTACAACAACCTCGCCGGCTTCGACGGCGCCGACGACTCGCTGCCAGAGCGCTTCCTGGAAGACGGCATCCCCGGACAGGGAGCGAGCGAAGGCGAGTACTGCGAGCTCGAGGAGATGAAAGACGAGTACTACGACTACCGCGGCTGGGTCGACGGCGTGGTGCCGGACGAGAAGCTAGACGAACTCGGCATCGACCTCGGCCCCGGTACGGGCGTCTCCGCGGGCGACTCGGCGGCCCCGGCCGACGACTGAGCCGCCGGCCGTACCGACTCCCGAACCGACTGATTTTTTGCAAACGCGCCGTCGAATCCGCTCAGTCCGTCGACTCGGCTTCGCTCGAGTCGCTCGACCCGCCGTCGCCGGCGTCGGAGGCGGTCGACGAGCCGTACTCGAGGACGCGCCAGCCCTCGAGCGAGTCGGTAATGTCGTCGGTGAGTTCGGTGAGATACGGCAGTCCCCACAGCGCGGTGATCGTGCCGCCGATCGTGTTGAAGACGATGTCGGTCATCGTGTCGTCGAGGCCGTGCTGGGCCAGGGGCATCTGGAGGCCGGTCGCGGCGGCAATGGCGTCCTGTGCGAACTCGCCGATCTCCCAGAAGACGCCGGCCGAGATCACGAACAGGACGACGAAACTCGGGATGAGTTCGGGCGGGAGGTGGATCTCGTCGCGGTGCTCGTCGAGCGTTCGGATCGCGACGTAGCCGACCGCGCCGACGAGCGTCGCCGACAGCGGGTGGGTGACGTTGTGCCACCAGAACGACCGCTCGTAGATGTACGCCGAGCCGAGCGCGTGGAGGAAGACGACCAGCGTGATCCAGAGTACGAGCCCCGCGTCGAAGGGAAGATCGTACCGCCGGCGAAGCAGCGTCGGAACGAACGTGATCGCGAGCATCGCGCCGACGTTGGTGACGATACCGGTGTCGACCGTCAGCACGCCGTACGCGATCATCGCCGCCATCGCGACCCGCATCGCGTGGACGGCCCATCCCTGGACCGATCCGGAGAGCGGCAGTCGCTCCTCGAGTGACGGCGCGCCGTCGATGTCCGCTTTGACGGCGAACAGTTCCTCGTCGACGCCGTCGACCGGCGCCGAGACGAGTTCCTCGCCGGGAAACTGCCGGTAGTAGAGGTCGAAACAGACGCCCGCGAACAGCCCGACGGTGGTCGCGGCGATCAGCAGCCACATGACCTCGGCGTTCGTCGCGATGACGTCCGTTCCGGCGATCCCGTCCTGTACCCAGGTAAGCGTCGCCCACGTCGCCGCGATCGCCGCCGCGAGCATCGCCACGAACGCGACGGCGAGCCACCGCTCGAGTCGCACTTCGGTCAGCGCGTTCAACTCGAGGGTCAACGCGAGCGCCAGTACACCGGCTCCGCCGTAGAGAACGACCTGCCTGCTCCAGAGGTCAGGCGCGGCGAGCGCCGCGACCAGCGCCGCGATCGCCGCGGCCGTCACCTCCCACGGGAGCGCGGCGCGCGTCGACTCGAGGGCGATCGCGGGAACGAGCGCGATCGTCACCGCGGTCGCCGCGAACAGTACTTCGTGGACGAGTCCCTCCCCGAGCGCCCACGCGCCGACGGCTATCGCGACGGCGACGGTGACCCACGAGAGGGCGGCGTTGGTTCGCTCGCCGTGAAACGCGCGAGTTGGTGTCCGTGACATCGTCGATCTCTCTCGACCCTCGTTCTCGCCGATTCCGCGGCACGAAGCGAGCCGCGGTCCGGTGTGGGGGTATCCACCTTCTCCTTCTATCGAATGCCGCTAAAACGACGGGCTTGCAGTGGACCGGTCCGAGACCGCAGATAGCGCCGTCACGTCCCTCAGCACCCGTCACATGCCGCCGTCGCCCATATCCGGGCGGCGCGGCTAGTCCCGACGTCATGATGGCCACGACCCACGCCCTCGCGGGGCTCGCGCTGGCCGCCGCTCTCGTCTTCATCGCCCCGCAGTTCGCCGCCGTCGTCGCGGTCGCCGCGATCGCCGGCGGACTCGTCCCCGATTTCGACCTCCTCGCGTCCCACCGACGAACGCTTCACTTTCCCGTCTACTACGGCGCGTTCGCTGTTCCCGCCGGTCTGGTCGCCGCGATCGTTCCGACCGACCTCACCGTCGGCGTCGCGGTCTTTCTCGGCGCTGCCGGCCTCCACTCGATCTCTGATCGGTTCGGCGGCGGCCTCGAGCCGAAACCGTGGCGCGAAACCTCCGAACGGGCGGTGTTCAGCCACTACCACGGCCGCTGGCTCGCGCCGCGGCGCTGGATCCGGTACGACGGCGCGCCGGAGGACCTCGCGCTCGCGGTCGTGCTGGCGATACCTGCCCTGCTCGTCTTCGATGGCGTGGTTCAGACGGCGGTGCTCGCCATGCTCGCGGTCTCGCTCGGCTACGCGATCGTTCGAAAACCGATCGTCAGCCTCGGCGAGTGGCTGATCGACCGCCTACCGGCGTCCGTTCTGTCGGTCGTTCCGTCCGCGTTGCTCCCGATCGAGGACGAGTCCGAGCGCGCTCGAGATCGCCGCAAAAACGGCGACGGCGACTAACGGCGAACTCGGCGCTGAGTCGAATACAGAAAAACGGTCGTCAGTTCGCTCGAGAGAAACGGTGTGACGTCCGCGGTCTCGCTGTCGTCCGCTACGAGCCGCCCCGAGCAGTTCGGTCTCGTGGACGGCTGTCGTCGCTCAGTCGTCGGCGACAGCGTAGGAGGCGCCGGCGGCCGGCTCGCCGTCGGCCTCGGGCGCGGTCATCTCGATCGCGACGTCGCCGTCCTCGATCGAGACGCGCACGTCCTCGAAGCACTTGCGGTACTCGGTGGCGTGCTTGCCGGACGTGTTGATGCGGACGCGCTCTTCCACGAGATCGGCCTCGGTCAGCATCTCGACTTTTCGGTAGGCCGTCGACATCGGGATATTACACTGCTCGGATACTTCCGTCGCCGTCAGCGACTCCTCGGTCGTCGCCTCGAGGATGGCTCGGCAGGCGTCGTCGTCCAGCGCGGACAGCACCGCCTGCGCGTCGACTGCGTTTTCGGTTGCGGGCCATCCTCGCTTGGGAGAGTTCGTAGCGGACATCGTCTTCATTTCTACCTACAAACCCGACCCCCTCCAAATGACTCCCACTAAATCTGGGTCCTTTATATGTGGTTTCGAAATCCAGCGCTCGAGACGCTCAGAAGACGCGCAATCGAACCTTCCGTGTTACGTGGTATCGTCGTCCGCTCGCTGATCGTCGCGCGTGCACAGCGTTTAGGTGGCCGGCGCTCCCAGAGGAAGCCAATGGCTTCGGGGATTCGCGCGGAGGTAAAGATCGACGATCCGGACGGCTGCGTCGTAACGTCGGCCGCCGGGACGGCGAGCGGAACGGTTCCATCGGTTTCGAAGAGCACGAACCCCGAGGCACCCGAGCGGGTCACCGAGGAGTTCATGCTCGAGGCCGAGTCCTATCCCGACTCGTTCGACGCCGACGTCGACCTCTCGCCGGTGTTTTCCTACGGCTCGAGCGAGGTCTACCGGTTCAGTCGCGAGCTCGGCCGTGGCTGTCCCTGCGAGTGTATCGAGCGCCACGACTCGCCCGTCACCGACGTCCGCACGAAGGGCTCGGCGCTGTACCTCACGTTCCACGCGCCGGACATGCAGGGCTTGCAGGCGATCATCGGTTCGCTGAAAGAGCGGTGTTCGAACCTCGACGTTCAGCGCCTGCTCCAGTCCCAACAGGACCACGCCGAACAGAACCTCGTCTTCGTCGACCGAAGCACGCTGACCGCACGCCAGCTCGAAGTGCTCGAGACGGCCCACCGGATGGGCTACTTCGAGCACCCGAAGCGGGCCAACGCCGGCGAGGTCGCTGCGGCGCTCGACATCACGACCACGACGTTCACCGAACACCTCGCGGCCGCACAGCGGAAGCTGCTGGACGCGATCCTCGAGTACGATGACTGAACTTCGCTCATACCCCAAGAAAGCTTCGACTACTACTGGAACTCGGTTTCGAACCGCAACCCTATATGTACTGGATGCACAGCTATGAACGTAGACGACATATCGAATAGACGAACTACGACCCTCTCATGAGCAGATACGAATTCACCTGTCCCGAGTGCGGCCAGGAAATCGAGGTCAACGAGGAGATGCGCGAGGCCACGATCGAACACGGCTGTCCGGTCTGTGGGGCCGCCGTTACGGCGGCTGATTTCGCGGCCGAACAGCCGACGAACTGATAGCCCGCCCGTGCGACCGTGCGATGGCTGCACTCGTTACTCTGCTCGATCGACTTCCGTCCGCCGCCCGCTGAGCGATTCCGGATCGAGCTGGTAGAGTTCGATGTCGAGATCCTGTTTCCCTTGCGCCCAGATTTCGAACAGCGGTCGCTTTGCCTCGCCGTACTGTGCGATCTGATCCGGCGTTAACTCCGCCGGCGGAATGTCCTCGAGCGTCCCCGACGCGATGACGCTCCGGTAGGTCGAGTCCGCTTCGTCATAAATGACGAGTCGCGCCGCCGGCGAGGACTCGAGGAACTCCCGCTTCTCGCTTTCGGGCGTCGACACCAGCCGCATGTAGAACACCTGCTCGGCGTCGTCGTAGCCGTACGAGATCGGAATCGCGTAGGGATCGTCGGTACGGGCCAGTGACAACACCCCGGTCTCACGCTGGCGGAGGAACTCGTCGATCTCCGCATCCGTCATATCGGACTCCTGGTCGATAGCCATCGTCTCAGTGCTGTAAGCAAGGGACAACACGCTCTTTATAGTTGCCATCGAATCCCGTCTCGTCCGTGGTTCGCCGGGACGTCGGTACAGGGACGGTCTCAGCGAGTCGCCGCCGTTTCTGCTCCGAGACAGACCGGTTCCCTGATCTCGAGAGCCGTCTCGAACTCCCCTTCGCGGTCGGTCCGCCGGCCGATCCGCAGCAGTTGTTCCTCGTGGGCGCGTCTGACCGCCGTACACTCGCGATCGGTGAGCCCCAGTTCGTCGCCAACGGCTTCCCAGTGGCCCCACTCGACCAGAAACGCCTCGCGCTCGTCGTCCGCGTGAACGCGCTCGTACTCGCGGCGGTAGCGCTCGTGCTCTGAGGCCAGCGCCTTCTGGGCGCGGTCGACGAGTCCCGGCAACCGGTTCGGCGGGACGCTCGCCTTTGCAGCCGTCAACAGGAGCACCTGTCCGTCGATCGGATCGCCCGCCATCTACCCGCCCGCGCGCATCGCCTTCTGTGCGAACCGCTCGATCAGCTCCTCGAGTTGCGCCTCGTCGCCGTCGGTCTCGAAGACGATCGTCACCTCGGTGAGCGTCAGCGTGGGTCCGATGCCGACCGACTCCGAGGAGAGCGTCGCCGTCCAGTCGTCGCCCTCGACCGTGTCCTCGGCGACCTGCTCGCCGCCGAGGTTCGTCAGGTATCGCACGACGAGTCGTTCGGAGATGCCGCGAAAGGAGCGTTCGACGCGCGTCGCCATACCTTGGTTTCGGGTTCCACGCCGATAAACTCGAGCGTAGCGGTTGCTGTCGTCACCGCGTCAGAGCAGCGCCCTGAATCCGACGACGCCGACGACGCCGGCGATCAACGCCAGCAGGATGCTCTCGGTGCGCCACATCACCGCGACGACGACCGCCGCGGCGCCCCACTCGGCCGGCCCGCCGGACGCGAGCTCCGGCGCGAGAACGGCGATCATGATCGCTCCCGGCAGGACGTCCAGTCCGGCCTCGAGGCGCTCGCTCAGTTCGACGTGGCGAATCAGCCAGATGCCGCCGACCTTCGCGATCACGGTGACGACGGTCATCGCGAGGATGACGCCAACGACGACGGGGTCGAGCGAGAGCGCGCCCCCGAGAAATCCCGGCACGGTCGGCTCACCGATCATACCGAACCACCTCCACCGCGGCGGCGGCGAGCCCGCCGATCAAGATATACCACCGACCCGGCAGGACGGTCGCGGCGACGACGCTGGTCCCCAGCGCGACGAGCCACGGAACAAGCGTCGAGGCACCGTCCCAGAGTTCGACCGCGAGGGCGACGAACACCGCCGCGAGGATGAAGTCGAAGCCGTACTGCGCCGGCTCGCCGACGACGTCGCCGGCGAGGACGCCCACGACCGTCGAGCCCACCCAGAGCAGCCAGAGGACGATCCCGCTGCCGAGTAAGAACGCTCCGTAGCCGCTGCCCGATTTCAGCTCGCGCATCGTCAGCGCCCAGTTCTCGTCGGCCATCACCAGCAGGCTGGCGTAGATCTGGCGCGGCTCGAGGTGGCGAAACCACGGCTGGAGCGCCGCTCCCATCAACGAGTAGCGCAGGTTGACGGCGAACGTGGTCGCGACGATCGCGGCGATCGGGATCGGATCCGCCCAGAGTTCGACCGCGATGATCTGAGAGGCCCCGGCGAGGACGGTCGCGCTCATCAGCGCCGCCTCCGCGACGCTCAGCCCGGCCTGGGCCGCGAGCACGCCGAAGGCGATCCCGTAGCCGCCGACGCCGATCGCGATCGGAATCCCGGTGAGAAAGCCGGTTCGGACGCCTTCCCATCCGAAGGAAACGTCCTCGTCGGCCGGCGGTTCCGATCCCGATCCCGGCCCCGACTGCGACTCCGATTTCGACGCTGAGACCGCCGCGCTCGGCGGCTCCGACCCGTCTTCGACCGCAGTGCTCGCCGCTCGAGCGGCCGGCTCGTCGGACTCGGAGTCGTTTCTCATTGCAACTCTAGTGGAATTCGGACGACCGCAGCGTAAATCGTTCTCGGAACCGACGCGGGATGGCTACGCTGTCGCACGGTTTTCGACGCGGCGGGAAACTCACTCGAGTTTCGACTGGGAGCGCTCGCTCGAGTCGTTCCGAATCGGTTTCTCCCGACTCGCTTCTCGCTCGAGTCGATCTACTTGCCGACGGAACGGATCCGGCCTCGATCCCGGCCGTACAGTATCAGAACGCCGCCCAGAATCGCGACGACTGGCCCGTACCACGCCAGCGTGATCGTGATCCACACGCCGACCAACAGCGCGATGAGCCCGACGAAGAGACAACACTGCTGGAACCGCGTTCGGTGTTCCGGGCGGTCGTACACGGCGTGAAGGGCGTCGACGAACAGGTCGAGGACCATTTTTCGCGAGCTACGACGGTCTCGCAAGTAAGGGTTTCTTCCGACGCGTTTCGGCGGAGAGCTACTCCGGACGTTCGCCGCCGCCCGCAACCGGCGGAAACACGGATAGCCGGTCGCCGCCGTCGAGTTCCGTTTCGGGACCCTCCATGTGGGTCACGTCCCGACCGTTTTTGAGTACGCTCAACTGACTGCGGATCGTTACCCGATCGTCCTCGTCGGTGAGCAACTGGCCCTCGAGGCCCTCGTACCGATCCTCGAGAGCGGCGAGAACGTCGCCGACGGTCGAGCCGTCGTCGAACGTCTCGACCCGCTCTTTCTCTCCGACGGCATCCCGAAAGGTCGCGAAAAACCGCAACTCGAGTTCCATACTCGATCACTCCTCGCGCAGGCGCTTAACTCCGGGTGTCCTCGGGTTCCGCGGAGTCGCGCGGACCGTCCGGCAGCGTCGGTCGACCGCTGGGCGATCGTCGCCGCGAATTCAGGCGGCGGCCGCCGTCGGCGCGGAGGTGTAGGTGACCGTTCCCACGTCGGCAGCCTCGAGCGCCTCGTCGATGAGCTCGGCGCCGCGGTCGGCGGCGTCGTCGGCGTCGTCGGCCTCGACGGTGACGGTGACGGCGAAGGCGACGGTGATCGTGTACGGGTCGAACGGCGCCGTCGGGTGTTCGTACACCTCCGCGCCGTCGAGTTCCCACTCGGCGACGACATCGTCCCCGAGCGACTCGAGGCTCGCGGCGACCTGGTCGGTCGCCTCGTCGCAGGCCGTCGTGTCGCTGCCGCCGTGAAGCGTGACGTGCGTCGTTCCGTCTCGCGAGACTGCAAACTCCATGCCAGTAGGTATCGACCGCGGCGAGTTGAACGCTTGGGTTATATTCGCATTCGGAGACGCGCGGGAGCACGGCGCCTACGTCTCGCCTCGAACGTCGCCGTAGATTCCCTGTAACCGCTCGAGGGAGTGCTCGACCGAGAGCATCCGTCGACGGCGTCGACAGAGCGCCGACAACCGGTCGTTCTCGGCGAGCGCGCGTCCGATCGCGTGCTCGTCGCGGTCGTCGATCGTTGCCACGCGTGATCGCTCCGGGGTACGTCGCCATTACCATTGGCCCTTTCGCTGCGCTGGCGGGCAGACGTCCGACCGTCTGCGTCCGGTCGGGACGCTACAGATCCCGCAGCCGAATTCCGTCCTCGACCAGCCGCGCGTTTCGCTCCCGCTCCAGGTGCTCGGCGAGGTCGTCGTGTTCGTAGAGCTGTGCGATCACGTCGGCGTAGAGCGTCCGCCAGGCGATGGCGTAGATCGGCGACTGTCCCCAGGCGCGAAGCTCCGGCACGAGGTCGTCGTAAGTCTGGTACCGCTCCTCGAAGCGCTCGATCGCCTCGAGCACCGAGCCGGCGGCCTCCCGGTCGTCGTCGGCGTCCGCGATCGCCTGGTTCAGCCGCCGTTCCCAACCGGCGACGGCCTGTTGCATGTCCGAGGCCGCGGCGTCGTCGTCCTCGGGAAGCCGTTCGAGTACCGGTTTTGGTACGCCGAGCGAGATTTCGTCCATACCATCGAGTATGCGTCACCGGCGCAAGAAACTACGGGCTCGCGGCCGCCTCGCCGGGGCGACACCACTGCAACGGCGACACCGCGGCGAGCCGATTACGGCCACGCCGCGAGCGTTACTTCGTCGACGAACTCGCCGTCGATCCGATACTGTTCCGTGCGAACGCCCTCACGCTCCCATCCCTCGTCCTCGAGGAACGCGATCGCTCCCTCGTTAGTCGCGGGCAGGCTCTGGTAGACCTTGTGATACCCCGTTCGGGCCGCCCACTCGAGGCCGTACTCGAGGAGGCTCGAGCCGATCCCCTGCCGTCGATAGCCGGGGTCGACGCCGACGGTCAGTTCGGCGGTGTGTGAAAGCGAGGGGAGTTCGTGGACGTCGAGGTGAAGCCAGCCGACGATTTCGGAATCGTCGACGGCAGCTTCGGTCGCCGGATCGTCGCCGTCACCTTCGTCCGTCTCCGACTCGGCATCGCGCTCGAGACTCGCTACGAAACAGACCCGGGAGCGTTCCTCGTTCGCCCGTACGAGCGCCGAATCGCGCTCGAGTTGCGTCGCGACGTTTTCGGCGACGATGTACGTGCTCTCGTCGGCGACCCCGCGCATCGTCTCGAGCAGCCCGTCGCGGTCTGCCTCTCGTGCCGGCCGGATCCGGACGGTGCCGTCGTCGCACTCGAACTCCGTCTCGAGTGCTGAGAGGGCGATCCGAATCTCCTCGTCCGGGCCCGTTAGATAGCCGCGCTCTCGCAGCGTCTCGAGGCAGGCTTCGACGTCCGCCGACGGCGGACAGACCGACTCGGTGTACGTTCCGGATCGAGCGGGCTTCGACTGCGGTGCGTCCGATTCGACCCGGATCGATCGCATCAGTTCGTCGGCGCTGACGGCTCCGTTTCGCTCGACGTACTCGTAGATTCGCCGGTGAAGTTCGTCGTCGAACGACAACGTCGGGTGGACGCTCATACCGCCACGCGCACCGGGTGCGGTCATTAGTATGTTGCCTGTATCGTCCGGTCGGCGCGAGGACTCGAGAGCTGGCGTCGGTATTCGTATTCGGAAGTGTTGCTTTGCCCGTCGTGCCAACACATTCTATATTGCAATATGTGGTTTACGTGGGACGGAATCGATCGCATCGTGGTCTCTCGAGCCCCCTGATTTCGCCCTGCAGGGGACAACGTCGCCGGCTACCGATGCGGTTGCACGTGTCTCGGCGCTGCTCGCGTGGTGCCAGTCGGAACGTCCTTCTCGAGTGAGCGTTTTCGACGCTCGAGGTCGGTATCGGTCGCAGTCGACACTGCGCCACCGTTCCGGGTGGTGATACGCGCGTGAAGCAACGGGCGGTCCAGCAACGGGAGTACGGAAAGCAGCCAGCAAAGAGCAGTAGGGGCGTCGATACGCGACAGTACAGAAACCGGACCAGCGGAGACTGGCGAGGGCGACACACGTCGACCGAGGAGAGAGGTGGCCTCACCGTCGGACGCCAGGGTTCGACACCGCCGACGAGGGTGGTTCCGATACTGTGTGACGGTCCGCAACCCGGCCCCAGCCCGGACGCTGACGACGGACTCGAATCGCGTTTCCGGGGAATCCCGGTTGTGCGATCGAACGCCGTCGACGCCAGCCCAGTGCCGGCCTCGAGTACGTCATCGCCAATTTCTCTTACAGCTCGATGGCCGAGGATCGCTTCGCGCGCTCGTTTCACCGACGGTCGGTTTGCCGTCTTCGGTGGGTACTGCCACGCGAGTGTCCCGACCAAACCGGTTCGAACACCGATCGCGTGGCAGTCGTGCGACGGGCGCGATCCGACGGTCGGTTACGACGATCTCTCATCGGCACGGTCCGAACCCGTTCTCGCGCGTTCGACGACCCGACTCTCGAGCGAGCGCGAGCGATCGACAAATCTGGCCAGAGACGCCAGCTTCCCGTCGAACGACGTCGTCTACGTGTCCGGAGAACTGCAGCCGATAAACCAATATCTACGATACAGAATTTTCGGAAGTTTCGGAACCGGGACGCCATCGTTTATAACGGGGGGCGTAGAACCCAGTCGGTGTGATCGTCGACGGCCGCGTCCTGCGCGAGGATTTCGTGCCAAGCGAGGTGGTCCACCGCCACGACGAGGTGAACCTCCTCTCGGAGTCCCTCGAGCCGCTGCTGTACGACCGGCGGGCCGACCCGGCGTTTCTGTTCGGACCGACGGGCGTCGGCAAGACCTGCATCGCGCGATACACGCTTGCTCGACTCCGCGAGCAGGAGCCGTCGGTCGGCGTCGCCTACGTCAACTGCTGGCAGGAGTACACTCGGTTTCGCGTGCTCTACAGCATCCTCGAGGACGTGGGCCACACGTTCGACATCCACCGCTCGACGCCGAAAGACGAACTGTTCGGCCGGCTCGGCGAGACCGACGACCGACCGATCGTCGCGATTCTCGACGAGGTCGATCAGCTGGAAGAGACCGCCGCGCTGTACGACCTCTACCGGCTCGGACACGTCTCGCTCGTGTTGATCGCCAACCGCGAGGAGGAACTGTTCGCGGGGCTCGACGACCGCGTTCGCTCGCGACTCCGGGCCGGAACCCGGGTTCGGTTCGACCGGTACGGGACCGACGAACTCGAAGCGATCCTCGCCGAGCGAGCCGACAACGCGCTCGAGCCCGGTACCGTCAGCGACGGCCAGTTGCGGACGATCGCCGACGCGGCCTCAGGCGATGCCCGCGTGGGGCTCGGAATCCTCCGGTCGGCCGCCCGTCGAGCGACCCAGCAAAACCACGATTCGATCACCGACGACGTTCTCGCGGACGCGATTCCGGACGCGCGAACGGCGATTCGGCGGAAAACGGTCGAGGGGCTGATCGAACACCAGCGGGTGCTGTACGACGTCATCGCCGAAACCGGTGAGATCGAACCCGGAGAGCTCTACGAGACGTACGAGCGTCGCGTCGACAACCCCAAGACCAAACGGACGCTCCGAAACTACCTGACGAAGATGGTCCACTACGACCTGATCGAGGCGGTCGGCAAGCGCCGCGGTCGGACGTATCGCCCGGTTGGAGACGCTGTGGTCGAACACGACCAGGCGTGAGGGCCCTTCCCCGCGCGCTTGCCGCACTGCCGGTCACTGCGTGCGAACGTTCGTCCATTCTCCATCGCTATTCGAGTTCAGAAAGTATGAAAATTAGTACACTGTGTTCCAGTGGTGCTATCGAACACTACATTTATACACGCCACTCCATTTGTGAATAGCAATCGACTATGGCTACCTCCGACCCGCCGATCGGACGGCTTCGATCTCGTATCCGGCAACAGGAGGTCGTCGCCAAACTCGGCCAGCAGGCCCTCGAGTCCGCCGACCTCGGTCAACTGCTCGACGACGCAGTCTCCGCCGTTATCGAGACGCTCGAGGCGGACCGTGGTCACGTTCTCGAGTACCGCCCCGAAGCGGATGTGGTGGCGTTCCGAAACGGAAGTAACTGGAGTGCTGGCGCTGGTGGTTCGGTAATCTCCCTCGAGAACGCCGGCGAGTCGACGCGGACGGTGATCCGGACGAGAGAGCCGACGAGCGGTACCAATCTCGAGGCGGCGCCGATCCCGGACGATCGGTCGACGGGGACGAAATCGGACGATCTTGGAGCGACGAGCGAAATCGTCGCACCGATCGGATCGGCGGACGATATCTGGGGCGTCCTGGGCGTCTACACCGATGACTCCCGCGAGTTTACGGACCACGACGTCTCGTTCGTCGCGAGCGTCGCCGACGTTATCGACGGCGCGATCGAGAACTATCGCACTCGCCGGAACGGCAAAGCCGAGCGAAGCGCCGGACGCATGCGTCCCGAAACTGACCTCGAGACGACCGTCGATCGAATCACGGACGCCGTCTTCGGACTCGACGACGACTGGCGAGTTACGTACGTCAACGAGCGAGCACAGCGGTTGTTCGACATCGACGCCGCGACGCTGGTCGGAACCTCCTTCTGGGAGGCCTTCCCGTCGATCACCGGCACCGAGTTCGACAGGGAGTTCCGACACGCGGTCGACCGGCAGGAACCGACCGCGTTCGAGGCGTACTTCGAACCGCACTCGACCTGGCTCGAGGTCCGCGCGTATCCGTCGGAGTCGGGGCTCTCGGTGTACGTTCGCGACGTAACCGAGCGAAAGCGGGTCGAAGCGGAACTCCGGGAGAACAACCACACGTTAGCGCGGCTGTACGCGATCACCGCTGACCCCGAGTTGCGCTTCGACGAAAAGGTCGACGAACTGCTCGATCTCGGCCGCGAACGGCTGGGACTCGAGATCGGGTTCGTCGCCGATATCGACCGGGAGGGAAACCGGTTCGAGATCGTCCACTCGAAGGGGCCGGACGAACGACTGCGGCCGGGGTCGGTGACGCCGCTTTCTGATACCTACTGTCGGCGGACGATCGAGTCCGACGAACTGCTCGTGCTCACGGACGGTCCGGTCGCCGACGAGATCGACGATCACGCCTACGAGACGTGGGACTTCGACAGCTACGTCGGCGGGCAGATCCGCGTCGACGGCGATCTCTTCGGGACGCTCTGTTTCGCCGACGAAAATCCCAGCGAACGGTCGTTTACGCCCGCGGAGCGCAGCTTCGTCGAACTCAGTACGCAGTGGCTCAGTTACGAACTCGAGCGCCAGCGGCGCCAGCGGAAACTCGAGCGAGTCACCGCCTACACCGACGCCATACTGGACGCGGTCGACGACATCTTCTACGTCGTCGACGCCGAGGGGACCTTCCGGCGGTGGAACGAAACGATGGAGGACGTAACCGGATACGCCGGCGCGGAGATCGAATCGATGTCCCCGGCGGACTTCTTCGCGGGAGACGACCGAAAGCGGATCGGCGACGCGATCGCCGAGGTCTTCGAGACCGGTCAGGCGCACGTCGAAGCCGACGTCAGGACTCGAGACGGCGACACGATTCCCTACGAGTTCGCCGCGAGTTTGCTCGAGGACCCTTCCGGAACGCCCGTTCTGGCCGGTATCGGCCGCGATATCACCGAACGCCGACGCCAGCAGCGCCGTCTCGAGGAACTGATCTCCGATCTGGAGTCGTCGAACGAACGGTTAGAACAGTTCGCCTACGCGGCGAGTCACGACCTCCAGGAGCCGTTGCGAATGGTTGCGAGCTACCTGACGCTCGTCGAGCGCCGGTACGCCGACGAACTCGACGACGACGCCGAGGAGTTTATCGCCTACGCCGTCGACGGCGCGACGCGAATGCAACAGATGATCGACGGCCTGCTCGCGTACTCCCGCGTCGACACCCAGGGGACGCCGCTCCGAACCGTCGACCTCGAGTGCGTACTCGACGACGTCCGCGAGGATCTGCAGGTTCACATCGAGGAGACGGACGCCGAGGTCGACGTCGGTCCGTTACCGGCGGTCTACGGCGATCCGGGCCAACTCCGACAGCTGTTTCAGAACCTGCTCGATAACGCACTCACGTACGCCGGGACCGATGCCCCACGTATATCAGTGTCCGCGGAGAACGAGGGAGACGAGTGGCGTATCGCAGTTCGCGATCGGGGAATCGGAATCGATCCGGCCGAGTCAGAACGGATCTTTCAGGTGTTCGACCGCCTTCACAGCATCGACGAGTACGACGGAACGGGGATCGGTCTCGCACTCTGCCAGCGGATCATCGAACGTCACGACGGCGAGATCGACGTCGAATCGGCGCCCGGCGAGGGCTCGACGTTTACCGTAACGCTGCCGGCGCCACCGACGACCAACACCGACATCGCGACCGCTCGCACGACCGACGCCAGCGACCCTAGCAATGAGTAATTCGAGACAGTTCAGACCCGAACCAGCACAGATCCTGTTAGTCGAGGACAATCCGGGAGACGTCCGGCTGACCGAAGAAGCGTTCAAACAGGGCCGAATCGAGAACGACCTCCACGTCGTCTCCGACGGCAACGAAGCCCTCGAGTTCCTGTATCAACGCGGCCAGTACGAGGACGTCCCGCGTCCGGATCTCATTTTGCTCGATCTCAACCTGCCGCGAAAGGACGGGGAGGACGTCTTAGAGGAGCTCAAGGGCGATTCGGAGCTCCGCTCGATCCCGGTCATCGTGCTCACGAGTTCGCGCGCCGAAGAGGATGTCGTCCGCTCGTACGAGTTGCACGCCAACGCCTACCTCACGAAACCGGTCGACCCGGACGACTTCATCGAGACGGTTCGCGCGTTCGAGAAGTTCTGGTTCTCGGTCGTTCGACTGCCGCCGGAGGATGAACAATGAGCGAGATGGACGCGCAGTCCGAAACCGACGCGAACGTACTGGAGATCGTCCTGATCGAGGACAATCCGGGAGACGCACGCCTGATCCAGGAGATGCTACGTGGCACCGAGGAGCTCGCACAGCGAGTCAGCCCCGACGACTCGGCGGGACGCACCCCGGAGATCACCCGCGCAAACCGTCTCGAGGACGGCCTCGAGACGCTCGAGCAGCTCTCGGCGGACGTCGTCTTGCTCGACCTGAACTTACCCGACAGCGAGGGCCTCGAGACGCTCGAGACGGTCCACGCCGAAAGCGACGCGACGCCGATCGTTGTCCTGACCGGCGTTCGCGACCAGCAGGTCGGCGTTCAGGCGATCCAGCGAGGTGCACAGGACTTCCTCGTGAAAGACGAGGTGACCAGCGAGTTGCTCGTCCGAACGATCCACCACGCGATCGAGCGCGCCCGACAGGAGCGCGAACGCCGCCGCCAGCGCGAACGACTCGAGTCGCTCAACCGACTCAACCGAATCGGACACGACATCACGCACGCGGTGATCACCACGGAGACGCGGGCCGACCTGGAACAGCGCGTCTGTGAGCGTCTCGCGGAATCAGACGCCTATCGGTTCGCCTGGATCGGCGGCGTCAACCCCGGCAGCGATCGGGTCGTTCCGAAGGCGGCGGCCGGCGTCGAGGACGGCTACCTCGACGCCATCGAAGTTTCTGCCGTCGAAGACGACGATAGCGGACAGGGGCCGTCCGGAACGGCGATCCGTACCGGATCGGTACAGGTCGCAAACGACGTGCTGGACAGCCCTGAGTTCGAGCCGTGGCGCGAGGACGCCCTCGAGCGAGGGTATCGCTCCTCGGCTGCGGTGCCGATCGTCCACGAGGACCTCGTCTACGGCGTGTTGAACATCTACTCGGCGTCTCCGCGGGCCTTCGAGGGTCCGGAGACGACGATCCTCGCTCGGATCGGTGACGTCATCGCCCACGCGATCACGGCCATCGAACGCAAGGAC
Organism: Natronolimnohabitans innermongolicus JCM 12255; assembly: GCF_000337215.1. Classification (GTDB taxonomy): domain Archaea; phylum Halobacteriota; class Halobacteria; order Halobacteriales; family Natrialbaceae; genus Natronolimnohabitans; species Natronolimnohabitans innermongolicus. Next base: position 30,819 of record NZ_AOHZ01000031.1, on the reverse strand, counting down.
GCCCTGGTCAGCGACGCCGTCATCGAACTCGAGTTCCGCGTCGGCGAGCTGGCGCCGCCGCTGATCGGCCTCTCGACCGAGGAGGAGTGTACGATCGAGTTCGAGCAACTGATCCGCGGCGACGAGACGCTGCTCGCGTACGGATCCGCCGAAGGCGTCGACCAGGAGGCGTTCAGCGAGGCGGTCGAGAAGACCGACGGGTTCGGCGACGTTCGATTCCTCGCCGTCCGCCGCAACGCCTTCGAGTTCGAGCTCGTCGCCCCGGCGGCCGTCTCGCTGTTCGAAACCATCGCGACCCACGGCGGGCGGGTCAAATCCGCGACGATCGACGACGGCGAGTTCCGCTTCGTCGTCGAACTCCCCCGCGGTCGGGACACGCGACAGATGATCGAACTCATCAGAGAACAGCGCGACGACGTCACGTACCTCGCACAGCGCACCCGCGAGCGCAGCGAGCGCAGCGACTCGAACTCCAGTTCCGTCCTCGAGGACGAACTCACCGAGAAACAGCGGGCGGCGCTGGAGACGGCGTACTTCGCGGGCTACTTCGACTGGCCGCGCGAGAGCACCGGCGAGGAGATTTCCGACCGACTCGGAATCGCCCCGGCGACGTTCAACCAGCACCTCCGGACGGCCGAGCGAAAGTTCTTCGACTCCGTACTCGGCGAGCAGTGATTCGTCCGGGCGAGCACTCGATGCGTGCCCGTTTTTCGCTCGCTCGCACTCGAGGTGAGACGCCGACTATCAGTCGGCCGAGTCGTGAGTCGACTCGACGTGGTCGCCAGTCGACCGGCGTCGACCGATGCGCCGCCGGAGGCGGCCGGCGACGTTCTTCGCCAGGACGCGGCCCGCGAACGTAGCCGTGCGGCGCTCCCGACGGTAGTAAAACTCGCCGAGTTGCTCGTCGGGGATCGACTGCGGCTCGAACGACGGATCCTGCAGCGCGGTGATTCCCTCGGTCAACAGTCCGATCTGGCGTTCGGCGACGCGGTCGAAGACCTCCCAGAGCGTGTGACAGCCGGCCAGTGAGACGTCATCAGAGGCGACGATCTCGCCGCCGTCGATCGATTCGTCGAGCCGCTGGAGGGTCGAGCCGGCGCGGTCGCGGCCGTCGTGAAAGATCGCGGGCGGACCCATCCCCCGGTACCGACGGATATCGGCCGGGTGAAAGCTCAAGACGCCGTGCTCCGGGGCCGTCAGCACGTCACCGCGGACGAGTCCGAATCCGAAGCGAATCACGACGTCACAGCGCTCGCCGAGTTCGTCGACGACCGCGGCCGGCAGTTCGTTCCAGTTCCCGTCCGTCTGCGGGACGCACTCGAGGTGGTCGGCGTCGGCGATGGCGTCGACGTTCTCCACGGAGTGGCGCCGCCAGAACTCCCGTTCGTCGCCGAACAGTCGTCCGAGATTTCGCTCTGCGAGGACGAACGTCCAAGCCCTCTCCGTCCCGAGGAGGTCGACGAACTGCCGGAGGTCCTCGAGGCCGACTCGATCCCTGTCGTTCCACGATTCGGCCTGATAGTCGGTGTCGCTCGTGTTGGTGACGACGAGCGGTATCGAGACGTCCGTCTCTCGCTGCAGTCGTTCGATCGCCCGCACCTGCCACTCGAGGAGGTAGGGCTCGGTCAGGAGTCCGACGGTCGCCGGTTCGTCCACGCTCATGACTGGCGACTCTCGCGGTAGTGGTCCTTAGTTACCGACATCGTTTGACTTCGGTACGGCGTGGAAACGGAACGTAGCCGCTCCGTCGGGTGGTCTTAGCGTGATAGAACACTAACAGATAGGCGTTCGAGGGGGTAATAGCGTCCCCGAACGGGATTCGACACGCCGGATTACCACCGAAAGAGCGAGGCCCCCGTCGTGTGAATCCGTGATTGTGTCCGATGGGAGCCGCGGTAATACCGTCAAACAGGAAACCTGTTCGCTCTGCGGTGTGACCGTTCCGGCGGCTGTCTACCGAGAACATCTGCTGAAATCGTGTCCGGGTCGGTGAACGCGGGGGCTCGGTCGACGGGACGGAACGGGGACTCGCGAGTCGAGTCAGCTACTTCTCTTCGACGTGGCGGACCTCGCAGGCCACGCCGCGAGTGCTCTCGTGCATCTCGCGTCCGAACATCTCCGCGCGGCCGACCGCGAAGGCGTTCGGCCCTTCGACGACGACCTCGTCGCCCACGCGGATGTCCTCGTCGGCGTCGACGACGCCCGGTGCGAGCACGCTCCCGTGGGGAACGAAACCGTCGATTTCGACGCGCTTGGTGGGAGCGTCGCTGTCGACCCAGCGACGGGCCCCCTCGAGCGTGAACGAAAGCGTCCCGTACTGGGGGACCATCGTCGCCAGCTGCGTCTCCTCGCCGTCGCGGACCTGGATCTTCGGATACCGGCTGGTGGTCTGAATGTCCTCGAAGAGGTCGTCGCCCGCGCCGTCGCCGAGCAGGTAGTCCGCGATGGCCCGGACGGTGTTGTGTTCGCGCTCGCGTTTAGAGTACTTCAGTTCGCCCGAGAGCGCCGAACCGAGGTTTGCGAGGGACTCGTCGTCGGTCGGGTGGCCGCCCGCCGGAACGGTGTAGGTGATCTCGAGGTCGAGCGCGTCCTCGACGCGGCCGACGATGTCGCGGTAGCCTTCGTCGGGGACGTGGGCGACGATTTTCGGGTACTCGTTGCGCTCGAGGTAGCGCTGGAGCACCTCGGCGACGAACTCCTTCTCGTCTTCCGACCAGCGGCCCGTGACGACGGTGTCGTAGTGTTGGGCCGGATAGGTCGTCTCGAGTTCCTGGGGGACGACGCCGATCGGCGAGGTCATCGAGACGAGGTGGGCGCGCCACTGGATGACGTCGTGGAACTGGCGGTGGCTCTGGGACTCGCTGTAGGGTTTCGTCGCCGAACACGGCACCAGGACGAGCGGGTTCTTAAACCGGTTGCGGTAGCGCGTCGTCACGCGGTCGGCGTACCGTTGAATCTCGACGCGACGAAGGGTGTCCTCGGTCGCCGCGTTGATCTGGGCGTCCCGCAGGATCGGCGTGCGTTCCTCGAGGTAGCCCCATTGCGAATCGAGTTCCCGCATCGCGGCGGTGAGCCACTGGTCGTGGCGGGCCTGTCCCTCGACGTAATCGCGGAGACGGCCGTCGCGGATTCGCCGGCGGACGATGCCGAGTTCCGCTTCGAGGGCGTTTCGGTTGTGTTCGGCGCAGTCCTCGCGGGTGAACTCCTCGCGGGGCTGTTGACAGGCCGAACAGGAACAGGGCAGCTCTTCGAGGTCCTCGAGGAAGTAGGCCTCGTCGGTCGTCAGATATCGTCCTTCGGTGCCTTTCACGACGGCCGCGGTCTCGTCGAAGAGATCGACGCCGGCGTAGGCCAACAGGGCGACGTTACGGGGGGTCGCGACGCCCGAAAAGAGGAGGGCGGTGTCGGCCGGAATCGTCTCGCGGACGGAAACGACAGCCTCGACGAGCGCCGCGCCGTGGCCCCGGATCGACTGGACGTCCGAGACGGCGTAGGCGTCGCTTCCGTGGTCCGTTGCGGTCTCGCTCGAGACGACCGCGACGCTCGGATACTCGACGTCGGGATGGTCGACCGCGAACGAGTCCTGGACTTCCGCGGCGGTGCCGCCGGGGAACGATCGGTGCGGGAGGACGGTGAGCGTCGATTCGTCTCCCTCGGGGAGTTCTCGATCGGCGCTCCACAGCGACCCCGCGTCCTCGAGGACGTCGTCGACGAGCGCGGGGGTCGCCACGGGCGACTCGAGGCGGAGTTCGCCCACGCGCGCGGCCCCGTCGCGCTCGTGAACTTCGAAGTAGTCGGTCATACCCCAACTGGGTGGGGGAGCGCGAAAGAGGCTGTCGGTCGCGGGCCGAGCGGGTCACGCAGGCGGACGCGGCGATTCGCCGCGAGCGTGCCGAGGGTGAGAGCGATCCTGTATGCGGTTACTACGATTGTTATAAATTCGTTACTATGCTCGTGAATACCCCTCACGAAAGGCATATCAGCGTCTCAGACCTGAATCGAATCGATGACGGAGTCCCACTACACGTGTACCGATTGCGGCTCAGCACTGCACTACCGAACGACCAAGCACAACGGCTGTCCCAGCTGCGGACGCGTTCCGTTCCACAGCGCCGACTGAACCGGTTTTCGTCTCTCTGTCGCGTATTTTCGCCGCGGTTATCCGCTGACGAACGAAACGGACCGTATGGTTCTCGAGGTTTCGGACTCGCTGCTGGGCGTCCTCCTGGCGAGCGTCGCCGCCGTCGGCTTCGCGGGGCAGTTTCTATTCGTTCGTCTCGGTACGGAATCCGGCAAGGTCACCGACGGCGTTCTCATCGTACTGTGTTGTAACGTCGCCTTGCTGGCGCCGCCCGCGCTGGTGTTGTATTCGCCGCCCTACGTCGACCTGTTCACTCCCGTCTCGGTCGCCGCCTTCGGCGCTGCGGGCCTCGCCGGGATGTTCGTCGCTCGGCTGTTGACGTTCAAAAGCGTCGAAGAAATCGGGGCGAACCTCTCCTCGCCCGTGATCGCCTCGAACGTCTTCTTTGCGACGGTGTTCGCGATCGTCTTCCTCGAGGAGCGACTGACGGCGCTTCACCTCGCGGGGATCGTCCTGGTCGTCGCCGGGATCGCCGTCGTCTCGTGGGAGACCGCGGCCGACTCGAGCGGAGAGACGTCGCTGCGCGAGACCGGCGCGTTGCTCGCCGTGCCGCTGGCTGCGGCCGCCGCGATCGGCATCGAACCGATCTTCATCTCGATCGGGCTCGCCGCGGGGACGCCGACGCTGCCCGGTATCGTCGTCATGGCGACCACCGCAACGGTAGCGTTCGTGGGCTACCTCCGCTGGACCGGCTCGCTGCGGTCGATTCCGCTTCGCCGCGCCTCGACCGGCTGGTTCGTCGCCGGCGGCGTCTCGACGACGGTCGCGTTCGTCGCCTACTTCGCGGCTCTCGAGGTCGCGCCCGTAGTCGTCGTCATGCCGCTGTTACAACTGACGCCGCTGATCGTCGTCGTCTGCTCCGCACTGTTCTTGCCGCGGCGACTCGAGCGCGTCACCTGGCGCGTCGGCGCCGCGGCGCTGGTCGTCGTGGCCGGTGCGACGCTCGTCTCGGTATCGGGGTGACGCGGTGGCAGCGAAAAATCGCCGGTGTCAGACTCGCCCGTCGTAGGTACCCGTCGCGGAGGTGTGTCCGCGGTTGAACGAGAGGATCGTGAACTCGATCGCATCGCCGACCTCGAGGCCGGCCGGAATATCCTCGACGAAGACGACGAACCCCTCGATCTTGCAGACGGCCTGTCGCTCGCCCGTGTGGTGTTCGGTAAACTCGTGAACCCCGGCCGTTACGCTGTCGCCGATCCCGACCGGTGGCTCCCGCCCCTGTGCTTCCTGATGGCGCTCGTAGGACTCCCGACGGTCTCCGCGTTCGTCCCCGCCGCGAAACCGCCTGACGAGCCACGACGTGAAGACGACGAAGACGATCAGTCCAAGTACGAGCGAGGTCGCCCCGAGCATGGTCGACTCTGGCCGGGCGCGGACCTTTGCTGTTCTGTTTTCCAGAGCGGTGGCGCCGACCCAAAGCGGCTTGGTTGTGCCAGCGAAACGAACGGTATGGGGTTCGAATTCGACGATATCGACAGGGGGATCCTCCATCGACTACAGGACGACGCCAGACACACGACGGCGACGGACATCGCCGGCGAGGTCGGCGTCACGGCCAACACCGTCCGCAACCGCATCGACAGACTCGAGGAGGCCGGCGTGATCACGGGCTACGTGCCGCTACTCGAGTACGAGCGAACCGAGCGGCCGATGCGCGTCGTCGTCGAGTGTACGGCACCGGTCGACGAGCGCGAAACGTTGGCGGAGGCTGCACTCGAGACGGGTGGTGTCGTCCTCGTTCGCGAACTCGTTACCGGTCGCGGGAACCTCCGAATCGACGTCGTCGCCGCCGACACCGACGAAATTACGGCGACCGTGAGCCAGCTCGCGGCACACGGTCTCGAGATCGAACGGGAGGAACTCGTCAAAACGGAGTACCGCCAGCCGTTCGATCACTTCGGGACGACAGAGACGTCCTCCTGAACGTCACTAAAGACGAAGTTCATTTCGGAAACCGAAATAAATAACTGCTTTACTTCGCCGAAGCTGCATTTGCCGCTACCCTTTTATGTGCTCGACCGTTGGCGTCTAGTGTGAGTAATTCATCTATCGGTTCGACCACCGACAGCCCCGACGGAGACGTCAGCGTCGCCGTCGTCACGGCCGTCGCGACGAAACGCGGCGTCGAACCGACCGACCTGCCGCCGCTGTACGAGTGGATCGAGCCCGACGCGCTCGATTCGCTGTTCGAACCGACCCGGACCGCCGGTCCGCGATGCGGACGACTGGAGTTCGTCTACGCCGGACACGAGATCGTCGTCGAGCGAGACGAGACGCTCGAGCTGACGGTCGACGGAACGTCGGTCTCTGAATCGACGGGCGCTCGCACCGAGTCACGCGACGGTGCTCGAATCGACGTCTAAACGAAAAACAGCGCGAGTTCCCCGCCCTTCCGAAAACCTGCGGTTTTCGGCTTTCGCAAATCTTCGATTTGCGTCAACACCGTGGGCGGGGGTGAAGCGCGTCACTCCAGCGCGTGTTCCGTCTCTTCTGTATACCGCTCAACCACTTCCTCCGATACCGCACCTGTCGTTCCCACGTAGTACCCAACCTTCCAGAATCCACCGCCCCAGAAATACGACTCCCGAATCTCGGGATACCGCTCCAGCAAGTGCTTACCCGAGTACGACTTGAACTGCCGGGCGAGGTCGGCTGGACTGTGTTTTGGGTCGCACTGGACGAACAGGTGTACGTGGTCGTCTGCAATCTCCAACGCCAGAATTTTATGCCCGAAGTGGTCGGAGGTCTCACCAAACAACTCTCGCACATCGTCTTCAACCACGTTGAGAATCGGGTGGCGGTACTTGGGACACCAGACAAAATAACACTTACAGGAACTAACCGAATGTGCATGACTGCGGTACTCTTCCATCCCTAATCCCTATATTTATGATGAGTTAGAACGAGTGTCAAAGCATGGGTGAAGAAGCCACGAAGACGATCCGGACGCGCCTCCACATAGCGTCTGGTGAACGATCGTGGCTTCACAATGCCCGCCTCGCCTCACGCGAAATATTCAACCAAACCATCCGCCTCAAACAACAAGGGTACAATCGCACCGAGATACAGAAGGAGGTTGACCGCGACGACTTCCTACGGAACAACAAGTGCGCGGTCGTCGGCAAAGCCCTCCAAACATGGGACTCCTACCAATCACTCAAAGACTGGTGGGAGAACCAAGACGAGCCTGACGGAGGGAAGCCGACTCCGCCGAGTACGGACAAATCTGGTGCGTATCCGCTTGTGATGGCGCACACAGAAGGGTACCGCCTCACCGTAGATGACGACACGAACCGCGTCCAGTTCCGCATCAGCCCGAAACCCTACAAGAAGGTGAAAGGACACCTGCGCGGCGAACCGGACGCAATGGACGAACTGCGAGACGCCCTCACGTCTGAAGAAGTGGATATTGGGCAGGCCGAACTCCTGTACCGCGATGGCGTGTACTACCTACACGTCACGGTCACACGCGAGTTCGACGTCCCCGAACCTGACACCGCCGATACTGTGATTGGCGTGGACATCAACGAGCGCAACGTTGCTTTCACCGCCCTCGACCGCGACACGATGCAGACGAAAGGGACACTCGTCCTCGACTACGGACGAGTCAAGCAGGAACGCCAACGCTACCACACTATCACCACTCGCTGTCAAGAACACGGCAAAACGAGCATCCACCACAGACTCGGTGACAAGGAGGAGCGGTTCACCGAGTGGGTGTTGCATCGGCTTTCCCGTGCTGTCGTGGAGTTTGCAGAGCAGTTCTCGAACCCGGTTATCGTGTTCGAGAATATGAGCGGTATCCGCGACGAAATTAAGTATGGATCGTATATGAACCGTCGGTTGCACAAACTGCCGTTCCACAAGTTCGAGAAGTTCGTCTCGTACAAGGCGACGTGGCGAGAGATTCCTACGGATACGGTAGACGCGTACTACAACTCGAAGACGTGTTCGTGCTGTGGTGAACGTGGCAGTCGGCAGGGGCGGCGGTTTCGGTGTACGAACGACGAGTGTGATGTGGTGCAAGACCACGCTGACCGGAATGCGTCGGTGAACATCGCGTGGCGCGAGAAGGCGAAGCTTGACGGTAACGAATCGAATTACCGGACTCACAAAACCCAACCTCAGGTTCGGTTGGTGCGTTTGTCCGGGTCGGGGCGTGTAAGCCGCCCAACCTCATCCCGCTCGCTTGCCGAGCAGGGAGTGCTAGCGCACGGCTGAGGGAATTAGAAAAGCCTCGGGCCACCGCGCCCGAGGTTGTTTACTTTTCGGCGGGTCGGTACGGTCGCTGCACGATGGGCCACGTACGCGTCCGTTCACTCCGAGCGTTCGTGAACTGTACCAGACCGAGTATATTGTCGACCGCCCACTAGTACATATGGACCAGTCGACTTCATCGACCGTTCCCGAATCGCTCGTTTCCCGTCGAGTCGTCCTCGGCGGCGTCGCAACCGTTTCCCTCGGCGCGATCGCGGGGTGTCTCGACGGCGACGACGAGGACGTCCCCGAAGCGATCGAAATCGAGGACGACCAGGACTGCGACCAGTGTTCGATGCGTATCGTCGACCATCCCGGACCCGCCGGACAGGCTCACTACGAGGACCCGTCGGACGTCGAAATCGAGGATCGACCGGCGCTGTTCTGCAGTTCGCTCTGTGCGTACGCGTTCACGTTCACCAACGAAGACGACGCTGAACCCGACGTGATCTACCTGACCGACTACTCGGCCGTCGACGAGACGGTCGAGCAAGGCGACGACTCGCTCGTCATCAGCCGCCACCTCGAGGCCGACGCGTTCGAAGATGCGACGGGGCTCACGATGGTGGTCGATAGCGATGTCGAAGGCGCGATGGGTGCGTCGATTATTCCATTCGGTGACGGCGACGACGCCGACGCGTTCGCCGACGAGTACGGCGGCGACAGGGAAGAACACGACGACATTACACAGGAACTGGTGATGTCGTTGATGCAGAGTTAACCGACTCTCCGGTCCGTTCAGTTCCAACTTGATTTCGGCTCGGCTCCCGTTTTACCCCAATAATCAGTCGCTCACTATCGGACAGATTCGAGCGACGATTCCGTTCTCTGCCATCCCGGTTCGTCGCCGCGACTGGGTCTGATCACTACCGATCCAGCGCCCACGTCGCGAGGGCGAGCGATCCGACCGTCCAGCCCACGAGACTCACCAGACTCGAGAGTGGCGCGGCGACGTCCGGCCCGGTGCCGGAAGCGACGACGACGGCGCTTTCGAAGACGAGGCCGCGAAACGCACTGAGCGGACTGACCGCGAGTGTGTAGACGAGTTCCGAGTCGCCGATAACGCCGATCGAGAAGCCGTACGCGATCGCCAGATCGATCCCGACGAGCAAGACTACGAGGGCGACGACGGCGAGCGCGAGCGCGCTGCGGGTCCCGCTGACGACCGACGAAATCGCGATCGCGACCGCGAGGACCGAGAGCGCGAACAACGCCGTTAGCACGACGAACCGGCCGAACAGCACCGGAGAATCGGCTCCGGAGTGTGTCGCGTAGATGGACAGCCAACTGCCTTCGGTCACGGCGACCGCGACCGCGACGATCGCAAGCGGCACGACAACCGTGACGACGAGTCCGATCGCGCGACCCAGATAGACCCCGAGGACGAGTTCGCGGCTCGAAACGGGGTACGTCTCGAGGACGTCGAGTTCGCCTCGCTGCTCGTCGCCGAGGATCGCGCGATAGCCGAACGCGACGGCGAGTACGGGAACGAGCAACTCGAGCGGCGTGAGGAGGTCGACGAGCGTCGGCACGTAGCCCGCCTGGATGCTCTCTCCGACCGCGGCGATCCCGAGGACGACGGCGGCGAACGCCAGCGCCAGCACGAAAAACGTCCGCGTTCGAACGACCGTCCGCAGTTCCCGCCCGACGATCGTTTTGAGGCGGTGTCTCGAATCCGGCGCTGTCCGCGTCTCGGCTTCCTGTACCGGTGTCGATCGACTCGACGTCGAGAGTTCGTCACTCATGCGTGCTCACCCTGAACGCGGACGGTATCGAGGTCGCCTTCGATCGCGTTTTCGTAGACCGACCACAGCGAGTCGGCGTTGAAGCGCGCCCGGAGTTCGGCCGTCGATCCGTGCTGGACGAACTGGCCGTCGGACAACACGAACACTTCGTCGGCGATGCGCTCGACTAACTCGAGGTCGTGAGACGTCAGTAGAATCGAAACCCCCTCGTCGGCGAGCGCAGACGCGACGTCGAAGACGTGCATGCTCATCCCCGGGTCGAGACCGCTTCCGGGTTCGTCGAGGACGATTATCGGCGGGTCGCCGATCGTCGCCTGGGCGACTCCGAGCAGTCGCGTCATCCCGCCGGAGAGCGCTTCGACGTTCCGGTCGGCCGCATCTTCGAGACCGACGCGAGCGAGTTTCTCCATCGCGGCGTCGTCGTCGCCGACGAGCGACGCGTAGAACTGGAGCGTCTCGCGGCACGTGAACCCGGGTCGAAACGCGGGGTGTTGGGGCAAATAGCCGATCTGCCTGGCCGTCTCGGGCCCGTGGTACGTGATCTCTCCTTCGGTCGGTTCGTGGAGTCCCGCGAGTGCGCGAATCAGCGTCGTCTTGCCGGCCCCGTTCGGGCCGATGATCGCCGTTACGCTCCCCCGCGGAACCGTCAGTGAAATGTCCTGGAGGACGGAGACCGTCCCGTAATCGTGATCGATTCCCGTCGCCTCGAGTATCGGTTGTGTCTCAGTCATCGGTCGGTGTGCGCGTCGTTTCGTAGCACGTCCATGCTTGGTCGTCCCAGCCGGTCGCTTCGAGTCGGTCCGCGTTGATCGGTTCACAGGCCGGGTAGTTGTCGGCGATACTGCCGGTCCGCATTCCGGGGACCGTTCCCTCGAGTCCGGCGAGGGCGCCGAGGGCCGGCGCCCGAACGAGCGTCGGCGTTCCGTCGGTCGTGTGGAGTCGCTTGTCGACGTCGTCCGTCGGGGTGTACGATCGATCGGCGTAGTCGCCGCTGGCGACGCCAGCAGCGCCCTGCCAGTAGTTTCCTTCTCCCTCGTCGCTCCAGATTCGCAGCGGTCCGGTGGCGGTTGTCGCGTGTTCGCCGTTCCCGACGAAGTCGTTCCCGATGACGCGGTTCGTCGGTAACATCCCGGTCACGTCCGCTCCGACCTCGTTGCCGACGATGACGTTCCCCTCGTAGATCGACGAGGCCGTATCGATGCGAAGACCGACGCTCGTGTTCGCGATGCGGTTGTCCGCGACGTAGGTGTCGCTGCCGCCCGGAGTGAGGCCGGTGTCGGTGTCTCGAATCGTGTTTCCGACGATCGCGTTTCGCTCCGGTCCCGTCATGATGTACACGCCGGTGTTGGCCTGGCCGTGTACCTCGTTGTCCGCGAGAAGCGAATCGTCCGTGTGCATCAGGTGGATACCTAGCTGGTTGTTCGTAACCGTGTTCGATCGGACGACCGTCGTCGGCGACCGGAACAGGTACACGCCGTTGGGTGTGCCGTCGAACGTGGAGTGTTCGATCACGCCGTTGGACTGGAGCAACAACACGCCGCCGAGACCGTCCGACGGGTCGTCCGGGCCGATGACCGTCGCGTTTCGAACGGCGGCGTCGTCGGTTCCGTACTCGAGGATTCCGCTCGCCGGAGTGTCGATGTGGACGTCCTGAACGAGCAGTTCGTCGGCGTTGTAGGCCGTGATTCCTGCGTCAGTGCTGACGTAGTTTCGCATGAACGTCGAGCCGAACTCCTCGTCGTCGACACCGATGTCGACGTCGCCGTCGCCTCTCGTCGTCTCGCCGACGCCGTCGATCGCGACGTTTCGGACCGCGACGCGCTCGGTGGTGACGGTGACGACCGAGCTGTTTCCGTCGCCACGGATCGTCACGTCCCCGTCGCCGGCGATCGTCATCGGTCGGTCGATCTCGACGGTTTCTTCGTACGTTCCGTTCGGGACGCGGATCGTCGTCTCGGCTGGTGCTTCGTCGACCGCCTCTTGAATCGTCTCTGCGTCGGAACCGACGACCATCGACGTCGGTCGCTCCGTGAGGTCTGCCGTCTGTTCGACTCGATCGTCGGCGACCGCTTGGTGGCCGTCGACGCGGTCGCGTGCGACCGCCGCATCGTCGCGGTCGTACGTGGCTTCGAGCACCGCCTCCCAGTCGCGAACGTCGCCGCCGTGTTCGTCGGCGAACGCGTCGGCGTCGTCGCGGTCGGTAAACGGAACGACGGTCGTTCCGGCCGGCGTCTCCGCGTCGCTCTCGAGGACGTACCACGCCGTTTCGGCGTCGGTCCACTCCGGAGCGCTGTCCGTCGTCGGATACCCGTCGTCGTTCAGTTCGACGCCGGTCCCGCTGTAGTCGGTGACGTACACCGTCAGCGGATGGCCGAACCGCTGTTCGTGTTCGGGTTGTTGTTGATCGTGGGCGAACGTCTCGACGCCGTAGTAGCCGACGACGTACTGATACTGCGAATAGAACACCTGCGCTTGGGGCAACTCGACGTCGTCGTCGAGTTCACGTTCGGCTTCGAGCGTAATTCCGCTGTGAACCGTGTCGTCGAACGCAACGGGATCGGGTGCTGTCGATCCAGCATCGACGACGAACAGTCCGGCGGCGCCGAGGACGATGACGACGAACGCGCCCAGCGCGATCCTGGTCGTGGAGAGAGCGGGCACAACTAGTGGTTGACGGCACGCCGGAATATACCGTCTGGTCCGTCTCTAGAACGCGCACAACTAATGGTACTGACGGTAAGCCGGAATATATCGTCTGGTCCGTCTCTAGAACGCGTCTGAGCGAGGCGGATGTGGGGCGGTTGTCGACTCACTGTACAATCAGGACCGATCGCTCGAGAGGTCGGTCAGCGCCACGTCGTCGGGGAGTCGCTCGAGTACCCCGTCTGGCCAACTACGGTGGCCAAGCGTGAGATCCGTCTCCGGATTCGCCTCGGCGAGGCGGGCGACGCCGTCGGCCGCCGCCTCGAGTGCCGCCCTGTCGGTTCGTGCCGGCACTTCCGCGGTGAGCGGATAGCTCTTCGAGAGCGCCCGCGGGAACGGTCCGAACGGCGGTTCGACGCGCCAGGAGTCGTCGAACTCGTCGCCGCGTGCCGGCTGTCCTTCGGTGAGAAACAGCGAGTCCGGAACCGACAGCCGCTCGAGTCGCCGGTGGTGGCGCAACACTTCGGGTCGACGGGCGCTCTCGTGGGAGGTGTAGAAGAACGCGCCCTTCGAGACGGGGTCGCTGCGCTCGAGTTGGGCGGCGTGGTCGAGCAGGGTGCGGTAGCCGTCGAGCATCGTCGGGTGGGCGCGAGCGCGCTGTTCGACCAGTTCGAGCAGGTTGCCCGCGCGGATCGCCTGTTTGATCCGGCGAATCTCCTCGAAGGTGACGTGGAGGTTGTGCGCACCGAGTTCCGTCTCGCGTTCGTCGTCGGGCAGCGCACGCAACTCGTCGGGCGAGTGGCTCGTACAGACGGGACACGAACACGGGAGGTACTCGAGGTCCTCGAGGTTGCGGGTCCCCCGAACCGTGAGGTAGCGGTCGTCGCGCGCGTAGAGCGCGTAGGCGGCCGAATCGAACAGATCGCAGCCCATCGCGACGCCCAGCGCGAACATCATCGGGTGGCCGGCGCCGAAGAGGTGAACCGGCGCGTCGGCGCTCAGCCCGCGCTTGGCGCCGGCGACGGCGTCGACCATATCGTCGTACCGGTAGTCGTTCATCAACGGGACGACCGCGCCGACGGGGAAGACGTCGAGTTCGGTCGAGTCGGCGTGACGGCCGGCCTCCTCGCGGAGGTCCGGATACGTCGAACCCTGGACGGGCGCGCTGACGAGCATCTCGCCCGTCTCGACGGTTTCGGCGAGTTCGAGTCGCTCCTGAGTCGTCTCGAGTTCCCGCTCCGCCCGCTCGCGGGAGACGTCCGGCGGCGTCGGGATGTCGACCGGCGTGGCGATGTCGGAGCCGATCGCGCGCTGGAACTCGAGGATCTCTTCGGTGGTGACGTCGATGTCGCCGTACTCGGAGAGCTGAAATGATCCGGAATCCGTCATGATGGCGCCGGGGAACTCGAGCAGTTCGTGGAGACCGTCCTCGAGGGCGCGCTCGCGGACGTCGTCGGTGCCGTGGATGATGTAGGAGTTGGTGATGAGGATCTCGGCGCCGAACTCCTCGGCCAGCCGCCGGGGAGCGATCGTATCGAGGTTCGGGTTGATCACCGGCAACAGCGCCGGCGTCTCGACGGTGACGCCCGCTCGCGGAACGGTGAGTTCCCCGATTCGCCCGCCGGCGTCGGTGTCTCGGAGTTCGAAGTGCTCGCGCATTCGGCCGGACATTGGCGAGCGCGGCGGTAAACGTTCCGTTCTCCACCGGGTGGGATAAGGCGGTAGCGATCGCAGGCACAAGGGAATTTCTCCCGAAATCGGGCCCGAGAACCGATCTCGTGACCGTCATCGGCGTCGATACGATGAATCAGCGATTATGGACTGTTCCACGAGTACTAACTGTCGGTTTCGTCGAGATAATCTCGAAACAGTCGGCTCGTTTTAGCCGGACAGAGTCAGAAGCGTCGAGTGCAATGGTGTCACGAAAGCTCGGAGTCGTATTCGTCGCGCTAATGGTTGCGATGTCGGGAGGGCCCGCCCTCGCCAGCGCATCGGCCGGCGCGACAGACGATGGAGACGTGAGCGCAACGATCCAAGACGCAGATGTAGAGACACTCGAACTGGATAACGTTACCGTCGAAGACGCGACGATCGAGGAACTGAACGTCGAGGAGTTCGACGCTGACGTCGAGGAACTCCAGGACGAACTGGACGAGGCTGACGAAGACGCGGATGCGGATGACGAGGACGACGCTGAAACCGCATCGGCCATCCAGGACGACGCTGACGACGACGAGATGACCGATGACGACGAGATGGACGAGGAGGACGCTGACGACGCTGACGCAGAAGAAGTGACGATCTCCGACATCCAGATCGAACACCTCGAACTCGAGGACGTCTCGATCGAGGACCTCGAGCTAGAGGAGGATGACGAGCTCGAGGCTGACGACGAAGACGAAATGGATGACGACGAGGCCGACGACGAAGAGAACGGCCTCGCTGACGACGAAGACGAAATGAATGACGACGAGGCCGACGACGAGGAGAACGGCCTCGAAGATGACGACGCCGCCGAGCAGGATCTGATCGACGAGGACGCTGACGAGCTCACCGTCGAGGAGCTCACCATCGAAGAACTGAACGTCGAGACGCTGACCATCGACGAACTGACCGTCGAGGACGACGAAGCTGACGACGACGACGCACTCGACGCTGACGACGAAGACGAGACTGACGACGAAGAGAACGGCCTCGCTGACGACGAAGACGACGAGGCTGAGACCGCCGCAGTGATCCAGGACGACGCTGACGACGAGGACGAAATGGATGACGACGAGGCCGACGAAGAGAACGGCCTCGAGGACGACGAAGCTGACGACGAAGAAACTGAAGAACAAGAAATCGAGTCGCTAACCATCGAGACGTTCGACGTTGACGAGATCACCGTCGACTCGATGACCGTCGAGCAGGTCGAGGAAGCGGAGCTTGACGACGACGAAATGGATGACGACGAGGCCGACGATGAAGAGAACGGCCTCGCTGACGACGAAGACGACGAGGCTGACGACGAAGACGAGATGAACGATGACGAGATGGACGACGACGAGGCTGACGACGAGGAGACCGTCTCCCAGGCCTCTGCCAGCTCCATCGACATCGGTGACGCAACCGCCGAATCGCTGACCATCGCTGACGCCGAGGACCTCGAGGACGTCGAGGATGAGGAAGCCGACGAAACGGATGACGAAGACGAAGCAGATGACGACGACGGCCTGATGGATGACGACGAGGACGACGAGGCTGACGACGACGAGGAAGACGCTGAAGACGACGCTGACGACGAAGAGGAAGAGGAGGATGACGACGGACTCCTCCCCGACCTCTTCTAAGCGCTGATCCACAACTGATCGGCGTCGAGCGATACGACGCCCGATTCAGCCGCGCACTGCCGTATCCTTTTTTGCTGCGCCACTGAGTACCAACACGGTGACCCCCTGACGGTCCGCGACCGAACGTCTCAACACCGAGACCAGTAACGAAGCGTTCTCGGGGCCGGATAGTAAGTCAACAGCGATCGCAGGCACAAGTCGTATTTTGGCCCGACAGAGCTCAATACTCGGCGCTGTACTGGTCTCTGATTCGGAGACGATGAACGCTCGATTAGCGCACGCGACGTGATTTCAAACTGTGCGTTTCTCGAACCCAACGCTGTAACAGTCGGCCCACTTTAGCGCCGTGTCGCCGGTAGTGTCGACCGCATGGTTTCACGACTGCAGCAAAGCGGCGTCGTTCTCGTCGCCCTGCTGGTCGCGCTCTCGGGGGGTCCCGCCCTCGCTGGTGCCGCGACCGCGACCGGGGCGAACGACGACGCCGGAGACGTGGGCGAAGCGACACTCGAAAACGTACAGGTCGGTGAACTCGAACTCGACGACGTCACCATCGAGGACGCGACGATCGAGGAACTGAACGCCGAAACCTTCGACGTCGACGAGGACCTCGACGAGGAACTCGAGGACGTTGAGACGGACGACGAAGACGAGGACGCGAACGATGGCGACGCTGCTGACGACGATGCTGCCGACGACGAAGACGCGATGGACGACACGGCGGACGGTGACGTGACGATCTCGGACATCCAGATCGAACAACTCGAGTTCGAGACCGTCTCGATCGAGGATCTCGAGCTAGAGGAGGATGACGAGATGGCTGACGACGAGGCCGACGAGGAGAACGGCCTCGCTGACGACGAAGACGACGAGGCCGAAACCGCCGCAGTGATCCAGGACGACGCTGACGACGACGAGATGGCTGACGACGAGGCCGACGAGGAGAACGGCCTCGCTGACGACGCCGGCGAGCAGGATCTGATCGACGAGGACGCTGACGAACTCACCATCGAAAACCTCACCATCGAGTCGATGACCGTCGAGCAGCTGTCGATCGACGATCTCGAGGTCGACGACGGCGGGCTCCTCGACGACATCAGCGACTGGTTCGACGGCCTCTTCAACGACGACGATGAGAACGACGAGGCCGACGAGGAGGCGGCCGTCCAGGAAGAGGAAGAGCCTGAAGACGAGGCCGCTGACGAGGACGAAGAAGACGCTGACGCCGACGACGAGGAGGCACAGACCCAACAGATCGACGACCTCACGATCGAGGAGTTCGACGTCGAGGCGGTCTCGATCGATTCGATGACGATCGAGGAACTCGAGGAAGCTGACGACGAAGACGCGGACGACGAAGACGCGGACGACGAAGCGCCTGACGACGAAGACGCGGACGAGAACGCAAACGACGCTGACGAGGCGGCCGCCGTGCAGGACGACCCCGACGAGGACGCCGAGGACGATGCTGACGCCGAAATCGTCTCACAGGCGTCGGCAACCGCGATCTCGATCGACACCGCGAACGCCGAGTCGATGACGATCGCCGATGCGAGCGACCTCGAGGACATCGAGGAAGACACCGACGACGGTGACGAGGACGAAGACGACGCCGACAACGCCGACGCTGACGACGACCCTGCTGACGGAGACGAAGACGCCGAGTAATCGATGATCGGCGCGCCGGCCTGATCGAGTCGACCGCTCGTTCGGCCCTCGGTCCGGTCGAGTGCCGACCGGCAACCGACCGAGAGCGAAAACGAGCCGGCTCACACCCGTCTCAGTTCGATTTTTTAGTACCCGAGTCGAGACTGGTGGCAGCGGCCCCGTCGACCCGTTGGGCCGCTACGAGTCGGCTTCGAACAGCTGATAGTAGGAGACGGCCAGCACGGTCCGGCCGTCGCGAATCTCGCCCGCGCGGACCGACTCGAGGAGGTCGTCGAACGCCGTCGGCGTCACGCGGATGCTCTCGTTGTGATCGAGTCGTTGTTCGGCGGTCGGCCGACAGCCGCGGGCGACGACGAAGTGCATCACCGAGTCGGCGAGGCCGTTCGCCGGTTCCACGGTCACCAGCGACTCGAGCGTCTCGGCCTCGTGGCCCGTTTCTTCGGCCAGTTCGCGACGGGCCGCCGCCTCGAGGTCGTCGTCTTCGGGTTCGGTTCCGCCAACCGGGAGTCCGTAGTTGACGCGGTCGACGGCCTGGCGCCACTCCTCGATACAGACGACGTCGCCGTTGGGGGTAAACGGAAGCACGCAGACGCTCGCGGGCTCGGAGAGGTAATCGAACTCGGTCTCGGTGCCGTCGGGAAGCCGAACGCGGTCGTTAACGACGTTGAAGCCCGGACAACTGTAGGCTACTTCGCTCTCGAGCGTCTCCCAGGCGAGCGGATCGGTGGGCATGTCGGGTCGTACGGCGGTTGCTGTCAAAAACGCCGCGTCACCGACGCACGAACGCGGCGGTCCATAATGGGGAGGGTTACCCCGTCCTATGCCGTGCGTTCTGCGCTCCGGGACGTCCGTACCGGCTCTATAACAAAGTCACAGATGAGTGAAGGTCGTCACTCAGAGGGTGATCCATGGATCAGCTAACCGGATTTCAGCGTGACTTGCTGTACGTAATTGCAGGGAAGGATCGACCGTCGGGACAGGAGATTCTCGACGACATCAACAACTACATCGATCAACCGGTCACACACGGCCGGCTGTATCCCAACCTCGATACGCTCGTCGAAAAAGAGCTCGTCGAGAAGGGACAGCTCGATCGACGGACGAATTACTACGCGCTGACGCCGAAAGGTCGTCGAGCGTTGCAACGACGCCAGGAGTGGGTTAACCAGTACGTCGACGTCTGACACCCCTGGCAGTTCTCTCATCATCGCTCGGACGCCGTCCGCTCTCTCCTACCAGTCGCTGCGTCGAACCGACGAGCAGCGCACTCGATCAGCGACGTCCGTCGTTTCGACGGGCCGTCTCGAGTATCCGCGCCGACGTACAACGACGGTCTCGAGTCGACGGCTACTGCGGTCAGGGGCGCGTCTCCGGAATTGCGATAGGAGCCACTGACAGTCGCTGCACGCCCGGTCACAGGACTGCGTTGCGCTCGGGATCTTCTGTTCGTTTCAGTGGCTCCTATCGCGCTCTCGGTCGACGAGTGTCGCTCTCGAGACGGTCTCGACGGCCCACTGACCAGGTCGTCCTATCGAGAAACTGACGGCTCCGCGTCGTCGATCACGCTAAAAAAGCGGCGTTCGAATCGGCGGGTGGATGGCGCGTCGACGGTCGCCGATCAGTCGTCCGCGGTTAGCGGATCTTCCTCTTCGGCGTCGTCGTAGTCGTCGTCCTCATCGTAGTCGTCGTCTTCGAGGTCGTCGTCTTCGAGGTCGTCGTCATCGTCGTAGTCGTCATCGAGCTCGTCCTCGTCATCGTCATCCTCGAGCTCGTCGTCCTCGTCGTCCGGTTCCTCGATTTCTTCCTCGTCAGGATCGGCTTCCTCCGGTTCCTCGTCGGCCTCTTCTTCTTCCGTGCCGTCGACGACGAGACGGATTTCGAACGGTCGGTCGTCCTCGTCATCGTCGTCGTCGTAGTCGTCCTGGACGAGCGATCCGGTCTCCGGTTCGTCGACGTCGTCTTCCTCCTCGTCTTCGTCTTCGAGACCGTTTTCGAGATCCTCGTCGTCGAACTGCTCGAAGTAGCCGATCGCGAACGCCGTGTAGGCCGTTCCCTCCTCGAACTCGACGTCGACTGACGTGAGGGGGTCTGGCTGATCGATTACTTCGTCGTCTCCGAGTTCGGCGTCGTCCTCGTCGTCATCGTCGTCTTCGAGGTCGTCGTCGTCCTCGAGGCCGTTCTCGAGGTCGTCATCGTCGTCGTCCTGGATCGCCGACGCGGTTTCGGGCTCGGCGTCCTCGTCGTCTCCCTCTCCGTCGGGTGCCGCGCCCAGATCGTTTTCGTCAGCTTCGAAGATGTCGAGCGTCTGCTCGCCGGGACCGACGGGAGCGTAGCCGGAGGGTTCGGCGAAGGCGACGTCCTCGAACAGCGAGAGTCCCTCTTCGACGCCGATGTCGACCGTCGGTGCGTCGGGTGACGCGTGAACGATCCGCAGCTGTGCGGTTTCTTCTTCGACCTCGTCGGGCTGGGCGTCGTACAGCAACAGGACGTCGAACGTTCCCGTGTCGGGCTCGTCGTCGTCGTCGTCCTCGGGATCGTCCTCGAGACCGTTTTCGAGATCGTCGTCGTCCTCGAGGTCGTCATCGTCGTCGTCTTCGAGGCCGTTCTCGAGGTCGTCGTCCTGTACGGCCGACGCGGTTTCGGGCTCGTCGACGTCCTCGTCGTCTCCGGTGACCGGATCGTCTTCGTCGGCTTCGAGCTCGCCGATCGCAGCGGCCGTATAGAAGTCCGTGTCGACCGAGAGGGAGTCCTCGTAGACCGGTTCGTCGTCGCCGGCGGCCGTAATCGTCAGCGTGTACGTGCCGGGTGCGATCTCGAGGTACGGCGAGAGTTCGTCGTAGCCGACGTCCGAGAGGATCTGCTGGTCGTCGACGTAGACGTCCACCTCGGGTGCGTCGGGCGAGAAGTGTCCGACGCGGATCGCGCCGACCTCCTCGTCGTCGGGGACCTCGTCGGCGTCGCGCTCGTCGTCTTCGTGTTCGTTGACGGCCAGTGCGGATCCGGTGACGGCTGTTCCCGCACCGACTACGCCGATCGCCTTGATCGTCGAACGTCGTGATAGAGTCATGCTACGTTCAGAAAGGGGGGCGAAATCGGGAAAAACGGCTCAGTCAGTTCTCCTGATTGTCGTCGCGTTTATTCGAAACGGATTCGCGTAGTTCGCTCGTAACGTTCGAAACGCGACCCTACAGCCCGGTACGGACGCCGAACACCGAGTCGCTTATACCGACGGCTGGTGGGCCGGCGAGGAACGGTCGCTGCGCTGAACCGTCAGCGTCGACGACTGCAAAACGCGTCCGCGCTGAGAATCGAAACGTCCCGAGTCGCTCGACGGCCGCGAGTTCACGACCGACGTCGCATCGACTACTTGTCGGCGGTATCACTCGTTCTCGGCGAACGAAACGGTAGCGAGGTCGGCCTCGAGTTCGTCGACGTGCTCGTTGAACGACTCGACGAACAGCGGGACGTCCTCCGCGAGGCGTCGGACTTCGGTCGCCGCGGGCGGACCGTACTGTGAGATGAGGTACGTGCCGTCCGAGCCGCCGACCCGGAGGTAGGAGGCGACGTCACCGTCGTACTTGAGCTCCCAGCGGGTGCCGCCGATCGTCGTCGCGTACGTGCCGTACTCTCCCTCGTAGCGGTAGAGTTCGCTCGCCATCGCGTTTCCGACCTCGCGAATCCGCTCGATGATGCGGTCGCGTTCGGCGACCAGTTCGGCCGTCGTCTCTATCTCGGGGAACGTCTCGGGGACGTCCACGAGCAGTCCGTCCATCGAACGAACGTACGCGTTGTAGGCCGCGACGAACGCGCCGTAGTCGGCGAGCGCCGTCTCGAGCGCCTCGGGTTCGGGCGGGTGTTTGCTCGAGACGACGTAGATTTCGTCGCCCGATCGCGGATCGAAACGGAGGTACTGAACGTCGCCGGCTTCGTACTTCAGCGTCCACGAGCCGTCCTCGGTCTCGAAGGTCTCCTGTCCGTAGTCTCCGCCCTGGAAGACGGCCAGTTCGCGCGCGATTTCGCCGGCGTGGGTGCGGATGCGACTCGCCAGTTCGTCGCGCCGCGTCGCGACGTCGCCCAACTCCTCGACGTCCGCTTCGAGTCCCTCGGTCATCAGTCGGGAGAGGGACTCGAGACCGATACCCGTTGCGCTCGCGGCCGCCGTCTCGGTCGGGGACGCGTCACTCCCCGTCCGCGTCGAAGACGTACTCGGATTCGATGTCGGCGAGCGTGATGACCTCGAGATCGCCGTTCTCGACGTGGTCGGCGAGCAGCGCCATCGTTTCTTCGAACCGCTCGACGACGTCGCCCTCGAGCGCGTAGTAACAAAGCGAGGTGATGCCACCCAGTTCGGCCGTCCGTTCGAGCAATTCCTCGGCGTCCTCGACCTCAGGGTCGACGACGCGTGGGTAGCGGGCCGGATCGGCGACGTAGCCCTGGACGGGGTAGCCGAGTTCGAAGCCCAGATCGTAGGTTTCGGCGGCGTATTCGAGAGAGCTCCCGTCGTATCGACCGACCGGATACGAGACGTAGCCGGCGCCGTCGTCGTACCCTTCCGCCTCGAGCCACTCGCGAGCCTCCGCGAGCTGGTCGGCCTGGTCGTCCGGCTCGAGGTCCGGAAGCTGGTGGGCGTTTGCCGTGTGGCTGGCGATCGTCCAGCCGGCGTCCGACAGCTCCTCGAGCTGTGCTTCGGTAAACCGCTCGCCCTCGTGATCGTCGAGGGCACGAATCAGGTCCGTCGGGACGAACGCCGTAGCGGGGTAGCCGTACTCCTCGAGGACGGGAAATCCCTCGTCGTAGATGGATTCGTGACCGTTGTCGAACTGGATCGTCACCAGCCCCGTCTCGGGACGGGGAACGAGGTGGAGATCGTCGAGCAGGAGTTCCTGTTCGGCGTCTTCGCCGGCGAAGAAGGCGACGTGGATCGTCGTAATGTCGGTCGGATCGACGTCGTCGGCGGCGGTGTCGATGCCGAAGTTACACCGCCGTGGTTCGTCGGCCTCGTGGACCGTCGTTCGAAAGTCGAGGACGTTGCCACTGTCGTCGAACAACTGCAGGAGGACCGTGACGGTGTCGTCGGGCGCAACTGCCAGTCCGGGGCTCGCTTCCGAGCAGTCGAGCGGTTCGGGCAGTTCCCGGACCATTCGCGCTCCGTCGTCGTCGCTACCGGCCGCGAGTCTGACGGCCGTCTCCCCGACGCCCGCGTCCTCGTCGACCAGCGACGCGTTCCCCGAGACGACCGTCCAGGCCTCGAGATCCGCGAACTCGTCGATCGTGCCGTCGTCGCCGGCGGCTTCGAGTGCGGGCGGGTCGTCGCCGTCGTCGGGTTCGTCGTCGGGTTCGTCGTCCTCGGCATCCGGTCGGACGAAGTCCATGCAGCCGGCGATCGAGGCCGCTGCTGCCGTCGCTAGATAGATCCGACGTCTCATGCCGGTCGAGTTTATCGTCGAACGAGTTTGTTATGGAATGGATAGCGGGCCGAACACGTGTCCGCTTTCGGTAGTGACTCGACCGATACCGCTCGTCAGTCTCCGTTTTCGCCTTCGTCTTCGTCGTCTGTGACTTCTGGCTCGTCGGGGTCGTCGCCCTCGTCTTTCATGTCCTGTCCGTTTCCGGTCCCCTCTTCGGCGTCGGGATCCGTTTCGTCTTCGGGACCGTCCGGCGGTCCCTCATCGTCGTCTCCGTTTTCTTCCTCGCCAGGTCCGCCACAGCCGGCGACCAGCGCGGCCGCAGCTGCTGCACCCGATACCTGTAGCAGCCGCCGTCGCGTTCGCCGTGTTCGGTTCACGGCGAATTCGTTGCCGTCGCGGGCGGATAAGCCGATAGCCGACACTCGCCGGCGTCGACCCGACGGCGACGCGGTTACCAGTAACCGCGACGCGACGTGGGGCCGCTCGCATCGAACCGTTCGACTCGCGGCCCCGGTTCGAAAAAATCACCGCGGGCGTCGTACTCGACCCACCCCTCGAGAACCATCGTCTCGAGGACGTCACGAACGAGCCCGGGGTCGTAGCCGTCGATCTCGCGGGGACGAAGCGGGAGCCCGCGACAGATCATCCATTCGAGGACGTCGTTCCAGATGGCGTCGCGCTCCGGATTGCGCGCGTACATGCGTTATCTGGCGATACCGGACGACGGTCATCAATCTTCTGACCACATTGGACAACGGGTCACGCGTTTCGTCCCTCCACATGGAGGCAGTAGACGGAAGCGACGGGCCGTCAAACCGTGGGCTATGGCCTCGATTCCTGGGTCGTTCCACGATCTGTTCGAAACGGAAACGTTCGCACACGTCGCGACGCTCACTGGAGACGCAGACCCCCACGTCACGCCGGTCTGGGTCGACTACGACGCCGACGACGAGCGGCTCCTGATCAACACCGAGCGCGGTCGTCGCAAGGAGCGAAACGTCCGCGAAGATCCCTCGGTCGGCGTCAGCATGATCGATCCCGAGAACCCGTATCGACGGCTCTCGATCATCGGGACGGTCGACGAAATCACTACCGAGGGCGCTCGAGCGCACATCGACGAACTCGCGCGGCGATACACGGACAACGACGAGTACACGACCCCGATCGAAACCGAACGGGTCCTCCTCCGGATCCGAATCGACGACGTCGTCGACGCCCAGGATACGAGTTGAGAACTGCTCGCGGTTCGGTTCACCCGTCGTCTCCGTCGGTCGTCTCGGCCCAATTGGAGTAAGACGGTCTCGGGTCGTACCGTCGCGTCCGGTGGTTGAGAAGTTCTACTTCGTGGGTACGTTCGGCGTGATCGTTGAACACCGCCTGTGCGTCCTCGAGTCCCTCGACGAGTCGATCCATTCCACAGGTGTGACAGACGCACCTGTAGCAGTCGTCACTCATCGCTCGCCGATCGTCGGGTGTGGTGTGGTGGTTGGCCGCTACGTCTAGCCGCTGGTTTGGTAACGATCGAGAGGGGCGTGTCGATGCTGGCTCTTTGGTGTGCGGTGCTGGTACCGTCGAAAGATGATACACGTGTTCGTAAGGACATATAGTGCGTCTCTGGGTGATTGCTCTCTGGCAACTGCTCGGTGCGAGTCGACTCGACTCGGTAGACATCGTGAACGACTCGTTCGAGGATACAAAAACACACTACCTAAGCTATTTGGAAACAAAGGCGGTCTTTATTGGCGCTTGTATTTTCGAATGTGATCAGATGGAATTTGACCACAGACAAAGCGCGATTCAGTCGTCGACGACGTGCTGACCAAAGTGACCGAACGGTCGTCGCCGCTCCTCGCGGAGGAGGCTCTCCCGCTCGATCGTCAGCGGCAGATCGTCTAACCCGGCAGTAATCTCGTTGACCTCTTCGGTAGTCTTGGCGACCGCCAGCACCTGGACGTTCTCACGCGCACTCAGCATCTCGTCGACTTTGACGACGTGTGGCAACTCGAGCGCCTGGCCGGCAACCTGGTGGCGCTTTTTCGTCGGAGCCGTACAGGAAAACTGGAGTCGAATCGGGAACCCGGCCTTCTCGTAGTTGACGATCGGTACGTACCCCTCGATGACTCCCTCTTCCTCGAGTCGGTCGATTCGGTTTCGGATCGTCGTGTCCGTCACCGGGAGTTGTTCGGCCATGTCGACCGGCGTCGTCGAGCGCGCGTTCTGCTGGAGGAGATGCAAGATCCCGTAATCGATTTCGTCGAGTCCGTCGGCAGCCATACACGGGATATCCGAACAGGAAATAAAGGATCTTCGGGTCTCGCGGCGAGTATACGGTGCGTACGTGGCTGGCAATGCCGAACTCGTTCGGGCGCGAACGACGTCCGCCACTCGAGCGCTGTCGGTACGCGCGTCGTTCCGTCGGGGAGTCGCTCCTCGTTGAGATACCCACGACTGAAGTCGTGGGATTCAGCGTGGACTCCCGTTCTGGCCACTAACAGTGGCAGGAGAATAGCCTCCATTCACGTTCAACATCCCGCTGTTCAAGCGCACGCCCAAGGGTGCGCCTCCGTCGCCGCCAGTCTGGTTACGACGGAGATACCGCAAGCCGATGTTCTTCGCGGCGTTGTAATCCGCGTGGTTTTCGTACCCGCACTTCAGACACTCGAACTCCTCGCCATCACGGTTGTCAGGGTGCGTGAACCCACAGTTCGAGCAACGCCGTGACGTGTTCTCAGGGTCAACCTGCTCCACCGTGATGGCGTATTCCTCGGCTTTGTACTCAACGTAGTCGTAGAGGCGGTCGAACGCCCACTTATGCCCCCACGACGCGCCAGTCCGTTCACGAATGCCGGTTAAATCCTCGAACGCGATGACCGTACACTCGTTCTCACGAGCCTCAGCGACGAGTTCGTTGCTGATGCGGTGCATCAACAACTTGAACCGACCTTCCTCTTTCCGTCCGACTGACTGGATGTTCTGGTGTGCCCAGCGCGTCCCGCACTGTTGGAGCGAGCCACGGCGTTTCTCGTATTCATGTCGCCAGTGGTCGAACTCGTCGCCCGTCCAGAATGTGCCCGTCGAGGTGACAGCGAGGTTGTTCACGCCGAGGTCAACCCCGAGAACCGTTCCGTTCTCAGGTGTTGGCTGTTCCGACGTGTCAGACACCACTTCCATCTTGCAGTGGATGTGAAGCACCCAGTCGCCGTCACGGTAGTGTAGTTCCGCACCCGTCGTTTCGTATTCGTCTGAAAACAGGTACTCCGAATGCGGTGTGTCACTATCCTCGTCGGGCAGTATGTAGTCGGCTTCGATGCGACCGTCGGTCGTGGCCAGACTCACGTACTCGTCGTAGAAGGTGGCGGTACGTTTGTCGTAGACGACGTGTGGACTGGTGAACGTCGGCTTCGAAGCTTTCTTGCCGTTTTTCCAGCGTGCGACGACGCTCTTGCAGGCTTCAGCGGCCTTGTTCCGAGCGGCTTGGACCAGTCCACCGTTGAATCCGTCCGTTTGCTCGCGTATGTCGTCGTAGGTTTCGTCGTCGAGCGTGGTTTTGTTGGTGGTAACGTATTCGCCTTTGAAAGCGTGGTCTACGACGGACTGGGCCGACCAGAGGAATGTGTCTACGGTGTCTTCGAGGAGTACGGCGTCGTCGCTATCCACGTCGAGTGCAACGGGGACGGTGCGCCGTACTCCCATATGTTATATCTATAACTAGTGTTTCTTAAACGTTGGAGAGTCGGCTTGCTACTGTAGCGTGGTTTGGTTCAGCAGTGACGGATTCATCCCACGGCTAAAGCCGTGGGTTTTCTCCTCGATTTCGTATAACCGACGCGATCGAGGGGAATCGTCAGCAGTTCGGTCGAATCGTTACGTATTGCAGTCGTCGTCGCACTCGGTATCCGCGGGCTTCTCCGAGGCGATTTCTTTGCCGTCGTCGGTGAGCGTCACGTACGTCTTGCGGTCGTTGTGCTCGGTCACGCGGAACGTCGTCGACTCCTTTCCGTCGAGGTAGAGCTTGCCACCCTGGCCGTCGCCTTCGACGGACCAGTTGACTTTGACCTCCTTCTTGCTGCGGTTGTGAACCCGGAACTTCGCTTCGCGGACCGTCGCGGTTCCCTCGAGCCCATCGAGGTCGTCCGTCGAGAACCCGCTGTCGTCGATGACATTGTTCTCGGCGTCCACGGCGCCGTCGTAATCGTCCTCGTCGACTTCCTCGCCGTCGACGATCATCTCGCCGTCGGGGTCGAAGTCCTCGTCGACACCCGTCACGTCGCTACCGACGGTGTTCCCGACGGTGGTGTCGTCCAGGTCGGCGATGTCGGTCTCCGCGTCCTTATAACAGACCGGCTCGAGTTCGATGTAGTCGCCGTTCTTTTTCTTCGAATCGTCGCCCTTGCAGTCGGCCTCGTCGACCTTCACGGAGTCGACCTTTTTGCCGTCGTAGTAGAGGTCGACGTTACTGTCCTTGGAGATGATGCCGGCCCAGAAGGTCTCGTCGGCGTTTTTCGGCACGGTGAGCGTGCCGCTCAGCTTGTCGACGTCGATCCCCATCTCTTTGAGTCGCTTCTCGCTGACGACCTGGCGCAGGTCGAACATGCGCTTGCCCACGTCGAGCGTGGTTCCCTCGAGGGTGACCTGTTTGCCCTCGAGATCCTCGAGATCGAGGTCGCCGACGTCGAACGCGTCTTCGAAGCCGTTGTCGTCCGGAACGTCCTCGATTCCGTTGGCGTCGGTGATATCATCGAGGTCGTCGATATCCTCGAAGCCGTTGTCGTCCGGAATGTCTTCGATCCCGTTGGCGTCGGTGAGGTCGTCCAGATCCTCGAAGTCGAAGTCGTCGATACTGACCTTCCAGTCGACCTTCGCGTTCTTCGTATCGTCGTTCACGACACGGAACTCGGCATCACCCTTGCCGTGACAGACGAGCTCGAGCGTGAGCGTCCCCTTGGGATCGTCGTTTTTCTTATCCTTGGTATCCGTGTCGTCCGTTCCCTTCTCTTTGGACTGGTCGTCGCCCGCGAACACGTTCGAAACCCCGAGCGCCGCCCCGCCGAGGGCAGTCCCTGCAGCGCCGATTCCAAACAAGCTCTGACGTCGTGAAAGTCGGTTTTCCTCTGACATGATCTGTCCGCCCACGGACCGGCCGTCGTGACCGTCGCAGGCACTGAACACTCACAGCGCACCGACTATTGTTATCCCGTAGCTGTAGCCTACGCTAAGAAACAGGACGAGATGACTGTTCTGCAGTGATGACTGTACAAATTTCCCCGTTGGATTACCGCTCGACGCACCGAAATAAGAGTCCCATATCGACGGTACTCGATACCTTCGGCAGCTACCTTCGGGTATTGCTGGCTCTTCAGCGTCGTTCGGTCGTCGTGTCTAGCCGTTGAACGGCACACACGACGACACGAGAGATGGGGGAGGGGTGCCGAGATAATAACCCCCTTCACCAGTTCGATTGGGACTCGAGACGATAAGGGAGGGACGTCCCGCCACGCTTTCGGCGCCGCGGTCGTTCGTCGCCCTCATTCTTCGAATCGAAACAGTCATTCGAGGTGGCCCACCTCTCTTTCAGTGACGTATGGCGAACAGTGATGATGCCAATAGGGTGTTAGCGTCGTGTGTGGAGTGCAGTTCCGTCTACGCCGCACGACAGTGGCCAGACGGCGAGATCCAGGCGATCGGCAACGACGGCTGCAGTTGCGGATCGACCGATTTCGAACTCGTACAGACGGTCGACGAGTCTTCGGCGGGCGAAACGGGCGCCGAGTGATCGGCCGCACTCGCGTCTCGGACTCGAGTCAGACGGCCGCTACACTCTGTCTCTGGTGACGGGGAAGGGAAGAGAGGAGAGGGAAAACTGGGATCGGTGCAAATCTCGAACAGATGCGAGACGGTCGCGCTCACTTTGTTCACGCGCTGCGACTCGCGTGCTTGAAGCTGCGGGACCACGTTTCGGTATCAGATACCCGTCGCTGACGCTCCTCGTATTTCGTTGCGGGGGAAGTTGGCCGGCGCAGATTACGAACCACGCCCAGAGGTTCCTGCTCGCTTCGCTGCGCGGGCTGCCTCTGGTCTACTTCGAATCTGCTTGGGTCCATTCCCCCGCATCGCAGACCGCTCGCTGCGCTCGCGGATTTTGCGATGCGGGAAAAGTGGGCCGGCGCAGATTCGAACTGCGGTTACGGCCACCCGAAGGCCGAAGGATACCAAGCTACCCCACCGGCCCGCATTCGAACAGTGCGCGTCCGTTCGTTTAACGCTTGCGAAAGGTGTGCTGTGGTCGTGTGCAAGCAGTTCTCAGCCTCGAGCCACCCGTTCGAGCCCCCGCCTCAGAATTCAGTGTAGCCGTCCGTATCGAGGTAGTGGTGGGCGACCGTAATTGCCTGGTCGGCGTGCAGTCGCGTCGGCCCGAGTCGAACGCGCCGGTCGGCGGCGTCGGCCACCGTCGCCGCTTCCGCATCGGTGAAATTACGGTGATCAGAGAGTACGAACGCGGGATTGTCGAGACCGTCGACGTCGGTCACGGCGTCTCCGTCTTCGTGGAGTTGGACGACCGTCCCCGCTTCGGCAACGTCCTCGAGCGTGGCCTCGAGACCGCGGCGATAGACGGAGACGCCGGGACTGGGTTCGGCCGGCAGCGCGCCGATGGCCTCGTCGCGGTGCTCGAGGGCGTTGCGAATCAGCGCGGCGGTGCTTCGCTCGTCGGGATTTAGCCGTCGAAGCTCGCTTCCGTCGAACGTGATCGTGAACGTATCCTGGGCGACGAGGTGCGTGCGAACGTCTTCACGAATTCCGTGGGAGGTGACGAACGACGACGTGATCGATCGACAGAGGGCGTCGAGTCGACCGGCTCCGCCGGCGAGGTCGTCGAGCGAGAAGTCGGCGTCGAGCGGCACGTCGTGGCCGAGACAGACGAACTGGCGCATATCGGTACGGCGTGGCGCATCGAGTTAGCCCCCACGGTTCGCGCCGCCCGGGTAGCGGGCCCCAACGAATTGTTCGGTGATCGATTCGATCCGCGTTCGCCGTTCCGCTCGGTTTCGAGCCCGCGGTCGAGAACGGCCGCATCGAACGAACGCCGCTGACGTGTCTCTTCGCCGGACAGTCAGGTGGTTTGATAGTAGCCGTTCGGTCGACAATGACATTGCATAGGCATGGCCAACCGTTTCGAGTATCTCGGGTATGGGTTCCCTATATGGCGAAATCACAGTCGTCTCCGTCGGACGGTGCAGATCGGCAGTTACTCGCGGCACTCGACGGTCGCCCCTGTTCGTACTGCTCGGCGGGAACGCTCGAGCGTGCCGTCTACAAGGGCAACGAAGCAGTCGTCTGTGACAGCTGCGACACCCCGCAGGCACAGCTGTGGTGACGGTCCGCGGGTCCGGACACCCGTTCGAGCCACTCGCCCCACTCTGCCTGTAGACCATCGACGCCCTCGTCTACGAAATCGGGACGTATCCGAGCGTAAGTAGCGGTGCGATCGCAACCACGCTCAGCTGTCACTGTCGCGTTCCGGCTCGAGTCACCGCCGGCTCCGGCTGTCGATCACGCGGTCCGTCGGTACGGACGACTCGCGCTACCGTCGGTCTGTCTCTTATACACATCTCTGAGCGGGCTGGCAAGGC